>JAFRPL010000003.1 GCA_017429165.1 Clostridia bacterium
CACCGAAAAAGGCGAGATACTGCTTTTCAGACCCGATAAAAACATAGAACGTATGAACAACACCAACGAGCGTATGTGCATACCCAAGGTGGACCCCGAATTCGCGATGGAGGCGATAAAAGCCGTCGTCCGCACAGACATAGACTGGGTGCCTTCGCTGCCCGGCACTTCGCTGTATATCCGCCCGTTCATAATTGCGACAGACGAATTCCTGGGAGTGCATCCTTCCAGGACCTATAAATTCATCATAATCCTCTCCCCTTCCGGTTCTTATTACGCCGCGGGCATCAATCCTGTCAAGATCGCAGTCGAGGACGAATACGTCCGCGCAGTGCGCGGCGGCACGGGTTTTGCCAAAGTCGGCGGCAACTACGCCGCGTCTCTCATAGGTCAGCAGAAAGCCGAAGAAAACGGCTACGCTCAGGTGCTTTGGCTGGACGGTATCTATCACAAATACATAGATGAAGTGGGCGCCATGAACGTCTTCTTCAAGATAAACGGCGAGATCATCACCCCCAAGCTCGAAGGGAGCATCCTTCCCGGCGTCACCAGACGTTCCGCGATCGAACTGCTGCGCAGCGAAGGTTATACCGTGACCGAACGCCGCATTTCCATCGACGAAGTAAGCGAAGCGCATGATTCGGGCAAGCTCGAAGAAATGTTCGGTACCGGTACCGCGGCGGTCGTTTCGCCCGTAGGCGAGCTTTACTGGGGCAAAAAGAAGATGACCATAAACAACTTTGAGATAGGCGAAGTTTCGGCAATGCTCTACGACAAGCTCACGTCTATCCAGTGGGGCAGATCGGAAGACAAATTCGGCTGGACGGTCAAGGTGTAATGGACCTTTTACCCGCGAAAGAAAAAGAAAATATCTTTAAACGGGCGCTTTCGTGTGCCGCAAGGCACAAGACTTTTACGGTGTTCGCGGTACTCGGGGCGCTCGCCGCAGTGGTTTACATAATTTCCCGCTTCTCACCCGCATTCGCTGAATTCGTCACCCGCTATCCCGGGCACGCGGTGCGCTGGATCTTCGCCAAGCTCACAGGCTGGCTGCCGTTTTCGCTCGCCGAAACGCTGCTCGTCACCATACCCCTGATGCTTGCGGCGATCATTTACGTTTCCATACGTCTCGCCAAGACTCGCAAAGACTGGTTTGGCAGGATGATGCGTTTTCTGATCTGCGTGCTGCTTGCGGTTGTGATAACGTTCGGCGTGGGTTTCGGTCCGGCGTATTTCAGAAACTCACTGGCGCAGAATCTGGGGCTCACCGATTCGCCTGTTTCCGGCGAAGAGCTGTACGAGACCGCGCTTTGGCTCACCGAAAAGATCGACGCCGAGCTTTCGCAGGTCGCGTTCGGCACAGGCGGCGAATCGCATATGCCTTATTCGTACTACGAGCTTACGGACAAGATAAACTCCGCATTTGAAAAATACGCTTCGGACAAGGATTTTATAACGCATTTCTCGTGTCAGGTAAAATACGTGGCGCTTTCGCATTATATGACATACACTCATATTTCGGGCGTTTACGCGTTTTTCACCGGCGAAGCCAACGTCAACTTCAACTACCCCGATTTCGTCGTCCCGTATACCGTGGCGCACGAGATGTCGCATCAGCGCGGTATCGCACGCGAAGACGAAGCGAATTTCACGGCGTTTCTGGTGTGCATTTCATCGGACGATCCGTTTATCCGCTACAGCGGCTGCGTCAACGTACTGCGCGAAGTGATGTCCGCACTGAACAAATCGGACAAGGAGCTTTACAACGATTACCGCAAGAATCACTACCCCGCGCAGGTCGGTGCCGAAATGAGCGCATATTCAAGGTTTTTCGAACCTTACCGCGAATCTGCGGCGGCTCAGGTGGTCTCCAAGACCAACGACGCGTATTTGAAGTCGCAATCGGTCAAAGAAGGCGAACGCAGCTACGGTCTGGTGACGGATCTCGCGGTGGCGTACTATCTGACCCGCGTCAAAAACGATATTGGGGAATAAAGCAAAGTATTTATAAAAAGGTCTCTGTATTTCAGGGATCTTTTTTGATGCGGTTTGAAAAATAACTCTTTACATTTTGATAAAACAATAGTATAATCTGTTTGTCAATCAAATGCACGAAAGGAAATGTGATATGGAAAAAAGACCAAACGGCAGAGATAAACGCACTTCTTCCGGCTCCGTCAACGTCGGCAAAGGCAGCAGCGTAGGCGGCGGCAGTCCGCTCGGCACCGGCGGCAGAAAGACCGGCAGTTCGGGCAGAGCGGGCAGCAGTTCGTCAGGCGGCAGCAATCTGCTGGGCGGACTTCTCGGTTCGCTTTTCGGGAGCGGCTCGTCCTCGGGCGGCGGCTCGTCTTCTAAAAGCGGCGGCAAGTCTACGTTTACCACCATAATAATACTCGTCCTCGTAGGACTCGCGCTGTTCTTCCTCTTTAAAAAATGCGGCGGCGAAAGCAGCCAGAACCCGCCCGCAAACACTACCGTTTCCGGCACCGAAGTATCGGCCGACCAGCACGGCAGCGAGCTTGCACGCGATTATTATACCGCAATCAAGGGCAACGGCAAAGACACTGTTACCGTAATGGTATATATGTGCGGCACCGACCTTGAATCGAAGCACGGTATGGCGACGAGCGACCTCAACGAAATGAAGGCCGCCAATATATCGGACAAAGTAAACGTAATAGTCGAGACCGGCGGATGCAAGGGCTGGAAGACCAGCGGTATAGCCAACGACCGCAATCAGATCTACCGCATAAAGGACCATAAGCTCGAATGTCTCGTGCAGAACAACGGAAATAAATCTATGACGGATTCCGACAATCTGGCTTCGTTCATCCAGTACTGCACGTCGAAATACCCCGCAAACAGATACATCCTCGTCATGTGGGATCACGGCGGCGGTTCGCTTTCGGGATTCGGCTACGACGAACGCGTCTCTTCCGGTTCGATGACTCTTACCAACCTGAACGCCGCGCTTCAGAAAGGCGGCTGCAAGTTTGACCTCATAGGGTTCGACGCCTGCCTTATGTCCACGCTCGAGACCGCGCTGGTATGCGACAAATACGCCGACTACCTCATCGCCTCCGAAGAAGTGGAACCCGGCACCGGCTGGTATCACACCGACTGGCTCAACGTGATCTCTAAAAACACCTCGACTTCGACCGTAAACATAGCCAAAACAATAATCGATACATATATCGCTTCCAACTCCAACAGATCCGTCACGCTTTCGGTTACCGACCTTGCCGAACTTCACGGCGCGGTGCCCGAAAAGTTCAACAGCTTTGCGACTTCCACCGCCGAGATGGTGAAATCCGATAACTACGCGCCCGTTTCCGATGCGCGCGCAAGCGTAAGGCAGTTTTCGGCGAAAAACAAGATCAACCAGGTGGACATAGTAGACCTTGCTCAGAAGATAGGCACAGAGGAAGCGCTCGCGCTCGCATCGGCGCTCAAAGGATGCGTCAAGTATAACGGCACCACGATGTCGAACTGCTACGGGCTGAGCATCTATTTCCCGTACGAATCGCTTTCCAACATGAACAGCGCGGTTTCGGTATACAACAACCTGGGACTCGATTCCGACTATGTCGACTGCATCAAGAGCTTTGCAAGTCTCGAGACGGCAGGTCAGACCGCGGCTTCGACTTCGCTGTTCTCGTCGATAGGCGGCAGCGATATGCTCGGCAGCATACTCAACCTCGTGGCAGGCGGATCGACGAGCAGCAGCAGCTCGCCGCTGACTTCCCTGCTCGGCACTATAATAGGCGGCTCCGGTTCGGCTTCCGCCGGCACGGGACTTGACCTTTCGTCCATAACGAGCCTGCTTTCCGCTTTCAGCGGCAAGAGCATGCCGAGCGGACTCGAGTTCGTAGATACCGAGCTCGTTTCCTCAAAAGCATCTTCCGTCTCTTCGAATCTGCTCGATCCTTCGCATCTTACCGCAACAGACAAAAACGGCGCGCGCGTGCTCAAGCTCACCGATGAAGAGTGGGATCTGATCCAGACCGCCGAGATAAGCGTTTACGTTGAAGACGGCAACGGATTTATCGATCTGGGTCATGACAATACCATAGAGTTCGACGAAGACAGCGATCTCATCATGGAATTCGACGGCACATGGCTCTGCCTCGACGGACATCCCGTGGCGTATTACCTCACTTCGAGCTATTACTCCTCCGAGACCGATTACGAGTTTTCCGGCTATATTCCCGCGCTGCTCAACGGCGAAACCGTGGACATAGAAGTGCTGTTCACGCCCGAGCACAACTACGGCATAGTCACCGGCGCCCGTCCCGTATACGGTAACGAGACCGACACCGCCGCAAAGGGATGCATAGAGATCAACAAGGGCGATGTCATTCAGCCGCTGTGCGACTATTACGGCAAGGACGGCGAATACGAAGACAGCTACACGCTGGGCAGTTCATTTGCCGCAAGCGCGGAGCTCAGACTCGACAATATCAAGGTTTCCGAGATAATGAGCGTCTGCTTCCGCATCACCGATATCTACGGCAACGTGTACTTCACCCCCGCGTTCACTTACGACGGCACTAAATAAAAAGCAAAAAGATATGCCCCGCAGGTTTTAAACTGCGGGGCGTTTTTTAACGTTTGAAAAGTGTGAGAAGCAGCATTGAAATCACAAGCGCCGAACCGCTTATGAGCACGCCGATGATGAACGCCGGTTTTGAAAACGACCCGGAAAGTCCCAGGAATGCCGCAAGGCAGGCAAATCCGACAGATCCGAGCAGACAGACCGCCGTGAGCGATCTGTTGGATTCCTTGGAATGAGAGGCGGCGCGGGAAGTTCTTTTTTTCATTTGAACGCTCCTTTCCAGGCAAGCGCGATCAGTAAGAGCGCACAGATCTGCAGGGCGAGAGACGTGTAGATCACCAGACTGAAATAGCCTTTTTCGGTCTTATGCCTGAATACGATCCGCGCCATGAAAGCGCCGGCGGCGCCTCCGAATGCGGCAAGTGCGAGAAGGTGTTTTTCTTTTATGCGTTCGCCGCCGCGTCTGGCAAGTTTTTTGTCCCTGCCGTAAACGCAGAATGCGGCGGCAGAGACTGCGGCGAGGACGCAGACGTAAAAGACAAAGACGTATTCGGGTTCCATAAAAGCTCACTCCCTTTTTGACAAAATTCCCCTTGAAAGAATTGTTTATTTGTTGTATAATATGAATATAAACGATGTGCGGAGACAGAACGGAATGAAAATCAAAACCAAGGCAGTTGAATATTCGGCAGTGGCTTCGCTGCCGCCGATACCGCCCGTAAAGCCAAAAAAGCCGGGCTTGTTTTTCCGCGCGTTGATGCGGATCGCTTCGGCCGGAGATTTAAAAAAAGTCAACTTCCGTTTGCTCGATCCCGTCAGGCCTTATGAAGGCTTCAAGCCGCCGTATCTTATACTGATGAACCATTCGAGCTTTATCGACCTCGAAATGGCGTCGCACATTTTCAAAAACATACCGTACGCAATTATTTGCACGTCCGATGGGTTCGTCGGAAAAAAGGCGCTGATGCGTCGCTTAGGCTGTATCCCGACCGAAAAGTTCTGCAGCGATCCTTCGCTTATAGTCACCATAAAGCAAATGCTGCGGAAAAAGCGCTGCAGCGTGCTGATGTTCCCGGAAGCGAGCTATACTTTCGACGGGACGACCACCCCGCTGCCGCGATATACCGGAGCGTTGCTCAAACGTCTTGAAGTCCCGGTGATAACGGTGCGTACATACGGCGCGTTCCAGCGCGATCCGCTTTACAATATGCTGCAAAAGCGCAATGTCGACGTTTCGGCGCGCGCGGATCTGCTGTTCACTCCGGAAGAGATCGCCAGAACGCCGGTGCGGGAGCTCGACGCCGCGCTGGACAAAGCGTTTGAATACGACCACTTTGCGTGGCAGAAGGAAAACGGGATAAAAGTGGACGAACCGTTCCGCGCGGACGGGCTGCAGCGGATCCTTTACAAGTGCCCGCATTGCGGCGCCGAAGGCAAAACGCTTGGGAAAGGCACGTCGCTCGTATGCGATTCCTGCGGCAGAAAATGGCACATGGACGAATACGGCGAACTGCACGCCGAGGAGGGCGAGACCGAGTTTACGCATATCCCGGCATGGTACGCGTGGGAACGGAGCGAAGTCAAAAAGGAACTTGAAAACGGCACTTATTTGCTGGATGTCCCTGTCAAGATAGGATATATGACCGATTATAAGGCGATATATATGATCGGGAACGGGCGGCTGCGGCACGACGCCGACGGATTTTTGCTGAAAAACGACGCCGGAGATCTTGAATACAGGCGCTCGCCCACCGAAAGCCACAGTCTTTACGCCGACTACTACTGGTACGAGCTTGGCGATATGATATGCGTGGGAGAAAAAGGGCGGCAGTTTTACTGTTTCCCTCTGGACCAAAGCGTGCCCGTCGCAAAAGCGCGGCTCGCTTCGGAAGAGCTGTACAAGCTCAAAAAAGAACGCAGGATATGACAGAACGGCTGAAAAGCCGTGCTTTTCCGCTCACTGCGGGACGGCGCGGCTTTCGTTTTGTTTTTCGACCTTTACATAGCAGTTTTTGGAATACGTCGATTCCGCCGAGCGCAGCGTCATCGCGTCGTAGCACAGATCGCGAAGGCGCGCGGTATCGGTACGTGCGTCGAGTTCGGGATCCGGAAAGAACGGCCCGTCTATATAGACCGTGGTCTTTACTCCCTTGCCGAACCGGCGCTTTTTATAAGTGGCGGTGAAAGTGAACGCGGGTTTTCCGGTAACTTTGGGGAATCTGAAGGAAGTGTCGGCGAACGGCCGTATTTTCGTATAAAAGGGCCATATGTGGGCTTCGGGATAAACTGCCACGATATGTCCGAGCCCGGCGTGCTTTTTTACGGCGTTGTAATAATCCATAATGCCCGCCGGATCGTCCGGCACGGGAATGGCGCCGAGATCTTCGACTATGCGTTTTATACCTGTTACGGAAACGGCGTCCGGGCCGACGACGATATACGCCTTTTTAGGGAAAGATATTATGGACGGAGCGTAGGCGTCGCCCATGGCGCGGGTATGGTTGCCGTAGAGGAAAAATCCCTCTTTTTTATACGGTTTGAGCTTTTTTCTGCCGATTATTCTTTCGCGATAGGCGATCTTCTGAATGACGTACACAATGGGAGAAGCGATAAAATGATAAAGCGCGAACGCAGAGGCGCGTCGGAACCGTGAATCGGTAAAGTATTTATAATCGCGCGGGAGCCGCTTTGTGTTTATGCCGTTTTCCGCAAAATCGTCGTTCAGCTCGTCGCTGTAATAATATGTTTTCAATGCGCGCGCCGCCTTTCTTCGGGATGCGAACACGCGTCGGCGAGCATTGATTCCATCCGGTCCATACATTCGCAAAGGCGGAAAGCGTTTTTCTTTGCGCCGTAACGCGCCGCGTATTCTTTCGTCTTTTCGGGATGTTCGAAGAAGAAATCTATCTTTCTGCAAAGATCGCGCGGCGAATGCTTGCGAAACAGATTTGCTTCGTCCAACGCGAAGCTGCGCGTGGCGCTGAGTTCCGAATCGCATATCACCGGGACGAGTCCGCAAGCGATGGCTTCCATTGCCGAAACGGCTTCTATTTCCACCGTGGAGGTGTGCACGTAGAGATCGGCGTCGGTAAGCGTCTGCGCCAACTCGCGGCGTTCGAAAAAGCGGAATTCGACGTCGAGCCCCATCTTGGACGCGCGTTTTTTCAGCCGCTTTTCGTACGGCCCCTGCCCGGCGAGGATGATCTTGATCTTGTCTTTGTGCCCGGACATCCCAACCGCGTCAAGAAGGTCGCGCTGGGATTTTTCCTTACTGTATCTGCCCGAACAGACTATGGTGAATTTGCCGGACGGATTCTTTTTGCGTTCTTCAAAGAAAAGCTCGTCGACCCCGTTGGAGATCACGACGGAGGGAAACTGACGCCCCGCTTCTTTTTCGAACACGTTTTTTATGAATTCTGTGGGATAATGGACCTTTACGCAATGGCGATAGACTTTGCGGCTGAATATTTTGTACGTGATGCGGTTTACGAGTTTAGAACCCATCATACCTATATGGGCGGTAAAGTTTTCGGCCTGGCAATGAAAGCTCGCGGTTATGGGTTTGCCGAGCTTACGCGCCATTTTGACCGCCCCGCACCCCAGTGAAAACGGTATGAGTATATGCACCACATCAGCGTCTTTGATAGCTTCGTACAGGATATTTTTATCCGCTTTGGCAAGCTGGACGTTGTTTTTTTCCACAAGACGGTTTATAGGAGCGGTAAGGTTGAGCACCGGTACTACCATATACCCTTCCCTGCCTGCGGTAGACGCATCGGGCGAAACTACCGTGACCTTATGTCCTTTAGCGCGCAGATGATCTATAAGATTCATGGCGGCTATGGTAGTGCCGTTGTTCGCTTGGCCGAGCACGTCGCAGATTACGGTTACGTTCATTTATTTCCTCTGTGGGATTATTAGCCGGCAGGCATACATCTCCGCCGACCGCTGTATTATACCACACAGTTGATTAAAAAACAATATATTCGCGCTTAATTATTTAGTTGAAAAGATTAAATAATCATATCGATTGTTTTAACTCCGGGAGTCTGAAACGCGCTTTGTGCATAACGCATAATAATCCGACCCGGACGGCTGACGCAGCCGGACAAATGCTTATTCTTGCAAAACACGGTAAAAAGAGACGTGCAAAAACTTGACAAAATGCAAAATATGCTTTATAATAGATTTCAATTCTTTCGGAGCGGTCAAAAATATGTTAGAGAAATTCCTTGACAAAACCGAATACGACAGTTACGAAGAGCTGAAAGCGGGCTATTCCGTAAGAGTGCCCGAAGGTTTCAACTTCGCCTACGACGTCGTCGACGCATGGACGAAAGAACAGCCCGGCAAAAACGCGCTGTATTACTGCGACGACAACGGCACGCGCCGTATGTATACCTTTGAAGAGGTATCGGAACTTTCTAAAAAAGAAGCTTCGTGGCTGCTTTCGCTGGGCGTGAAACGCGGCGACAGAGTGATGTTCATGCTCAAACAGGCGCCGGAGGTATGGTTCACGTTCATCGCCTGCCACCGCATAGGAGCGGTGTGCATACCGGCGACTTTTCAGCTTACTCCAAAAGATATCGTTTACCGCTGCTGCGCCGCTTCGGTGCGGCTCATCTGCGTCACCGACGACGCCGAAATGCTCGATTACGTACGCGAAGCGCTGCCTAAATGCCCTACCGTAAATAACGTGGCCGTTTGCGGAAACAATATCCCAGCGCCGTTTTTGGATATGCGCGCCGGCATTGCCGCCGCGCAGCCGTTCGAAGAGCGCGTGCATACCGCCGTGGAAGATGAAATGCTGGTCTATTTCTCTTCCGGCACCACCGGTATGCCCAAAATGATAAAGCATGATTTTTCGTACCCGGTGGGACACATAGTCACCGCAAAATACTGGCAGCAGGTCCGGAACGACAAGCTGCATTTAACGATGTCCGACAGCGGCTGGGCGAAATTCGCCTGGGGCAAGATCTACGGTCAGTGGATCTGCGGGGCGACGATCGTCGCATATAACAACGAAAAATTCTCGGCGGTGAACACGCTGAAACTGCTCGAAGAGATAAAAGTCACCACCTTCTGCGCGCCGCCCACGATATTCCGTTTCCTTATCAAGGAAGACATTTCGCATTACGATCTTTCTTCCATAAAGCATTGCTGTATGGCGGGCGAGCCGCTCAACCCCGAAGTGTTCTACCGCTTCCGCGACCTGACCGGGCTTACGCTCACCGAAGGTTTCGGCCAGACCGAAACGCCGGTGCTCCTTGCCAATTTCGACGGCTTCCCCATCCGCCCCGGTTCGACCGGCAAGCCTTCGCCCGCGTTCGATATCGACATAGTTGACGCCGACGGCGTGAGATGCGAAGACGGTATCCCCGGATACATAGTCGTAAAGAATCTCAGCAGGCATTATCCGCCCGGGCTGTTCAAGGGCTACATAAACGATCCCGAAGCCAACGCCGAAGCGTTCAGGCACGACTGCTACTATACCGGCGATATGGCGTGGCGCGACGAGGACGGCTATTACTGGTTCGTGGGCCGCGACGACGACGTGATAAAATGTTCCGGCTACCGCATAGGTCCGTTCGAAGTGGAATCCGCCGTCATGACTCATCCTTCGGTGCTGGAATGTGCTGTCACCGCAGTCCCGGATCCCGTGAGAGGGCAGGTCGTCAAAGCCACCATCGTACTGGCAAAGGGATATACCGCTTCGGACGAGCTGAAAAAAGAAATACAGAACCACGTCAAAAAAGTCACCGCGCCTTATAAATACCCGCGCATAGTGGAGTTTGTGGATTCGCTTCCCAAGACCACGAGCGGCAAGATAATGCGCAAGGCGATCCGCAAACACGACGAGGAAAAATATGGCAAATAAACGTAACCGCTACCGCGTTTTGCGCGCGGTATACGGCGCGCTTTGCGGCGTGCTGTTCCAGTTCGCATTTCAGCTTCCGCAGACGATGACGCTGCAAACAGTACTGATATTCTGCGTGATGTTCGCTTATCTGATCCCGTCCGTGATCACGGTGGAATATATAAAATCACACGAGATAAACGGCATAAAGCCGTTTATGGCAGACGAGGCGGCGTTTTTCTGCCCTGCCGCGTTCCTTGCGTGCATTATCGCCGAGCTTGTGTTTTCGGCGCTTTCCGCCGCGCAAAGCGAAACTGATTTTTCGGGCATGGGCACGCTGATATTCTGCCTTTCGGGCGTGATACTCACCGCCGCGTTCTGGCTCGTTTACTTTATTGTAGATAAAGCGTATAAAAAAACCGAATAGAACTGCCTTTAGCTCAGCTGGATAGAGTATCGGACTCCGATTCCGACGGTCGGGGGTTCAAATCCCCCAAGGCAGGCCATGCAAAAAGACGCCTTTGGGGCACCCTCCGTAAGGAAGATGCCCCAAGGCGGCCTTTGTATCTAAATTGAATATTTGATTTGTTGTAAGATGGCGTGACCGCTTTGGTTACGCCGTTTTGCTTTTGGTTTCTTCGGCTTTGAGACGCGTTTGAAAAGCTTCTTCCATCTGTTCGGGCGTCATTTCTTCGACGATACCGACTCCGTTGAAGTAGATGTCGATAAGCTGTACCCGCTGACCGTCAACGTATCTCGGTTGAAACACAACAATCTTTTCGATGAATTCGTGTACCAGCTCCGGCGTCAACTCCTTCAGATCGGTGATCTTCTTAACCTTTTCAACGAAGTGTTGAAGCCCTTCCGTCTTGTCGACCTGCTGTTCAAGCTCCGCTTCCATTTCAGGCACGGCAACTTTCAGAGATTTCTGCTCCGTTTCAAGAGAAGCTGTCAGCGTTGCGTAACGCTCGTCGGTGATCTTTCCTTTTGCGTTGTCCTCATAGCTTTTCTGGATGAGACGGTCGATCTCATTGATACGCGTTTTCGCCTTGGAGAGTTCGCGCTTCTTTTTTGCAAGCTCGTCCTTTCTCGCCGCGCCGTAATGACGCATTTGAAGATCGACGAATTCTTCCTCGAAAATGCTGATCATTTTGAAGATCCGTCTCAGAGCTGCAAGCACCATCTGATACACGACCTTCTCGCGGATGAAGTGCGCCGAGCAGTTGCTCGATTCTTTGCGGTAGGTCGAGCAGAAGAAATACGCCTGGTCGCGCTGATAGCAGTTTGACGAACTGTAATACAGCTTTGCGCCGCAGTCATCGCAGTACATCAAACCGGAGAACATACTGACGATGCCGGTCCTCGTCGGTCTGACGCGATGAGAGCGAAGCTCCTGCACAAGAGCGAAGGTCTCTCTGTCGATGATCGCGGGGTGGGTATCCTTGAATATCTGCCATTCTTCCTGCGGACGCTCGATTTTCTTCTTGTTCTTAAAGGATTTCGTCGTGCTTCGGAAGTTAATCGTGTCTCCGACGTATTCCTGCCGCGCGAGAATATCCGAAACGGCGGCGGGATTCCAGTTGTACGGCGTTGCCGGAAGATGTGCGGCTTTGCGCTCGATGCTCGCCCAGTATTCCGAAGGCGTCATCACCTTTTCCGCTTTCAGACGTTTTGCGATCTGCGTGGGTCCGAGACCGTCGATACACATTTTGAAGATGCGGCGCACGACTTCCGCTGCAGGCTCGTCGATCAGCCACTTGATCTCCGGCTTTTTTGCCTCCGGGTCTTTCATATACCCAAAGGGCGGTACCGTCGTAAGCGGCAAGCCCGACATTCCTTTATTACGGAATACGTTGCGTACCTTCTGACTCGTATTCTTGGCGTGCCATTCGTTGAACCAGTCCTGCATCGGAACGATATCGCTCACGCCTTTGGCGGTGTCGATATTGTCCATGATCGCAATATACCGGACTCCGAGGCGGTCGAATTCCTCCTCCATGAGTTGTCCGACGATAAGACGATTACGTCCGAGTCTTGAGTGATCCTTTACGATAAGCGTCCGGATCATCCCTTGTTCGGCAAGCTCCATAATCTCCGTAAAAGCGGGTCTTGCAAAGCTCACGCCCGACCACCCGTCGTCGATGAATACTCTCGGATTATCGAATCCGTTGTCTTTTGCATACTTTTCAAGGATCGCCTGTTGATTTTTTATGCTCCCCGATACCCCTTCCTGATCGTCGTCACGGGAGAGGCGGCAGTAGAGAGCGTCGATTCTGTCCGACTGATTGATTCTTTGTTTCATAAAACTCCTTTCCTCAGCCGGATATGACGTGAATCATAGGACGCTATCATCATATCACATCCGGGCTGAAACTTCAACGCTTTAAAGTGATAATTTCGAGATTTTTTACACATTGTCATCATTTACGAGAATGCGGCAGGTCTTGCCGAGCAGTGTCTCGCCCTTCGGCTTTCTGAAAATGCATTCTGCGATATAGATCGTACCGTTGATCTCGCACCCAAAAGCGAAATCGTCGCTGGCGTTGTCCTCAAACCACTTGAGGCGTTCCTCCTTTGTCATCGCTTTCAGCTTTTCGATGGCGTCCTCATACTCTTTCAGCGCGTCGCCGCTCAATGATATTTTCATCTTTCAACTTCCTCCTTTTTCTTTCTCTTCGGTTTGATTTGTATTTCGGGTTCCTGTTCTTTTGCCTTTTCTTTCGGCTTCAGCAGGTTCGTGAAGAATTCCTTGACCTTTTCCGGGAAGCGTTTCATCGCTTCAAGATACGGGCGGCAGAAATCTTCAAGCCGCTGGATATAATCCTGCAAGCGCTCGATCTGTTTTTCAAGACTGAACACCTTGTTCCACAGACGCTTGTTTTCGTCTTTCAGCTCACGTATCTTGCCACGGCTTGAAACGCCCTCTTTGGCAAGCGACGTCAGCGTGTCGTAATCCTCCTTTGAAACGGTGTACTTGCCGGTGATGCCTTTCTTGCCCATGTCGTCGATCTCTGAAAATGTCTTATGCTCCGGGTGAAGCGTGTCATATACGACCTGCTCTTTTTCGATCTTCGCCTTGATCTCGTTCAGTCGCTCGGTATCCTTTTTGATCTGATAGTCGAGCGAGGAAAGATGCTCCGTCGTGCTGCCTCGCTCGCCTCGCACGAAACCTTCAAACCCGGCGCCGCTCATGTGCTCAAAGAATCTGTCCTGCAAAAGACTGTACGACGTGACGAGCACGGGAGTGCCGTCTGGATTCTTTACGGGCTCGCCGCGCTCGTCGAATTTCGGCGCGGATTTCCATTTCTTTGAGTGACTGATTTGACGGATCGTATCTTTGACCGTTCCGACGAGGTTCGGGTCTTTGCAACGTTTCGTCCAGAGTATCTTTTTCTCAACGACGGGGATCGCTACGATGTGCATATGATAGTGATACACAGGATAACCGTATTTCGCGGTCATCGCCTTGTTCAGCTCGTCGGCGTGCATAACGGCAGAAATGATATTCTCCTCGCCGTACTCTTGTGTGGCGAAACGGTACGCCTCCTCGTAGAAGCGAACTGCGTAATCGTAACCGCCGTGTTCCTCGAAATACTGCGTGTTGATATCCACCACCATTTCGTCAAACACTTTTGCATTTTCCTTCTGACCGCGCCGGGATACCGTGCCTTCTTCAAGCAGCTTTTTCAGCGTTTCGTTGTAGGTCATCCCGCCGGGATCTTTGAAATGGACGTTCATCGGCGACCGCTCCGGGACGACGTTCAGGTTTCCGTAGTTCTTGTTTTTGCGTTCGTTATGGCGTTCGATTTTTCCTACGCCGTCCGTCGTGTACGCC
>JAFRPL010000024.1 GCA_017429165.1 Clostridia bacterium
ATTCTCCTTTAGATACTGATAGTGCCGCTGTCCCCATATTCCTACGCCTTTCAAATTGTCTTTCATAGCAAATACCTCCTTTGCGGTGTCATTATACCGCGAAGAAGGCGAAAACAAAAATGTGCGATTATACAGTAACGAAAGCCGCGCGCCTTGAAATCCGGGTGAATATATGGTATAATATAATCAGTGGACAAAGAAAATGTTGCGGGTGCGTGACCGAGTGTTTTGGGAGCGCACAACACTGGCAGTGTTGGGGTCAGGGGTTCGAATCCCCTACGCTCCACCACGAAAAAGCACGTATTTGCGTGCTTTTTTCGTTGTTTTTACGCTTTCCCGGCGCGCTCAAAAACGCTCGTTTTTTGGGGGCTATATGATCCGCCTGCAATTTTGCACCCAATACCGCTAACGCCCGGGCGGGATTGTTTATATACCTATTTATCCAACAGTCGGTTACGCATACATTCCAAACGGTTATTTGCAATTCGATATTCTACCTATAATACTGCAACGCGAGTTTTCTCGTTCGGCTGCAGCAATCGTACTTCAAAATCTTACACATTTCACGTGTGAGTTTTCCTCGATCCGCAAGCTTTTGCGAAAGATCCAGTCGCGTGTTCCACGGATCTGTCAGTTCAAGAATAAGCGAAAGCAGTTTGTCGGGAAAAACGTTTTTGCCGGAGTTTAGATTAATGCGCGCTTGCAGGATGATGCTGTTTACATTCGGCTCGAAGCCCGAAAAAAGCAATTGTTCCAGCCTGCTTTCGTCGTCGGGACGGTAGTTCACGCCGTATGCAAGCGGGATCCCGTATCTCGCGGCGGCGGAACGTTTCTTTTCGTCGCCGCTGTTTTCTGCTTCCTCCAGCATATCCAGCCCCAACCGACGCACGCCCTCGTTTTTATTCGAGCAGCTTGCCAGCAGTGCCAGCATCCGGCGATAGTGCGAATTATACTTCTCGTCAGGATAGGAACCCTTTTCGAAATACTCGCGTGCGCGGGCAAGTACGGGGCACGGGTCGAGCGGAAACAGCGGCTTTGTCTCGCCGTGCAGATCAAAAGTGAAAAAGTCGGTCAGCGTTTCCCGCACGCCGATGTCGCGCACGTTCAATAGTACGCGGGCGACTTCGGCGCGTACGGATTTATTTGATTCGGCGAACGAAAGGAGGTAGTCGATTTCTATCGGGCGGCGCCCTTTCGCGCTCGCTTCCGCTTCTGCAATATATTCCGCGGCGGTATAGCGCGTACCGCTCGACTCCATCACCGCGCGGTGCGGCAAATGTTCATACATCTTATCCGCGTGGCGGTGGCTTTTCGCGGCATTGCGGAATATTTCAAACGCCGCTTCGACGTCGCCGTATAAATCCGCCATCCGAAACAGCGGATTCTGGTAGGTTGGGACAGGCGGATAATCGGAATAATCGAAAAAGTCCGCTATATCCGAAAAAATACTTACCAGCGTTTTTTCGTTCGGCTCGCAGCATACAAGTCCTAAACAAGCCGTAAAAAACCGTTTTCCTTCGTAAGGGTAACGCTCGTCGTCCTCGTTATAAGCCGGCTCGCTCAGCCGGTTAGTCATATCTGCCGAAATAACCGCAAGCGCTGCTTTCGCGCTCTCATACATTTTTTTGTAGGTCGGCAAAGCTCTTGCCGCACCGCCGAGTGCGCACAAGAGCTTTGCGTTGCAGCGGTTAGGTACGTCAATTTTTGTAAGCAGAGTTTCGACTATTTCGTTCTTCAGCGCATCCGGGTTGTCGAACGAATCGCACAGCATACGTTCGTAATCGCCGCTCACATAGCATGGAAATATATCTTCATACAGCGGCTCGGGCTGATCACGCCACCCCCAAAGACAAAGGCTTTTCACCGCTTCGCGGTAAACAAGCTTGTTTTTTGCTGCGCGGATCGTCAAAACGGCTTCGCCCCTGCCGAAAACGGCATACTTAAAAAAGCGCTTCAAAAGCTCGTCGTCCCGATCACAAGTCGCCTTTTGACGATACGCCAACGGTGCGACGCCGTATTCTTTGCGGAATAAACGCGTGAAATACTTTGAATCCGAATAACCGCATTTATTTGCAATATCAGAAATTCTATCTTTGCCGCCGGTAAGCAGTTCCCGGCTTTTTTCAAGCCTTATTGAATTTATCAATTCGGTTACCGTTTTACCGGCGTATTTTTTTATATCGCGGGAAAGCGTCGTGCGGTTAGTATTCAGCGCATTGCACAACGAATCGCGAGAGATATTCTCTCGCAAATGTTGCTTTATGTAAATTTTTGCGCGCTCACACAGAGACAACTCTTCGTTCTTACCCAAAATGACGCCCTCCTTATGTTCTTACTGACTGTTTTAATATATCATAGCCGACAGTTTTTTTCAACATACAATCGGCAATGTTTTCGTAAAAAAGTGCACAATTGTCAATTATGCACCCAGTACCACTAACGCCCCGCGGATATGGAAACTCGCGTTAAAAGCGAGAATTTCTCAAAAAATGCGTTATTGTGTTTCGGACTGTCTGTGATATAATAGAAGCAGAAGCAGGGCCCGCTTACTTTTTGAAAAAGGAGCAAACACAATGAATCATTTGGGAGAAAAGATAAAAGAGCTGCGCCGCGCGAGGGATATGACGCAGGATGAGCTTGCAAACTGCCTCGGCGTGACATATCAGACGGTTTCTAAATGGGAAACCGGTGTAACAAGTCCCGATCTTTCGCTCATCGTGCCTCTTGCACGGCTTTTCAGAGTGACGACCGACGAGCTTTTCTGTTACAGCGAATCCGCAGATGAACTGAAACGTGCCGAACTGCAAAAGCGTTTTGAAGACACTTTCAAAACCGGAAGCATCCCGGACAGAATGGTCGTATGCGAGGAAGCCGTTAAAGAGTTTCCCGGCGATATGAAATGGTTGAACGAATATGCCAGGTGCGTTTGGTGTACCGCCGTTACGATACGCGATGAGGCGAAATACCGCATCGAGCGGGACAAGGCTATAGAACTGTTCCGGCGGGTAATAGATAACTGCAACGACGACAAGACGAAAGCCAACGCCATCGAGGGGATCGTTCAATGCCTGCCGGAAAAAGGCGCCGGCTCAGAGGCGCTTAAATACGCCGAGATGTATCCGCAAGTTGAATTTGACCCTAACCGCCGCGAAGAACTGATCATTTCATGCCTGACGGGGGACGAGCAAACAAGCCGGCGCGAAAATCAAATGATAAAGAAGCTGGAATCGCTGACCGATTATCTCGATGTGAACGTCAAAGCCGAAAGAGATATTTTGAAAAAGCTGATCGGGTTGTTTTTCCCGGACGGTAATTATCTTTTGTTCAACTATAAAATGTATTCCGCCGCCCTCGCAGACGCACGCACAAAGATCAACGCCGGCGAGCTTGACGAAGCTGCGGAATATATGAAAACGGCGCGGTATTATGCCGAAAAATATGATGAGGTCGATTCTATGGGTGAATACGCTTATACCGCACCGCTGTTCAGCCACGTAAAGGGGAATTCGGCGAATTGGTGTAAAACCGGCGAAACAACAACGGTTGAAGACTACCTTGCGCTGTTCGGCTGGCCGTCCTATGCTCCGTTGAAAGCCCATAAGGAATACGAAAACCTTATAAAACGATGATAAAAAGGCAAGCCCGAATGAACGGACTTGCCTTTTGCTTTTTCTGTCACACTACAAAACGGATCCGCTTTTCATTTGCAAATTCTGCCCCGGCCTTTGGGAAATCCCGTTTGGGAGAAATAATTTTATCTCCCGCAATATATTGACTGACGCGGAAAATGGTGGTATAATAAATAATGAGAAAATTTGTGGAGGGGCAAAATGGATATTACCGCGAAGCGAGAGGAGAATTCATATTTCCTCGCCCGTTCGCTCGCCGATATCCGGCACGATCTTGCCGTGGTGTTCGCGGCGGCGTGCGTTATGCTCATACTGCTGTACGCCTGCGGCGGTCTGCAGTCGCTTTTGCCCATGTGGTTCCCCGCGCTGGGGGCGGAATGGTTCAACGTGACTCTTCAGCTCGTGTTTTACGTGCTTTCGCTGGCGGTCCCGATGGCGGCGGTCGCGCTCTGCGCGCGGCGCAGGCCTGAAAAGCTGTTCCCGCTCAAAGCCGTTATGCCGCAAAAAGCGCTGCAGTTCTTCCTGCTTGCGGCGGGAGCGACGTATTCGGTCAATTTTCTGTGCGGCGTGCTTCTGGCAAAGTTTTATCCGCCGGCGGGCGACGAAAGCTACACGACTTCTTACGGAGCGATTCTCGCGGTGGTGATGATAGTCCTTATCGCCCCGTTTTTAGAAGAGCTGTTCTTCCGCGGCGCGGTGTTCGGCACGCTCGCCGGCTATTCGCCCGTGTTCGCGGCTATCGTTTCGGCGACGGTATTCGGGCTTTCGCACCGCAATCCACCGCAGGTGATAAACGCTTTTGTGATGGGCCTGTTTCTCGCGCTCGCGTTCATCAAGACGGGCAGCGCCGCCGCGTGCGTGTTTATGCATCTCATAAATAACGCCGTATCGGTGATCGCGCAGTTCGCGGCGTACCGCGCCGACGAGGAGGCGTACGTCCTTATGCTCGGGCTCGGGATAACAGCCGTGGCGGCTTTTTCGGCGGTGATTATAGTAAAAGCGCTCGTTACACGCCGGCGCGCGGTGACGGCGTTCGACGATCCCGTGCTCGCTTCTCCGCGCTTTCCCGCTCGCGCGCTTGCAAAAGCGGTGTTCGGGTGCGTTCCGTTCTGGATATTTATTCTGCTGGTGGGAGCCGGCGTTTGGATGTTGTATTTATGATGACAGAAGACGAAAAATATATGAAAAAAGCCATCCGCAAAGCCAAAGAGGCGGCGGCGTTGGGCGAAGTCCCCGTGGGCTGTGTGATAGTGCGCGAAGGAAAGGTCATAGCCACGGGCAGGAACATGCGCGAGACCAAGCGGAGCGCGCTCGCCCACGCCGAGATAATGGCAATACGTTCCGCCTGCCGCAAGACCGGCGCGTGGCGGCTTTGCGACTGCGATATATACGTCACGCTCGAGCCCTGCCCCATGTGCGCCGGGGCTATCATCAACGCGCGCGCGCGGCGCGTGATCTGGGGCGCGCCGGATAAAAAAGCGGGCGCTTTCGGGTCGGTGGCGGATATGAGCGTATTCGACCTGAACCACAGCATAGAGATAAACGGCGGCGTTCTAGAAGAAGAATGCGCGTCCCTGGTCTCGGAATTCTTCCGCGCCCTGCGCGAAGAAAAGAAAAAGATAACTGCTGAATGATAACGCGGCGGTCGAGCCGCGTACTCTGCATAATACAAGGAGCCGAAAACGATATGAGCAAACAAAAATTCTACATCACCACCGCCATCCCCTATACCTCGAGCACGCCGCACATAGGCAACGTTTACGAAGCGGTGCTGACCGACTGCATAGCGCGGCACAAGCGTCTGGAAGGCCGGGACGTGTTCTTTCTGACCGGCACCGACGAGCACGGTCTGAAAATAGAGGAAAAAGCCAAAGAAGCCGGAGTCACGCCCAAGGAATACGTCGATAAGATGTCCGCGAAGATCCGTTCGATATGGGATATGTTCAAGATCTCGTACGACCGTTTCATCCGCACCACCGACGAAGATCACGTGCGCACCGTTCAGAAGATATTCACCAAGCTCTATGAGCAGGGCGATATATATAAATCCACTTACGAAGGCAACTACTGCGTCCCCTGCGAATCGTCGTGGACAGACAGCCAGCTTGTGGACGGCAAATGCCCGGACTGCGGCAGGGAAGTCACGCATCCCAAAGAAGAAGCTTATTTCTTCCGTATGTCCAAATACGCCGATAAACTTGTAGAATACTACGATTCCAACCCCGAGTTCTTTATTCCCGAATCGCGCAAGAACGAGATGCTGAACAACTTCATAAAGCCGGGACTTCAGGATCTGTGCGTTTCGCGTTCCTCTTTCACGTGGGGCGTGCCGGTGGAATTCGATCCCAAGCACGTCGTCTACGTCTGGATGGACGCGCTGCCCAACTATATCTCGGCTTTGGGGTACGACCCCGAAAACCCGGGCGAAAATTACAAAAAATACTGGCCCGCCGACCTTCACGTGCTGGGCAAGGACGTCGTGCGTTTCCACACCATATACTGGCCCATTTTCCTGCTCGCGCTCGGCGAGCCGCTTCCCAAGACGGTGCTCGGCCATCCGTGGCTTATGATGAACAACGACAAGATGTCCAAATCCAAGGGCAACGTCCTTTACGGCGACGAGCTGATAGAGCTGTTCGGGCTGGACGCCGTGAGGTATTATCTGCTTTCCGAAATGGGGCTGCAGAACGACGGCAATATCTCGTACGATTCGCTCATAAGCCGCACCAACACCGATCTCGCCAACATTTTCGGCAACCTCGTTTCGCGCACAGCGTCCATGATAAAACAGTATTTCGGCGGCAAAGTGCCGGCCGCCCCCGCTTCGGACCCGCTTTCCGATTCGCTCAAAGCCGATATCGCCGCCGAGACCGCCAAAGCGCAGCAGCTTATGGACGAATACCGCGTCGCCGACGCTTCTGCGCATATCATCGCCATATTCAAGCTGTGCAATAAATATATCGACGACACGGCTCCCTGGGTGCTCGCCAAGGATATTCAGAACAACGGCGAAGCCCTTGCCCGCGTGCTTGCGGACCTCACCGAAGGCATCCGCTGCGGCGTAACGCTGTTGCAGCCGTTCATGCCCGACGCGGTGCAGAAAGTAAAAGAAGGTTTCGGGTTCGGCGACCTTTCGTTCGAAAACGCCGGCAGATTCATTTACGACGCCGCCGGCAGACAGGTGGGCGATATCCCCATACTTTTCAAGCGCATAGACAAAGCCGCGTTCGAAAAAGAGCAGAAAGCCAAAGCCGAAGAAGCCGAACGCAAAGCCGAGGAAGGCAAGATAAGCATAGAGGATTTTGCAAAGGTCAAGCTCGTCGCCGCCAGGGTACTCGAATGCGAACCGGTGCCCAAATCCGATAAACTGCTCCGTCTCGTCGTGGATATCGGGACCGAAAAACGCCAGGTCGCTTCCGGGATAGCGAAATACTATAAGCCGGAAGAACTCTTGGGCAAAACGGTCATACTTGTGGAAAACCTCAAGACAGCGGTGCTGCGCGGCGTGAAGAGCCAGGGCATGATACTCGCTTCGTCTTCCGGCGAAGACGTGAAAGTCGTGTTCCTGGAAGATTCCGTGCCCGCGGGCGCCGAGGTGCGCTGATGATAGATTCGCACGCCCATTATCTTGATACCGCGTTCGACGCCGACAGAGATACGCTGCTGCGTTCGCTCGCCGGAAGCGGCGTGGAATGCGTAGTCGAAGCGGGGACCGACGAAGAGTCGTCGCTTGCGGCGCGCGAATTGGCGCACGAATACGAAAACGTGTATTTCGCCGCGGGTCTTCACCCCGAATACGCCGAAAAGCACGGGGATATCCCCGCGTGGCTGCCCGGGCTGCTTATGGACGGAAAGTGCGTCGCCGTAGGCGAAATAGGGCTGGATCATCATTACGACACGCCGTCAAGGGAAGTGCAGAGGCGCGCGTTCGCGCTTCAGCTGGAGCTTGCGCGTTCGTCCGGCAAGCCCGTCGTGGTCCACGACCGCGAAGCGCACGCGGAATGTATGGAACTCGTAAAGGCGTTTCCCACAGTGCGCGGCGTGTTCCATTCGTTTTCCGGCTCTGCGGAGACCGCGCGCGAACTTGTAAAGCTCGGATGGTATATCTCGTTCTCGGGCGTTATCACGTTCAAAAACGCCGTGAAGACGGTTCAGGCGGCGGAATCCGTCCCGTTGGAACGCATACTGACCGAGACCGATTGCCCGTATCTCGCGCCGCATCCGTTCAGGGGAAAGCGCAACGATTCGACGCTCGTGAAGTATATCATAGAAAAACTCGCGCAGATAAAAGGCGCGGCGTACGAAGATATCGAGCGCGTCACGGCGCAAAACGCACGCGTTTTTTACGGAATTGCATAAAAGGGCGGCGCAAATGAGCGTTCTTTTTAGAAAAGTGTTAAAACTTTAAAAAAGCTCTTGTAATTTTGATAAAAGTGTTATAAAATAAAGCGGTTACAAAAATAACTATATTTTTTGGAGGTATCTCACAATGTCAGTAAAAGTTGCAATCAACGGTTTCGGCCGTATCGGACGTCTCGCTTTCAGGCAGATGTTCGGCGCCAAGGGCTATACCGTAGTCGCCATCAACGACCTCACCAGCCCTAAAATGCTCGCGCACCTTCTCAAATACGACTCCGCTCAGGGCAGATACGATCACGAAGTTTCCGCCGACGACGAAGCCGGCACCATAACCGTCGACGGCAAGACCATTAAGATCTATGCCGAAAAAGACGCCGTCAACTGCCCTTGGAAAAAGCTCAAGGTAGACGTCGTTCTCGAATGCACCGGTTTCTATACCAGCAAAGAAAAATCTATGGCTCATATCAAAGCAGGCGCTAAAAAGGTCGTCATTTCCGCTCCCGCCGGCAACGATCTCAAGACCATCGTTTACAGCGTCAACGAAAACACCCTCACCGCCGACGATCAGATCATCTCCGCGGCTTCCTGCACCACCAACTGCCTGGCTCCCATGGCCAAGGCTCTTAACGATTACGCTCCTATCCAGAGCGGCATCATGACCACCGTCCATGCCTACACCGGCGACCAGATGGTCCTCGACGGCCCGCACAGAAAAGGCGATCTCCGCCGTGCCCGCGCCGCCGCTGTCAATATCGTTCCCAACTCCACCGGCGCAGCCAAAGCCATCGGCCTTGTAATTCCCGAACTCAACGGCAAGCTCATCGGCTCCGCTCAGCGCGTTCCCACCCCCACCGGCTCCACCACCATCCTCGTGGCTGTCGTCAAGGGTAAGGATATCACCGCCGCCGGCATCAACGTCGCAATGAAAGCCGCAGCAAGCGAATCTTTCGGCTATAACGAAGACCCCATCGTCTCTTCCGACGTTATCGGTATCAGATACGGCTCGCTGTTCGACGCCACCCAGACCATGGTCGCCAAGATCGACGACGATACCTATCAGGTACAGGTAGTTTCGTGGTACGACAACGAAAACTCCTACACCAGCCAGATGGTCCGTACCATCAAATACTTCTCGGAACTCAAATAATCGCAGAACGCATATAACCGGCAAATTTACGCGCCGGTAGATATTGGTTCCACAAAGCTATACCGGCAAATTACCGGTATGGCTTTTTTGTTCAGTTTCCTTCCCGGCGTCAAAAAAGGCGCTTGTCTAAAAGCTTCGACTGCCGTACAAATGTACGGCGACGCTCGCTTTTAGCCAAAATTTGCTCGATTCTATGCGTTCTGCCTCGTGATGCCGGAGCATTGGCGCATACGGCAAATTTACGCGCCGGTAGATACTGGTTCCACAAAGCTATACCGGCAAATTACCGGTATAGCTTTTTTGTTGAGTTTCCTTCCCGGCGTCAAAAAAGGCGCTTGCCTAAAAGCTTCGACTGCCGTACAAAATGTACAGTCACGCACGCCGGAGCGTTGGCATTAGATATACGCGCAGCCGACTTTTGATTTCTCGCTTGACAACAGGCGCAAAATAGGGTATTATGTGTATATAAATCAACAAATTCCTCACGGCGGGTAATTTTTATGAAAAAGCTGTTTAACAAACGAAAAAGGGAAGAGCTTGAGCTGGCGCAGGACCCTTACCGCAATTACATAAGGGTTTTCTGGTATTCGCTGGCGCTTGCAGTGCTGGTACTGCTGCCTTCCATGATATACGAGCTCACACAGACGGGGAAACTCATATTCCTGTATTACGGCGATTATAATGTGCAGCAGGTCCCGTTCTACGAACACTGCGTGCGCATGGTCCACGAAGGGACCGTCACGTGGGATTGGATCACCGATCTGGGCAGCAACTTTGTGGGCAGCTATTCGTATTATCTGCTCGGTTCGCCGTTCTTCTGGCTGATGTGCCTGTTCCCTGCGTCGTGGGCGCCGTATCTGATGGGGCCGATCTACGTGCTCAAATTCGTTGCCGCCGCGGTCATCGCGTACGCGTTCCTCAAGCGTTTTGTCAAAAACAAGGATTACGCGGTCATCGGCGCGCTGATGTACGCGTTCTGCGGCTTCCAGGTATATAACCTTTTCTTCAACCAGTTCCACGAAGTCGTGGCGCTGTTCCCGCTTATGCTCATAGGTATGGAAGAGCTGGTGCAGAACGACCGCAAGGGCGTTTTCGCCGTGGCTGTCGCCATAAACTGCGCGTGCAACTACTTTATGTTCGCCGGGCAGGTGGTGTTCTGCATTATCTATTTCCTGTTCCGGGCGTTCAAAAAATCCTACCGACTCACGCTTAAAAAGTTCGGTCTGCTCGCGTTCGAGGCGGTGCTGGGCGTGATCATGGGGATGGTGCTGTTCCTGCCCGCCGCGCTGGCGATACTGGGCAACTACCGCCTTTCGTACAAGTTCAAAGACATTAAAGATATGCTCGTCTATATGCAGAGCGGCAAAGTTTACGTCACCCGTTACGGTCACATACTGCAGTCGCTGTTCTTCCCGCCGGATATCCCGTCGAGGGTGAACTTCTTCTACGGTCACGCGGCGCGCTGGTCTTCCAACGCGGCGTGGCTGCCGATGTTCGGGCTGTCGGGCGTGTTTGCCTACCTGCGTTACCGCAAAAGATCGCTGCTTGCGTGGATGGTCCCGGTGCTGACGGTTTTCGCGCTGGTGCCCATACTCAATTCCACGTTCTTCCTTTTCAACAGCAACTATTACGCGCGCTGGATGTATATGCTCGTGCTCGTGGCGGTCGCCGTCACGATAATGGCGCTCGACGACGAAAAGGTCAGGTTCGGGTTCGGCCTGGCGCTGAATTCGGCGATAATCGTCGCGATCACCGCGTACTGCGGTCTCCGCTGGTTCCATAACACCGAAGACAGCAACGATTTCTATCAGCTCGGCGGCGAACCGTTCGCGGCGCGCCTGTGGGCATCGGTCGCCATAGCGCTGGCGTGTATGATACTGCTGCACTTCATCATCAAGCGGCTGCGCGGCACAAAATACTTCACGCGCGTGCTGCTCGTTGCGATGTGCTTTATCATAGTCCTTTACGCAAACGTGCACATCTTCTGCGGAAAATCGCATTCCACTTCCACCGAGCGTATAGTGAACGAGGCGGTCGAAGGCGAGTTTTCCATGCCCGGCGAAGAGTTTTACCGCATAGATTTCTACCGCACGCCGGATAACGGTATGCCGAGCACCGGCAAGAAGCCGGAATACAAGAGCAAGACGTTCAAGATGACCAGTGTTTTCGATAACCTGGGCATATCGTGGGAGACTCCCTCGGTCGAATGTTTCCATTCGGTCGTTTCGCCTTCCATAATGAATTTCTACGAAGCCGTGGGCGTCACCCGCAACGTCGGCAGCCGCGCGACTTACGATAAATACGGGCTTCTGGGGTTCCTTTCCGTCAAGTATTCGCTCGTGCGCAACAGCTCCGACAAAGGCAACGGAAAGCATATCACCGACGAATACAACGGGCTTTCGTTCACCGATCTCCAACAGTCGCAGAACAACTATAACATTTACGAAAACGACTATTTCGTAAAGATGGGCTTCTGGTACGAATCGTTCATCACGCAGAGCGAATTTGAAAAGATCGCCAAATCCAACCGCCACATACTGCTTTGCTCGTATTTGGTGGTGCCGGACGACGAGGCCGATTATTACCGCGCCTTTATGACCGAGGCGGTCGAAAACCCTGCCGAAGGCGAAGAGGGTTACGTCAAGCGCGCCAGCGCCAATTACCAGACGTATATCAGGTCGGTCGGCGAACTGCAAAACCGCACCTGTTCGAGTTTTGAGCGCGACGGCGGCAGCTTTAAGGCGGAAATAGCGCTCGACTCGCCCAACGTTGTGGTATTCACCGTACCGTACGACGACGGCTGGTCCGCCACGGTCAACGGCAAACCGGTGGATATCCGTCAGGTAACTTACGGATTTATGGGCGTGGAATGCTCCGGCAGCGCCGACGGCAATTACGTCATAGAATTCACATATTCCGTCCCCGGCCTGCTCTGGGGCGCGCTTGCTTCGCTGTTCGGCGTCATCGTGCTCGTCGTTTACCTGCTCGTCTGCCGCAGAAAAGGTCTCAAACCGAGCTATAAGTTCTTTAAGGAAGACTATGTAGAGGTGGAATGCCCCGAATACTTCCTGTCAGAAAACGCGGAGCAAAAACCCGCCGCTGATCCCGAAAAACTGTTCAACCGCGCAAAGACGTCGCTCATAGTTTCGATCTTCGCGATCCCGTTCCTGGGCGTGGTGCTCGGGCTCGTCGGCGCGGCGCTTGGCGCGTCGACGCTTATGCGGATAAATAAGACCGAACAGAAAAAAGGCGCCGGCATGGCTGCGCTTGCCATAGCGCTCGGCGTGTGCGCCGCGGCGGCTTACGTCGTGTTCACCTTAATGCGCGGCGACGCAAAGTATTTGCTTTCGCTGTTTATCTGATAGTATTTATCGAGGTGGATAGAATGGAACAAAAAGAAATAGTATTAAAAGGAAAGTTCGAGTTTGATTATTCTAAGATAATTTGGAACTGTATATCAATTGCATTGATTGTTGCCGTTTTTATTGTTTCTTTGTATTATTCGCCAAGACTTTTGATGGCTTCATTGTTTATAGGGAAATCGGTAATAGCTTTTGAGATAGTGTATTGGATCGTGCTTATAGGCTTTGCCGTGGTGCTGGCGGTCGAGATCAAACTTGAGATGATTGAAAAGGATTCTCTCGGCTATAGAAGTCTTACTGTTTTCAAAGACGGGGTATCTTATGTCTCGGGATACTTCAAAAGCGGTAACAAATACAGTTCATTCGATGCCGACATTGCTCAACTGGATTCGTGTTTGCACAAAAGAAAAAAGTTGATTTTTGTATTGAACGACAAACAAAAGCACATTATAAAGCATCTTGCAAACAGCTATGATGTTTATATGTGTATCAGCAAGCTTATGCGCGGTGAGGAAGTGGAAACCGTCGCAATATGCGAAGATACAGATCTTCCCGAACAGCCGCGGGAGCAAAACGGCAACGGCGCCGAATCAAATAAAGGCAGCGGAGATTGTGCCGTTGACGAAAAAGCTCTGCGCCAGTTAAAATCGCTGCTCGATGACGGAATAATCACGCAGGAAGAATACGAAGCAAAGAAAAAGCGAATACTGGGATTATAAAGAATGTTCCCGAAAAGTCAAACGGCTTTTCGGGAATTGCTTTTTTATTTTTGATTTGGACCAAGCACCTTTTTGAAGAACCATATATGGAATGGTATCGAGACCAGGAACGTGAGGAGGTCGGTCGCGGGCTGGACAGTCTCGATGGCGACGATACCGATCACTGACGGCAGTATCAATATATAAGGAATAAAGAATATCCCCTGCCGGCAGGAGGCGAGCAGCGTCGCCACCGCAGTGAACCCCAGGCACTGGTACATCTGATTGACAAAAGTAGAATACGCAAGAAACGGCATCGCTATGCAGAAATACCGCAGCGCCATTCCGCCGACGGATATCACGTCGGGATCGTCGCGGAACCAGCCGATTATCCCGTCGCTGAAAGGGAATATGACGACCGCGGCGGCGACGCACAGCGCGCTGCCTATCGCGCATGATACCTTGAACGCCTTTTTCACGCGCGCCTTGTCGCCGTAGCCGTAATTGTATCCCGCCACGGGCTGGAATCCCTGGCCTATGCCCAGTACGACGTTGCGCACCAGCATATACACTTTGTTCGCTATGGTCACGGCGGCGGTCGCGTAGTCGCCGTAAACGCCCGCGGCGTTGTTGAGCAGCGCGCTCGCCACGCTCGCCATGCCCTGGCGGCAGACGGTGGGGAACCCCACGCGCGCTATGTCGAGATACGTGCGCGACTCGCGGCTGATCTTTCGGATATCGAGCTTTATTACCGTCTTTTTCGCCATATAAAACGATAAGAGCACGCAAAAACTCACGGTCTGGCTCGCTGCGGTGGCGAGCGCCGCGCCCGATATCCCCAGGCCGAACGTGAATATGAACAGCGGATCGAGCGCTATGTTTATTATACCGCCCACGCACAGGCCGACCATCGAAAGCACCGCTTTGCCTTCGGCGCGCATCGTGTTGTTGAGCAGAAACGACGCGCACGATATCGGCGCCGCCAGCAATATCCAGCGCGCGTAATCGCACGAATATCCGAGCATGCTTTCGGTGGAACCGAGCAGAGTCATCAGCGGCGAAACGAAGGGAAGTCCCAGCGCGAGTATGACGAACCCCAGCGCCACGGTCAGCGCAAGTCCGCTGTTGGTGTAGACCGCGGCGTCTTCGTCTTTCTTTTCGCCCAGCCGCTTGCTGACCAACGAGCCCGAGCCCATGCTCACGCCGAACCCGAACGCGTGTATTATGGACATAAGCGAAAAAGCCACGCCCACCGCCGCCGAAGCGCTGGTGTCGATATGCGAAACGAAATATGTGTCCGCCGTATTATATATGATTGTAATGAGCTGGCTCGCCACGGTCGGCAGCGCCATGGACGCGATCAGCCTCGCCATGGGCGTCTGCGTCATAAGACGGTGCTGCGCTTCCGCGCTCGGCGCCTTTTTTTTCATACGCATATACAAGAAAGTCCCGATTGAATAATTATAAGCTTTATACTTATTATATCACCTCTTTTGCAAAAAAAGCAACCCTAAACGCAAATTAAAGAGCAAATTTGTTTTTCACTTTTCTTTTCAAACTATTGACAAGACGTTTTTTTTATGTTATATTCTAAATAGAAAAAGTGTTTTTGCACTTATTAAAAAGAAAGGAAAACATTATGAAAAAACTCATCTGCACGCTTCTCGTTCTCGCTCTGGTCTGCACCTGCGCGTTCGGCGTATTTGCGGAAGGCGAAGACGAAGAAGAAACTCTGGTCGAGATCCAGAGCGTAACTTTCAAAGCGGCGGTCGAAGGCGACGTCGAAGAATCCGTCCGCGGCGGCGGCACCGACAACAGCTGCCTTTACGACGGCGATTTCCACGAAGGCACCGAGACTAACCATCAGGCAAAGGGACTTGTGCTCGTTCAGAACAAACACCGCGACGACGCCAGCATGCATCCCGAATATTCCTACACCATCGAATTCAAAGAGACTTCTACTTTCGAAACCGTCAAGATCGGCCTTTACGAAGCTTATATGTATATGATAGGCTTCCCCAAGGACAATAACGTCGGCATAGAAGTTTCCGCAAACGGCACCGACTGGGATCTCGTGGGCGACTATAAACTCGAAGGCGAAGCCGCTACCGATGAATACGCGGTCAACATCCACACCATCGAACTCGGCAAGACCGTTACCGGCAAATACGTTCGCCTTTCCTTCGCTTACGGCGATTCTCCTTTTTCCGACGTTCCCATCTGGGAATGGCACGGTTTTTCCGAATTCGCTTTCGTCGTTGCTGACGTCGTGATCGTCGACGATTCCGAACCCGCCGAGGAATCCACTCCCGCGGAGGAATCCACTCCCGCCGAAGAATCCACTCCCGCCGAAGAATCCACCCCTGCCGAAGAATCCAAACCCGCTGAAGAATCCAAACCCGCCACCCCGACCACCGGCGACGCAGGCATCATCGCTCTCGCAGTCGTTTCCGTTCTCGCTCTCGGCGGTGCCGTTATCGTTAAAAAGGCAAAATAATCTTAAACGGTTTTAAAAAGGTCTGCGCGCAAGCGCGGACCTTTTGCTTTGCTATTCGGGGGTCCCCGACGGACCGAAGGTTCGAGGGGGTAGTTTATAATATCGAAAATATTTCAAAAATATGAAGAAACATAAAAGAAAAATCTTGACAAATAAAAAATCTTGTGATATTATACTGTCAAGTACGTATGTACAAATTTAAATGGAGGAAAATATCAATGAAAAAACTTTTAGCACTCGTTATTGCTCTTGCAATGGTTCTTTCTCTGGCGACCGTTCTGGTTTCCGCAGAAGATGAACCCGATGCGTACCTCGTTCTGATGACCGACGGCGAAGGCGCCGAACCCTCGATCACCTACACCATTTCCGGCGAAAAACTCACCGGCCCCGTCTCGATCGAAGCGCTCGTTTATTTCGGCGAAGATTGCGCTCCTAACCCCGACGGCAGCGTGTATCTCAACATTTATCCGTGGGATGCATCCGGCAACCTGCTCCACTGGACCGACTATGCAAAACATAGCTCGGTTACACTGGGCGAATGGACTGTCATCACTCTCGAAGACTGGGATTGCTCCAAAGACGGCGTTGATCCCGCTAACGCTACCCTCACTGCCGGCATTTGGCACGCAGTAGGCACCCTGAAAGTAGCTTACATCAAAGCTTCTGTCGGCGGCGAAGTTATCTTCGAAGTCAACTATGCCGAAGGTTTCGATCTTTCCGCCGCTTCCGGTTCCGCCGGCATTGCCGACGATACCAAAGGCGTGAAGTGGGATTACATTGCTCCCGTTGCTGAAGAATCCACCCCCGCTGAAGAATCCACCCCCGCTTCCGAACCCGAAGACCTCGAAAACATCGCTGCCGGCAAATCCTACACCGTTTCCGGCAACACTCTCCGCGGCGACGGCTGGGACGACACCGAAGCCGGCAAACTCACCGACGGCGTTTACGCTACCGACGCTTCTACCGATTTCTTCGGTATGAAAGGCACTCTTCCCGATCCTCAGGACGCTGACGTTGAAGTTGACGTCGATATCGTTATCGACCTCGGCGAAGTCAGGAACTTCTCCAAGATCACCGCAGACGCCACTTACGGCGACTGGGGCATCTCCGCTCCCGTCGGCGTCAGATTCGCTGTCTCCGAAGACGGTGAAACCTTCACCGAAGTTGCTGACGTTACCGAAGGCACCAACCTCGACGGCTTCTCCGGCAACTGGGTCGGCCTCCTCTATTCTGCAGAAGGCAACCTCACCGGACGTTACGTCAAAGTTACTTACTACAAACAGAACGACGCTCAGTCCAACCACATCTGGATCTCCGAGATCGAAGTTCTCGCCGAAGGCGAACCCGCTGCTCCCGCTGAATCCGAACCCGCTGAAGAATCCAAACCCGTCACCCCGACGACCGGCGACGCAGGCATCATCGCTCTCGCAGTCGTTTCCGTCATCGCTCTCGGCGGCGCTGTTATCGTTAAAAAATCCAAATAAAACAGCATAAAGCATAAAACAAAGGGCTGCGTTTTCGCAGCCCTTTGTTTTATGAATAAGAAGCAAGAGTAAATAGTGAATGGTTAAGGCAGGCAGCCGGCCGGCGCCGGCTGTCTTTCGCTTTTGGCGCAAACGGTAAATTTTCCTGTTGACAAGCGGCGAAATAGATGTTATAATCCATAGTGAGTACGAACGTACAATTAAATTGGAAGGAAATATCTATGAAAAAACTTCTGGCATCGGTCATAGCGTTCGCCATGCTGCTTACGCTTTGCGCCGTATTCGCCTCTGCCGAAGATTCCTATGAAAAGATCTTCGATCTCGGCGAAGAAAAAGTCATACTCAGCGTCACTTACACCCCCGCAAACGCCGAAGGGCTCAGCAAAGTCACCGTTCTCGGCTCCGCCGACGGCGAAAACTTCTTCAAGCTCAACGCCGAAGCCGACGTTGCCGTCACCGACGGCGCCGCCACCTTCACTCTTGAAATGAGCGGCGGAAAACACAGAGCGTTCCTCAACATCCGTTACATCAAAGTCGTGGGCGCTGCCGACGTCGAAGGCGAGATCGCTTATACCACGGTCGAGCTCCCCGAAGGCGCCGAAGCGATCGATCCCGCCGGCCCCTATGCCGTTACCGGCCTTAACGACGGCGGCTACGGCGCTGCCGTGTTCACCGCTGCCGACGCTCCCGAAGGCGGATTTGAAGTAAACGCCCAGGACGCTTTCACAAGCAACGACAAGGCTATCAAACTCAACAGCAGCATGATCACCATAGCCGAAAAACAGGACGACGGCAAATACAAGATCCTGTGGAACGATTCCAACGGCTGGACCGCCGAGACCGGCGCCACCCACACCAACTCTCCCGAAGGCGCTGCCGGCGTCACCTATCAGGACGGCAAAGTAGTGCTTCAGGAAAATCAGATCCTTATGGTGGTTATGTCTTCCGGCGGTTACGAGACCGCTAACGACGGTATATACTCCACTCTTAAGTGGGTCCTTCGCGGACAGTCCGCAGGCGACGTATTCAGCCTCACCGAATCCGGCGACGGCTATTCGCTCACCCTCGGCGCCGGCGAAGCCGTAGTGGAACCCGTTTCCGAGCCCGAAACTTCCGAACCCGCTGCTGACGAAGATCCCGATGCGTACCTCGTTCTCGTCAACGACGGTTCCGGCTCTGCTCCCTGCATTAACTATGCGTACTCCGGCGATCTTCTCAACGGCAACTACACTGTTGACGTAGAAGCTCTCGTTTGCTTCGAAGGCTGCGAGGGCGAAGGCAGCGTTTATCTCAACTGCTATCCGTATAATGGCAGCACCCTTCTCAGCTGGCAGGACTATGCGACGCATAAATCCGTGGAAGCCGGCGTCTGGACCAAAGTTGAAAAAACCGGCTGGGTCCTCAGCAAAGACGGTCTTGATCCCGACACAGTATCGATGGGCTTAGGCTTCTGGAATGCGACCGGCACCATCAAAGTGGCGTACATCAAAGTTTCCCAGAACGGCGAAGTCATTTGGTCTGTCGATTTTGCTGACGGTCTCGACCTTGATGCAGAAGACATCACTCTCCTTCAGGGCATCACCGAAGACAACAAAGGCACCGCCTGGTATCTCGTAGGCGTTACCGAGCCCGTTGAAGAATCCACCCCCGCTGAGGAATCCAAACCCGTGACCCCGACCACCGGCGACGCCGGTATCATCGCTCTCGCAGTCGTTTCCGTGCTCGCTCTCGGCGGCGCTGTTATAGTCAAAAAGAGCAAATAATCGCTCGTTTTAAGGCGGTATCAAGGCAGACCGGCGAAAAGCCGGTCTGCTTTTTTTGAAAAAATGCAATTTGTTTCAAAAATTTCCCTAAAATATGAATAAAAAACTTGACAACCGAATTATACGGTGTTATAATCCATATGTATGAAAATACAAAAAACAAAAAACAAAAAACATGGAGGACTATCATGAAAAAACTTTTAGCGATGCTTATCGCACTCGCGCTCGTTTTCACCGCACTTACGGTTCTCGTATCTGCTGAAGACGAAGACGAACCGGACAGCTATCTTTGGTTCAAGCTCACCGAAGCTCCCGTAGATCAACAGCAGGATATAGCCTTTAAGGTCCCCGGCGAAATTCTCAAAGACGCCGACGCCACCTTTACCGCGCTTGTTTGGTTCAGCGAAGAACTCGAAGGCAGCGGTCACGGTTACGTAAACTTCTATGCGTATGCCAGCGAAGAACAGCACAGGAATTTCGATTATCTCATTTCCTGGGCAGATTTCGCCACTACCAACAACACTACCAGAGGCGAATGGAAAGAAGTTTCTTACACCTATAATCCTTATAACAAGAATTATAACGGCGCACAAGTCGAATTCGTTAACGACAAAGCTACCCCTGAATTTATTTCGATGGGCGTTGGCTTCTGGAACTCTTACGGCGAAGTTAGAGTTGCCCGTCTTTCTGTTGCTCAGGAAGGCGAAGTGATCTGGTCCATCGACTTTGCAGACGGTCCCAAGCTTGAAGAAGGCTCTGAACTTCTCCCTGAAGTTAAACCGCTTCTCAACACTTCTTTCGACGATGAAGGCACCATCTGGGGCGTCGTAGCTCCCAACGCGGTCATCGAAGTTTCCGATGATGAACCCGCAGAACCCCTTCCCGAAAACCTTGAAAACCTTGCCGAAGGCAAATCCTACACCGTTGCCGACAACAATCCCCGCAACGACGGTTATGACGACAATGAAACCGGCAAACTCACCGACGGTATAGTGGGTATCGAAAACACCGCTACCGATCTTCTCGGCCTCAAAGCCACCGAAGAAGCCGGCGGCGTCCTGACCACCGTCGTCGATCTCGGCGAAGTCAAAGACTTCATCGCTATCAGAGCTTATGCCGTTCACTACGACAGCTGGGGCATCCCCGCTCCCGTTAAAGTCACCTTCGCGGTTTCCGAAGAC
>JAFRPL010000025.1 GCA_017429165.1 Clostridia bacterium
ATAAAGGACCTGTTTAGGAGAGCGCCAATTAAGTGGGCGCATGGGGAAATCGTTGTATTTGTACTGCCAGACGGCAAGCTGTTTCCGGTAATCCTCGAAAGAATAAAACTAATGCGACGCGTAGAAATACTCATTATCCTTGCGATGGCTGCGCTCGACCTTTCCGTTATGCCGCGGCGTGAAGACTTTAATGAGCTTATGCCGGATTCCGAGCTCGTCGAGGGTTTTCTGAAAGAGAGTAGGCCGCACCGTTTTGGAACTGTTCATCCGGATCGTGAACTCGGAGCCGTTGTCCGTCTGGACGCATTCGATCGCGTAAGGGAACTTCTCCACGCAATGGCGGATGAACTCGGCGGCAGAATACGAAGTATGCTCCTTAAACGCCTCCAAATAGCGAAAGCGACTGTATTCGTCGATGAACGTGAACTGGTAATAGAAGCCGCCGTTCTCCGCCGCGTCGCTGACCGCATCACCGACCAGGCAGGCCTGCGGGACGTATTTCACGTCGATCTGCACCCGTTGGCCGGGGTATTGCATCTTTTCATAGGGCTTGGGAACGTATTTCGGATTCGGCAGCTTGACCGCCATCTGGCCCCGGTTTCTTAGAAACCGGTACAGGCCGGAGATGGATCTGCTGTAACCGCGTTCCCGAAGCTTAACCCAAAACACCGCCAGACCGGCGTTGGGATTGCGACGCCGCATGTCGTCTATGAGCTTGATCTCCTCGGGACGGTGCTGATTTGGATGGCTACGCGGACGGTGCGAGCGATCCTCCAGCGATTGCAGGGTTCCGTCATAGCGTTTCATCCAGCGGTAGATGTATTGCCGGTATGTCCTGTACCGGATCGCCGCTGCCGTGACACCATTTTTCTGCGCATAACGAATTAGGGATTGCCTGTACCGTGCTGTTTGTGTTATCTTATTCATGGCGAATAGGGTGGCACCTGCCTTTCGGTTTTGTCTGGACAACTCAACCTTAACACAGGCCACTCCTATTCGCTATTCTTTTTTACCAACTGTCACACATCATTGTAAACCCTACACCGGCGGCACAGGCTTTTTTTTCATAACGTATTGACAAAGCCGACGGAACGCGATAAAATACAATTCGGTACGTATGCTCATTCTATTGGGTGTCGCACGCCTGGAATGAGATACGTTATTTTTATGACTTCGGAGGAAAAACGGTTTATGCCACCTTTACAGCAGACGCTTCTCGTTCTGCTTCCCATTCTTGCGGCCGTTATTTCCGCTGTTGTATTTTTCTTTATTGGTGTAGGCTTTCGAAAAAGAGTCGCCGAACGGGAAATCGGCAGCGCGGAAGAAGAAGCGACCCGTATTCTGAACGACGCCATCAAATCGGCGGAGGCGAAGAAGCGGGAAGCGATGGTCGAAGCGAAGGAAGAGATCCTGAAAAACCGCAACGAGGCGGAGCGCGAGATCAAGGAGCAGAGACAGGACCTGAGCAAACACGAAAAACGCATCCAGCAAAAAGAAGAGACCCTTGACCGCAAGATCGACAATGCGGAGAAAAAGGAAGAGACCCTCGACAGAAAAATCAAAGAAGCCGACGAAATGAAGG
>JAFRPL010000004.1 GCA_017429165.1 Clostridia bacterium
GAACATATCCTTCTCTTCGCGGGCGGAAAGGATCTCGACGACCTCATTCATATATGCCGGATCGGCGTTGGCTTTGATTTCAATAACAGGGTGCAGTCCGTATTGTTTGCACACGTCGAGATACTCTTCAAGCGTTGCGATCTTCAGCCCGGGATAGCTTTCGATATCGTTTCCGACGTCGACGTTGAACTCCATGATTTCGGCATAAGTCAATTCCGAAACCGTTCCCGTTCCGTCCGTCATGTCGTCAACGGTGTCGTTGTGCATCAGGATCCATACGCCGTCTTTGGTTCGCTGAATGTCACACTCAGCGCCCCAGAAATCGCTTTTTCCGGCTGCTTCATACGCAGGAATTGTATTCCCGGGAGCAACGGCGGAATAACCGGTGTGCGCGATCATACGCATAGAACCGGATGGGATCCGATAGGATTCATAAACCGACGCGGCAAACACCGGTACGGACAACCCCAGCAGGAGCAACGCGGTCAATAAAACGGATATGGCTTTTTTCATGGTCATTCATCCTTTCCTGTGTTCTCTATAAAGCTGAACATGTCAAACCGCAGCGCTTCGGGGGCGTCGCTTCTGAATACAAAGCACAGCCCCAGCGTGCCTGCGTTGTTTTTCAGTCCGATATCAAAGGTCTGATACTTGTCAAAGCCCCCTGTGTTCCCGACAGTACACGTACCGAGGAGCTTGCCTTTTTCATTCTCCTTGCGGACTTCCACCGTACAAGGGGTATCATTGCCGTTGGAAACGCATATCCGCAGTGTCGCGTTTTCAGGCATATTTTTAATGTTCGGGAAGGTCAGATGCATGCCGTCCACAATGCCGCGCAGCTCGAAGCCGTCGTCGTTTTCTTTTTTGACAATACCGTCCGACGCGTCAAAAAACCATTCGCCCCTGATCTCATCCCATTTCGCGTTATACTGCCCAACGCCCACCTTTTTGATAAAATCGTCCGTTACAATCTCGCCGTTGTCTTTCAGGTGCGCGTAGACGATCTTCATTGTGCGGTAATAACGGTCCAGCGGTTCGTCGCTTCCGAAATTCTCGGGCACAGCGTATGTGAAGTAAAGCTGATTGTGGAACGTAAAGAACGTGCCGTGATCGGTAAAGCAATCCTGACAGATCTTTCCGCGGTACGTATACGGCCCATAGATATTGTCGCTCGTGGCGTAATCGCCCTCATGCGAATTGAGATAGTACACGCCGCCGAATTTAGAGATCCAACAGGCGTCGTTCTGCCAACCGTTTTCGATCTCTACCATTTTCGGTTCCTCGGCGAGTGAGATCATATCCTCGTTCAGACGTGCAATGTAATAATGGTCGGCGCCGAGCGTATAGCCCCACATGATATATGGCGTTTGGTTTTCATCGTCGTCAATGAAAACGGTGGGATCGTAAGAAGGCGTTTCGGCGAGGCGCGGCGGCAGCAGCGGCGCGCCCAGTGCGTCTTTATACGGCCCCGCGGGGCCTTTTTCGCTCACCATCACGCCGGTCTGATACTGCTGCTGTGAAAAATAGAAATAGTATTTGCCGTTTCGCTCGGCGGAATCCACCGCGTAGCATTCTTCGCATTGTCCGAGAAAGGTGTCCTCCGGATGAACCGTTGCTTCCAATTTCCAATTCACCAAATCATCCGAAGAGAAGATCCGCCAGTCGTCCATGCGGAAGATCGGCTGGCCTGGGCCTCTGTCATGCGAAGAAAAGAGCCACGCCTTGCCGTTATAGATATGCACATGCGGATCGCACACGCCCATATCGGGAAAAATACGGATAAAGTCTCCGTCCGGGAGCTTCATATCGTCGACCTCCTGCGCTTTCTGTTTTGATGAAAAAATACGGGAAGTGAATTCCCCGAATGCTTCTCCGAAGGGCAAAGGCGCGGGCGTGATCCTGAGCGCCCAGTCGGTGGCCGTTGGCTTTTCGCCGATGCAGTACGTGCCGAGCGCCGACGCTCGGAAAGCCCCTATCCTTCCGTATTCTCCGCTGATAGGATCATACCACTGATACTCGTATCTGGCAAGCGGTTTTAAATGACCGAGTGTTCCGGTTTCCTTGCCGCCACGGGAATCCGTGTTGGGCCGTTCGGCAACGGAAGGGTCAGCAAAGGAATAGAAATACAACACAATTTCAGATCGGTCCTCATTGGCGGCGCACAGGCCGTAAACCCCTCCATGTGGCATAAACCAGCCTTCGTCGTCAAAGCGCGGGATCAGTTCCCACCATTTGCCGTCCTCCAAAAAGGAGCGCATATATCCCGTTTGATAAGCACTCGGGTAGTCCAGCGCGTCGCGCCAGGTGGCAGCCTGTTTTTCATCGGCAGTGACCGTATCGACGCCGTCGTCGCTGTCTTCGTTTTCACCGTAAGGGTTAAGATAGCTCCACGTGTCCTGTCCGCCCCAGCCATAGCCGTACATGCCGTTCAGGTACGCCATCCACCCCTGTGCCCTCGCTCCGAAGTTTTTTGTCCAAAGATAGCAGTAACGTCCCTCGTAATTGACCGAGGGCTTCCCTTGGGAATTGTACCAGTAATCCTTTGGGATGCCGCTTTCATCGCTGCCGTAAAGCACCGGCGACCACTGCGCGGCATAGAAGCTGTGCGCGGAAACGTTACGGAAGGCGGAAGAAGACGCGTCGCGGCTGTACACCGTAAGGGGTTCGTCATTATCAAGGCCGTTTCCGTAGGCCGCCGTAAGCGCAGCGTTTTCCTGATGCGCAGAAAGCGGATGCCCGTAGGCATCGTATTTTGCAATATACGCCGCGACCAGCTTATAGGGGTTATTCAGCGCGTTCCATACGGGGTGGGTCGTTTCGTTCCAATAGAAATCGTTATCGACTTCCTGTCCCAGCGTCCACATCACGGGATATGCGCCGTATCGGGCTACCCAATAGCGGCTCAAGTATTCGAGATAGGTTTTTGCCTCGTTGGAAAAATCTTTGACCGTGACTTCCTTGCCGTCTATCGTTCCCGTAATCGGATCGCCTGAAAAGCCTCCGTGCTTTTCGATCAGCTGATCCATGAAGGCTGAAAAGAAAAACTGTGCGTTGGCGTGCGTGAGTCCCGCGTCGGCAATGATCCGGAATTTTTCGTCAAAGTCGCGAAAGCCCTCCAGATCTTCATCTGTTACGCCGTCCGTCAGATCGAACTTTTCACCGATCGGTTCGCTCTGCCATACGGTAAAGCCCTGCGCCGCCCGTTTTGCCGAGATCTCTTTCACCATCTTCGGCGTCTCGTCGCCGAGACTCCAGTGTGTATCGCCGAGATAGAAGAACGGCATACCGTCCGCGTAGGTAAAGTATTTTTTGCCTGCGTCGGTCGTGGGGAAGCCGTGTTTGTATACTTCGAGCGTTCCGCCGTATTCCCTGCATTCAAGCCTTCCGGTTTGATCGTGAAGCCCGGCGTCGGTTTCGTCTGAACAAACGGTTTTGTAATACCACGTCCCAGCCGAAGGGCACGCCACGCGCGCCTTCCATACGTTTTCTCCGTCCCAGAAGCACGGGATCGTGCGCTGCCTTCCGTCGCCGATCAGAAACAGGTTGAGTGTCACGTCCGAAAACGGATCCTCGTATTCTTTTCCGCTCTTGAACACAAGTTCCGTACAGCGCCAGGCTTCGGTTTGAATTGCCTGCGTCCCCAGGGCAATCTCCGGGATCTCCCCGGCAGGCGTCGTTTTGTCCGACGAAGGCGCAGCGGTTGGAACCTCCATTTTGTTTCCTCCCATGAAAAACACGGAAAGGCGGGCGGAAAAGCACGCGACAGAATCTTTCAGTGATTCAAATGAAAAGCTGAGCTTCGGCGCGTTTTGCCTCTCGGCAAGATTCAGAGCAACCGCACCGCAAAGTAGGAGCACGCTCAATACAGATGCAAGAATTTTTCGCGTGTGTTTTTCGGACGTTTTCATCGTGCCCCTCCTTTGTGATATGCGAATACTATTCGATATTGATTCCATCATAACAGTCGCTGTCCAAAGGATGTCCAAAGAAATAGAGGATTTATATAAAAACTATGATAATTTACACACAGAAAACATGCTATTGAGAAACGATTTGCTATTGGTCACAGCGCAGGCAGTCCCTCTTGAAATCCTTCTCGCAATCTGCTATAATGAGAATCGTCGGAATACGCAATGTTGGGGGGACAGACAGATATGACGATCGGTTTCGGGACGCTGACGGCGCTTTTTCCTCTGGTTCTTCTGCTTTTCGGACTTGTGTTTACGGTCGTTGTAGATTCGTACCTCCGGCGGGATCACCGAAAAATCATGCTGATCATTCTGGCGTTGTGCGCGACCCTAATCGTTCAGAATCTTTGGGAAAACGATCTGTTTGTCAGCCGCACGGGTCTGCTTCTGAAGGGCTTTCTCTCCGCTTTCGGTTTTGCCGTACGCCCAGTGATCCTGATCCTGTTTTTGCAAATCGTACAACCGGACGGCAAAAAATGGCCGCTGTGGGCGTCTGCCGGGGTCAACGCGGCGCTGTATTTCAGTTCGCCCTTAACGAAATGGTGTTTCCAGATACGGGAATTCGATTTCGCTTTTCTGCGCGGACCGCTGTGGATCAGCAGCTTCATACTCAGCGCGGTCCTGTTGGCTTTATTGCTGTTGCGTTCGCTTTTTCTCTTTCGTGAAACAAAAAAACTCGAACAGCTGATCCCCGTTTTTGTTGCGGTTTGCATCATTGCTGCCGTTGCGCTCGATCTGTGCGTTGGCATGGAGCCGCAGCCGGTTTCATTCCTGACGATTGCCATCGTTGCGGGCGTTGTATTTTACTATATCTGGCTGCACTTTCAGTTCGTCCACGCGCGCGAAAAAGACATGGAAGCCGCGCAGCGCGTAAAAATCATGATGACGCAGATCCGGCCGCATTTTCTGTTCAATGCACTCAATACCATTCGCGCCTTGTATGCAAAGGATCCGCCGCTGGCGGACAGTACGCTGGAAAATTTCAGCAGCTATCTGCGGCAGAATCTGGATATCCTGAACGATGCGGATCTGATCCCGTTTTCAAAGGAGCTGGAGCATACCCGGCTGTATGCGGAAATTGAAACACAGCGTTTCCCGAACGTTCGTGTGGACTACCGGATCGAAGACAGGGATTTCACGCTCCCCGCTTTAACGGTCCAGCCCCTTGTGGAAAACGCGATCCGCCACGGCGTTCGCGGCAGAAAGGATGCCCTCGTGACGGTAACCGCTGTTCGCGAAGCGGATTTTCACCGTATCACCGTGGAGGATAACGGCGTGGGTTTTAATCCCGACGGGCTGAAAACTTCCGACAGATCGCATATCGGAATTGAAAACGTGAGAAGCCGTGTGGAGCTGCTTTGCGAGGGCACTGTGACGCTGAAGAGCGCGCCGGGAAACGGCACTTCCGTTACGCTGCTGATTCCGGACGCATCGAATAAACAGATAAAGGAGGGACCCAAATGCATGTGATCTGCGTGGACGACGAGCCTTTGGCTGCAGAATATACCGTAAAACAGTGCCAGCTCGTACCAGGGGTAGAAGACGCGACCGGCTTTACTGATGCGTTTGACGCGCTGGAATGGATCAAAAGCCACCCCACGGAGCTTGCCGTGCTGGATATCAACATGCCTCAGATCAACGGGATCACGTTGGCTGCACGGATCAAAGAAATCACACCGCAAACGGCGATCCTGTTCCTTACCGCATATAAGGAGTACGCATTCGACGCATACGAGGTCCATCCTGCAGGGTATCTGCTCAAGCCCGTATCGCAGGAAAAGCTGGCGGCGGAGATCGCTTATGTCTGCCGCGCTCCGCATGCTCCCGGCCCCACGCATATCAGGATCACGACCTTCGGCGATTTTGACGTCTACGTGGACGGGAAACCGGTGGGATTCAAACTTGCCAAAGCGAAAGAGATCCTTGCCTTTCTTGTGGATAAGCAGGGTGCCGGCGCAACCCGCGCCGAGCTGTTCGCCGCCGTTTGGGAAGACCGGCCATATGACCGCAAGATGCAAAAACAGATTGACGTATACATTCGTTCTTTGCGGGAGACGCTTCGTGAATACGGGATTCCGGAAATTGTGGAGATGGAAAAAGGAATACTCCGCATGAGGCCGGAAACATTTCTCTGCGACGTTTATCTGTTTTACTCCGGCGATTGCGACGCTGTGAACGCCTATCGCGGAAAATACATGAGCGCCTATTCCTGGGCCAGCATTTCTGAAGGCGCGCTGGATCGTGAGGCAACAAAAAGGCAAATTCATTAAATAAAAATATTAAAAATATTACTCAGACCGCTCTTTTTTTCGTAAAAAAGGGCGGTTTTCTTTGGACATCCTTTGGACGCAGCATATTATAATAAATTGTGAATTATAAGTTCCGGAGGTGTACTTATGAAAACCACACGGTTACATAAAATTCTCGCGGTCATGCTGTCTGCTTTGCTGTTGGTGACCGCGGCTCCCGTCGCTGTGTTTGCAGAGGGAGAAGCCGTAACGGGTGATTACTATCAATTGATCACAGACGTTTCGCAGATGGTCGGCGGCGCAAGGTATCTTATCGCTTCCGCGTGGGAATGCCTTGTGCTCGACGGCTCGCTGGGCGAGAACATGGATTCGCCGAATAACCATATTGAGGTCGATGTCGACGGCGACAAAATCGCGGCGACCGCTGAGCTTGACGCGGCGGCGTTTGAGATCGACCCGGGCGCAGGCACGATCAGGAGCGTCTCGGGCTACTATATCGGCAGCCACGATTCGCAGAACAAGCTTTTAACAAGCACGACCTCTGATTTTGCGAATGAAATCAGCTTTGACGACGGCTATTTTGTGGTAGGCCATCAGGGTACCGCCACCCATTTTTCGCTTCATTTCAATAACGACAGCGGGCAGAAGCGCTTCCGTTTCTTTAAGAACGACGGGCAGGATCCCATTCAGCTCTATATGCGTGTCGACGCGCCGGTTTCCTATGTGAACGCGCAGGGCGAGGCGCAGGAGCCGATTGCCGATTATACGACTCTTGACAAAAGCGTTACCGAATGGACGAACGGCTGGTACGTTCTGAAAAACGACGTCACGTTTCCCGGCAGGATCGCGGTCAAGGGCGACAATGTCAATCTGATCCTTTGCGACGGCGCAACGCTGAACGCGAATAAGGGTATCTTTATCAGAGAGGGGTATTCCCTCACCATCTGGGCGCAAAAGAACGGCACCGGCGCGTTGATTGCAAAAGGCAACACTCAAGGCAGTTATGAAAGCGCGGGTATC
>JAFRPL010000026.1 GCA_017429165.1 Clostridia bacterium
AACGACCTCACCGTATGCCCGGTCAACGAAGAAATAAAGGGCTCCATTTTCTAAATCGCACTTATACTCGTCACAGTCACCGTTGTAAAAAGGAGACAAATACACGGAATAATGCTTTCCCGTATATTCTTTTCCCTGTATAGTAACCGTTTTGGCAGGTTCGCTTTCACTTTGTTCGGGTGAAAGCAACTGTCTGCTTCCGATCAGACTTATTGTGGGATCGATCTCTGCTCCGGTCCCATATTCGCCCGCGGTATCAGCTAATACAACTCTTTTCGGTTTCATAACACTGTTCGAAGCGCATCCCGACAAAACAACAAGAGCGAGGAGCGCAACAGCAATAATTCTTTTCATAATAACCACCGGTAAATTAATTATTATTTGTAACTATTACATACTTTTCTGCCATAGTAGTATGAATCAATCAGGATATCAATAGTTAACGGAAAACTCTATACTGCCTTTCTCTTTTTGTTCCGGTATCGTGTAATGCATAGGGACATCAGAACCGATATATACCAAAACGCCGTGGTCGGGAGTATAGCAATACATATAACGTAATTGATCCCCGGTTTCGGTCAGTTCATATGTTGTCCAGATCTTGTGGCCCTTACCGAAACTTTCACTGACATTTGGCGTATCCATCAGGTGTACTTTTATTACATATTCACCCAGATCCGAATTGATCGGCAACTGCCTTTCACCGTTATATGCTTCTTCGTTTTTGTCCGCATAGCTGATTTCGAATTGCCGATATGACGTGCAATCTATTCGTATCGCATACGAACCGGCTTGCTGCGCGGTCGCTTCGATCGTTTTTATTCCATAAAACTCATTTTCCTTTGCAGAAGGCAGCAGCATTATTATGGGCAACAAAACAGCTGCAGTAATAAATAAAACAATAAGGATTTTTTTCATTATATTTACCTCCATAAAATTATCTTCGGCCTTTGCTATCAATATTGGATTGGTTGCTTTTTTGTAAGAGGGTAACGCGGCAACCGTATGCAATACCTCTTTGTGTGAAACTTGCTTGTTTTACCGTCTGAAAATAGAGCTCAACCTTTCCCTATTCCGTGGTATCCTCCTTATCCTTGCCTAATGCGTATGATACCACTTTTTACCCTCTTATACAATTCCGTACCGGTCCAGTCGGCGGTTTGGTATTATTCGCCAAAAACAGTTTACCGCACATACACGTTTTTGTCAAGGGTATACGCTGAATTTACAATGCGGCAAAACGCACCTTTCAGCGGATGAGCGCCGCCTTTATCACGCTGCCGCGGGTCACTACGTCCCGCCCGAAACGCGAGCGCAGCTTATCCACCGCCGCGTCGTAACGCGAATCGCGCAGGAGCTGTTTTTCGGCGGGAGAATAAAAGAATTTGCACTGTTCGCCCTGAGGGGCGGGCGATATATCGGCGCAGCACACGCGCACCGACCGCGCCGGGCGCGAAAGATCCCAGTTCTGTTCCAGAAGCTCGCGCGCGGCTTCTTCCACGGCGCGGGTGGAAGAGACCGGGTACGGCAGCTTTTTGCGCCGCGTTATCACGTTGAGCGCGGTATCGCGCACGCAGACTTCCACCACGCCGCAGCGGGCGCCGTCGGCGCGCATACGGGCGCACGCTTTTTCGGCAAGATACGCCGCGGCGGCGAAATAATCTTCGTATCCGCACAGATCGCGCAGAAAAGTCATGCCGTTGCCGTAGGATTTCGCCGCCGGAGCGAACGGGCTGACCGGCGAATCTTCCAGCCCGCGGCACGCCTTTACCAGATCGGCGCCCGTTTTGCCGAACTGCCGCGCTATTTCGTCGGCGTCGGCGCGCGCCATGTCGCCTATGGTGTGTATCCCGAGCCGGCGCAGCTTGGGCACGGTGCGTCTGCCTATATACATCATATCGCCCACAGGCAGCGGATACAGCAGCTCCTTGTAATTTGAGCGCGTTATGACCGTGGTGGCGTCCGGCTTTTTGTAATCGCTGCCCAGCTTGGCAAAAGTTTTGTTGAACGAAACGCCCACCGATACCGTCACGCCGGTCTCTTCGCGCACGCGCCGCCTTATATCGTCCGCCATCCTTATGCCGCCGCCGAAAAGCCGCGTGCTGCCCGTAACGTCCAGCCATGATTCGTCTATGCCGAACGGCTCTATCAAGTCGGTATAATCGTAATATATGCGCGTTATCTCGCGCGAATACTGTTCGTAAAGCACGTAATGCGGCGGCGCTATGACGAGCGACGGGCATTTGAGCTTTGCCTGCCATATCACTTCGCCGGTGGAAACGCCCGCCTTTTTGGCGAGCTCGTTCTTTGCAAGCACTATCCCGTGGCGGTCCGCCTGGCTGCCGCAGACCGCCATTGGGACTTTGCGGTATTCGGGATGCGTGACCATTTCCACCGAAGCGAAAAAACAGTTGCAGTCGCAGTGGAGTATTATACGCCCGCCGAACGCTTCGGCGTCGTCTTCCCCGCCGGAACGCGCGTTTTCGCGCAATAATTTTTGCGAACGCTCCCACACGCCGCCGCGCGCGGTGTTCCATTCAAAGCCGTTTTCAAGATTGACGCGCTTTGCGCTCAGCTCACCGTAGACCGCGCTTTTGTCGAACGAATTGCAGCACACTGCCGCCGCCTCCCTTCCGTGGACGTCCCGCCCTGTTGATACGAACATTTGTTCTGTACGGCGATTATAGCACGTCTGTTTGCATTTGTCAAGAACAAATGTTCGCAATTCCGCAAAAAAATAAAAGCCCGAAAAAAGCTTTGATTTTTTCGGGCTTGCCGTTCTATTCGGTCTTTAGCGTTCTCACGCCTCGTAATCGATACACACGCGCTCGGCAGTGAACGGACGGACGTAAGTCGCAGCGGCGGCGACGTGAGCCGGATGCTTTTGATACGCCGCGAGCGCTCCGGCGTCTTCGAATTCGGTATAAAGCATCATATCGGCGCTGGAAGACGGCAGCTTTTGTATCTGCACCTTTACTTTCAACAGTCCGGGGACGACGCCGGCGAGCGATTCGAGCGCGCGCTTTGCGTTTTGCATAACGGATTCTTTATCTTCGAGTTCGGGTTTGAGTTTCCACAGAATGATATGGCGCACCATTATTTCTTTTTCCTCCTGTAATACAGTACCGCGCACGGGATGCAGAGCACGGCGAGCACGATCGCAATGACCAGCGCCGCTTTGGATGTGGCGGGGACGGATTCCGGTTCGGAGGTGTTTTCGCTCGTTTCCCCTTCGGGGGCGGAAACCGGTTCCGACGCGGGTTCGGACTCCGTTCCGGACGGCTCTTCCGCCGATGTTTCGGAATACGGATCGGGCAGCGGATGCTCTTTGCGGTATTCGGCCTTTGCCGCCGCCTTGGAAAGGCGGGCTATTTTTGCCGCCTTCGAAAAATCCGAAGCGATCCTTGCATACATCTCGGTGGCGACCATGCTGTCGGATGCAAAGGATAGCTGCCAAAGCTCGGCCGCACACGCGGCGAGCGTCTCGTACGCGTCTTCGGCGTGCTCGTATTCGACGTTCAGCGCGGCGGCAACGTCGCTTTGAACGGAATCGGGCAGCGTTTTGATAAGTTCGAGCCGCTTTTTGATATATTCGAGCTGCGCGGCAAGCGCCGCGTCGGGATCATACGTGGGCGAAAGCGAACGCTTTGAAAGCAGACCGCCCGACACGTCTTTGCAGTCGGTGCCGAAATATTCGGCGTAGGCGAAGAAAGCGAATCCGTCGCCGCCCGCTTCACGCACCTCTTTGATCTCGCGGTCGAGAACGTCAGCGCCGTAATCGGTAAGCCCTATATACGAATAGGCGTGATTGCCCGCGGCGTCGATCGTCATTTTGGAATACTGCGGCACTATGTTGGTGCCGTATACCATGGGGAACGCGATATCGATATAGTCGTTTTCCAGCCAGATCCCGGCTTCCTGCATATATTTGCTGTAAACTTCGTTGAAGTTGGGCGCCACGTCGGCGGCGACGTACATATCGGGCCGCAGCTCGTTGACAAGGTCGTTGACCTGTTTTACGAATTCCGTGACGAACGAGGCGCGGAAACGGCACCAGATGTTCCAGAGCGAGTCGGATTTGCCGAAATTCATCGGATCCTTGCCGTACTTTTCCGCAAACAGGCTGCGCGTGTATTCGTCGTAGCCGAAATCCTCGCCTTCAGCGAGCGGATAGCGGATATAGTCCATCTGAAAACCGTCAAGATCGTACGTCTGCAGGATGTATTTATAGAATTTGAGCAAAAACTCGCTCACTTCGGGAAGCGCGGGGTTGAGAAAATACCCCTTGGTGTCGCCCACGGCGGTGGTCCCCGATTTGGCGACGTTGAGCCATTCGGGCTTTTTAGTCGTCACGGCGAGCTGCGGATAAGTCGTTGAGCCGTGGCTCACGCGGTAGCAGACCATCCAGCCGAAAACTTCCATGCCGTATTTATGGCATTCGTCTATATACGCAGCGAGCACGTCGAACCCCTTGAGCGCGGGGTCCTGCGAAAACAGGTATTCTTCGGTATCGACGGGGAAAATGGTGACCGAATTGTAAAGCAGCTCTAAGCACACGGCGTTGAAGCCGGCTTCATATATGGTCCTGACTTTTTTATTCACCTGCTCGCGCGTGGAAGATTCCGAAGGCCTGAGCCAGAGAGCGCGCGCTTCGACAGCGGGATATTCGTTGAGCAGCAGCGAAAGATCCGCGCATTTGTTTTTGAAATCGTACGTCGCTATCATTGCGGCGGCGTGATCGCCGCCCGCGCCGCTCACCGCCGAATAAAGTTCATCGAGCTCTTTTCTGCCGGAGTCGTACGATTCGTAATCGATCACGGCGAACGAAGAGCGTTTCATCCGCGCGATCGCGTCAAGATTATTCCTGAGCACGTCCAGGCCGGCGAGTATGCTTTCTTCGTCAAAAGCGAACGCGATCGTCTTCGCCGTGCGGTCCACGGTGACGCGGAGCCCTTCTTCCGCCGCGGCGGAAAGCTCGGCTATGCGGTCGCGCCCGACGGCGGAGATTACGAACCCGCCTTCCGGTATCGCATTATTGTTGCCGCCGATCGAAACGACCATACCGTTTTTATCCACCACCACTTCGCTTCCCCAGATGTTGGTGCCGGTGGTCGCGCCGCGGTCGTAGATGACTATGGTGTTTTCGGTACGGGTGGAATTGAATTTGTCAAAATTTATCACGTTCCTGTAAAACGGCGAATATCCTTGCGCCATAAACGTCACGGTCTTCGCGGCAGCGTCGTAGAGCGCCCTGTCGCCGACCGATATCCCGAGCGAGCGGAGCTTTTTTATGCCGGCGCCGCTGCGCGCCACGGCGAGGAAACCTCCCGCGGGGATTTCTGTTTCGTCTTCCTCATAAATGCCGATAACGGTCCTTTCGGAAGAGACCGCGACCGCGTAGACCGAATACTTGCCGCCGGTGGAAAAAGTTTTGCCGTATTCGGACGTGTAGATGTTGACCCCGTTGGTCTTGGGGTAAGTGTTCACGGACGTGACGCTGTAAACGTATTCTTTTTCTTCTTCAGCGTAAACCGCGGACGCGGGGATGACGGCGGCGAGCAGCATGGCGACAGCCAGAACGACAGAGATCTTTTTCATAGTCTTCCTTTCGTATTGACAGACAGTATTTCGAAACGGTTTTTACGGTAATCTATAAGTCCTTCGGCGCGCATCGCCGAAAGTTCGCGGCACAGCGCCGAACGGTCGCAGTTCAAAAAGTCGGCGAGCTCGGCGCGGTCGAGCGGTACGGTGAATCCGGCGCTGCCTTTTTCGCGGCGCATACCGTGCAGATACGCGCTGATCTTGCCGCGCAGCGTGGGTTTGGAAACGCACGACGCCCTGAACTGCAGCGCGAAGTATTTCTGCGAAACGATCCCGAGCAGATTTGCGAGAAAGCGCGCATTCACGCTGCAGGCGCCCGAAAGCATATTCGCAAACGGTATGAACAGCACGGTGCTTTCGGTATCGGCGTAAACGGTAACGGGGCTCTTGGCGTCTTTATCCATCGCCAGTATGTCGCCGAACACATCGCCCGGCTCGATATGCGCGACCGATTCGCGCCTGCCGTCTTCGCTGACGCTTTCGCCGGTGCATCTGCCCGAGACGAGCACTCCCATGCGGTCGGTGCTTTCGCCTTCGCGGATGATGACGCCGCCTCTGGCGTATTCGCGGCAGAACGCGCCGGAGTTTTTGACGAACTCTTTCAGCTCTTCCGCCGTGAGCGACGCGAACAGCGGCGAATTATGCAGTTTTTCGTATTCCGGCTCTTTCATCTTGCGCCTCCGTTTTTTTCAGCCGTATAAAAGCAGAACGGTAAATTCCGCTTTGTCGAACCGCGCGGGGATATCGCTCTGCAATTTAAACGATAATGTGCGCGCGCCTTCCAGCGGCGCCGCTCCGGACGCGAACGCGAGCAGGCCCGAAGGCATACGCGCGCAGTAAACAGAATATTGATTCCGCGCTTCGCCGTCGACGACCGGCGTCACACGCGCCGAAGTTATGCTGTTTGCGGTATGCGCGCCGAACGAATACAGCGCGAGATACGGCAAATGACCAAGCGTGAGCACGCCGTTTTCGTTTGGCGACCGCACGCCGGAAACGTATTCAACGCCCAGAACGCCGCCCGAATACGCGTATGTCGCGCCGAGCGCGTACGTCCCGGTCAGCATGCGCGGCGTCAAAGCCGGCGCTCCGGCGCCGAACGGCACGGGCGGGATATCACGCATAAAACAGTCTTTCATAAACAACGCACCTCCGTATATGATATAATACTCGGCACGCTGCGGAAACGTCACTTTTCGTTCAGCTCACACGGCTATGTAAAACACCGGGATCGTGAGGAAGATCACCCAAGAAGGATGCCAGTTGCCCAGCACGAATCCGGTGAACAGGTAAAGCGTCGCCACGAACAGCGGGTAATTGAATTTGCGCATCGAGCCGACCGCCGCCGCCTTTATGAGCGTATAGACGACCGGCACGCAAAGGAACAGCAGCCACGCGGGGTGCCACGCGCCGAGCGTGAACCCCAGTATGAGGAATGCGGCGAGCGCGGCGATGAACACCGGCACCATAACGAGCGCAAAACGGCGGTCGCGCTTACGGAACGCGGTCTTTATGCGGTGCTCGCTTTTTTCGGCGGAAGCGGCAATCTTTTCAGTTTCGGCGCCGTTCACGCCGATGACTTCGTCCGGGTCGACGTAAGAAAGCTGGTCGCGGTTCACTCCGTAAAATTTGCAAAGGGCTTCGATCATTTCTTCGGCGGGGAGCGATTCGGCGCTTTCCCACGATTTGACCGACGCAGTCTCGGCGCCGATGGAATGGGCCAGCTCCCGTTCCGAAAGCCCTGCCGATTCGCGGTATTTTTTGAGTCGTTCGGAAAAGTTCGATTTCATATATCGTGATCTATCCTTTCGGGATGTCTGTCAAAACGGCGTCAGCCGTAAAAAGTCGCGTCGAGCCAGCGCGCCGCCATTTCCGCCCAGCGCGCAGTGTAAGGCGAAACGTATGCGCTGTTGTTCGCGGGCGCCGTGTTGCGGTCCGCCATGGCGAGCCCGTGCACGCCCGACGGGAAAACGTGCAGCTCGTACGGCACGCCGTGTTCGTTGAGCGCGTTTGCGTAAAGCAGCGAGTTCTGCGAAGGAACGCACCCGTCGTCGGCGGTGGTCCAGATGAACGCGGGCGGCGTGCGGTCGGTCACCTGCAGTTCGAGCGACACTCTTTCGAGTTCGTCTTGAGTGAAGACGTCATCGGACCTGCCGTAAAGGTTTATGAACGAAAGCCGGTGGGTAGCCCTGACCGCGGTCACGACGGGATAGCAGAGTATCGCAGCGTCGGGGCGCGCGGCGTCTTTTTCGATCCCCAGCTTTTGCAGCACGCGCTCGTCGTTGTAACGCGTGGAAATATAGCCGGCCAGATGCCCGCCGGCGGAAAAGCCGATGACGGCTATCTTATGCGGATCTATACCGTATTCCGCGGCGTGTGCGCGCAGATAAACTATGGCGCTCGCCGCGTCGAGCAGCGGATTGATCTCGCCGCAGTACGGCTTTATGGCGTAGCGCAGTATGAACGAAACGAAGCCGTGCGCCGAAAAATGATCGGCTATGGGGTACGCTTCGCGGTCCGAAAGGAATTCGTAACCGCCGCCGGGCAGAACTATCATTGCCGGGCGTGTTATGCCGTCGAGCTCGGGCGACGCGGGGCGTTCGCTGTACTGTAGATAAGACTTTTCGCAGCCTTCGTAAAGCGGCTTATCGTAAAGAGGGATGTTTATCATTGCGCGTTTCTCACTTTCTTATGTTTGTTTATCAATGACGCCGCTTTGCAGACCGCCGTAAAAAGCGCGAAAGCGAGCGGCAGGATCATTATGACGTCGCCGATATACGAATACAGCGTGCGGCGCGCGTTCGGGTAAACGGTGCCGTATATGACGGCACTGGTGAGCGGTTCGGTGTTTTCGCTCATCGAACCCTTGGGCGAAATAAAGCACGAAATCCCCGTATTCGCCGCGCGGACGAGCCACTTTCCGTTTTCGGCCGCGCGCACCGCCGAATGCGCGAGATGCTGATATATGCCCGGCGTATCCTCGAACCAGCTGTCGTTGGTGCAGACCAAAAGCAGTTCGGAATCAACCGGCGCAAGCGACGGGAACACCGAATCGAAACAGACGAACGCGCCGGCTTTTACGCCGCAGCATTCGATGAGCACGCTCTCTTCGCCCGCCGAAAGGTCGAGCGACGAAAGGTTCATGGAATCTAAAAACGGCAGCAGTTTCATAAGCTGGTCGCGGTAGGGCAGGAATTCGCCGAACGGCACCGGGCGGCGTTTGCGGTAAGGTTCGCTGCGCGTGCCGTCGGGGTACACCGCGAACACCGAATTGTATTCCCTGCCGCCTTCGCGCTCGAGCGCGCCGACGATGACGGTGCAGCCGTATTCGGCGGTTATCTGGGTTATGCGGGCGTTAAGTTCGCCGTCGAACACGCACGGGAACGCGGTCTCGGGCAGGACGATGAGTTCGGCGCCGTTCAGCGCCGCCTCTTTTGTGAGCGAAATATAGCGTTCTTTATTTTCTTTGAGCCTTGCCGAATCCCATTTTTCCATCGAAAGCTCGTTCCCCTGCACCGCGGCGGCTTTTATTCCGCCTTCGGCGGGCGAAGGTATGCAAAGCAGCGCCGTCCCCGTCAGGAGCGGGACGGCGAGCGAAAGCGACGTCATTATCACGAGTCCGCGCTTTTTCATACGCACGCACAACGCGAGCGAGCAGGTGAACAGGCACAGAATAAGCGTGATGAAGCGCGCGCCGAACAGCGAGACGTTCTGCAGAAGCGGCAGGAACAAATGCTGTCCGACCGCCGACATCCCCCACGGGAACGCCAGCACGCCCGCGGACATCAGCCATTCCCCCGCCATATAGCAGCAGGCGGCGGCGAACGGCTGCAGAAGCGGCCGGCGCGGCGTTATATTCAAAAGCAAAAACGGCAGCGCCAGAAGCAGCGCATGGTAAGCGCCGATGCCGAAAACTCCGGCTATGACCACAAATATCCCCTGCGCCTGCGTAAAACCGAACGCTTCGAACGGGTAGAGCGCGGTCAGCCAGCTGTAAAGCGGCATAAAGAAGCCGAACCCGAACCAGAGCACGGTCCTAAACGGCTTTTCGGGCGCGAACGTTCCGCTTTCCGCCGGTGCGAAAAGCCGTAAAAACAGCAAAAACATACCCAAAAAGCCAAAAACGAAAAGTTCGCCTTTAAAAAAGGCAAGCGAATATAACACGCCTGCCGAAAAGCTCCATATGCGGCGCCTGCGGTAAGCCGCGCCGAAGAGCCGCGCCGCGCCGTTCACAACGCGGCGAGCATACGCCGTATCTCGTTCACGGCGCACTCAAACGCCGCGTAGGGGGATTCGAAAGCGTACGCGTGTTCCACGCCATTATCCGCCGAAAGCGCCGAAAGCCCTACAAAATCGGTTAGATGCGGTTCCACGGTGAGGACCGCGTCGCCCTGAGTATAGGCGTTTATCTGCGCAAGCAGTTCGGGGATGAGCGCGTCGCCTTTACCCGGAGGCACTATGATCCCGCCGGGAAGGCAATCTTTTATATGATAATACCGGATGTGTTCTTTAAGCAAATCAAAAGCGCCCGCGGCGGGAAGACCGCAATAGATGAAATTGCCGTTGTCGAGCGTGACTTTGAGCTTGCCGCCTGCCGAATCCACAAGCTTTTTAACGCGTTCCGCCGAACAGCCGTATATGCCTTTTTCGTTTTCGTGGCAGAGCGTAAAGCCGCATCCGGTCGCTTTTTCGGCGAGCGCGTTTATATGGAAAAACACCTTTTTTTCATACTCTTCGAACGGTTCGCCGTCGACCGGGTAAAACGAGAACATACGTATGTTGCGCGTGCCGAGTCTGTCGCCTGTTTCCATAAGGCGGTCGAGCAGCGCGTACTGCGTCTGCGCCGCGTCTATGCTCACTTTGCCGAGAGGCGAGCCGAGCGACCACACCTTTATGCCGTGGATACCCATGCGGCGGCGTACATCGTCGAGTTCTCTGTCGGAAAGCGCGACGAAAGACCTGCCGTCTACACCGCGCAGTTCGATATATTCGATTCCCAGAGTGTTGAGCGAAGCGAGCTGAAGCTCGAACCGCGGATCGATCTCATCGGCAAAAGCCGAAAGTATGAATCTTGCCATTTGACGTGTTTTTCACTCCTCGACGGCGACTATCCTGCCGTTTTCGAAATAGCCGGTATAACTGCGCCCGTTGGGCCAGATATATACGGCTTTTTCGCCGTGGACGTAACTGCCGTCGTCGTTCAATATGAATTCTCCGTTGGAATTGCGCAGGCGCGTATCGGGAACGCTGTCGATGAAAGCGCCTATATACGATTCGCCGTTCGCCCAGTGGAAGGTGCCCTTGCCGCTTATTTTGTCGTTTTCAAAGCTGCCGGTGTAATAATTGCCGTTATCGAAATAATAGGTGCCCTCGCCGTGTTTCATGCCGTTGACGTAGTCGCCGGTATAGCGCGCCACGACCGAACCTTCCGCCGAAGCGTAGGTATAGGTCCCCTTGCCGTTGTACATGCCGTTCTTATACTCGCCTTCGTAGCTGGTGCCGTCGGCCCAGACGTACTTGCCGTGACCTTCCATTTTGCCGTCGACTATATCGCCTTCGTAATAATCGCCGTTTTTATAGACGTATTTGCCGTGCCCGGTGAGCTTGTCGTATTCAAACGTGCCTTCGTAGACGTCGCCCGTGGCGTAATAGGTGAGCTTGCCTTCGCCGTGCTGATACAGCTTGTAGATATCGCCCACGTACTTGTTGCCGTTGGAAAACTCTATGGTGTTGTTGTAATAGTCGAGCGTGGCGGTCCTGCCGTCGGGATATTTGATCCTGCCCTTGACCGGCTGACCTTCCACCACCTTGCCTATGAAAGAATACCCTTCGTCGTTGGTGATATACCTGTACCCCATGAGGAGCAGCACGCCCACGGCGGTGGCAACGCACACCGCCGCAAGGATGAATATGATTATTACCGGATGAATTCCCTGCTTGCCTTTATACATTTAGATCCTCCGAACAGTTAGCTTTCGCTTGAGAAAAGCCCGACAATGGATTGCGCCAAAGCCGGAAAAACATACACGCACACCAGCGTCACGATCGCGAACAGCGCTATGGCTACGAGCAGTATGACAACGCCGCCGGTGTTGGCTTTATACTTGCTTTCGGCTTTTTGAACGCATTCTTCGGGTATATAATACCTGTCGTTTTCGCAAAGCACGGTCCGCGAAAAATCCGAACCGTTCCTAAGCGAACGGCGCAGGAAGAAAGACGGCTTTTCGCCCAGTTCTTCCATACTGAGTGCACTTTCGGGCGTGAAGGCGTTGTTCTGCAGCAGTTTCCGAACGAAGCCGCCGAGCTTTTTGCGCACGAAGAACACGTACAGCGCGGCGACGCTGACGCCTATCATAAACGCCCACAGCACAAATCTGATATCATCCATTTGACCGCGCTCCTTAATTGAAAATTCTTATTTACAAGGGACGAGCTTTTCGGTCCCGCCCATATACGGGCGCAGCGCGGCGGGAACGTTCACGCTGCCGTCGGCTTGAAGATTGTTTTCCAAAAAGGCGATAAGCATACGGGGCGGAGCCACGACCGTGTTGTTGAGCGTGTGCGCCAGATACTTGGTGCCGTCTTCTTTTTCTATTCTTATCTTCAGACGTCTCGCCTGTGCGTCGCCCAGGTTGGAACAGCTGCCCACTTCGAAATACTTCTTCTGTCTGGGTGACCACGCCTCGACGTCGCACGATTTGACTTTGAGGTCGGCAAGGTCGCCCGAGCAGCATTCGAGCGTGCGCACGGGGATATCCAGGCTGCGGAACAGGTCGACGGTGTTCTTCCAGAGCTTGTTATACCAGGTCATGCTGTCTTCGGGTTTGCAGATGACGATCATTTCCTGTTTTTCGAACTGGTGTATGCGGTAAACGCCGCGCTCTTCTATGCCGTGCGCGCCTTTTTCCTTGCGGAAGCAGGGCGAATAGCTGGTGAGCGTGTGCGGCAGAGTCTTTTCGTCGACGATGGTATCGATATACTTGCCTATCATCGAATGTTCGCTGGTGCCTATGAGATACAGATCTTCGCCTTCGATCTTATACATCATGGCGTCCATTTCAGCGAACGACATCACGCCGTTCACAACGGCGGCGCGGATCATGAACGGCGGCACCACGTAGGTGAAACCGCGGCCGATCATAAAGTCGCGCGCGTAAGCGATCACCGCGGAATGCAGCCGCGCGATATCGCCCATGAGATAGTAGAAGCCGTTGCCGGCGACGCGGCGCGCCGCTTCGAGGTCTATGCCGTTGAAACGTTCCATGATATCGGTGTGATACGGTATTTCAAAATCGGGAACGACCGGCTCGCCGAAACGTTCGAGCTCCACGTTTTCGCTGTCGTCCTTGCCTATGGGGACAGACGGATCTATTATATTGGGGATACGCATCATTATTGAGGTGATCTTTTCTTCGTGTTCCTTTTCCTCGGCGGTGAGCGAATCTATGCGGCTGCCTTTTTCGGCCATTTCGGCCTTGACTTTTTCGGCCTCGTCGCGCTTGCCCTGAGCCATGAGCCCGCCTATGAGTTTGGACGCTTTGTTGCGTTCGGCGCGGAGCGATTCCACCTCCACTTTGATCTCGCGGTTGCGCTTGTCCAGCCCGAGCACCTCGTCGACGAGAGGGAGTTTATCGAACTGGAATTTTTTGCGTATGTTTTCTTTTACCGCTTCGGGGTCGGAACGCAGGAATTTGATGTCGATCATGATTGATTATTCTCCTATATCTTCAAAAAAGTTATTTCCGCATAATTGTTTGAGCAGCACTTCAAGATCTTTCGCCGAAGAATACGCTATGACGACCTTACCCTTGCCATAGGCGCCTTCGTTTATGGCGAGCTTGCGGCCAAGCCTGGAAGACGCGCGCGATTCGAGCCGCCCGTAATACGAGCTGCGCACCTTGCGCGCCGAAACGGAAGGCGTTTCCGCGCCCTGCCGCTCGAGCAGGCGCTTGACGCGTCGTTCGGTCTCGCGCACGGAGATCTCTTCGTTTTCGACAGCCAGCGCGAATTCGCACAGCTCTTTTTCGGTGAGCTTTTCGGCGAGCGGGAGCAGCGTGCGGGCGTGTCCGAACGAAAGCTTGCCGGCGCGCAGATCTTCAAGCAGTTTTGCGGGCAGCGCCAGTATGCGCAGCTTGTTCGCGACCGAAGGACGCGACTTGCCCACGCTGAACGCCACGTTTTCCTGGTTCATACCGTATTCGTTTATAAGGCTTTCGTATCCGCGGGCTTCTTCAACGGGATCCAGGTCTTCGCGCTGAAGGTTTTCAACGAGCGCCACGAGCGACGCGGAACGGTCGTCAAGATCCTTGACTATAACGGGGACTTCGCTGAGTCCCGCCGCCTTGCAGGCGCGCCAGCGGCGCTCGCCGGCGATAATCTCGTAAAACCCGTTCTGCTTGCGGCGCACCACTATCGGCTGGATCAGCCCGTGCTCTTTGATGGAAGCGGCGAGCTCGGCTATGGATTCGGGGTCGAATTTTTTTCTGACCTGCGCGCGGTTGGGTTCGATATTCGCCAGGCGGAGCATGCTCACGCCGTTTTGCGAAGTGTCGTTTTCGGCGAGCAGAGCGTCTATACCTCTGCCCAGACCGCCTTTATATGTAGCCATAGAATTCACCCTTCACATCTTTCCATGAGTTCCTGCGCGATATCTTCGTAAGCGCGCGAACCCTTGGAGTATTTGTCGTACATATACGCGGGGACGCCGTAGCTGGGCGCCTCGCTGAGCTTGACGTTGCGCGGAACGGGGCGTGAAAACAGCTTTGCACCGAAATACTTTTTGATTTCGCCAAGCACCTGCGCGTTGAGCGTGAGCCGCCCGTCGAACATATTGACGAGCACCCCCACGAGTTCCAGCGACGGGTTCTTGCGCTGCTTGATATAACGCACGGTGTTCATAAGCTGCGTAAGCCCTTCCAACGAATAAAACTCGCACAGCGCCGGTATGACCAGACCGTTCGCCGCCGTGAGCGCGTTGAGCGTGATGAGCCCCAGCGAGGGCGGGCAGTCGATAAACACGTAATCGTACTTTTCGGCAAGCGGGGTCAACGATTCGCGCAGTTTGTATTCGCGGTTTTCGATATCGACCAGTTCGATCTCGGCGCCCACGAGGTCCATCGTGGAAGGGATGACCGAAAGGTTGGGCACGCAGGTCGAACAGACGGCGTCCGCCGCCGCCGTGCGGGAAATGAGCAAATCGTAGACCGAAGCGTGGATCTGCCGTTTGTTGATGCCGAGCCCGGTGGTGGCGTTGCCCTGCGGATCGGTATCCACGAGCAGCACGTTTTTCTTTGCTTTTGCAATGCACGCGGCTATGTTGACCGCCGACGTGGTCTTGCCCACGCCGCCTTTTTGGTTTGCAAACGCAATTATTTTATATTTGTTCATAAGCGTTCCGCCGTTTTGATTTTTATTATATGATGCCATATATATAATACCACTTAACACGCCCCCGTGTCAATATAAATAATATGAATTTTCTTATAAACATAAGTGAATCGGGGGTCTGCAAAGACGCGCCCGCGCCGCAAAGAAAGCTCCCGCGGACGACCGGGCGCCGCGGGAGCGTTTTATATAGAATATCAGTTGGGCCGGTATTCGGTGAAAGTGACGGTAACGGTCACGTCGTTCGAAGTATACGTCCTTCCCGAACGGGTGTAACGTTCGAGTTCGATCACGGCGTTGTCGCCCACCGCAAGGTTTTTGAGGATCGCTTCGACATCCCCTGAAGACGTTATTTCTTTTCCGTTGACCGAGACCAACCGGTCGCCGGAACGGATGCCCGCCGCGGCCGCATCTCCCGAAGAAGCCACGGACTGGACGTAAACGCCGTATTCGGGCACGCCGTAATACATCGCGTAGTACTGCGAATCGATATCCACAAGCGAAGCGCCCAAGTCGATCCTGCCGCGCACGTAACCGTATTCCATAAGGTCGCCAATCACCGGCAGCGCCGTCGAAAGCGGGATGGCGAATCCCAGGCCTTCGTAGCTGGTATCGGAATACTTGGCGTTGACGATGCCTATAAGCTGACCGGACGAATTGAACAGTCCGCCGCCCGAGTTGCCGGGGTTGACGGCCGCCGAATGCTGAAGGAGCGACATTTCCTTGCCGTCTATCTCGATATCGCGTTCGAGCGCCGAGACGACGCCTTCGGTGACGGTGCCGCCGAGCTTGCCGAGCGGGTTGCCTATCGCCACTACCATATCGCCCACCTCGAGCAGATCGCTTTCGCCCGGCACCGCGGCGGAAAGTCCGCCTTTTTCTATTTTTATGACCGCGATATCGGTCCGCGAATCGGTGCCGACGAGCGACGCTGTGTATTCGCTGCCGTCGTGAAGGCGTACTTTTATGGAAGAAGCCCCCGCCACGACGTGGTCGTTGGTGACTATATAGCCGTCTTCGGTGATGATGACGCCGCTGCCCGCGCCGGTAGTGATATACTGGCGCATAAACACGCTGGTGGAAGTCGTTTCGGTAGTGATCTCCACCACGCTGTCGGAAGCGAGTTTCGCCACGCTCTTTACGGTGTAGTATTTATCCGGGTCGACCGTCTCAAGCACGATGGTCTCCGTTTCCCTTTCGGTCCCGGGCTCGCTGCTTTCCAGCCGGTATCCCTGGCTGTTGTTTTCGGTATGATCCTGCGATTTGGCGTATTTTGCGCCGAAGAAGAACCCCGCTCCGCCGAAAAGCACGCAGAGCGCGACGACTATCGCCGTGACCGCGGTCCGGCGATGCGAACGGTTATATTTCACCGGCACGTAAACAGGCGCGCCGTTTGAATTTTCATAGTTCGAGTTCATAATAAATCCCGCCTTCTTCGTTTTACCGAATCCATTATACCCGCTATTCTTAAACTATCCTTAAAAAGCGATTATCCCCAGGTGTTCGAGCAGGATCTTTACGCCCAGCAAAATAAGTATGACGCCGCCCGCGATCTGCGCCGGTTTCCGGAACTTTTCGCCCATCACGCCGCCGATACGCACGCCGGCAAACGAAAAAGCGAACGTGACGACGCCGATGACCGAAACGGCGAAAAGTATATTCGCTTCGAGCATGGCGAAAGTAACGCCCGCGGCGAGCGCGTCTATGCTGGTAGCGATCGCGAGCACGAGCATCGTCTTTGCCGACATATCGGCGCCGCGTTCGTTTTCGTCTTTTTTGAATATCGCTTCCCAAAGCGCTTTGCCGCCTATAAAGAGCAGCAACCCGAAAGCGATCCAATGATCGTATTCGGTTATGTATTTTTCAAAACCCGTGCCCAAAAGCCAACCCAGAAGCGGCATCAGCGCCTGAAATCCGCCGAACCACGCGCCGGCGATGAACGAGTTTTTGAACGGCACGCTTTTTCCGTATGCGAGTCCTTTGCACACCGAGGCCGCAAAAGCGTCCATGGAAAGCCCCGCCGCGAGCAGTAAAAGTTCAAATATCCCCATATATACCGACCTTTGTTTTTTTGACCGGATACTACTATATCACTAATGCGCGCGTTTGTCAACACGGCTCAAAATGATTTGAAAACTATTGATTTTGATAGATTTATATGGTATAATTTAATAACTAAACGACAGGCGAAGATACTGCGGGTGGATCACTTGGAACTTGACGACAAATTCAGCATAATAGCTTACGTTCACACCGGTTTTCCGACCAAATTCGGCATACCGCGCCAGCCGGCGCGAGTTCCCGGACTGGTGGGGAAGATCGTTTTCGAGCCGGGGTTCAGAAACAAAGAACTCATCCGCGGGCTGGAAGGTTTCAGCCACATATGGGTGATCTGGCACTGTTCGCTTTCGGCGCCGTTCGGCGCGCGGAGCACCGTGCGTCCGCCGCGGCTGGGCGGCAACGCACGGGTGGGCGTTTTTGCCACGCGCTCGCCTTTCAGGCCCAACCGCATAGGACTTTCTTGCGTGAAGATAGAAGATATCGTCACCGATAGTCCCGACGGACCGTATATTGCCGTTTCCGGAGCGGATATGGCGGACGGCACTCCGGTGCTGGATATCAAGCCGTATCTTCCCTACGCCGACAGCGTCCCCGACGCGGCGTGCGGCTTTGCCGGGGTCGGGCTGGACCACCGGCTTGAAGTTGAGATCCCGCCGGAAAAAGCGGCGGTCTTTCCGCCGGAAATGCTCGGCACGCTCAAAGACATACTCGCCGAAGATACGCGTCCCGCGTACGAAGGCGACGAAAAGCGCGTATACGGGTTCGGCTTTGCGGGGTACGAAATAAAATTCAAAGTCGCGCGCGGAGTACTGAAAGTCACGGATATCATCAAAAAAACGCCCGAAAACTAAGAATAAACCGAAAAGCACAATACGGAGAACAGTTATGATAAAACATTTTCCTTCACAATTCGTATCTTTTGAAAACGATTTCTGCTCGCGCACGCCGGAGTATCCGCATATCGGCGAAAACGTGCGCGTGGATTGCATTATCGAAAGCAACGGTTCCGTACCCGAACTCGAATACTGGGTGTACGGCGGCGAAAACGTAAAGGTCGCAGGCAAGGGCGACGGGCGCCGTTATTCGTTCGAGCTCGGCGCGTTCAACGAGCGCTGCTTTGTGAACTACCGCATCACCTGCGGCGGCGAACGCAGCCGTATATTCACTTTCCCCGTTTGCGAAATAAAGCGCTACGAACGCTTTGAAGCGCTGTATTTCCGCGGCGATTCGTTCTGCGGCGTGCTGGGCGACGGTTACTGCGTGAACCTTGATATGAACGAAAACCTGAACGTTTCTTGTTCCGGCAGCATAAGAAGAGGCGCGTACACCATATCGGCGGATCTTCCGCTGTGCGGCACGCGGCTGAAAGTCGGCGGCAGAGGGCTGTGGAGCCTGGGCAAATGCAAAGTTACGGCGATAACGCTCGAACTGAACGCCGACGGCGCCGCCGTGAGATCCACCATCGAATCCGAAATTGAACGCAATCACGTCTTCGGGACCGGCGAGCGGTTCGATTCGGTCGACCAGAACGGAAAAAGCACCTCCGGCCAGGTCGAGGAACGCTGTTTTTATCAGGAAGAGATAACTTATATCCCGGTGCCGTTCTTCTTCACCGATACCGGTCTCGGCTGGTATTGCCGCGGCACCGTACCCGCCGCCATGGATTTCGGCGACAAAGTAACAATAACCCGCGAATCCGCGGGAAGCTGCATTTTTGAAGACACGCTGTTCTGCGGCGAGCCGAAACAGCTTTTGAAGACGTATTTCGCGCTTTCCGGTCAGCCCGAGCTTCCGCCCGAATGGGTATACGGCGTATGGCTGAGCGCTAACGGATGGAACCGCACCAAGGAAGTTTACGAGGTGCTGGACGAGATGCGCGAGAATTCATACCCGGCGTCCGTACTGGTGCTCGAACCCTGGAGCGACGAAAGCACGTTCCACGAATGGGACCGCGTGCGTTTCGCCGCCCACGACAGTATGATGCGCGACGTCCGCGCCGCCGGACTGCACGTGGTGCTGTGGCAAATATCCACCATCCACGCGGGTTCGACCGACGAAAAAGAGGCGCTTGAAAACGGCTACTGCATCAAAAACGAAGACGGCACGCCGTTCTACATTCCCGACGGCTGGTGCAAGGGCAACCTGATCTGCGATTTTTCCAACCCCAAGGCGTGCGAATGGTGGTTCGGCCACCGCAAGCACCTGCTTGACGAGGGTGTGGAAGGATTCAAAACAGACGGCGGCGAATACGTTATGGATAAGACGGTACGCCAGTTCGACGGCAAACGCGGGCTGGAAGCGCGCAACCTGCACCCGCTTCAGTATCAGAAAGCGTATCACGATTTTATGCGCGAAAACGGAGTGAACGGCGTAACGTTCAGCCGTTCCGGCTACGGCGGATGCCAGGTTACGCCGCTCCACTGGGCGGGCGACCAGTCCAGCGAATGGCGCGAGCTGAGAGGTCAGCTCGCTGCAGGCGTTTCTTCCGCCCTTTCGGGGATAATGTTCTGGGGCTTCGATATCGGTTCTCTGGGCGGGCCGCTGCCGGATAAGGAGCTTTATCTGCGCTCCACCGCGTTCGCCTGTTTCTGCCCCATCATGCAGTGGCATTCCATGGTGATGCCCGATCAGCTCGCCCCGAGATACGACAAAAAGACATACAACGACCGTTCGCCCTGGAACCTGGCGCGGCAGTTCGACGACAAAGAGATACTCACGATTTCCGCCCGCTTCGCCCGGCTCAGACATTCGCTCATACCGTATATCGCTTCCGAAGCGGAATACTGCGCGGCGAACGGAAGGCCCCTGATGGCACAGCTTTGCATAGATTTTCCGCAGGATGAAAACGCGTGGAACGCGTGGGACGAGTATATGTTCGGGCGCGACCTGCTCGTCGCTCCCGTCTATACCGAGGGCGCGACCGGCAGAGACGTTTATTTCCCCGAAGGCGTATGGGAAGACATATTCACCCGCAGCGTTTACGAAGGCGGAGCGACGCGCCGCATCGAATGCCCGTTAGACAGGATACCCGTTTTCATGAGAAAAAAATCCGGCTGAATCTTGACAGATAAGGAGAAACTTATATGAAAAAGACGGCGGCTTTACTGATTGCGCTGCTGCTTGCGGCGTTCGCTTTGGTTTCGTGCGGTGACGCGCAGACTGACGAAAACCCGGCTTCGGGATCATCCGAAGCCATACCGGAACCGGAGCCCGTTGAATACGACATAGTGTATTACCGCTTTTACGCGGACGAGGCAGATATGCTCGCCGCGGAAATGGAATCGAGATACGGCAGAGCGCCGCAGGTGATAAAGTTCGACCAGAACAAAACCATGCCCGAGCACGCCGTATATCTCGGCGAGGTCACCGACGGCACGGGCAGCGAGCTTTGCAAATCGGTGAAAAAGCGCGACTACGGCGTTAAAACGGAAGGCGAAAACATTTACGTCTACGGCGGATCGAAAGAGGCGGTAAAACAAGGCGTTGAATACTTTATCGGGAACTGTCTTGCCGAAAAGGGCGTTTCGGAACGCTGCGACTACCTTTACGAATACGTTTACATACTCGAAGGAGCGACCGTGGGCGGCGCGCCCCTTACGCAGTTCGAAATAGTCTATTCCCCCACCGATAACGAAGCAAAATATCAGAACGTCGCGGCAAAGATAAAGTCGTATTTCGACAAGAACGCCGATTTCACTCCGCGCACGGGCGGCAAAGGAAAGCAGGAAACCGAATGCGAGATACTGCTCGGCTGCGACACCGGGCGCGAAACGTCCGACAAATACCACGAGGCGGATTATGATTATGATCAATACCACGTTGAGATCTCCGGCACCAAAGTCGCGATCACGGGCGGCAACGCCTGTGCCGTATGGCACGGATTTGCGGCTTTTACCGAATATCTCATCTCCCACGGCAACGCGGCGGAAGACGTTGAGTTCGACGGGACGTGCACTCTGGTCAAGGTCGCCTGCGTGGGCGATTCAATTACCATAGGGATCAATTCGAGTGATCCGTACGTTTATACCTACCCCAATTATCTGCAGGAAATGCTGGGCTACGATTATCTGGTCAAGAATTACGGCGCGAGCGGGTATTCGGTGGTTTACACCGACGACTACGCTTACAGCAAGCATCCGTTCTACAGGCAGTCGCAGACTTTCTGCCCCGACGTGGTGATATGGATGCTTGGGACCAACGACGGCAATCCCGGCCAGGCGTACAAGGAATGGGAAGGCACCAACAGACGCGAGAAATACATAAAATCCGCCGACGATATGTTCGCCGCATACGAAAACGTTAACCCCGACGTGCAGATCTTCGTTTGCATACCCGCGCCGCTGTTCGAAAGCACGGTATGGCCGTGGGAGGCGTGGACCGAAAGGATAGAAAAATACGTGCTGGACCTGAACCGCGAGCTCGCCGAAAAGCACGGCTACCGCACCATTGATATCTACAGCTGGTCGCTCGACAACCAAAGCGTGTTCCCCGACGGACTGCATCCCAAGGACGCCACCTACGAAAAATACGCGCGCCGCGTTTACGACGAAATAGCAGATTACATAAAGACACCCGAAGACATAAAATAAACCGATAGAAAAAAGGAGAAAAAAATGAAAAGAATCATTGCGCTGATCCTCACCGTAATTATGATAGCGCTCGTCTTTGCGGCATGCTCCAAGACGGAACCCGGCCAAAACGAAAGCGTTCCTTCCGCCGCGGACGCAAGCGCCGACGTTTCCGGCGGGGACGAAGACAGTTCCGCCGAAGAATCGTCGGAAGATCCGTTCGAAGACGGGCTGCCCGAAAAGAACTACGGCGGACGTGAATTCCGCATACTCCAGCGCACCGAATTCAAATACGAATTCGAAAACGACGAGGCGGTGCCCGAAAAAGTCAACCAGCTCGTCGCCGAACGGAACCGCAAGGTCGAAGACCGTTTCGGCGTCAAGATAGTGACCGTGGACCAGATGGGCGCCTGGGGCAAGCATGAAGACTTTATGAGCTATATCCGCAACAGCATGGTCCAGGAAGACCCCGGTTACGATATCATAGCCGGCTACGCTGCGATAATGCCTTCCGCCGTCGGCGACGACCTGTTCCGCAACTGGCACGACCTTGACGATTGGATCAATTTTGACAAACCGTGGTGGTCGCAGGATATAGTCAACGAACTCACCGTCAACGGAAAGCTTTATCTGCTCACCGGCGATATCTCGATGACCTTCTGGGATATGATGACCGGCATGTTCTTCAACAAAGAACTCGCAAGTCTGTATTCGCTCGACCTGTATTCGCTGGTGCGCAGCCATGACTGGACTTTCGACAAAATGCTGCAGATCTGCAAGGATACCTATATTCCCACGGACGACGACGAAGCGCGCGTATACAGCTACTGCACTCAGCGCACCACTCAGATAGACGTGTATCAGGACGCATTCGGCATCAACGTCACCGAAAAGGACGGCGAAGGCAGACCGCATTACACCGTCAACAACGAAAAGACCTATAACGCGCTGCACATGCTGTTCGATCTGGTAGTGAGACAGCCGTTCACCTACATAATCCCCGCCGACGAATCGCAATACGAAGAATTCTTCGGGCTCGGCAGATCGCTGTTCGAACCGCTCGCGCTGGGCGACGGCATAAAGCTGAAAAATTACGACATAGACTACGGCATACTTCCCATGCCGCTTTATAACAAGGAACAGGACGATTACTACACCACCTGCCGCGACAACTATTCGGTGTTCGCCGTCCCCGCCAACACCACCGACGACGCGCTCGAGTTCGTGGGTATAATCACCGAAGCGCTTTGTGTGGAAAGCTCCAGGACCGTAATACCGCAGTATTACAACATAGTGCTCAAAGAGCGCAACACCACCGACGCCGACTCGGTCGAAATGATCGATATAGTGCGCAAAGGCGTAAGATGTAATTTCGGGTATCTGTATTCCTACGCGCTCGACTGGCCCGCGCATCAGCTCAATATCTGCATAAACAACGAGATCGAAAACTTCGACACCAACTGGCAATCTAAACAGAATATGTTCGAAAGCAATCTCGAAGACGCGCTCGCTTATTACTTCGACTGATGATCCGGCTCAAACAAAAACGCCCGCTTCCCTTTTTGGGGAAGCGGGCTGTTTGTTTAAAAGCTTACTTTTTGGGGAACGCCTCTACGAGCATATCGTATATCTCTTTGAAAGTCTCTTCGGTGAACGGATCCTTTAAACCGGATTCGGCGAGCACCGTAAGGAACGGCGTATCGGCGTCGCTGTGCGCCACGACTTCGTTATAGATGTGAATGGCGTTATCACGGTCCTTGACCGATTCGGCGTAGATCTGCAGCGAGGGGATTATAGACGTGCCGTAGCTGATATAGTAGTGCGGATACAGGAAGAAATGATGTACCTGCGACCAGATGGTGCTCGAAAGACGTCTTTCCATCGAATACTCTTCGGCGATCTCCGAAAACAGCGCGTTGAGTTTTTCGACCGTATCGTATTCGCCTTCGAACGCTCTGGTCTCGAATTCCGCGAACACGCAGGTCTGGATCAGCGAATACATGCTCAAAAAGAGCTGGTAACGGGTGATCTTTTTGCACGCGGCTTCGCCGAATATCTCTTCGTATACCGGCAGGAACAGCAGCTCATTGGCCTGAGAATGGATCTCGTCGATATCGAGCTGCGCGGTGGCCTCGTCGCCGTAGGTGTAGAATTCGTAGAAATGGCCGAATTCGTGGATAAATGTCTGCAGGTTGTCGTAGCCGCCGCTGAACTTGTGGAATATAATGGGCGTGTCGTAGGAGTAAAGGATGGTGGTGTAAGCGCCTTCACGCATCTCGGCCTTGTCGCCGTAGATGTAAAGCCCGTATTTCTTCATATAATTGAACGCTTCGAGCATTTTGGGGTTGATGGATTCGAGATATTTTTTCACCGTTTTTTCGTGAGCCCAGACGTTGTTGTAATCGCCCGCGCCGTAGTAGAACGAACTGACGGAAGGATAGAATTTGGTGAAGAGCGGGACGATATACTGCTTGACGTAAGCGTACATTCTCTGTATATCGTCTTTGGTGTAGTCGCGGTGATAGCTCTTGTCGTAGATATACCCGACTACGTCTTCGGCGCCGTATTTCTGAGCCATCTTCTTGTGTATATCCACGATCTCGATATAGATCTCACCGGTCGCGGCGTTGAACGCCTTGTAGTATTCGGAAGTGCCGTACTTGTCTTCGATATCGCCTATCGTCATCTGAGTGCCTTTGTAGTCGACGACAATGGAATCGGCGTCATTGTACTTGTTTTCGAGCTCGGTCAGGCGTTTCTGCAGCTGAACGTATTCTTCGTCCATGGAACTTGCCGCGTCACGGATATCCTGCTTATCGGCTTCGGTATATTCTTCAAATACTTTTTCGCTGTATTTTTCGGAATCGAGCAAACGGTTGGCGAACTGGAAATAATCCTTTTTGCAATTGCCCAGTTCTTCGGAAATCAGTTCGCTTTCGGCCTGCATGTCGGTATCGGTGGTGTCGACCGACTGCTTGATCTGAAGCAGCGAATCCTGAGTGATGGCGTCGATGAGCATATTGGTGAGATCGTCGAAGAAATCGTACATTTCCTGTTCGGTGATCTCGCTCTTTTCAAGCAGACCTTCGCCTTCGGCTATCTTGGCGTTGATAGCTTCGAAATCGGGGCGCTCGTAAACCATTTCGGAATACGCGACGGTCCCGCGTTCATAAGAGACTTCCTCTTCTTCGGAAGATTCTTCCGCGGAAGATTCTTCGGCAGGTTCGGAAGAGGGCTCGGCGCTCTGCGCGGGTTTGGATTCTTCGGCGGACGAAACGGCGGAAGATTCCTGCCCGGATACCTCCTCGCCCGACTTGCGGCAGGAAGAAAGGGCCGCCGGAAGCACCATAAGGGCGCATAACAGTAATGCGATCAAACGTTTTTTCATTTTTGTTCCTCCAAAAGGAAATAATAATTCTTGAGTATTATATCACCACATCTCGCAAAAATCAAGTATATTGACCGTTTATCATATAAAATATCCGCATAAACATCAAAAAACGTATTTTTTTTCGCAAAAAACGCTTGACAAACGGCGCAAGGTGTGTTATATTGCATTCAACAACCGAATAACGCATTATAATACGATGATGAGGACAACAGCGTGCGTGTCCGGCCCTTTCAGAGAGCTGACGTCTGGTGCGAGTCAGCAGGACGGTCGTTCGCTTATCACCCCGGAGTAGTTTTGCCGATATTTAAGCAAAAACGGTCATCCCGCCGTACAAGGGGAAGGCGCTGTTGGGCGCTGTTTTGCACGAGTGGTTTATAAGCAAGGTCTTTTTATTGCCTTGTCTCTGCAAAGAGACAAGGCGTTATTTTTTACCGGAAGAGGTGTTTTTACAATGGAACAAACGGCAATGATAGCGGAACGCCTTAAGTGGGCGCGCAATCTTTCGGATATTTCCGTGGCGGAAATGGCGCAGGCCACCGACGTCACGCCGGAAGTCTATCTTGAGCTCGAAAGCGGCGGAAGCGATTTTTCGTTCACTTTCCTCTACAAGTGCGCGACAAAGCTTGGAATAGACATTTCCGAGCTCGTCAGCGGCTCGAACCCCACGCTTTCGTTTTACAACCTTACGCGCAGGGGCGAGGGCATGCCCATAAAGCGCCATTCGGAATTTGAATACCGGCACATTGCTCCGTATCTTAAAAACCGTATGTCCGAACCGTTCGTGGTCACCGCCAAATACGATCCTTTTTTGGAATGCACCCCGATCGCGCTCACGCAGCACAGCGGTCAGGAGCTCGACTACGTCATAAGCGGCGAACTGAAAGTGCAGCTCGACGACCATATCGAGTATCTGCACGAGGGCGACTCGATCTATTTCGATTCCACGCACCGCCACGGCATGATCGCTTCCGGCGGCAGCGACTGCGTATTCCTTGCGGTGGTTTTCAAAGACAACGTCATCATGCCCGCGCCCGATATCGCCGACAAACCCGAAGACAAGCATACCGCCGACGAATCCGATTACGAAGGGCTCATCTACAAGAATTTCGTGCGCGAGACCGTCGACGAAAACGGCTGCCTCGAAAAGATCGATTTCGTGGTCCCGCAGAACTTCAATTACGGCTACGACGTAGTCGACGCGCTGGCGCGCAAATGTCCGGACAAGAGATGCCTGCTGTGGCTTTCTTCCGCCAAAGAAGAAAAAGATTTTACGTTCCGCGATATTTCACTGCTTTCCAACCGCACCGCCAATATGTTCACTTCCATGGGCATAAACAAAGGCGACCGCGTGATGCTGGTGCTCAAACGCCATTACCAGTTCTGGATCGCGATAATAGCGCTGCACAAGATAGGCGCCGTGGCGATCCCCGCGACCAGCCTGCTGACCGCGCACGATTACGAATACCGCTTTAACGCGGCAAAGGTAAAAGCCATCGTCTGCACAGCGGAAGACGGCTGCCCCGAGCAGGTCGAAGCCGCGGAAAAAGCGTCGCCCACGCTCAAAATCAAGATAATCGCCAACGGCGAGCGCGCCGGCTGGAAACCGTTCAACAAAACTATCGCCGCCTACCCCGAAACGCTCACTCGCATAGAGACCGACAAGAGCGATCCCCAGATAATGTTCTTCACCTCCGGCACGACCGGCTACCCCAAGATCACGGTCCACAACGCTGCTTATCCTCTGGGACACATAGTCACCGCGCGCTGGTGGCATCACGTGGACCCCAACGGCATACACTTCACCATCGCCGAGACCGGCTGGGGCAAGGCGCTGTGGGGCAAACTCTACGGCCAGTGGCTGTGCGAAGGGTGCGTGTTCGTATACGATTTCAAAAAGTTCGCCGCCGAAGACATTCTTCCGCTCTTTGCGAAATACAACATCACCACGTTCTGCGCGCCGCCCACGATGTACCGTTTCTTTGTTAAGGAAGACCTTTCCAAATACGATTTTTCCACGATCCAGCGCGCCACCATCGCCGGCGAGGCGCTCAACCCCGAAGTGGCTTACCAGTTCCGCAACGCCACGGGGCTGAAACTGCGCGAAGGTTTCGGTCAGACCGAGACCACGCTGGTCATAGGCAACCTGTTCAAGCGTCACAGCAAAGTGGGCTCCATGGGCCTGCCAAACCCGCAGTATAAAGTGGAGCTTATGGATGAAAACGGCGAGTTCTGCGCCGTGGGTAAAGTGGGCGAAATAGTCATATCGCTCGAAAATCGTCCGGTGGGACTGTTCGACTGCTATTACCTCAACCCCGACCGCACTTCCGAAGTCTGCCACGACGGCTGGTATCACACCGGCGACACCGCCTGGCGCGATGAAGACGGCTACTACTGGTACGTGGGCAGAGTCGACGACGTCATCAAGTCTTCCGGCTACCGCATAGGGCCGTTCGAGATCGAATCGGTCATAATGGAACTCCCCTACGTTCTGGAATGCCTGGTGAGCGGCGCCCCCGACGAAGTCCGCGGTCAGGTGGTGAAAGCGACGATCGTGCTCACCAAAGGCACCGAACCGAGCGAGGCGCTCAAACAGGAGATCAAAAACTACGTAAAATCCCACACCGCGCCTTACAAATACCCGCGCATAGTGGAATTTACCGATCACCTGGAAAAGACCATAAGCGGCAAGCTCATACGCAAAAAGCAATAAAAAGTCAAATAAAAAACCGTTCCGGAATTGTTCCGGAACGGTTTTATTATGCTTTATTCAAGCTATTTGCTTATTTGCTCTTTTTAACGATCACTGCGCCGCCGAGAGCGATGACAGAGATAACAGCAAGAGCTATGATGCCTGCGTCGCCGGTGGTCGGGGTGACGGGTTTGGATTCCTCAGCGGGAGTAGATTCTTCAGCGGGTTCGGAAGATTCTTCGACAGGAGCAGCCGCTTCTGCGAGGACCTGAACTTCGGAGACCCAAACGTGGCCAGCGCCTTCTCTGCAG
>JAFRPL010000027.1 GCA_017429165.1 Clostridia bacterium
GCTCGCAGGATTTGCGTTTGCGATCGTGAGAAGAAGAAAGAGACGCACCGTCTGATAAAGCCAAGACGCAACGTCTGATAAAGCAATAATCAAAAAGCCGGACCGCCTGTAAAGCGGTCCGGCTTTCTATTCCTACGTTCGGTCGAGTTAAAGTATCGCCACGGATGTCAGCATGTTAATGATCTTCTCCATGCGGGGATCTGTTTCAAACTGTTTGAATTGCTCTCCCTTAAGGAATTTCAAAAGCAGACCCGAATCATTCTCCGTAAAATCCTTGACTGCTTCTATGGAGGAAAAGCCGATTTTGTTTACGATGAAGGAAGTGTACTTTCCGTCCTTAACCGTATCAAACACGATCGAATGCTCTGCGGATTTTTCAAGGCACTCAAACATCTTCGACTCGTCGCCCAGCTTCAGATAGCTTTTCGCCATTTCCTTATAAATCTCCGAATAGCGGCAGTGATAAAACCCGCAGTTTCCGTCCGGATAAAGCAGATCGAAGCATTGAATGATAAATTCACGCGCCTTGATATTTTCTTCCGGTGAATAGCCGCCCTTTTGACACATAATGCGCACGTTCGCCTGGACGCTATCAAAAAGATCCATAACGTTCCTCTGACAATACGAGACCGCTTCCTCTCCTTCAAGAATGCGGGGCATCAATGTGTCGACCGTTACCACGGAGTTACCAGCCATATTTGCGTATTTCTTTGCAGATTCCGCGTCCTTTTTGGCATAGTAATAGGTAAAGCACAGGCACTGGATAGCGCCGTCGCGCAGATGCTGATCCGTGGATTCATTTAAGATCCTTTCTCCGTACGCGATTATCTCGTCGGCGTTTGCGTTCTGATCCGCCGCGGACAAAGCGTACATCAGATCGTAAATCACGGACAGATCGTTCGGAAATTCCTTCTGAACTTCTCTCCACAGCGTAACGCGCTCCGCGCTTTTTCCATCGCGGAACAGTTCAGCGTTTTTATCGCGGTACGCATTCAGTTTTTTCTCTTTTTCGATTGCCCCGACACCGAGCAGGTCGTCCACGCTGACGTTGTAATAGGATGCGATCGCCGGAAGCAGCGTTATATCCGGGTATCCTTCATCACGCTCCCATTTGGAGACCGCCTGGGTGGAAATGCCGAGATGGTTCGCCAGATCCTCCTGCGTGTTGCCTTTTTCTCTGCGGAGCTTTTTTAATTGCTCGCTCAATAAAATGTTCATGGTTTCCTCCTATGAAAAGAAAAGTAACAAGCGCCTGTTCTGTTTATATTATAACTTGGCTTCCGCCGCAATACAATAACCGCCATGTAGATAATAGGTTGAATTTATAAACCATCCGTTTAATATGCCCCTGGATCTCGCTCACACGTTTTCATTCTTCATTGAAAAAAGCACGCCGAAGCGTGCTTTTTTCTGTGGTACTGCTCAAAATTGGATCGGGGGTCGTTTTTGAGGGCCTAAAAACGCCTTTATTTTGTACAGAATGGATCGTATTTACAGTTCGTATTCTTATTTACAACAGTAAATAATAGTCTTGGCATCTTTTGAATTCAAAAGAAAGGCGAACTGATCTGGGTTGATGATATGGTCAAAATCACCGACACGATGAATGCAGAAAAGATAGCTTTGCCCGACAGATAATTCGACCTTCTCAGGTGTGACGGGTATTCTGTTCCACTTTAATCCGGAACCGCGGATAATGTTGAACTGCTCGTTTTCCTTTTCTCCCGGCAAACCTCCGTCAACAACGATTCTGACTGTTTCAGCACTTTCTCCTTTATATTCATCTGTTACAGAAATAGTATATACGGTATAAAGCATACGCGATGTGCTTTCCGATTCGGGATCAAGGTCTTCAGCGCCTGTTTTCATGTCAAGAACGGTAAAAGAAATATCTATTATTTTTCCTGAGTAAATATGCGACGACGCTTCAATCGTTTCTTCTGCGGTCTTATAGTACGGCCAGTCCATAGAAATCGAAGCGTCCGGGTTTTTGGATATCAATTCATTGAGTCCCGAAAGAGAATGATTGCGATTTGCCGGGATAACTCCGGAAATGACAGCGACAAGAACAAAACATGCAGCAATTGCAATGCAGGAACCGGACAATATGATTGTTGCTTTCGTTTTTTTGTTTGGTTTTCGGGTCAGACTTCTGTCGATCAGGTCGTCGTCGACTTTAACAATAGCGTTGTATATCATCTCTTTATCCATTTGAATTCTCCTCTAGATACTTCTTCAGTTTCTTCCTGGTTTTTGAAAGCATACTTGTGACATGATTCTCGCCAATTCCGTACTCCGTTGATATTTCGGCGATGCTTTTCTGAAAATAATACCTTTTCAAAAAAACATCTGCTCTTCTGGAACTAAGATCATGCAGGAAACTGTTTAACACACGCGCAAACTCATCCTCTGAAAAAATAGCATCGCGCGGGATGCAGTTTGTCAATTCGTCAAAAACAAGCTTGTCTTTTTCGATAATGGTTTCGACCGGAACGTTATAGATATGGGCAATTTTCTCGATCATCGCAAAACAGGGACGTCTCGTATCATTTTCCCATTTGGAGACCAGATCCCTTGAAACGAACAGCATGTCGGCAAGCGTCTGCTGTGACATACCGCCGTCTGTTCGTAATTCTGCTATTTTTTCGCCAATAGTCACAGCTGAACTCCTCTCCAACTCTTATCTCGCTTTTATTATAATTGTCTTTTGATAATTGTAAAGGGACAAATTACACCCTTTTTTCAAAGTGTCCCCAGTTCAATTCAGTTAAAAAACTCTTATAACGACCAAAAACCCGGGATCATTCCCGGGTTTTCAAGTGTTTGTGGTAACGCTTCAAATCGGATTGCGTGTTGAAAAATCGCTGTTTTTCGAGGTTGGTGTTGTACGAAATGGATCGGTTTTTTCTTCCTGCATATGCGGTTTGAAGGTATAGTTTTTTTCGCGCAAAATCAAAACTCTTACTGACGGTATAAAAAATTATATACGAATAATATGAGCAGTCTGTTGATTTTCCGGTTTTGATGCAGTATAATATTCTACAGAAACACAATGGAGGCGGGCATATGAAGATGATGCTGGCAGAGAACATACGCACCTTCCGAAAAGAACGATCGCTGACTCAGGAACAACTTGCAGAGGCACTGGGAGTGACGGCAGGCGCGGTATATAAGTGGGAGGCAAAGCTTTCGATCCCGGAGTTGGAGCTGATCGTCCAGATGGCGGACTTTTTCGATATTTCTGTGGACGTATTGCTTGGATATGAGGTCAAGGACAACCACCTGGAAGCAACAGTAAAACGATTGCTGGAATTCCGCCGCAGAAAAGACCGTGACGGGCTTGCGGAGGCAGAAAAAGCGATTAAGAAGTATCCGCACTCATTTCAAATCGTAAATGCGAGCGCGGCGCTGTATCGCGCGTTCGGTATCGACAGCGGGGACAAAGCCCTGTTCCGACGCGCACTTGAACTTCTGGAGCAGTCCCGTCTTTTGCTGAGCCAAAACGAAGATCCCCAGATCAGTGAGCAGACGATCTATGGAAGAATCGCTGAAACGTATCTAGGACTGGGCGAAACGGACAGAGCAGTCGAACTATGGAAGACATATAACGCCGGCGGGCAGTACAGTTCCCAGATCGGTGATGCTCTGGCCCAAAACGGTCACGTTGACGAGGCTGTACCGTTTCTGTCGGAAGCCCTTGCGAAGATCCTTTCCGATTTGATCCGTACGATCGTCGGCTATATAAACGTGTTTCTGGAACAAGGCGATCATACTTCCGCGCAGGCGATCCTGAGATGGGGGATCGGGCTCCTGCAGGGGCTTAGGGAGACAGGCAAACCAAACTACTTCGACAGAGTCTGCGCCGCTTTGCTTGCTACCCTTGCAGGATCACAGTTTCTGTCAGAAGAGGGCGGCGATGCGCGCGAAACTCTGATAAAAGCCAAAGAACTTGCAGCATTCTTCGATGACTCTCCCAGTTATGACGAAAGCGATATCCGCTTTATCTCCCGCATCGAAGGAGCAAGCGCTCACGATGATCTGGGACCGACTGCGATGGCCGGAGTCGAGCTTGCTGTAAGCCAATTTGAAAATGAAGATTTTACCGCTCTTTGGAATTGCATCAAAAAAGAAGAGGAGAATCATTGTGGATAAAAAAGAACTTAAAGTGCTGCGGCGCCCATTTATAAAAGAGCTGTTCCGAAAGAACAAGTTAAATCTTGTGATGACTGTACTGGCGGCGTTTCTCGCTGCGGCATTGAATCTCGTGATCTCATGGACCATCAAGGCAATCTCCGATTTGATTTCCGGCGACACTGCCACCGACTATGGCACGCTACTGCTCGTTGTTGGCGTCGGTATTGTGATGATGCTGGCTGCTTGGGTGCTCGACCGAACATTCCTTTCCAAATTCCGTGCAAAAGCGATGCAGCAGTACCGGAAATACGTCTTTGACCGGCTTTTGGAAAAAGGTATCCAGGCCTTCTCCGGAGAGAACAGCGCGCGTTATCTGTCTGCTCTGTCAAACGACGTGAATACCATCGAGCAGGACTATCTCCGGTTGCTGCAAAACGTGATTGAGGTCGGCATCACCTTTGTCGGCGCGCTGGGGCTGATGTTGTGGTACAGCCCGCTGCTGACGCTGATCGCTATCGGCTTCTCACTTCTGCCGATTATCGTATCCGTCGTTCTCGGAAATAAAGCGGCAGTAGCAGAAAAGAACGTATCCGACAAAAAGGAGCGCTACACCGGAATGCTCAAGGACGTGCTCTCGGGTTTTGCGGTGATAAAAAGCTTCAAGGCGGAGAAAAGCATCTCCTCCCTTCACGACGATAGCAACAACAGCGTTTCCGATGCGGTAAAAAAACGTGAGAAGGTCAAACTCCACGTCTCTTATGCATCCGGGCTTGCGGGCGGCATACTGCAGTTCGGCGTGTTCTTTGTAGCCGCAGCCTTGGCGCTTTCCGGCAAGGGCGGGATCACGGCTGGTACGGCAATCGTTTTCGTACAGCTTCTGAACTACGTGCTCGCTCCGATCCAGGTTTTCCCGATGTATTTTGCCGGGAAAAAGTCAGCCTACGGTCTCATCGACAAACTGGCAGAGGCGCTCAGCAAGAACGTCCCCGACGAGGGCGAGCACATCGCTCCGCGGCTCGCCGAAGGCATCCGGATCAACGACCTCGCGTTTGCCTATGAGGAAGGTAAACCGGTGCTTAATGACGTGGATATGGATCTGCGGGCTGGCGGCTGTTACGCCCTAGTGGGCGGTTCAGGCAGCGGCAAGTCCACGATCCTGAATCTCTTGATGGCGTCATCCGATCAATACAGCGGTGAGATCCTTTACGACGGCAAAGAACTTAAAGGCATTTCTGCCGGCTCGCTATACGATCTGGTTTCAATTATCCAGCAGAATGTGTTCGTGTTCAACAGCACAATCCGCGACAACATCACCATGTTCTCAAACTTCCCGGAAGAGGAGATCGACCGCGCGGTTCGGCTCTCCGGACTTTCCAAACTCATTGACGAGAAGGGTGCGGATTATCTATGCGGTGAGAACGGCTCCGGCCTCTCCGGCGGCGAACGTCAGCGAGTCTCCATTGCAAGAGCCCTGCTGCGCAAGACTCCCGTTCTCTTTGTGGACGAAGCGACGGCAAGCCTGGACGCGGAGACCTCCTTTGAAGTGCTGGACGCCATTCTGAAGCTGGACGGCTATACGCGCGTCATCGTTACTCATGATCTCGACGAGAATATCCTGCGCCGATGCACCGGTCTGTTCGCGCTGAAAAACGGCTGCGTCTCCGAGCAAGGCAGTTTCGACGAACTTATGGAGCTGAAGGGGTATTTTTACTCTCTGTTTACCGTTTCCCAGAGATAAGCGATTGGGCTGTGTTGCGAATAAGTCGTTTTCAGCAGTCCGGATCCGGGCAATAGCCCCCAAAACCGAAATGCGATCCATTTGCAGAGCACAAAACTTGTTTTTTGAAAAAGCGAGAAAAACGGCGAAAAACGCAGAAAAACGGCGAAAACTCGCCGTTTTTCAAATGCGATCCATTTTGGACACGCGTTATGGAGGCACCACCCGGAATCGGACCGGGGAATGAAGGTTTTGCAGACCTCTGCCTTACCGCTTGGCTATGGTGCCTTATTTTCTTGTTGCCCGGGTATTCTATCATATCATTGCGAAAAAGTCAAGTCGTTTTTCAATAAAACCCTAAAAAACATTTTTGATCGCGGTCCTTTTTTTAAAAATGTTTATATGTTTAAGATAAGTTTAAGGTGCGCGGATAAAATATAAATGGTAATTAAAGCAAAAACGCGCCGCGCAGCGGCGAAAAGGAGGAACGTCATGAGGATCGTCTGCACCGTGATTTCTGTTATAATCGCAATAATTATGCTGCTTTCGGCGTGTTCGCGCGCGCCGCAGAGCGAAACGCCGCAGAGCGGCGATCGATCCGTTCCCGCCGGCGAATCGGGTATTGTCAGCGATTTTTCCTCGTCGACCGCGGATGATTTCGCCGACGACTCGAAGACCGCCACAGGCGATTTTACGGTCGCTTTTTCCGGCGAAGGCGCCGAATGTCTGCAAAGCGGCAGCGTTTACACCGTTGTTTCCGCCGGCGAATACACGTTTTCCGGCGCGCTGCAAGGGCAGATCGTTGTCGCCGCGCCCGAAGACGCCGAAGTAAAGCTCGTGTTCGCCGGCGTGTCGGTCAGCTGCGCCGATTCCGCGCCGGTGCTCATAATTTCCGCTTCCGAAGTCACGATAAAATCCGAAGAAGGCACGTACAACACCGTATCCGACCTGCGTACCGGCAGCGCCGCGTCGGCCGCCGAGACCGAAGAAAACTACGACGCCGCGATATATTCGGCGTGCGATCTCAAGATCACGGGAAAAGGTACGCTCATCGTCACTTCGTCGTACGATAACGGCGTAAAGAGCAAGGACGATCTTTCGGTAAAGAACGTCTCGCTCAAAGTCACCTGCCCGGGCAACGCGCTCAAGGGCAACGATTCGGTCGAGATCGAATCCGGCACCCTTATACTCGTTTCAACGTCTTCCGACGGGATCAAGACTTCAAACAGCGATATCTCTTCCAAAGGCAACCGCCGCGGCAACGTCGTCATATCCGGCGGCAGCGTGGATATCTACGCCGCGTGCGACGGCGTCAGCGCAGCGTACGACGTCATAATAAACGATTCCGAAGGCGAGTGTACCGTGAACGTCTTCACCGGCTCTTACGCAGGCGACCGGGCGAACGTTTCCTCCGGCAACGTCAGCGGAAAGACATCGTATTCTTCCAAGGGGATAAAAGCGCAGAACGATATCACGGTAAGCGGCGGAACCGTCGCGGTGAAAAGCACCGACGACGGACTGCACGCCAATTCGGGCGAAACGCTCGACGACGGAAGCAAGTCGACCGGCAACATCACGGTCGAAGGCGGCAGGATAAGCGTTACCGCCGCGGATGACGGGTTCCACGCCGACGGGTCGATAAACATAAACGGCGGCACGGTCATAGTCAGCCGGTCATACGAAGGGCTCGAAGCCAACGTCGTCAATATCAACGGCGGATACGTCAGCGTCTACGGCAGGGACGACGGAATCAACGCCTGCTCGGGCGGCTCGATCCCGCTCGTCAACATCACCGGCGGATACCTCGAAGTTACGACGCCTTCCGGCGATACCGACGCTATCGATTCCAACGGCAGCTTTGCGATGTCCGGCGGGATCGCGATAATCAAGGGCGGCACGCAGAGCGGCAGCGTCGCGGGCTCGGTCGACGTCGACAGGACGCTCACCGTGACCGGCGGCACCGTGATCGCGCTCGGCGGCATTTGCGAAACGCCTACTGCGGATAAAGTCTGCGTTTATATTTCGCAGAATACGTCGTTTGCTTCCGGCAGCTACGCGCTCAAAGACTCTTCCGGCGAAACGATCGCCGAATTCACGCTGAGTTCCACCTATTCGTCTGTCTGGGTGGCGTCCGATAAGATCGCCGTCGGCGAAAGCTATTCGTTCGTCAAAGACGGCGACTCCGTACTGGACTGGGAACAGACGTCGTCGCAGGTCGGTTCGGGCGGCGGCGGATTCAATCCCGGCAGGCCCGGCGGCGGCCGGAGATGACCGCACGGCGCAGCTTTGATACGTTGCGAGTGTTTTTTTGAGAAATCTATTGACATATCGCCCCCGATATGGTATATTTCCATTGTAAATAACAATTGAAAGGGGTATTTAAATGGCACTTCTCAAAAGTCTTTTCCCGTTTTCTTTCGGGTGCGCCGGCAACGTCGTTAAACTCATCATCAGCATCCTCATCTACATCGTTATCGGCGTCATCGGCGGTATCATCATCGGTTTCCTCGCGGGTATCGCTTATGTCGGTTGGCTGTTCGCCATCATCGGCGGCCTTCTCGATCTTTACTGCGTTATCGGTATCATTCTCGCGATACTTAATTTCTTGAAGATCGTCTGATAGTAAAACGCAAAAAAAGAAGTTCGTTTTTCCGCCCGTGTGCGAAAAAACAAACTTCTTTTTGATTTGCGCGCCGTTCTTTAACCGCGGCGTTCTTCGGAGGGCGTGGTGATCCGCTTGAACAGAAGGCTTACGCACCACAGGCCGCAAAGGCCGACCAGGGTGTATATTATCCTGCTCATCACGGCGCCCTGTCCGCCGAATATCCACGCGACAAGGTCAAACTGAAAGAGCCCTATGAGTCCCCAGTTTATCGCGCCTATTATCACAAGAACGAGCGAAAATTTGTCCAACATTTTTAAACTCCTCTCTGCGGTACTATTCTGCCCGCAAAGTGCGCGATCTATTCAACAGAAAGTGAAAAAAACAATATGCGAATGAGGCCCAAAAAGCACCGCGAGGAACGTCTGAGCGCGGTGGAAGACAGATTTGCCGTTTTCGACGGCGAAGGCAGACTCGATATCGCGTCGACTTTCGGCGCGGAATACAAAAAACTCTATTACGAATTCGGCTGCGGCAAAGGCGCGTTCTGCTGCGCTCTGGCGCAAAGGGAACCGGAAAGCGCGATCGTCGCCGTTGAAAAAGTGCGCGACGTGCTGCTTATGGCCATGGAAAAAGCCGCCGCGGCGGAAAGCGCCAACCTGCGGTTTTGCAATTTCGATCTTGAACACGCAGCCGATATACTGCCTCCGCAATCCGCGGACGCGATATATCTGAATTTCAGCGACCCCTGGCCGCGCAAGCGCCACGCCAAACGGCGCCTTACGAGCCCCGCGTTCCTCGAACGTTATAAGCTCATACTCAAAAAAGGCGGCGTGATATACTTCAAGACCGATAACGCCGGACTTTTCGAATACTCGCTCGAAACGTTCGCGCAGTGCGGCTACAAGGTGAACAATGTTTGCCGCGACCTGCACGCCGACGAAAAGCTCTCGCCCGGGAACATAGAGACAGAATACGAAAAGAATTTTACGGCAAAGGGATTAAAGATCAACTATCTCGAAGCGACTCTTTGAATTCGTTTATTATATCGGCTTCGCAAAACGGCAGTTTTCTGCCGTTTTTTTCCATATAGCGCTCGTGACCTTTTCCCATAAGCAAAACTATGTCGTTTTCTCGCGCTTCTCCCAGCGCGTAAAGTATCGCTTCGCGGCGGTCGTTGATGCATATTGATTCGCATCCGGCGTTTTTCATGCCGCTAATAATGTCGGAATTTATGTCTTCTAAGCATTCGCCGCGCGGATTGTCTTCGGTGATCACGCACAGATCGGCATTTTCCGCCACGGTCTTTCCCATCGATATCCTTCTCGCGCGCGATCTTTCGCCGCCGCAGCCGAACACCGCTATCTTTCGCGCAAATCCGTAGTGCGAAACGGCGTCAAAAAGATTCCGCACCGAGATCTCGTTGTGTGCGTAATCTATCATCACGTAAGCCGGACCCGCTCTGTAAAGCTCGAACCTTCCTTCCGCCCGCGCTTCATATGCGCCTTGCGCCAGCGCGACGGGCCCCGCGCCCAGAAACGAGCAGACCGAGCATGCGCACAGCGCGTTGTAAATTCCGGCGTATCCGGGCACGGGCGTAACTATATGCGTCGCATCGCCGCCGGGGGAGACGAAGTCGAATCCGGAATAAAGGCTTTCGCCGTTTCTGTAAAAATCCACTCCGCAAGCTCGGTATGCGCAGTTTTCTTTGGTTCCGTAGCTCAGCGCGGTACAGCGCGCGTTATTCACAAAATAACCGTATTCCGCGTCGTCGGCGTTGAAGAATCCGACGCGGCAGCGCGAAAACAGTTTCGCTTTGCAGCTTTTGTATTCGTCGATATCGGCGTGTTCGAACGCGCTGACGTGGTCGGGCGAAAAATTGGTAAAAACTCCCGCGTCGAACTCTATGCCGTTCACGCGTTCTTCTTTGAGCGACTGCGACGAGACTTCTACTGCGACCGCCTTCACGCCGCTCTTCACCATCAGGGAAAGCGCCCTGTTGAGCGTTACGGCGTCGGGAGTCGTGTTTTCCGTTTGATATCTGTTTCCGCAAAACCGTATGCCCAGCGTGCCTATGGTACCGCATTTCACGCCGGAATGTTCAAGTATCGCGGAAATACAAGCGGCGGTGCCGGTCTTGCCCTTGGTGCCGGTTATCCCTACGGTGATGAGCGACTTCGCCGGGTATCCGAAAAACTCCGCCGCTTTTTCGGCGAGCGCGGCGCGCGTGTCGGGGCACAGAGTAACGCGCGCGTCGCCCGGCAGCGCGATATCGTGTTCGGCGCAAAAATCGCGGCAGCCGGCTTCGTATGCTTCACGCGCGTGGACGTGGCCGTCGTCGCGCACGCCGCGTATGCAGAAGAAAAGACTTCCTTCGCGCGCTTTGCGCGAATCGATACATATATCTCTGCAGTTCATACTATGTTCTCCGGCAAAAGCTCGCCTTCATACACCAGGCGCGTCTCACCGGTGATGAAAACCCTGCCGTTTTCATCGCTTTCCGCAAGGAGCGTTCCGCCCGGGTGCCTGACGTAAGCGCGTAAGCCGCATATACCGCGCGCACGCGCCGCCGCAAAAACCGCAGCGGCTCCCGTTGCGCACGAAAGCGTCTCGCCGCAGCCGCGTTCCCACGAACGCGCCCGGATCTCGCCGCCTTGCGGCGCCGAATAGAAATGCACGTTGGCGCCGTTGGGGAAGTAACCGCTTTTTTCGAGAGGCGGCCCGTATTTTTTTATGTTCAGCCGGTCGATCCCGGCAGTGAACGCCGCTATGTGCGGATTCCCGAACGAAAGGACGGCGATCTCGAACTGTCTGCCGCGAACGCAAATCGGTTCGTCGAACGTCGTGAACACTTCGGGAACGCCCAGATCGCATATCGCGCGGCAGTATCCGCCGTCGAGCGAAAGTATTCGCACGCTTTTTTCGCCGCCCGCCGTTTCGACGGTCACGGTATCTTTGCAGACTATGCCTTTCATCCGCGCGAGAGAAGCCGCCGAGCGCAGCGCGTTGCCGCACATTTCGGCTTCGCTCCCGTCGGGATTGAACACGCGCATCCGGATATCGCACTTTCTTGAACTGCATATGAGTATAAGCCCGTCGGAACCGATCCCGCGGTGCCTGTCTGAACAGAACCGCGCGAGCTGCGCGAGTCGCCCGGGCTCGTTGCCGAACTCCGTGACGTAAACGTAATCGTTGCCGCAGGACTGCATTTTTGTAAAACGCATTAAATCACCCCACGCTTATTCTATTCCCGCCGGCGATAAAAATGCTAAAAATACCATTGACTAAAATGATAATCTGTGATATAATCAACGTGATATAATACGGCTTGAAGGATGATTTGCAGTGCTTGGCGATTTCTTTGCGCTGATGTTCAGAATGAAATATATCAACCGCTGGGGTCTCATGCGTCTTGTCGAAAGCGAAAACCTTTCGGTCCACTCGCTCGAATGCGCCATGCTGGCGCACGGGCTTGCGGTGATCGGCAACACGTATTTCGGCAAATCATACAACGCCGATCATATCGCGCTCGCGGCCATGTATCATGACGCGCCCGAGATCGTCACCGGCGATATGCCCACGCCCGTAAAGTATTACGACGAAAGCACGCGCACCGCGTACAAAGCCGTGGAGCAGGCCGCCGTGGAACGTTTTCTGGCGTATCTCCCGGCGGAACTGCGCACCCAGTACGAGGACGCGCTCTGCTGCTCCGACGAGGAGCACAAGATCATCAAAGCCGCGGATAAGCTCTGCGCTTACATAAAATGCCGCTCCGAGCTCGATATCGGCAACAGGGAATTCGCCTACGCCGCAAATTCCACTCTGGCGCAAATGAAAGAATACGGCTGCGAAGAGCTGGATTATTTTATGGAAAACTGTCTCGAATCGTTCGGCAAGTCGCTTGACGAACTCAAGAATAATTAAATTTTACGGAGGGACCGATCAATGAAGATAGGCATCATTTCAGATTCTCTGCGTCTCGGCTTTGCCGAAAGCGTAAAGAAAGCCGCGTCGCTCGGCGCGCAGGGCATACAGAAGTATATGACTTCTGGCGATTTTGCCGCCGAAAACCTCACTCCCGCCCGCATAGCCGAGATCCGCGACATTATGGATTCCAACGGTATGGTGTTTTCCGCCATCTGCGGCGATTTCGGCTGGGATCTCACCCATCCCAACGTCGTCGAAAAATCCAAAGCCGTGCTCGAAAAGACCAAAGAACTGGGCTGCAATATCGTCACCACCCATATCGGCCGTATCGATAAGACCGACGACGCGCGCAACGAGATCCTGCGTAAGAATGCGCTCGCGCTCGCCGAATACGCTCACAGCATGGGCGCTTATTTCGCAAGCGAGACCGGCACCGAAAAAGCCGCCGATCTGCGCTGGTTCCTCGATACCGTCGGCGTTCCCGGCATAGCCGTGAACCTCGACCCGGCAAACCTCGTCATGTGCGCCGACGACGATCCCGTCGCCGCCGTAAAGACGCTGGCGCCGTATATCGTCCATACTCACGCCAAAGACGGTATCCGCCGCGCCGACGGCACCTGGCTCGAAGTTCCTCTCGGCAAAGGCGGCGTCAAATGGCCCGAATATCTCAAAGCGCTCGATTCCGTCGGCTACAAAGGCTATCTAACCATCGAACGCGAAGTGGGCGACGATCCCGCCGGCGATATCGGCATGGCGGTCGATTTCCTCAAAGAAAAACTTTCCGCGTTATAAAATAAGGCGAATGATATGTCTGTTCCTTTCAAACCCGATCTCGGCGGCAGAGTCGCCGTCATAACCGGCGGCGGCGGAGTGCTTTGCTCCGTCTTTGCCGAATCTCTTGCCGAATGCGGCGCGGCCGTCGCGGTGCTCGACCTTTCGCTGCCCGCGGCTGAAACAGTTGCGGAAAAAATCCGCGCGCACGGCGGCACGGCGCGCGCATACGCATGCAACGTGCTTAAAAAAGAAGAACTCTTATCTGTGCGCGACAGAGTCTGCGACGAACTCGGCGGACCCGATATTCTTATAAACGGCGCGGGAGGGAATTCGCCCAAGGCGACTACCGATTGCGAGCAGTACGATCCCGAATGCGCAAAGAGCTTTTTTGAGCTCGCGCCCGAAGGTTTCGGCTTTGTGTTCGACCTCAATATACTCGGCACCTTCCTGCCCACGCAGGTGTTTGCCGAGGGTATGGCGGCGGCGGGTCACGGCTGCATTATCAACATTTCGTCCATGAACGCATTCCGTCCGCTTACAAAGATCCCGGCGTATTCGGCCGCCAAAGCAGGCGTTTCCAACCTTACCATGTGGCTCGCCACTCATTTTGCGAACACCGGCGTGCGCGTCAACGCGCTCGCTCCCGGGTTCTTTGTCACCAAACAGAACAAAGACCTGCTGTTCGATAAGGACGGCGTCCCCACGCCCCGCACCCACAAGATACTCGCCGCCACCCCCATGGGAAGGTTCGGCAGACCCGAAGAACTCGTCGGCGCGCTGCTGTTTTTGTGCGACGACAACGCCTCTTCATTTGTTAACGGCGTCATCCTTCCGGTCGACGGCGGATTTTCCGCTTATTCCGGCGTTTAAAAAAAGAATTCGTTATTTTACAATAAAAAAAACAAACCCGAAAGGAGTCCCCAGATGAAAAGAATCCTCTGCATCGTCCTTGCGTTGGTGATCTTCGCGCTTTGCTTCGTGAGTTGCTCCAAGGACAACGAATCAGAATCGAAACCCGATTCCAGCACCCCTGTTTCCACACCCGAAACCTCCGGCGGCGAAAGTTCCGACACCGGCGACGAGTCCGGCGATACCTCGTCCGACGACCGGTGGCGCGGTGAAAACGGCGATTACGTTTCGCCCAACGAAAAAATCGATACCGTGGCCGTTTTCGGCGAAGAGTACGCGGAATTCCACGTGCTCGTCAAAGGCGACGACAACGGCACCTACCAGTCGGATGACTTCACTACCGGCAGCGAACTTTACGGCGATACGCTCGACACCGCCGTGTCCCAGAGAAACACCTATATACTCGATAATTACGGTGTCACCATTGTTCCGCACAAGGAAAAGAACATCAACAACCTCATCCGCGAAGACATCGGCGTCGGCGGACAGTACGACCTCGTGATGCCGAACATTCCGTTCCTTGCGACGCTCGCATCCGAAGGCCACCTCATCGACCTTTACACGCTCGAAGACGTCAATATCGACGCTCCCTGGTACGATCAGAACGCTAACGAGACGTTCTCGATGAACCATCAGCTGTTCTTCACGACCGGCGATATCACCATACTCAACAAAGTGTGCACCATCGGCCTCATATTCGGCAAAGAACTGCTCGCTACCAACCCCGATCTCGAAGATCCGTATCAGCTCGTCAGGGACCATCAGTGGACCTACGACAAAATGAAACAGATGTCCCGCCTCGTCACCGCCGACACCGACGGCGAAGCCGGCATGACGGTCAACGATACCTGGGGCTTCCTCACCTCCTATGGCGACGTAGCCAACCTCTTCGGCGGCTTCGGTCTGCATATGTGCGAAAAGGACGCCAACGACTATCCGTATTTCTCGCTCGGTTATGACGAGCGCGCTCAGACCATACTTCAGGAGATCCTTACCGACTTCGCCGATGAAGGCACATGGCGCGTATTCGCTCAGTCCTTCCCGCCCGATATCTGGGTCACCTCTCTCGACGCTATCGAAGAGGGCAGGATCCTCTTCCGTCCTTCCGCTTTCTCGGCTACCACCAAACTTCGCAAGCGTGGCGTCAACTTCGGTATCATTCCGCTTCCTCTTTACGATGAAAACCAGGACGATTACTTCGCATACTGCGGCACCGGCCAGACCGCCGGCTTCGGCATTCTCAACAGCTGCAGAAACGCCGAATTCTCGGCTTATATGCTTGATGCCATCAGTGCTTCTTCCAAGAACCTCGTGACCCGCGCTTATATGGAAGTCAACCTCAAAGGCAAAGACGCTCAGGATGACGAAGACCTCGAAATGCTCGAGATCATTTTCGGCAACATCCTTTACGATATAGGCGACGTCAATAACTTCGGCACCATAAAGGGACTTATCGAAGGACTTGCCCGCGACGGCAAGACCGAAGTCACCGCTATGATAGAATCCAACCGCGGACCTATCGAGACGGCTATAGAAGACGTCATCGAAGCTTATCAGGCACTTCAGGACTGAGTTCAAAGTCTCGTTCTTTCAGGGAAAGGCAGCAAGTCTGCCTTTCCTTTTCAAATATGTAAAAAAACTATTGACAAATCGTTTCCGGCGTGATACAATTAAGCAAACGTTTAATTAAACATACGTTTAATCGTTTGTCCGGAGGCGGAATATGGAAAAAGAGACCAAAAAGGGAATTGTGCGTATAGCTGCGGCGGCGCTGCTGCTCGCGGCGGCGTTCATTATACAAAAGACCGTCGAACTGCCTATGTGGCAGTATCTGCTCATATATCTTGTCCCTTATTTCACTGCCGGGTACGACACAGTGATCGAAGCGTTTGAAAAATTGTTCCGCGGCGAACTGCTGGACGAAGATTTCCTTATGACCGCGGCAACTTTCGGCGCTTTGGGGATCGGCTTTCTGCCCAATTCCGAACCGCAGTTTGCCGAAGCGGTCTTCGTGATGCTTTTCTACCGTATAGGCGAGCTCTTTGAAGAGATCGCCGAAGGCAAAAGCCGCAGATCGGTCGCGGCTCTTATGGATATACGTCCGGATACGGCGTTCGTCTTGCGCGGCGGAGAGACGCTTGAAGTCGCTCCCGATACGGTCGCGGTCGGCGAAACTATCGCAGTGCGTCCCGGCGAGCGCATACCGCTCGACGGCACGGTTACAGAAGGCGTTTCGTCGCTCGACGTTTCGGCGCTCACCGGCGAAAGCCTCCCGCGCGAGGTCGCAGTCGGCGATAACGTCGTTTCCGGCTGCGTGAACATCTCGGGCGTGTTGAGCGTCCGCGTGACAAAACCCTACGGCGAATCGACCGTCGTGCGCATACTCGACCTCGTCGAAAACGCCGCGGAAGGGAAATCCAAGCGCGAAAAGTTCATCACGCGCTTTGCGCGCATATACACTCCGGCGGTCATAATCGCCGCCGTGCTGCTCGCAGTCGTGCCTCCGCTCGTTTCGGGCGATTTCGCGGCGAACTTTCCCGCCTATTTCGCGCGCGCCCTCGCTTTCCTCGTCGTTTCCTGCCCGTGCGCGCTGGTCGTTTCGGTACCGCTCGCGTTCTTTTGCGGTATCGGCTGCGCGTCTTCCAAAGGCATACTTATAAAAGGTTCGGGTTTCGTTGAATCGCTCGCAAAACTCGGCGTGTGCGTTTTCGACAAGACCGGAACGCTCACCAAAGGCGTTTTCAGCGTAACCACGGTGCATCCCGAAAAAATCGGCGAGACCGAGCTTTTGCATCTCGCTTCGCACGTGGAAAGCTTTTCCACCCATCCTATCGCCGCCTCGCTCAGGGAGGCATACTCTCAAAGCGACGACGAATGCGACGTTCGCGACGTCCGCGAATATGCGGGGGAAGGCGTCGTGGCTGCGGTAAACGGCAGAAATGTAGCGGTCGGCAACCGCAAACTTATGGATTCGCTGAATATCTCTGCGGGCGAGTGCGAAAAATGCGAATGTCTCGGCACGCTCGTCCACGTGGCGATCGACGGCGTTTACGCCGGCCACGTCGTTGTTTCGGATATAATAAAAGACGATTCTGCTTCCGCCGTTTCGGCGCTTCGTTCAGTCGGCGTCGAGCGTACCGTTATGCTCACCGGCGACCGAGAATCCATCGCCGCCGGGATCGCTGAACAGGCGGGAATAGACGAATACCGCGCCGACCTTATGCCGCAGGACAAAGTGCGCATAGTAAAAGAACTCGCGTCTACCGGCGCCGGCAATAATACGCTGGCATTCGCCGGCGACGGCATTAACGACGCGCCTGTGCTGGCGTGCGCCGACGTCGGTATCGCGATGGGCGCGCTGGGCTCCGACGCCGCGGTCGAGGCCGCCGACGTGGTGCTTATGGACGACAAACTTTCCAAGATCGCGCTCGCTGTGCGCATAGCCAAACGCACGCTGGGCATCGCCCGTGCGAACATAGCCTTTTCGCTCGGCGTAAAGGCGGCTATCCTCATACTCGCCGTCTTCGGCTACGCGCCTCTGTGGCTCGCCGTGTTCGGCGACGTCGGCGTGACCGTGCTCGCCGTGCTCAATTCGATGCGCGCGCTTAAGATAAAAGAAAATACTATATAAAGCAAGGTGAAATAAAATGTTCGAAAAAACTCAGACCGTAACGTTCGGAATTCAGGGAATGATGTGCAAACATTGCGTCGCCCACGTCGGCGAAGCGCTCAAAGCGTGCAAAGGCGTCAAAAAGTTTTCTGTAAGTCTTGAAAACTCGTCCGCGCAGGCGGTATACGCGCCGTCGCTCGTCTCGGCGGAAGAAATCGCCCGGGCGATAACTGCCGCCGGATATCCCGCGGCTGTAAAAGAATGACTCAAAACGTAAGGATACGCGTGGGCGGCATGAGCTGCGTGCGCTGTTCCGCCGCGGTCACTCACGCGCTCACGCAGATAAACGGCGTGCTTTCCGCCGACGTCTCGTACGCCGCCGGGTACGCCGATATCGAATACGATCCGTCGCTTGCCGATATTCGCGCAATGGAAAAAGCCATACGCGCGGCGGGCTATTCCGTCGTGCGCGACGAAGCGGAATACAGAAAGCGCGAATACCGTACTCTGCTCATATTGTTTATAATTTCCGCATTGTGCGCGCTTCCGTTTTTGTTCACGATGGCGCTTATGTTCGCGTTCCCGAACGCGCAAATAACGCACGTCATGCATCACAACGGATGGTGGCAGCTCATACTTTCCGTCCCCGTGCAGTTCGGCGTGGGATACCGGTTTTATAAAGCCGCGTTCCTTTCTTTAAAGAATAAGAGCCCCGGGATGGATCTGCTCATAGCCGTCGGCACTTCCGCTTCGTGGGGATACAGCCTTTATATCCTGCTTTCGGGCGGGAACGTGTTCTATTTCGAAAGCGGCGTCGTCATCATTACGCTCGTCCTGCTCGGCAAACTGCTCGAAGCGCGCGCGCGGACCAAGACTTCGGCGGCGATAAGAAAGCTCGCCGATCTCGCGCCAAAGACAGCGGTGTTGGTCGTTGACGGCGAAGAGACCGTCGTCCCTCTTTCGCAGATCGATCGCGGCGATATACTCGCCGTTAAACCGGGCGCGAGCGTACCCGCTGACGGCGTGGTCGTCGAAGGCGCCACTTCGGTCGATGAATCCATGCTCACGGGCGAAAGCATGCCCGTTTCCAAACAGGCGGGATCCGAACTCTACGGCGGCACGGTCAACGGCAACGGATATGTGCTGATGCGCGCCACCGGCGTCGGCAGCGACACGGTGCTTTCGGGCATCATACGGCTCGTCGAGGAGGCGCAGACGTCCAAGGCGCGTATACAAAAACTCGCCGATAAAGTGGCGGCGATATTCGTCCCCGCCGTCATGGGCGTGGCTTTGCTCACCTTTTTCATAAGCTATATTATCGCAAAAGACCTTTCCGGTTCCGTCAACCGCGCGGTGAGCGTGCTTGTCATCGCCTGCCCGTGTTCGCTCGGTCTCGCGACTCCGACCGCGCTTATGGTCGGGATGGGCCGTGGCGCCGGGATGGGAATACTCATCAAAAACGCCGAATCGCTCGAACGCGCCTGTACGCTCAAAGCGCTCGTCATCGATAAGACCGGCACTGTCACCGAAGGAAAGATGCGCGTTACGGATTTCATCTGCATAAACGGCGATGAGGAAGAGATCAAAAAGCTCGCGTCTTCTGCGGAAAAACTTTCCGAACATCCGCTTGCGCAGACGATAGCTTCGTATTACGGCGGCGAACCGTACGCGGCTGAAAACTTCGTCTCTTACCCCGGCAGGGGTATATCCGCGTCCTGCGGCGGCAGGGACGTGAAGATCGGCACGTCTGCTTTCACTTCCGGCGAAGCGTACGATGAAACGGCAAACGAACTCCGCGCGCAGGGCAAGACCGCGGTATTTATGAGCGTCGACGGCGTTGTGAGCGCCGTCATCGCCGTTTCGGACCGCGTGCGCGCAAGCTCCGCGCAGACGGTCAGCGAACTCAAAGAAATGGGCATCAGCACCGTTATGGTCACGGGCGATAACGAACGCACCGCGCGCTATGTAGCCGACGAAGCCGCGTTCGATTCTTTCGTCGCGGGCGTGCTGCCGGAAGGCAAAGTCGGCGCAATAAATGAACTGCGGCAAAAATACGGCCCTGTAGGCGCCGTCGGCGACGGTATAAACGATGCGCCGGCGCTCGCGGCTTCCGACGTGGGATTCGCCGTTGGCAGCGGCACCGATATCGCAATGGAAGCGGGCGACGTGGTGCTCATAGGCGAAGGCGTCGACCGTCTGCCTCAGGCGATCGCGCTTTCCAAAGCGACTATGCGTAAGATAAAGCAAAATCTTTTCTGGGCGTTCTTTTATAACGTCATAGGGATCCCCATCGCCGCGGCGGGATTACTTTCGCCGATGATAGCCGGAGCGGCGATGTCGTTCAGTTCTGTGTTCGTTGTGAGCAATTCGCTGCTTTTGCGCAAAGTCAAACTTAAAACCAAATAAAAAAAGCGCTTCCGCGTTCATACGGAAGCGCCGCTTTTTGTATATCAAATGAAATATCTGCAAGCGAGCGAGAAACCCGCAAGGGCCATATAATAGAGTATCATCACCAGAACGTCCCAATACGAGGGGCGTTTGTTTTCTACAGTCATCGCAAGCATCACATCAGAGGCCAAGAACAGCAGCGCCGATACCGCCGACGTGATCCCGAACGCTTCGCCGTAAAACGCGCCGCCTATCGCAAAGGATACCATCACGCCGAGTATCGCCGCGTAGACCGTCAGCGGAAACCGCATCTGCGGAGGCAGCTCGAAATACGAAAAAGCAAAAGCGCACATCGCCGCGTATAAAACGAACGCGATGATAGCAACATAAAGTTTGCTGCCATATATAATAAACGCAGGCGCGAACAGGCAGTGAGCGAAAGCAAATATGATCCCGCCGGGGATGAACTTGAAATGGATGACGAAGTCAGCGCAGGCGCAGACAGCTATTGCCAGTCCTATAAGCAGGAACGCGACGTTTTCGGAAACGGCGAACGCCCGGAACGCCGGAGCCGCCAGCGCCAGCGAGGCGGCCGCTTTAAGCAGCGCGCACAGCAGCTTGCTTTTCTTTCCGTTAAGCAAAAGGAACGATACCGCGCACGCAGCGGAAACGCAAAAACTTACAATATATATTATATACATACGCATCACTCCACAATATGTATTATATAGCAAAAACGGCGCCTTGTCAATCGCGGTTTTTGTGCATTCGTACAAAGTGTTCAAATGTTGATTTTTCCGCTTGACAAACGCGTTTCAAAGTGATATTATAGGCAAGCTGCGTCTGAAATCCCCCGGGCGACCGCCCGGGATCGAGTGCGAAAATATTGCAAAAAAAGTTTGCTTTTTGCAAAAAAAGTACTTGACAAAGGGAAAGAGATGTGGTAATATAGACAAGCTGACCGCCGAGAGGGAGAGTCAGCGCGGACATTGAAAACCGAACAACAACGAAGAGAAGTACAAAGTACGAAAGTACGGAGAGTACGAAAGAA
>JAFRPL010000028.1 GCA_017429165.1 Clostridia bacterium
CATTTTTGTTTTCCCCTGTTTACGACACGATAAATTATTTTATACATCTGTATTATTTATATTATACGAATGTATAAGTTTAATAGAGGCAATAAAAAAAGCGCTTGGAAAGCGCCTTTTATCCTTTTTTCATGTATTATTTTTTCAGGTTGTCGAGTGCCGCGGGATCGTTTTTCGTTATTGCGCCGAGCTTTTCGCAAGAGTCGACGCTCTCGCAGCCGCCGCACGTAACAAACCCTTTTTCGCTCGCGCACCGACGTATTGGGCAGAGCGTTTCGCAATATGGCGTTTTTGCGCCGTCGACGCGGCATCCGGTGCAGTTTATCATTTCCGCGGTGATAGAAACGCCGTTGAGTTTCGACCAAAGATCGGCGACCTTTCGCCGATGGTCGTCGTCGTTGTTCGCCGTGGCGATCCTTGCCTCGCATTTCGAGCAGTCTATCCCGCAATACGCTATGTATTCGTTCATTTTTGCCTCCGTTAAGAATATGGAAAATATATCGTGTCCCGCGCTATTTTATTTTACGCTACGATATTTTCGTCACACTTTTTTGCATTGCGTTTCCTCGGCGGCGCACATAACGGCATATTTTCCGCTCTCAAAAGTTAGTCCCCCTTGGAAGAACGCCGTGTACGGCGGGCGAAGCGGGCCGTCCGCCGATATTTCTATCGACGCGCCCGACGTAAACGTCCCGGCGGCCATGATGACTTTGTCCTCGTATCCCGGCATATCCCACGGCTCGGGCGTAACGTATGAATCGACGGGGGAGCCGGACTGTATCCCGCGGCAAAAGGCGCATAGTCCCTCGGGCGTGCCGAGGCTGACCGTCTGGATTATGTCGTGCCGCGGCTCGCGCCACGACGGCTCGACACAATAGCCGAGCGCGTCGAACATATACGAGGCGAAAGCCGCCGTCTTTTTCGCCTGCGCCACGACGTGCGGCGCAAAGAAGAAGCCCTTGAACATCTTGCGGTTTTCGGAAAGAGTGGCTCCGCACTCCTTTCCTATGCCGACGCTCGTCAGCCTGTACGACGCAAGCTCGACTGCGCGCTTTGTCCCCGCGATGTAGCCACCCGTTTCGGCGATGCCGCCGCCGGGATTTTTTATAAGCGAGCCGATTATCATGTCCGCGCCGTGGTGCGTCGGTTCGGTGACGTCGCAAAATTCGCCGTAGCAGTTGTCGACAACGACGTAAGCATTTGTAAGCTCGTGGCAAAGCTTTGCCACACTGCCGATTTCCTCCGGCGAGAGCGTCGGGCGGTTCTGATACCCCTTTGAACGCTGGATAAATACGACTTTGAGCGCGTCGCCGTGCCGCTTTATCTTCTCGCGCAAAAGTTCCTCGTCGACCGCACCGTCTTTAAGCTGAATTTCATCGTACTTTACGCCGAAATCGCACAGCGATCCGTCGCCGTTTCTGTATTTGTCGCCGATGACCTCGGCAAGCGTATCGTACGGCGCGCCCGTCACGGAGAGCATCACGTCGCCCGGGCGAAGCAGACCGAAAAG
>JAFRPL010000029.1 GCA_017429165.1 Clostridia bacterium
GGTGCCATACTCGTTGTCGCCGCTACCGACGGCCCCATGCCCCAGACCCGTGAGCACGTTCTGCTTGCCCGTCAGGTCGGCGTTCCCGCAATGGTAGTTTATATGAACAAGACCGACCTCGTGGACGACGAAGAACTCCTCGAGATCGTCGAAATGGAAGTTCGCGACCTGCTTTCCGAATACGGATTCCCCGGTGACGACGTTCCCATTATCCGCGGTTCCGCCCGTGAAGCTCTCCTTTCCGAATCCAAGGATCCCAACGACCCCGTCTATGCTTCCATCAAAGAGCTCATGGACGCTGTCGATGAATACATCCCCACTCCGGAAAGAAACGACGCGCTCCCCTTCCTTATGCCTGTTGAAGACGTCTTCTCCATCTCCGGCCGCGGCACCGTTGCCACCGGCAGAGTTGAGCGTGGCGTTATCAAAGCTTACGACAACGTCGAAATCGTCGGCCTTCAGGACGAAGCCAAGAACGTCGTCGTTACTTCGCTCGAAATGTTCCGTAAGATCCTCGACTTCGCAGAAGCCGGCGATAACGTCGGCTGCCTGCTCCGCGGCGTAGACAGAAAAGAAATCGAACGCGGCCAGGTCCTTGCTAAGCCCGGTTCCATCCATCCGCACACCAAGTTCGTCGGTCAGGTTTACGTCCTTACCGAAAAAGAAGGCGGCCGTCATAAGCCCTTCTTCTCCAACTACCGTCCTCAGTTCTATTTCAGAACTACCGACGTTACCGGCGTTATCACTCTTCCCGACGGCGTGGATATGTGCCGTCCCGGCGATAACGTAGATATGTCCGTTGAACTTATCACCCCTATCGCTATAGAAAAAGGTCTTCGTTTCGCTATTCGTGAAGGCGGCAGAACCGTCGGTTCCGGCGTCGTTATCGATATAAAGGAATAATCGACCTGTATTGAATAACCGTTTGCTTCGGGGCGGGGTGCAAATCCCCACCGGCTGTATAGTCAGCTAACGCGGTCTTCCGCGCCGAACGGGTGAAATTCCCGTACCGACGGTATAGTCCGGATGACAGAAGCACAAGCACAAGCTTTTTGCGCCCCGGTGTATGTTTTACATCGGGGCGTGCTTTTTTCGGAGGCGTTAGTATGACTCAAACAGAAAAAGACGCGCTGAATTCCGTTTATTCACGGATGTACGAATCTGCGCTGCAGCTCGACGCCGCGCTCAATTCGGGCGGCTATGAATGCGACTGGGGCTGGTACAATCACGGGATCGATCCTAATACCGGCGACGTGGTCCCGTACCCGGTGCCGGTGTTCACCGTCTACGGCGTGGGCGGGATCGCGATCACGCCCGAAGGCAGTGTTTTTGATTCCCGCCTTTCCAAGATCAAGCTTATGTCCATGAACCCCGAGACCGTGTTTTCGGGCAGGAGGGCGGAGGTTTACGATATGGAAAACGGTGAAACCGTGGTGTTTTCGAGCGGCGACGACGTAAAGACGTTCATATCGCGGCTGTTTCTCACCCCGTCGGACGATTTCAGGGTGTGCGTTTATATGCCGGGCGCTGTCTCGTTCAACGAATTCAGGTCGCTGCTCGCGGAATTTGCGGTAAGGGAGGAAGAAACGGATGAAGAATGAAAGGATTAAAAAGCTCGCCGTCATAGCGATCTTTTCGGCGCTGGCGTTCGTGCTTATGCTTATCGAGTTTTCCACTCCGGTCATCCCTTCGTTCGTCAAGCTCGATTTTTCCGAGATCCCGGCGCTGCTCGCCGCGTTTCTGTTCGGTCCGCTCGAAGGGATAGCGGTCTGCCTGGTCAAAAACGTCATACATCTCGCCATCACTTCCACCGGCGGCGTGGGCGAGCTCGCCAACTTCCTGCTCGGCGCGGCCTTCGCCGGTACCGCGGGGCTCGTTTACCGTTTCAAGCACACGTTTTGGGGCGGATTCTGGGGGTGCGTGAGCGGCAGCGTCGCGATGGCGATGATAAGTTTCCCGGTCAACCTCTTTGTGACGTATCCGTTTTACGCCAATTTGTTCTTCAAAGGGGATATGCAGGGGATAATCGAAATGTACAAGGCCCTGCTGCCTTCGTCGGATACGCTTGTCAAGTCGCTGCTCATATTCAACACGCCGTTCAATTTTGTAAAAGGGCTGCTCGTTTCGGCCGTGGTAATGCTTTGCTATAAGCGGCTTTCGGTGTTCTACAAGAATATCGGCAGCAAAAAGAAAAGCGCGGAATAGTCATAAATCGTTTACACAGGGCACACACGGCGTCCACAAGTTAGGTGTATCATAAATACGGGAGGGCAGTAATAATGAATGCCGCGTTTTATATCACACCTAAAAGCAGCGTTACATATCTATTCGAAGACTGGACTGTCAAATACGCGCTCAGCCAGCTCAAAAAGCACGGCTACAACGCCGTTCCGGTCATAGACCGCGACGGCTGCTACACCGGTTCGCTGAGCCAGGGCGACGTCCTTTGGTTCATATACGAGCTGATGCAGCACGGCGAGACCGATATTTTGGCGCAGTGCGAACGCACGCTCGTAAAGCAGATCGTCCCTCAGGGCAAATATCCGGCCGCGCATATAGATATCCCGGAATCCGAACTCGTGGAGCGCGCGCTGGAACAGAATTTCGTCCCGCTCGTCGACGACCGCAAGAGTTTTATCGGTATCGTCACCCGGCGTTCCATAATGAGCAAAAAGTTCAAACCGCTCTAATATCGCAAAAAAGACCGGAAGGCATGCGCCTTCCGGTCTTTTGATATATTTGCTTAATCGACTAAGTCGGGGACCGACCTGAGCTGGAGCAGATTGTTCGTGGTGATAAGGTTTTCGAGATTGAAACAGATTATCACGCAGTCGTATTCGCGCGGGTCGATCTTTATGCTCGAAAGATTCGCTATGTTCAGCACGGTGAGATCGTATCTGCACGCCAGAAACTGCGCCAGCGAATGCCCGAACGAATCCTTTAGAAGCAGCGCCTTCTTATGGTAAGCGCCGTCTTCGTGCACCACTTCGGTATATACGTTGGTGCCGGAAAGGAACATACCGTATTTGTCGTAGCTTTCGAGATACGAAAGATCGAACAGGGAATTGTATTCCACGGCGTCTTCGCCCGTGTATTTTTTGGAAACATACATTTTGAGCTGCACGTTGGAATTGTCGCGCGCGGTCCAGTATTCTATGGTGTCGGGTTCGTTGTGCAGCATCCCGGCCTTGGCGGCGGTGGTGCCGATAAAGTCTTCCGCGGCGGTGTGCACTACGAACCTTTCAGGGTCGGGCGGGATATATCCCGCCGCCTTGCACAGCTCGGCGTACGCGTAATACGCGCCGAGCGTGGTCCAGTGGTGGTCAGTCTTGTAATAGACGTATTCGCCGTTGTCATAACGCGCGCGATAGATGTCGTACATATCTATAAAATGCCCGAGCCCTTCGGCGTTTTCGCGCACGCATTCTATAAGCGCGTCGCTGTTGTCTTTCGGGTAGGTGAACGCGCTGCACGCAACGTCCACGGTGCGCGGCGGCAGAAGCACGTAAAGCGGAACGCCCTTTTCGGCGAGCGCCGATTCAAGCGTTTTTATCGCCGCAAACTGCTTTTCTATATTCTTTGCGTAAAACGAATCGGTGTACGGTTCTGCGGCGTAATTCCCGTCCTTGTCCACGTGGATCTCGCCGTCGGTGGCCTCGAAATATCTCACCGCGAGCTGACCGTTTTTGCCGATCAGCACCCCGTTGTTTTCGCCTTTCAAAAGCAGGCGTTCCACCGAAGTTTTAAGTTCAAGGAACGCTTCGCGCAAAGGAAACTGGTCGTTGAAATAATCGTTGATCTGCGAACCGAATTTACCTGACGAAAACGATTCCCAGTTAAGTTCGGGGAACTGCTGCAGATATCGCCGCTCGGTGGGGGATTCCGCCTTGTCGGGTATTATTATGAACGCCGCGGTAAGCGCAAAGATGAACAAAACGAACACGGCGGCGGTCACTATGCTTATCGTACGCTGTTGTTTCATGTTCCCGCCTCCTAAAAGATAAAGTACAAAAACGGGCTGAAAGTGGAAGAAACTATATACGCAACCGCCACGCAGAGCACCGCGAGCATAAGCGCGGGGACCGCCCAGCGGAACGCGGCGTATTTTTCGTGCAGTTTTTCAAACAGCCGTTTGGGGACCGGAGTGGACGCAACGCCGCATATCGCAAGGATAGGCAGATACCTGAGCAGGTCGTAAAGGTCGGTGGAAGAGGCGAACCGCTCCACCCCTATACCGAACATGGCGCCCAGACAGTTCGCGCCCGCCGAAAGATCGGTGTGATAAAAGATGAGCCAGCCGATAGCTATAAAGAACAGCGCGTATATGCGCGAAAACGCGCCGGGAAGTTTTTCCAGCAGTTTCAGCAGGAATACTTTTTCGATAATGAGTAAAACGCCGAAATACACGCCCCATATCAAAAAGTTCCAGCTCGCGCCGTGCCAGAATCCGGTGAGCAGCCATACCACGGCGATGTTGCGGAACTGCCTGAGCTTGCCCTTGCGGTTGCCGCCGAGCGGGATATAGACGTATTCCTTGAACCAGGTCGAAAGCGATATGTGCCATCTGCGCCAGAATTCGGTTATGGAGCGCGAAACGTAAGGGTAGTTGAAGTTTTCCAAAAATTCAAATCCGAACATCCGCCCGAGCCCTATCGCCATATCGGAATAACCCGAAAAATCAAAATAGATCTGGAACGTATATGCGATGACGAGCATCCACGCGGCAAGCGTTGTGGCGTGCACCGAAAGCGAAACGTCGGCGTTTTTCACTATTTCCGCCATCGCGTCGGCGAGTAATATCTTTTTGGCGAGCCCGCAGACGAATCGGCGCGCGCCGGAAGCGAACTTATCGACGTTCTCTTCGCGGTGTACGAGCTGTTCGTCTATGTCCTTGTAGCGGACAATAGGACCGGCTATGAGCTGAGGAAACAGGGTGACATAGGTGCCGAACGGTATGAAACGGCGCTGCAGCGCGGCGTCGCCGCGGTACACGTCTATGGAATAAGACATTATCTGGAACGTGTAGAACGATATGCCTATGGGCAGTTTGAGCCACGATATCGGCGCGAGCGACGAAAGCCCGGGAATGAGCGATAGGTTGGAAATAAAGAAATTAGTGTATTTGAAAAACAGCAGGAACGCCAGGTTTATGCCCAACGAAATGCCCAGGAACAGTCTGGCTTTTTTGGTATCGGTCTCGCGATACTTGGCTATAAGGAACCCGAATCCGTACGCCGCTGTGATCGAGACCGCCATGACGATAATGAATACCGGCTCGCCCCAGCCGTAGAATACGAGACTGACGGCGAAAAGCACGGGCATGCGCAGCTTTTTGGGCACGATGAAATACAGTACCAGAAGTACCGCTAAAAAAGCAAATATGAATACCAGCGATGAAAATACCATTATTGCTTACGCCTTTCGGTCATTTATCTTCCAATTCCAAAAGCGATTTGTCCACCGCGTCGCCTTTCGCCACGCCTATCACTTTTATTTCGGAAGGCGAAACGGTCTTCAGGGTGCCGTTGGCGTCGTTCAAGCGGATCTTGACTTTGCCGGTGAGGAAGTTCGATTCCACTATAACGCCTTTGCCGGCGCCGTAGGTGACGATGGAATCGACCTTGGGGAAAGTGCGGTATTCGTTTTCATAAACTTCGTTTTCAAATTTAAGGCAGCACATCAGTCTGCCGCAGGTGCCGGATATCTTTGCCGACGAAAGCGAAAGGTTCTGTTCTTTCGCCATCTTTATTGATACCTGGTTGAAATCCGAAAGGAACGTCTTGCAGCAGAAAGGCCTGCCGCATATCCCTATGCCGCCTATCAGCCGCGCCTCGTCGCGCACGCCGATCTGCCGCAGTTCTATGCGCGTGCGGAACGTGGACGCCAGGTCTTTTACCAGTTCGCGGAAATCCACGCGCCCGTCGGCGGTGAAATAGAATATGAGCTTGGCGTTGTCAAACGTGTATTCCACGTCCACGAGCTGCATCATAAGGTCGTGCTTTTTGACTGCGTCTTCAAACAGCGGGCGCGCAGCTATTTCAAGTTCGCGGTTCTGCGCCTCCTTTTCGGCGTCTTCGGGAGTGGCTTTGCGCAGAACGGTCTTCAAGGGCGAAACTATCTCGCCCGAACTCACCATACGGTTGTCAAGCGCCACCTCGCCGTATTCCACGCCGCGCACGGTCTCGACTATCGCGTGTTCGCCTTCCGAAAACTTTATGTCTCCGGGCGAAAAATAGTAGACCTTGCCGGTGTTTCTGAATTTTATGCCTATTATCTCCACGAGTTCGGAGAGTTCGCTTGTTTTAATGGGTTCGTTGTCCATAGTCCGCACCTGCTTTATAAAATAGAATTGATATCGGCGCCCATTGCGGTGAGCGTCAGGTTTATGTTGGCGTTGCCGTCTATCTCTTCAAACGCCGAAAGCGCGCGTTCGGCGAGAAAAGTAATTTTGCGTTCGGTAGTCTGCCGCGCGTAAGATACCGCCTGCTCAGTATCGAGAAAAGCGAAATTCTGAGTGCGCTCTTTGGCGCGCAAGACGTCCGAAAACAGCGAAAACAGCATAAGCAGAAAATCTTTTGCCTTTTGCCTGTCGTAGCGTTTTGCCTTGAAGAACGATATCAGCTTGAATCCGTCGCGCCCGAACACCGCGCGCGCGTATTCCTCGGCGTCGGCGCGGATCTGCGAAAAACGCTTTTCCAAAAGCGTAAGCGCCTTGCCGGGTATGCCTTCGCACATCCTTACCGCGGGCTCGATCTCTTCGTTCGTCTTGCGCGGGAACATCTGCCGCAGCCACGATCCCACGTCGGCGTTCGAAGCGGGGTAGAGCGTTATTATCTGTCCGCGCGAAATGACCGTGGGCAGCAGCGCTTCGCGTTTGTCGGTCAGCACAAAGAACACGGCGCTTTCGGGCGGTTCTTCAAAGAATTTCAGCAGCGCGTTTTGCGCCTGTACGTTCATCTTCTGTCCGTCCCTAATTATGTAAACCTTTTTGGCGCCTTCGTTGGGCATGAGGTATATGCTTTTCTTTATCTCGCGAACCACGTTCACGGTCAGCTGTGAGGCGTCCTTTTCTGGCGCGAAAACGAACAGGTCGGGGTGCGAGCCCGCCGCGAATTTTACGCAGTCGGAACACTTTCCGCACGGTTTCGGCTCGCCGCCGCACAGAATGGCGTTGGCGGCGAACGAAGCGAACGTGAATTTGCCCACGCCTTCGGCGCCTTCCACGATGTAGGCGTGCGAAAGCCGCCCGGAAGCGAGCTCTTTAAGAAAAGATTCTTTTTCTCTGCGGTTGAACCGCATATCGGCGATATCCATTCTTTCACGCCTTCTTTCATAGCATTATATCACATTTCGCGCCGTTTGAAAAGGGGTCATTTGCGACGGAGTTTCAGCGTGTGTATCTCGAACGGCCTGAACTCGAGAGCGAGCATGCCGTTTTCGATATCCAGCCGTTTTATCTCGTTTTCGCTAAGGTCGCAAAGGTATGCTTCTTTTACGCCGAAACCGAACTCCAGGCGCGCAAAAGTGCGCATGTTGCGGCTTTCCGCAAGACGCAGCACCACGTCGTCAGAATCGTACGCCTTCTTTGTGGCGCCGAGCGTTATGTTGGGCGCGCCGCACGTTACGAGCGAATAATTCCCGCCTGCTCTGCGTTCGCATATAACGGGCGGATCGTTGAGCAGGGTCGCTTCTTCAATAACTCCGGCGGATCTGAAATCGCCTTCGTGCGGCAGCAGGGAATAGGTGAATTCGTGCACGCAGTCGTCGATGTGTTTATTGGGATATTCCGAAGCTTTTATGAGCGAAAGCATGAGCCTGCCGCGCCGCGCGGAATGGCCGTATTTGCAGTCGTTGAGTACGGCTATACCGTAACCGCCGTCGGAAATGTCGGCGTATTTCTGCCCGCAGGTCTCGAACTTCGCCGCGTCCCACGACGTGTTGCGGTGCGCGGGGCGGCGGATGAAGCCGTACTGGATGTCGAACGCGGCGTCGTCGTTGTTGACGTCGGCGTCGAAAACGGATTTGAGTATTATATCCTTTTCTTTCCAGTCCACGCGCGTGACGAAATCTATGCGGCGCGAGGTATCGAAGAAGATTATCTCCTGCGTTATTTCGGAATCCATAAAGCGCCTCACCGTGCGGAATCCCGCGCCGGCGCCGCGATCGACCCGCTCGAACGATACAAGTCCTTCCACGGCGTAGGGCTTATCTTCGTGGTAGTATTCAAGGTTCCAGCAATCGTAATTGACCGGCCTGTCTTCAAAAGCCGCAAAACCGCCTAAGATACCGGCGCTCACTTCGCGTCCGGCGGATCTGTCGTAAAGCGAGCAAAGGTAGCCGTTTTCGTCAAAGACCGCCTTGTAAAACGCGCTTTCAAGCGTTCTGCCTTCGGTTTTTACGGAGTTTTCGAATACGGGCGCGCATTCGCCGTAACCCGCCTGCGGCATAGAGGGGACGTAAAGGTATCTGCCGTCTTTTTTCGCCAGCCCCGACGTGCAGAGCGTGGGGTTGAACACGGCGTATCCGCGCGTACCGTCCGTAAGCAGTTCAACTGCGTGTGAGATCATCGCCGTATCTGCGCCTAGAAGCTGTTCGTACTGCACGCGGCTCAGTTCATACACCTCGGGGATGCACGAGCCGGGGATTATATCGTGGAACTGGTTGAGGAGCACCGTTTCCCAGTTTTCGTAAAGTTCGCGTTCCGGGTATTCCGCGCCGCGTACGACGTGCGATATCAGCGAAAACAGTTCGGCGTTCTTATTTGCGAATTCCGCTTTGCGGTTATAGCGCTTGTTGCGCGCGACCGAAGTGTAGGTGCCGCGGTGGTATTCCAGATACAGTTCGCCTTCCCACACGGGAAGTCTTCCGCTGTTTTCGGCAGAGTCTTTTATTTTTTCGAGCGCGGGCGAAGCGTGGTCGAACACCGCCTGAGGGATCCCGGGGATCCCCTTGCTCATCCTGCGCGCGGTCTCGCACATATCACGCGAAGGACCGCCGCCGCCGTCGCCCCAGCCCATAGTCAGTATGACCGTGTCGGTAAGCGATTTATCGGTAAAGCGGTCGAAACAACCCGCCAGATATTCCGGGTCGGGAGTCGCGACGTAGGTGGTGTAGTTGGGGCTTTCCTCTCCGCGGTGTTTTTCCTGAGCGGTGAGGAAATATGTGAATATCCCGGTGCCGTCTATGCCTTTCCATTCAAATACGTCGTGCGGCATACGGTTTGTGTCGTTCCACGAAATCTTTGAGGTAACAAATATATCCACGCCCGCCTTGCGGCAGATCTGCGGCAGCGACGCTGCGTAGCCGAATACGTCGGGAAGCCACAAGATATGGCTTTCTATGCCGAATTCTTCCTTTAAAAACCGCTTGCCGTGCACTATCTGCCTCACCAGGCTTTCGCCGGAAGGTATATTGCAGTCGGCTTCCAGCCACATCGCGCCTTCGAGCTCAAAGCGGCCTTCTTTAACGCGCTGTTTGATGCGTTCGTACAGAGCTTCGTCTTCCTGCTTTACGTATTTCAAAAGCTGCGGCTGACTCGACATAAACGTGAATTCGGGGTACTTGTCCATAAGTGCAAGCACCGTGGAAAAAGTGTGCTGCGCCTTTTCTCTGGTCTGAGCCAGAGTCCAGAGCCATGCGACGTCTATGTGAGTGTGGCCCAGGCATACCACCTTGCGCGTCTGCTCGCCACATCTTCCGGCGTAGAACGCGTTTATGTATTCGCCGGCGGCGCATACCGAATTGCGGAAACGGGCGGAAGTCACGTCGCGCAGGTCGAGTATCCTGCACGCGCCTTCCAGCGCCGATATGATATCGGCGTATTCTTTGCTTTGCTTTTCTAGCACAAGCGCGGATTTGAACAGCGCGAGCATATCGAAATAAAGCGATTCCGCGCGTTCGTCTATGACGTCCACGCCTATGCGCAGATCGAGGCCGTGTCCCATCGAGCCGGTATAAGCGTAGATGAAAAGTTCGTATTCGGGGGCGTATTCAAGTTCCATATCGCGGTGGTAGGTATCCAGCCCCTGCAGCGCCTTACCGTCTTTGTACACTATGAACTGGGGATTATACACGTTCCACCCGTCGTTTGAACGGTCGGGCGTTGTGTCGCAGCGCAGGCGCAGTTTGCAGAAAGCGTACTTTTTCGGCAGTGCGAACCGCACGAAAAACCAATAATGTTCATCCGGCGCGTCGCCCCATCGCGTATTCTCCGCGAACGGGATGAACCCTTCTTTGCCGGGCATATCCGTCCCGTTTTTGTATTCGCACTTTTTGTACGATACGTCACCGACCGGCAGCGTTTCGGCTGCGCGCGCCTTGCCGAGCAGAGATATGACTTGCGAAATGTGTTTTTCGTTAAGGTCCATCATATTCCCAACCTTTGTTTAAGTTCTTCGGGGTAGCGGCACACTGCGCCGACCACGGTCACGACGTAGTCGCTCAGCGTTATAGCTCTGTCAAGGCACTCTTCGGTAGAAAGACCGCCGAGCATCCCGTGGAAAAACGCCGCCGAAAAACTGTCTCCGGCGCCGACTGTAGATACCGGCTTGCTCTGCGGCTTGCGCGAATAGATTGTCTTTCCGCTTGCAGCTTCGTAAACGAACGCGCCGTCTTTGTCGAGCGTCACCACGACCGTGCCTATGGAGTACTTTTCCGCAAGAGATTTGCTTATGTCTTCGGGGTCGTCGTATCTGCAAAGCCCGAGCGTTTTGAATACGCCGGATTCTTCGCGCGATACTTTCAGCACGTCGCACCGCTTGAGCGAACGGTCTATAATGCTTTTGGTGTAAAAGTTCTGGCGTATGTTAATATCGAAAAACGCTTTTGCGCGCGTGTTTTCGAGCAGTTTCCAAAGAAAACGGCGCGAAATCCCGCCGCGCTGCGCCAGAGTGCCGAAATACACTCCCTGCGCGTCATACGGCAGTTCTTTGAACCGTATGCAGTCGTATGCCACGGGGTAAACGAGATCGTACGACGGGGCGCCGTCTTTGAGCGTGACGAGGCAATAGCCCGTGGGTTTTCTTGAAAACGCCACGTGCGACGTGTCCACGCCGTAGGAACGCGCTTCCGCAAGCGCCTCGGTTCCCGGTCCGTCGCGCCCGACGGCCGAGATCATAACGGCGTCGCCGCCGAGATTTGCAAAATGGCAGCCGAAATTCAGCGGAGCTCCGCCCAGTTTGCGTTCGCTGCCGAAGATATCGTAAAGGATCTCGCCGAATACCAGAACGGTGTTTTTCATAGCGTTTGCTCCGCGGCGGGATATTCGTTGCACAGCAGATAAAGGGGCGGCTCGTCCTCTTCTATGGTGGGGAATCTGCCCATTTGCTCGTAAAAGCGGTTGTCGGTGTTGTCGTCGTTGACCATCGAAACTTCGCCTATAAGCACCTTACCCGAACCTTTTTCCGCCCAGAACGCGTGGTACTGGTAAGGCGGAAGGGTAATGGATTCGCCGGGAAGCAGGCGCAGTCTTGTCCCCGCGGGGACGGTGCGGACGTGTCCGTCGGTGGTGACGGTGACGGGGGTGTCGGCGAGCGTTTCGTTTTCGCCGCAGTTATACACTTCCACCACCAGCACGCCGCCGCCGCGGTTGATTATATCTTCCATTTTGTGAAAATGAAAATGCATGGGCGAATACTGATCCTCGTCCGAGATCAGCAGCTTTTCGGCGTAAGTCTTTTTGCAGTCCTTGTCGCCCAGCTTGCCGTTTCTTATAGTGAACAGGAACAGGCCGATCTTTTCAAAATCGCCTTTGCCGTAATCGGTAATGTCCCAGCCCAGCATATGGTCGCGGATCTCGTCGTATTCGTGACCTTTATGTTTCCATTCCTCGGGCGTGAACCACGCGAACGGCGGCAGATTGAAGTTTTGCGATTTTATAAAAGCTATGTTTTCCTTGAGTATGGCGTTTATCTCGGAGCGTTTCATGTCATAATCCCTTTCAAAAATGAATATTGTCAGCGCTTGAACCGTCTCATATACGGATTGCTTTCGCGCTCGTCCGAAAGCGTGGTGGGCGCGTCGTGCCCTGGGAACACCGCGTAGTCGCCGGGGTAATTGTAAAGCCGCCGCAGCGATTCGTTGAGCTCGTCCTCGTCGCCGCCGAAAAGCACTGTCCCCGCCGCTCCGCGGAAGAGCGTGTCGCCGGTGAACATACAGTCTTCAAAGACGTAGACGCACGAACCTCTGGTGTGTCCGGGCGTATGGATCACGTTGAATTCGAATTCGTCTATCTTATACCTGCCCTCGTGGTCGAATACCACGTCGGCGGGGTAGAGCGGACGCGGATCATACGGGACCATCGTAGAGAACACGTCTTTTTCGTAAAGCATATGTTCGTCGTCCTTGTATATGCCCACCCTGGTGAGCTTGTTCCTAAGGTCGTCCACCGCAAAAATGTGATCGAAATGTCCGTGCGTGAGCAGTATCACCTTACAGGCGGCGTTTATTGAATCGAGTTTTTCTTTTATTTTGCCGTAATCGGCGCCCGGATCTATAACAAGCGCGTTGCGCGTTCTTTTTTGTTTTAATATATAGCAGTTCGTGGCAAGCTGCGAAACGGTAACCCTGTATAATTCTATACCTACCATATAATATCCTCCCTATATATCATTATATAGAAAATATTTATAATTACAATAGCAATTTTCGCATTTAAGGTAAATTTTCTGTGCGTTTCCTCTTGAAAACGGCTTGACGCTGTTGTATAATAATATATCAATTTGTATCAAAGGAAAACGTTTTTATGAAAGATGTCAAACAGGAACTCGCTTACGCCGTTGCTTCGGCGACCGGCGTTATCGCCGCCGAAGACGCGCTGCGCCTGTTCGAAACGCCTCCGGATCCTTCCAAAGGCGATATCGCGTTCCCGTGCTTTCGCCTTTCCAAGCTTTTGCGCAAGCCGCCCGCGGTCATAGCTCAGGAGCTGTCGGGCACGATCGGATTGCCGGACGCAATAGAAAAAGCGGAACCCGTAAACGGGTATCTCAATTTCTTCGTCCGCCCTTCGTATTACGCTCAAATGCTCGCTTCGCTCGGCGACCATTCCGCATTGTGCGAAAGCGGCAAAGGCAAGACAGCGTGCATAGATTTTTCTTCGCCTAATATCGCAAAGAAATTCCATCTGGGGCATATAGGCACCACGATGATAGGCAACGCGCTGCGCAATATCTTCGAGTACTGCGGCTGGAAAGTTATCGCCATCAACTACCTGGGCGACTGGGGGACGAGCTTCGGCAAGCTCATCTGCGCTTATAAGATGTGGTCTTCGCGCGAGGCTATCGAGCGAAACGGCGTTATCGAACTCGAGCGCATCTACGCGCGGTTCAACAAAGAGGCGCAGACCGACGAATCGCTCAACCAGGCGGCGCGCGACGCGTTCTGTGCGCTGGAGCAGGGCAACGAGGAATATCGCGAGATCTGGCGCTATTTCCGCGAGATATCGCTCAAAGAGTATATGAAGACCTACGATCTGCTGGGGATAAAGTTCGATTCGTACAACGGCGAATCGTTCTATACCGATAAAATGCCCGCGGTCGTTGAAGAACTAAGGGAAAAAGGTTTGCTCAAGCTGGACGACGGCGCGAGCGTGGTGGACCTTTCGGCGTACGATATGCCGCCCGCGCTCATACTCAAGCGCGACGGTTCCACGCTGTATCCCACGCGCGATATCGCCGCCGCCAAGTGGCGCAAGCAGGAATACGATTTTGATAAATGCATTTACGTAACGTCCGCGGGGCAGTCGCTGCACTTTGCCCAGTGGTTCAAAGTCGTGGAACTTATGGGCTACGACTGGGCGTCTGAACTGGTGCACGTCCCGTACGGAACTATGTCGTTCGGCGGCGAAAAGCTTGCGTCCAGGACGGGGAACATCATTTATCTCGACGATCTGCTCGCCCAGGCCATAGAAAAGGCCGAAAGCATTATAGATGAAAAGAACGCCGATCTGAAAGACAAGCACGAGACCGCCGTCGCCATAGGCGTAGGCGCCGTGGTGTTCAACGCGCTGTTCAACGCGCGTATAAAAGACGTCGATTTTTCGTGGGATTCGGCGCTTTCGTTCGAAGGCAACACCGGACCTTATCTGCAGTACACTTACGCGCGCGCTTCGAGCGTGCTGCGCAAGTGCCCCGATGCGGGCGACTGCGCAGGATATTCGCCCAACGCGGACGAGATCGCGCTCATCAAACAGCTTACGCTGTTCGACAATAAAGTCGCGCAGGCGCTCGAGCAGTACGAGCCTTCGGTGATAACCCGTTATCTGCTCGATACCTGCGGAGCATACAATCAGTTTTACCACAGTTCGCCGGTCGTGCGCGCCGAGGGCGCGGAACAGAACTTCCGCATTTCGCTCACCGCCGCTTTCCGCGAGACCGCCGGCAAATGTTTAGAGCTTCTCGGAATGAGAAGGACCGAAGAGATATAGGAGGGACAGTATGTCAGGGCATTCCAAGTGGAACAATATCAAACACAAAAAAGAAAAGACCGACGCCCAGCGCGCCAGCGTCTTCACCAAGATCGGCAAGGAAATATCCATCGCCGTGCGCGAAAGCGGGCCCGATCCCGCCGCGAATTCCAAGCTGCAGGCGCTTATCGCCAAGGCGAGGTCGCTCAACGTGCCTAACGACAACATCGACCGCATCATCAAAAAAGCCGCCGGCAACGACGCCGCGCAGTACGAGGTCGTGTATTACGAAGGCTACGGCATAGGCGGCGTGGCGGTGATAGTGGAAACCACCACCGACAACCGCAACCGCACCGCGGCGGAGATACGTCATTATTTCGATAAATACGGCGGAAACATGGGCACCAACGGCTGCGTTTCGTTTATGTTCACCGATCGCGGTATAATCGTCATAGACGCCGAGACGGTCAAGGACGAAGACAAGCTTATGGAAGACGCTCTGGAATGCGGCGCCGACGATATCGAAGGCGACGGCGAGAGCTTCGAGATCTATACCGATTATCTCCAGGTCGACAAAGTCGCTGAATCTCTCCGCGGGCTCGGATACGAGATCGCTTCCGCCGAGGCGGAAAAGGTGCCTTCCACCTATACCGCTCTCACCGATCCCGAGCAGATCGAGAAATTCAACAAGATGCTCGACATAATGGAAGATAACGACGACGTCCAGAACGTGTGGCACAATCTCGAAGAGGAATAACGTTTAGTTGCATATTATTCATTTTTATTCCGTCTGAATACAGACGCCGCACCGTGCAATACGCCCGGCGCGGCGTTTTATTCATAAATTGTTTACAAAAGATATTAATATATATACAGATTTTTTTAGTGCTTTGCCGTAACATATAGTTAGTTAACAAACTAATAAAGCGAAAGGAAAACGGCAATGAAAAAAAGCAAAGAATGTACACCCACGCCAATGATGGCACTGAATGAGGTCAGCTGCATCTATTACCAGAAAGTGCACGCAAAAGAGCCGCGCATCAATAAAAGTTACCGTTACATTCTGTACCATCTCGCAAACAAGGACGGAATAAGCCAGCTCGAGATCGCCAACCTCACTCACCTCAAGCCGCCCACCATTTCCATCACGCTTCACGCAATGGAAGAAGCGGGCTACGTAGTTCGCGCCACCGACGAAAAAGACAAACGTCAGGTAAACGTGTTCCTCACGGCAAAGGGCAAGAGGTATAATTCCGAAGTGTCTTCGATCCTCAAGCGCACAGAAGGCATCGCGCTCGAAGGACTTACCGAAGAAGAAAAAGCGGCTTTTATGGAAACGCTTAAAAAAATCAAGGAAAATCTTGTGCAGTAACGGGTTTTCCCAATAAGGGGGGCAGTATAAGGCAGCAATGTTAAAACTGCTTAAATACTTAAAAAAGTACTGGTTTTTCGCGCTTATGACGCCTTTGACCATGGTACTTGAAGTGTGGGTCGACCTTAAACAGCCCGACCTGCTTTCGCGTATCGTTGACGAAGGCGTTAAAAAAGGGAATATCGATCTTATCAAAAGTACCGGTCTGCTCATGATCGGGCTCGTTTTTTTGGGCGGGCTCGCCGGTCTTTCGTCGGCGTTTTTCGGTTCCACCGCGTCTCAGTCTTTCGGGCGCGATCTCAGGAACGCCTCTTTTCGCAAAGTGATGTCGCTTTCGCTGGAGCAGGCGGATGATTTCACGACCGGTTCGCTGGTCACGCGTCTGACCAACGATATCACCACCGTACAGAATATGGTGAATATGGGGCTGCGCTTTTTCGTGCGGGCGCCTCTCACGTTTATAGGCGGCATAATAATGGCGCTTGGCATAAGCTGGAAATTCGGCGTGGTCATCGCCGTGGCGCTGCCGATCGAAGGAATAATAATGTTCCTCGTCATGCGCAAAGCCACCCCGCTGTTCACCACGGTCCAGCAAAAGCTCGACACGGTCAACTCGGTCGTTGAAGAAAACGTCAACGGCGTGCGCGTTGTTAAGGCGTACGTGCGCGAAGAGCACGAAAAAGGCCGTTTCGACAAAGCTAACGCCGAACTGTCGGGCGTCAACTACCGCGTGCTTATGATACTCGCGTACATAATCCCCGCGATGACTATCATAATGAACGCCACCGTCATAGCGGTCATTGCCGTCGGCGGTTACGACATAGGCACGGTCGGCACGCTCGAAGTCGGGCAGATAATGTCCGGCGTCACGTTCGTCACTATGATACTTTCGTCGCTTCTTATGGTCGGCTTTATGTTCCAGCAGATCACCAGAGCGATGGCGAGCGCCAAGCGTATCAACGAAGTGCTCGACTGCATCCCCGTAATCAGGGGCGGCGAGCTCAGGACTGAAGAGCGCGGCGAAGGCAGCGTCGTTTTCAAGGACGTCAGCTTCCATTATCCCGGTACCGTGGGACGCCCCGTGCTCTGCGATATCGACCTTGATATCAAGCCGGGCGAATATATCGCCATACTCGGCGCCACGGGATCCGGCAAGACTTCGCTCGTCAATCTCATCACGCGCTTCTACGACGCCACGAGCGGCGAAATACTCGTCGACGGCGTAAACGTTAAGGAATACGACCTTGAAACGCTCAGGAGCAAGATAGCGTTCGTGCTGCAGAAGAGCGAGCTTTTCGCCGGCACTATAGCCGAAAATATACGCTGGGGCGCTCCCGACGCCACCGATGACGAAGTCCGCAACGCCGCGCGCATTGCGCAGGCGGACGAATTCATCACCTCTTTCGTCGACGGTTACAACACCGTCGTCGACCAGAAAGGTTCGTCGCTTTCGGGCGGCCAGAAACAGCGCGTTTCAATAGCGCGCGCTCTCGTGCGCAAGCCCGAAATAATCATTTTCGACGATTCCACATCCGCGCTTGATATCGGCACCGAATCGCGCCTGCGCGCCGCGCTGCGCACTTCGCTCGCCGATACGACCGTCATTATGATAGCTCAGCGCATAGCGTCCGTTATGCAGGCCGACCGCATAGCCGTGCTTGAAAACGGCGTCATCACCGCGTGCGGCACTCATAAAGAGCTTATGCGCACCTCTGCCGCGTACCGCGACATCTACGATTCACAGATAAGGGACGGAGGTGAGACGGATGAACGATAAACGCAGAAAAGCCGAACAGCAGAAAGAAGAGGAAATGAAATTCCTCAAAGAGCAGCAGCTGGCGGGCAAGGATATCCGCCGCCGCGGCCCCGGAGGCCAGCTGCTCAAAGAAAAGCCTAAAAACCTCAAAGGTACGCTGCGCAGGCTGCTTTCGTATATAGGTAAAAGCAAATATCTGCTTTTGGGCCTGTTCGCCGCCTCGCTGTGCGTTACTGTCATAGGGCTCGCCTCGCCGGTGCTTCAGAAAGAAGCCATCGACTCGATGTACTACGAAGTTTCGGAAGGCGTGCATATCTTCAACGGTGAGCGAATGGTATCCATGCTCGTATTCATGGGCATACTGTTCCTCGTGAACGCGGTGTTCAATTTCTTCCTTTCCACCGGCGCCGCAAAGCTTTCGCAGCGCACGGTGTATTCGCTGCGCAAAGACCTGTTCAACAATATGGTCAATTTGCCGGTCAAATTCACCGACACCCACCAGCACGGCGATCTTATGTCCCGTATGACCAACGACGTGGACAACGTTTCGAACACCATTTCGCAGTCGATGACCTCGCTGTTTTCGGGCATCGTTTCCATTGTTGGCACGTTTGGAATAATGTTCTACTATTCGTGGCAGATGACGCTCATAGCGTTCGTCACCATACCGGCGACGATCGCGGTCTCCATGCTTATGGGCAAGCTTATGCGCAAGTATTTCGTGCGTCAGCAGAAAGTGCTGGGTCAGCTCAACGGCCATATAGAAGAGATGGTCACCGGTTATTCCACGGTCGCCGCGTACAGTCACGAAGACGTTTCGGTAAATGAATTCGAAAGCCTTTCGGACGAACTCAAACGCACCGGTATAAAAGCGAATATCTTCGGTTCGGTCATGGGGCCCATAATGAACTGCATAGGCAACGCGGGCTTTTTGCTCGTCGCCGTCGCCGGCGGTTACTTTGCCGTCCAAGAAGTCATCACCATAGGCGCCATACTCATGTTTATCCAGTATTCCAAGAACATCACGCGGCCGATCAACGAGATCGCCAACCTCTACACCAGCTTCCTCACTGCGATAGCGGGCGCCGAGCGCGTGTTCGAGATAATGGATTCCAAAAAAGAAAACGAAGAGCCCGCAAGGGATATCGACGTCGCTTCGGTGCGCGGCGATATCGACTTTGACGATATCGGCTTTGCCTATAAAGAAGGCGAGCCGGTGCTCAAAGGGTTCGATCTTCACGTCAAACAGGGCCAGAAGATCGCCATCGTCGGCAGGACCGGTTCGGGCAAGACGACCGTGGTCAACCTGCTCACGCGGTTTTACGATATCGATACGGGCAGAATACGGCTCGACGAAGAGGATATCGCGGAGATCTCCAAAAACTCTCTGCGCTCGTCCATAGCGATAGTGCTCCAGGATACGGTACTGTTCACCGACACCATAGCTAATAATATCCGCTACGGCAAGCTCGACGCCACGGACGAAGAGATCCGCGCCGCCGCGCACACCGCCAACGCGGACGTGTTCATCGAGCGTCTGCCGGAAGGGTACGACACCGTGCTCACGGCTTCGGGCGGCAATCTCAGCGCGGGTCAGCGGCAGCTTATTTCCATAGCGCGCGCTGTGCTCGCAGACCCCAAGATACTCATACTCGACGAGGCGACGTCTTCGGTCGATACCAGGACCGAGATGCAGATCCAGCAGGCGATGCTCAACCTGATGCACAACCGCACGTCGCTGGTCATAGCGCACCGGCTTTCGACTATCCGCGACGCGGATAAGATAATAGTCCTTTCCGACGGACATATCGTCGAATCCGGCAGCCACGACGAACTGCTCGCTCAGGGCGGAGTATATTACGATTTGTATATGACGCAATTTTCGGGTGTGCAGACTTAATAAAGCGAATAAAAACGAACGCCGAAAGGGAAAATACCTTTCGGCGTTTTATAATATTAAATGAACTGATTATTCATTCTTTTGCTTCACGTTCGATAATGCATTTTTTCAGGCGTGCCGTCAGTGAATCAAATCTTTCGCAGGATATGGATATCGGGCCGTACCACGAATCGTTTTTTACTGATCTTAATATATCTTGTGGGCATATCCATTCGTTCCAGCCGTTGCTTTCCAGTTGAAGATCGCGGTATTCTTTTCCGTCAGAACCGCCCGATATCCAATAAAAGGCGCATTTCAATGAAAATCCTTTGAGCGCCGGGGAAGAACACGCGAGCTCGAATTCGTCGTCCGTGATGTTCATCACCCGTTCTATCACGCCTACGGTGTCTTCAAAAGCGTCAAGCGACGCTTCAGTTTCACCGAGCTTCGCAAGCGATTTGGCGTAGCTTAGTCCGAGAATCACGCGAGGTTGGCACCAAAGATCCATCCCGGCGCCGCCGCTTACTAGATGTTTTTTATCGGGTGTCAGACAATTCACGGCGTTCAGATAATTGAGCTGCGTTTCGCAGAACCATCTGAGATTTTCGGGAGAAAAGGAACTACGGTTATCTAACCATACTGCCGGAACAGTCAACAAATCGTTCAAGCCGTTCCAAAGAATAAAATGCCGCATTTGTTCTGCTTTGTCAAGCTCACCCCTTCCTTTATACCTGTAATACAGCAGCCGCTGGCGGCGCAGATCGTGTATGCTTGCATAATCTTTCAGGAAAGCTTCAATATGTTCGTCGTCCTCCATGTTTGCCATGCTTTCTATCACGCAGCCGTGATCTTCTTTGGGATAGACGGCGAATATTTCTTCAGCCAGCATACGCATTTCGTCAAGCACTTTTTTGTCCGTATAAAGCCGCGATTTCCAAAGTTCATCAAACAATCCCCACAGCCAATAGCCATGGTGATATTCTCTGAGATTACGTCTGATCTCGCGTAATAGTTCCATGGTCTTTTCCGCGTCTTTATCTTTCGCGGCCGTTGTCAGTTCGTTTTGAATATCGTTGCAGAATTTTTCTTTTTCTTGATCCGTACAGCCGAGCAGCGCGTCGACTGATGTGCCGAAAAACGAAGCGATCATCGGAAGCATTTCGATATCGGGGTAAGTAGTACCGTTTTCCCAGCGTGATATCGCCTGCGGCGATGTGCCGAATTCGTCGGCAAGTTGTTCTTGCGTAAGGTCCATTCTGCGTCTGTTCGAACGGATCTGATTTCCTAAATTCAATTTCATAAAACATTCTTCTCCTGTTTGTCTTTTTTGCTCTGTACAGAGGATCGCTTACCGGTATCTGCATTATACAGTATTTTCAATATGTAATCAAGCGCGCATTTTGTGAGATTTTTTCTCACTATATGGGGGACCAAGCGTGCAGACGTAACGGATACGGTAAAACGAACGCCGAAAGGAAGAATACCTTTCGGCGTTTTGGTTTTTGCAAAAGATTCACACTTCGAACTGTTTTGAAAGGAACAGCGCGCCTGCGTTTATCATTTTGCGGTCGGCGTCGTCCGGGCGCGCGCCGGATTCGCCGTTCTGCAATAGCATTATGCCGCCTATGACGTCGCCTTCGCTTATTATGGGCGAAAGGTACGATATCCTTCCGCTGCCGTTTGCCGTGAGGAACGGACACCCGGCGCTTTCGGATACGGAAAACGGCTTGCGCGATTCCAGCATCGAAGACACCTGCTCGGAAATGGAACGTTCCGCCACGTCTTTGCTGCCGGAGCCGTAAGCCGCCACCACAGTGTCGCGGTCGCAGACCGCCACCGTGAGCCCCGTGACCTTGCTTATCGCTTCGGCGTACTGCGCGGAATACGCGCTTAATTCGCCCAGTGGCGAGTATTTTTTAAAAATGACCTCGCCTTCCTTGTCCGTGAATATCTCCAAGGCGGCGCCTTCGCGTATCCTCATCGTGCGGCGTATCTCTTTAGGTATGACCACCCGCCCCAGATCGTCTATGCGGCGAACGATTCCCGTTGCTTTCATATATATTTTCTCCTTGCTTTTTTGTTTTTATTATGCGCAGAACGGGCGAAAATATAACAAGTCCTCTTTTGTTCGCAAAAAGAGGACTTTTTATCAGAGTTTTTTGATTTTTGCTTTTTTTCTAACGCTTAACGCTTGTCGCCCGCGATCACGCGTTTGTTACGGCGGATCAGATGAATTTTACCGTATCGCAAAGCGGTTTTCTTTGCGCGTGCCTGGGCGAAGGAGCCGCGTCCGGCGCAGGGTAACCTATCGGCATGAGCAGAACGGGTATTTCGTTTTGCGGCAGTCCGAGCAAGCGTTTCGTTTCGGTGGGCGGGAACATATTCACCCATACGGTGCCAAGACCGAGCTCTGATGCCTTAAGCATTATATGAGTCGCGGCTATGCTCACGTCCTGCTGCCCCGAACATACGCCCGGCTCGAGCGGGTTCTGCCATTGCTCCGCCGCGTCGTAAGCGAACAGAAGGATGACCGGCGCGCCATAATGGCATTGCGTAAGGACGCGGATCTTTTGCAGATTTTCAGCCGATCTTATGACGTATATCCGCTGCGGCTGCTGATTTTTCGCCGTTGGGGCCAAATTGCCGGCTTCGAGCGCGGCGAGCAGCTTTTCTTCCTCTATCGGTTTGCCGGCGAATTTTCTGACAGAATACCTTTCTTTTGCGAGTTGTGTCAGATCCATATACTTTTCCTCCTCAGTCTGTTGCCGTCGCGTTCAGCAAGGCGTCTATCGCCGCGCAGAAATCGGGCTCTTCACGTCTCAACCGAACGAAACGTCCGTTTTTATCCAAAAAAGTGTGCGCGGACTTCGCTTCGCAGACGATATCGCCGTCTTTGCCGCGCATCTCGTATGCGAGCGTCAGCTTTACTCCGCCGAGCGATTCCACCGACACGGTCACGGTTATCTCGTCGCCGAATTTGCAGGGCTTTTTGTAATTGCAGGATAGCTCCACAACCGGCGATATCAGCCCTTTGGCTTCCATGGCCGAATACGGGAACCCCAGCTGATCCATAAAATCTATCCGCGCTTCTTCCATCCAATGTATGTAATTCGCATGATGCACGACGCCCATCATGTCGGTCTCATAGTAATGCACCGGTCTGACGTACAGTCTCATTGAACAAATCTCCTTTTTTAACGGAATTCCAAAAGGCGTTTCAGCCGTTTGCGGCAAATGAACGAGCCGTTTTGATTTGCGTTATTCTGTTTTTGCCTTTTCTTTTTCCGGTATCAGTTCGCTTATCACGGCGGCGGCAAGCACTGTCACGGCGCCGAGCCATCCCGTCCACCCCAGCGTTTCGTGCAGGAAGATCGCCGAGCAGATGACCGAGACCACCGGCTCCAGATACCCGAGTATAGCCACGCTCTGCACGGGCAGCGCCGCCATGCCGTTGAAATACAGACAGTATGCTATGCCGGTATGCACTATGCCCAGCGTAAGGACTATCGCGCCCGAACGCAGGTCCGGCAGCGGAAGAGTGCCGTTTTTGACGATCACGTACGGCAGTACCGTCAGCGACGATATCGCAAGCTGCACGAGCGCGCGATCGAACGCGGAAATGCCTTTCAGCTTGCGGTTGCAGAAAACTATTCCGGTAAAGCAGCACGCCGCGGCAAGCCCGAAAGCAATGCCGGCGCCGCCGTTGATCCCGCCGCTCAAAACGCCCGAGACCATCACTATTCCGAAAAACGCGGCGATAATGCACGGTATTTTCCGTATATCTATCTTTTCTCTCAGCACGAGCGGCGTAAGCGCCAGCACGAAGACCGGAGCCATGTAGTTGCACAGACTTGCGACCGCCACCGTGGTGTTCATATACGCCGCAAAAAGGAATACCCAGTTAAGGCCGAGCCCCACGCCGGAAACTATAAGCCAGAACGCGTTTTTGCGCATAGAGCCAAAGTCCGGTCTTTCGCCGCGTGCGAGCCGGTACAGAAAGATGAAAGCCGCACCTATCGCTCCGCGGTAAAACGCCGTCGCTTCGCTGGGCAGCGCGGAATAGCGCAGCAAAAGACCTATGGTGCCGTAAAGCGCTACCGCAAGTATGAATCCGGAACGTTCTTTAATAAGCGTCATAATGCCGTCGTTTTACCCCCTGTCCCCGCAAGTTCTATTTCGGCGGCGTGCGGTTTCATGCCTTCTATGCATATCTCCGCAACTTCCGCCACATCCATGCCCAGCATTTCGCAGCCGCGCAGTATAAGATCTCTGTCGCACTTGGCGGCGAACTTGCGGTCCTTGAATTTTTTCATAAAGCTCTTTTTTTCAAGGTCGGTTATCCCCAGCGGACGCATGCGCGCGCACGCTTGTATTATACCGGTGAGCTCGTCTACCGTGAACAGGGATTTTTCCATATTCGTTTCGGGCTTTATATCGGTGCAGATACCGTAACCGTGGCTGAGTATTGCGCGCACGTCGGCCGATTCGACCCCTTCGCCGAGCAGTTCTTTTTCCGTGTGTTTAAGATGTTCGTCGGGGAATTTTTCATAATCGTAATCGTGCAGGTATCCTACCGCCATCCAGTGTTCGCGGTCTTCGCGGAAATGGTCTGCCATAGCGCCCATGGCGTACATCACGTTTTTTGCGTGTATGACGAGATGATGCTCTGTCACCTGCGCGTCGTTCAGTTCTTTGGCTCTTTCTAACGTAAGCATGATATCCTCTTGTCTGTTTCATTCCGGCGTACGCGCCACGCGCATACCGCTTATACCGTTATTATACAGTGTTTCCGCATAAAAATCAAGCATTTAGGCCATATTGGGCGAAAAAATACGCCGATATGCATTATACTGTTGACATTCAACCGTAAGATGATATAATGGAAACAGACGACGTATATTCTTTCCGCGACATCGGAACGGAGGAAAAAAATGAAAAAATCAAGAGTATTGATTTGCTTGATCATAGTGCTGGCGTTTCTTATGCAGGTCGCCTGCTCAAACACGCCCGCCGAAAACAGTTCGGCGGAAGGATCGACCGATAACGGAATGTCGGTCGACGACGGCGGCTCTTCCGAAGTCAGCGAAAGTCCTTCCGAAGAAAGCGAGGCCTCCGTAGAAGTCCCTACGCGCGCGCTGACTGCCGAAGAGCTTAAAGACCGCATAGAAGGCTCGTGGGCTGCGCAGATGATCGGCGTCACGTGGGGCGCGAGCACCGAATTCGGATATCAGGGAAGGATCATCCCCGTAAACGAAGTCCCCGCGTGGAAAGCGCAGATGATAAACGACGCGTTCGGCCAGGACGACCTTTACGTTGAGATACCTTTTTTGGACACTATGTATAAAGAAGGCGTCGACTGCTCCATAACCGCGCTCGCGGAAGCGTTCCGCGCCACGGAGTTCGGGCTCGATCACGCCAACTATCAGGGGCGCGCCAATCTGCGCGCGGGCATCCCCGCGCCTCAGAGCGGCAGCTACCTTTACAACTATCATTGCGATGATATCGACTGGCAGATAGAGGCGGATTTCTTGGGCAACCTGTATCCCGGTCAGCCCGCCAGGGCGGCGGAGCGCGCATTTGAGATAGGGCACATTATGAACTACGGCGACGGCGTCTACGGCGGCGTATATATCGCGGTGATGCACGCCGCGGCGTATACGGCGGAAAGCATCATGGATATTGCCGAAGCCGGACGGCTCGCGATCCCCGAAGGTTCCAAATTCCGCGCCGTGCTCGACGACGTCACCGAATGCTATAACAGCGGCAAGGGCTGGCAGGAATGTTGGGATATCATACAGACCAGATACGGCTCTTCCGCGAGATGCGTGAAATGGCGCGGTCTTGCGGCGAATATCGACGCCAAGCTCAACGCCGCATACGTGCATATGGGTCTGCTCTGGGGCAACGGCGACCTCGCCGAAACGATCAAGATCTCGATGCGCTGCGGTCAGGATTCCGATTGCAACCCCTCGAGCGCGGCGGGCGTGCTCGGCGCGTTCTACGGTATGTCGGGGCTTGCGGAAGAATACGTTTCCGCGCTCGATCGCTCCGGGACCGTGTTTTCCAACACCGAATACGATTTTGAAAAATGCATAAAAGTCTCGTACGAGCTCGCGCTGCAAACGCTCGAAGCGATCGGCGCCGCCGAAAAAGACGGCGCGTACGCCGTGCCGGCTCCCGGCGTCGAAGCGGCTGTCGGTGCCGTTCCGCTCGAACAGTGGCCTTCGGACGAGATCACCGCTTACCTCACCGTATCGGTAGGCGCACGCGGCAAGATCCGCTTGGAAAGCGCGTACGCGCTGCCCGAAGGATACGAAGGCGATGTAACGCATTCCTTCGATATGGGCGACGGAATGGTGATACCGTTTATCACGGGCTCTTATGAATATTCCGCTGACGGCACTTACGAGATCCGTTATACCGCCAAAGCCGGAGATAAAGAATCTACCGCGTCCGTCACGGTCACGGTGACCGGCGCAGGTAACGGCGACAGGGGATTCATTATGACTCCCTCCTGCTCGACCAGAATGCCTGCGGGCGGCGGCAGCAAGGACATTTCCGTGATAGCGGACGGTTTCTATCCCGATTACGCGACCTGGCAGAGTTCGGAACAGTACGATACCTTTACCGGGGCGTATTCCGGCAGCGAATGGTTCGCGCTCGAATTCGATCATTCCGTACATGTTACGGACGTGCTCTTTACCGAAGGTATGCATTTCAACAACGGCGGATGGTTCGATTCCGCTCCGTCGGTGCAGATACTCAAAGACGGCGCCTGGACCGACGCCGCGGCGGATTGCGACCCCGCTTACGGCGAACACAGCCCGTTCACGCATTTCAAATTCACGCTGGAGTCTCCCGAATGGTGCGAAGGCGTGCGCGTCATAGGCAAGCCCGGCGGAAGCGCCACGTTCGTTTCGTGTTCCGAACTGGACGTGATTTTCAACGAAGTAAAGGATCCCACGTATGGAGAAACGACTTCCGATCCCGCAAAGAACGCGGTGATAATCATATCGGTGACCGATCCCAAAGGGACCGGCTGCAAGGATATTGAGATAATACGCGACGGCTATATACCGTCTCGCGGCGACAACTACGTGAGCGTTTCGTACGATACTTTCGCTTACGATTCGACCGATCACGAAGAATACGTGGGCTATGTGTTCCTGGGCCTGCAGAAGCTGGCGGCGGTGACGTTTACCGAAGGCGCCAATTTCCACGACGGCGGTTTCTTCAAGGACGGAAGCATCCGTGTTGAGATACTCGTCGACGGCGTGTGGCAGACCGCTGAAGCGACGCCCGACAAGCCGTACCCGGTAGGCAACACGCAGGGCGCTTTCGGCGCAGATTACGAAAGCTACCGTTTCGTGTTCGATTCTCCTGTCGAATGCAGCGGCGTGCGCATAATCGGTTCGGCCGGCGGGTCCATGCATTTCATCTCAGTCTCCGAACTTTCGGTCGAAGTCGCGGAATGATTTAATAAAAGAAAAACAGAACAAATTACACGGCGCCGCAGCACGGCGCCGTTTTTCTGTTGCATTTCGGCTTTTTATATGGTACAATGATATCATAAAAGCGAAAAGGGTGGTTTTATGAACTGCAAAAACTGCGGAGCGTTCCTGCCGGACGGCGTCGAAAAGTGCGCCTATTGCGGCTGCGATCCCAAAAAGGGCAAAACAGGCAAAAAGAAGACAACGATCATAATCATCGCGGCAGTCGCCGTAATTGCTGTCGCCGCCGCGGCTGTGTGCCTTGCGCTGTTTACGCGTTCCGGCGGGCTCGGAGCCGACACGCCCGAAGAGGCGGTCGAAACGCTTATGAGCTCGATCTTTGGCGACGATATACGCACCGCGCTCGATATGATACCCGATTTTTTACTGACCGAGTTTTCGGAAAACTGGAACAAGGGCGGCGAATACAAAGAACGCGATTCAATAGCTCAGGCGTATTCGTACAGCGACGCCCGGATAAGAGTAAGGTCGCTAAAAGGCAGATTCGGTGTGTGTCTTGGCAAGAATGTATACCCTAAGCATATGGAGGAAGAATTCGCCGAACAGCTTGGCAAATTGGAGCGCCGCTATGCTGCAAAAGGATTGGACGCCGGCAAAATAGAGGAAATCAACACCGTGGCATATTCATACACGATAACCGTTGCAAATAATGAAAAGGAGCTGACGGATGAGATCACCTGCGTCAAAATCGGCGGCAGATGGTTCGTCATAACGAATTGATGAAAAGATTTGTCTTATTACTGCTCGCGCTGTGCCTGCTCGTTTCGGCTGTCGCCTGCGCCGCGCCGGGTCCGGAAAGTTCCGGATCTCAGGAAGACGTTTCGGTTGAGGATGAAAGTTCCGCCGGGCCCGTTACGGAAGACAGTTCCGAAGAAATAAGTATCCCCGAATGCGAAAAGAAGGCCGAGATCGACGCGCTTTATCAAGGCGAAGTCGAAAAAGACCTTCCGCGCGCCAACGCGCTTTTGGGCAGGCCGTACGGCGTAAACGCGCGCGTAAGCAGCTCGTATCCGGACCGCGGAAACCTGCTTTCGGACGGCGCGGTCCCTGAAAGTTTCAACAATTATTCCTGGATCGGCTTTGAAACCGGCACCTGCCGGATAGATTTCGATCTGGGCGAAGTATGTGAAAAAATAGGCGCGTTCCGCGCCGTGTTCCTTTCGCAGACCGAATACGCGATCTACCTGCCGCAGGACGTCACCGTTTATATTTCCGAAGACGGCGAAAATTTCGTAAAGATCTGCAAAATGAGCGGGATATCCGATCCGGAGCGCGCCCAGACCTACGATTTTGAGTTCAATCTCGGCGAGTACGTCAATGCGAGATACGTGCGGTTCTGGTTCAGGTGCGCCGCGGGGTTCGCTTTCCTGGGCGAACTGGAAGCGTACGTTTACGGGGCCGAACGCGACGATAGCCTTGACCTCGTGAGCGTTTACCCCGAATACACGACTCCGCATTGCGAACCCGAATTCCGCCTCGACGGCAGCGCGGAAGAAAAGAACCTGGCGCTCGGCGCCGAAGTCCACGCGATGTCGTTTGCAATGATCACCAAAAAGAACGTCGACGGCTACGCCAACGTTCAGGATACTTCCATCCTTTGCGACGGCAAGACGCTCAAAGCGCCTGCGTGGGATTCCGACCTTAGCTTCCGTATGACGCGCGGCGACGGCAGGGAGATCACGTTCGACCTCGGCTACGCGTCATCCGTAAGCCGTTTTTCGGCGCAGTCGATATATATACCTTCCTGGGCCGTTTTCCCGCCCGACGACATATGCGTTTCGGTTTCCGCCGACGGCGAAGAGTGGCAGAGCGTCGCCGTTATGAGCGTGGATAAAGCGCTGCTCGACGGCAGCAACCGGCTCATTGAATTCGAAGCGGACGCCGGAGCTGTCTATATCGCGCGGTTCGTAAGGTTCACTTTCCTGTTCAACACGCACACCGCGTTCACCGAATTCTGCATATTCGGCACGGAAAAAGCGCTTGAAAACGCAATAATGCCCGACAGTTCGGCAAGCGGCGGAAAAATGCCGTACTCGTATCCCGACCCCGGCAAAATCGGCGGCGCGCAGAACATACTCTGCTCGTACCTGTGCAACACCAAGAGCGCGTGCGGAGTGTATTCCGAAATGCTCACCGCGCAGGATTATTTAAACATTATAGGGTATTATGAGGAAGGCGAGCTCAAAGACGTCATATTCGAAAATATGGTCATAACGCCGCATAACAATTTCGCTTCCGCAAGCGAACGCGAACTGCTCAAGGGCTGGACCCCGTATTTCGAAACGCAGTTCACCAAAGACCGCGGTATCGAAGCCATTTCACAGGCGGCGGAAGAGATCGCAAAAGCCAAAGGCGACGCGGAATACAAGGAAGGCATATACCTTTCGGTGATCCGTCCGCGCGCGGTGCTTGACGGAAAAGTCAACACGTTCGGCGATATAGACGGCGACGGGATCGACGAATCGTTCGATTCGCTCGAAAACCGCAAAAAGGTGATCCGCTGGGAAGTCGATATGCAGCTGGAATGGCTTTCGCAGATCGACGCGCCCAACGTAAAGCTTATGGGGTTCTACTGGCTTTCGGAAGCGCTGTACTACGACGAGCCCGACGAAATAGAGATAGTCAAATACGCCATTGATTACGTGCATTCCAAGGGATATCTTATGTTTTGGATCCCGTACTACAACGCGGCGGGCTGGAACACCTGGCGCGAACTGGGGTTTGATTTCGCCTGCCTGCAGCCCAACTATTCGTTCTCGTCCGAAGCAGACGAGGGCCGGCTGCGCGCCGCGGCGCTCAAAGCCAAGCTCTACGGAATGTCGGTGGAGGTGGAACTGAACAACGCAAATAGCGACGAAAACGTGCGCCGTTACAAAGAATATCTGCTGGCGTCGCTCGAATACGGCCACAATGAAACTACCAAGATCTATTATCTGGGCGGCGTGCCTTCGGATCTCATCGCGGCAAGAGACAGCGCGTACGGATACGAAAATTCCATATACTATGACACGTATCTCTATTCCAAGGGCCTGCTCGACAAGTCGGACTATAAGACCGATCCCGAAATACCGTTTGCCGCGCCTTACGGCGAGAATATGACCGGCAAGGCGGGCAAGCGCATCACCGGGAAGATAAACGTGGAAAGCGAATACAGGTATGTTTTGACGGTCACGGTTCAGCCGAAGTACGGCTCGCTGCAGCTCTACGCCGACGGCAGAGTCATCTATATGCCCGAAAGGGGATTCTACGGCGAAGACTGTTTCTGCGTGGCGGCGAAATACCTCACGGGAGTGAGCGAAGACGTGCGCATAGATATCACGGTCGAATACGTCCCGTAAACAAAGTAAAAATATACGCGGCTTTCGTAGTTTTACGAAAGCCGCGTTTTTTACTTGAGCGCCGTCATTTTATTGTCACGGTCACCGTCGCCGGGTCGGAATAGTCGAGCCCGACCGAGTAGGATACCGTGAACGTGTCTTTGCCGGTATAACCCTTGTTGGGGTAGTAGGTGTAGGTGCCGTCCGCCTCAAGAGTCAGAGTGCCGTGGTCGGGCATCTTGACCACCTTGAACACCGCGCTTTCGCCGACGTTGGTGCCTGCTGCGCTCGAATAGGGTTTGCCCGCGTTGCAGGTCACGCTGCGGTTGGAAAGCTTTTTGGGCTTGAGCACCATCGTGCCCTTAATGAACTGGTAGGTGTAATCGTATATCTGCCTCTGATCGGCGTCGCTCGATCTTGCAAAGCTCTGCAGACTTGCGCCTATATAGTACAGATGCGGGCAGCCGGACTGATATCCGAGCTTGAAGCCCTGCTTTAGATATTCGAAATAGCGCTGCTTGTAGCGTATATCCAGCGCAACGCGGTGATCCATTTCTATTTCCAGGCACATGCCTCCCGTCTGAGCTATGCGCGCCGCGGCGGGGATGCGCGTATCGGGAACGTCGGTGTTGAACGCGTAGTTGGGCTGCAGGCAGGCGACGTCAAAGCCGTATTTCTGCCATTCCGTCCAGCCGTTCGCCGTGAAATAGGGTATCCAGAAGAACACGCTGCCTCTTGAATGGATGGCGTCCGCGACCGCGTTGGTTATGACTTCGTCGCCGCTGTTCATCGATTCGTTGTACCAATAGTAGCCGCCGAATTCGATATTGACGTAATTGTGCTTTGCGCGCTCGGTTTCGAACTTTTCCATCCACCACAAAAGCACTTTTATCTTGCCGGCAGTAGTCGAAAGGTCTTCGCTCTTGCCGTCGCCGTCGATATCGCCGAAATTGTCGCAGCTGGGATAATACAGCGATACGTAATACTTGACTTTATAGCTGCTCGGAAGGTTCAGCTTCTGTTTCAGCGTTCCCGCCGCCGATTCAAGCGCGGGGATGTTCTGGTTCGGGTCGAAGAGCTGCGATATCAGCCATTCGGCGTCGCTCTTGTTGTATCTGAGTACGCCGCCGGTGCCGCCGCCGAGCCCGGAGGGGAATCCGCCGGACATTAAAAACAGCGCGCCGTCGAACATGGTGTCGTCATATTTACCGTCGGTGCCGAGATGCCCGAGTATGGGCAGCAGATCGTCTGCGCTGGGGTGTCTGCTCGTGCCGTGGTATGCAAGGTAAATATCCTTTGCGCCCAGAGTCGCGTCGTATTCGCCCCACGTAAGCTCGCCTGACGCCGAGCCCCATTCCACGTCGGTGAATTCCGCTAATCCGGCGTTATTTGCGAGCGGCGTGCCGGATTCCACTTCTTTCTTGCCGGTGACTTCCAGCTCGTCAACGCCTGCCCAGCCGGAAACGTCGACTACAAAGCAGACGAATCTCGCCGCCACGGGCGTTTCGAGCGTGAGCGTGCCGCTGAGGCGCGCGCCGTCTCTTGTGTTGTCGATCGGTATACCGCCGGCGGAATACCATTTGACGGCGTCGGTCGAAACGAGCACGGGTATGGAGGCAGGGGCGTAAACCGCCCACGATTTCTGCTGCATCATTTCGCCTTTGAACGAGTATACGGTGCTCAGATTGGTCAGATCGAAGAAAATAAACCGTTTTCCGCCGCCGTACATCTTAAAGTATTTGCCGCCGTGGAAATCGAGATCGTTCGCGTATACGCCGTCGGTGAGTATCGGCGACGAAGCGGGCGTGTTGTTTTCCGCGTTGACGCCGGACGACGCTGCGTAGTAGATCTGCGGACGCTTGGCTTTGATAAGATCGGTCACGAGTTTGTAAAACTGATCCGAGCTTGGCCAGTAGGTGTTTTCGGTGACAGTCGGGAACCTTACGGGCGGATACACATCGCCTTCGTAGAGACGGCTGTCGTTATAGGCGTACGCCGCGACTTCGTCGATAAGGACCATGTCGCTGCCTTCGGTGATTAGTGTGAAGCGCACGTATTTGGCGCTCACCGTATTGGGGAGTTCGGCGATAAACGTGAAATCTTTCTGGCTTCCCACGGGCGCGTAGCACCGCGCGAGCTGTTTCCAGCTGTTTCCGTCGGAAGAGACGGAGAATATCACGCATCGCGGGTATTCTATATTGCCCGCGCCGGTGGAATAGGCGTGCAGTTCGAACGCGGCGATATCGGTCGCCTTTGAACCTATGGGCACGGTGATGTTTATATCTTTGCCGCCGGAGAATCCCACCCAGGTGTTTTCGTCGATATTCGCGCCGGTATATGTGTCGGTCAGCATGCCGCCTTTATCGGGGAAAGAGCCGTTGGGCTTGATATCGGTGCGGTACGATTTTTTTGCCAGGATGTCGACTCTCGCCTGAGTCTTGTCGGGTGTGCCGGTCTTTACTGAACTGATCGCCGCTTTCAGCGAGGATTCGGTAAACGATTCGTTGTCGTACAATCTGCGTATCACCTCTTCTGCGGAATCTTTGTGTTCTATTTCGGCTATGGCGTAGACCGAAAGCTCGTCGAGGAACAGCCACGCGCCGCCCCTTTGGAAATGGAACCTGACGTAGCGGCATTCGACGCCTTTGGTCAGCTCGAGCGTAAAAGTGCGCGCCGAATCGTCGGGGAATTCGGCGGGGCTCTTCAGATCGCCGGCGGTCTTCCAGTTCTTTTTGTCATTGGAATACTGCACCGTCACCTTTGAAGGCGGACATACGCCCGCGGAACGGTTGCTCATACAGTCGGCTTCGAAGCGGTAGACTTCCGGCGTCACTGCGCCGAGATCTATCGTTACGTCGCATACGGTGGAGCCGCTGTTGAGCAGATATCCCGCGTAGTTGGGATCGCTGTAGCTTACGCCGGAACGGGCGGATATGACGCCGTCGGTGAGCTGCATGCCGTAGGAATCCTGATACTGTTCGTCGGGCGCGGGATCGCTGGCGTAGGATTTGCCGAGCGACACGCAGACAGGTCCCATTTCGGGCGGTTCGCTCGGTTCTTCACTCGGCTCTTCGCTCGGCTCTTCGCTCGGTTCCTCGCTGGGTTCCTCGCTCGGTTCGGCGGAAGGTTCTTCGCTGGATTCCTCTTTGGATTCTTCCTTGGAAGGCTCTTCCTTGGATTCTTCTTTGGATTCTTCTTTGGATTCTTCCGCGGAGGATTCTTCCTCGCTTATCTCTTCGCTCGGTTCAGCCGAAGGCTCTTCCGAAGGTTCTTCCGAAGGCTCTTCCGAAGGCTCTTCCGAAGGCTCCGCAGAAGGTTCCTCGCTGGGTTCCTCGCTCGGTCCTTCGGAAGATCCTTCGCTTATTGCTTCAGAAGGCTCTTCCGATACCGGTTCCGATACCGGTTCCGATACCGGTTCGTCCGCGGAACTTTCCGGGGGAACGGAACTTTCTTCTGCGGCGCTGCTTTCCTCGCCTTCGCTCTGCGCGCTTTCGGTCGACAAAATTTCGCTCTGTTCTTCCGGAACGGAAGATTCTTCTGCTGCCGGGCCGCACGAAGCGAGCAGCGCGCACAGCAGGCACGCGCAGAGAATGAGCGATACGAATCGTTTTGCTGAAATTGAAATCATTGTAGAGACCTCCGCTGACGTCCGCGTGCGGGCACGAAGCCCTTCACGCTTTGAAAAAGTCGGTTATTTGTTTAAAATACGGCGCCGTCACTTCGTCCGGAGAAAGGAACAGTTCGTGCTTTACGTCTTTGACGAACTCCAGTCTGCCGTGTTTCAGCCGATCGACGAATTCTTTTTGTTTATCGTTTAGCACCGCGTTGTCCAGCTCCGCGGAAAATATCAGCACGGGTGCGTCGATGCGCTCGGGCGCGCCCTTTTTGAGTATTTTTTTTGTGACGCACAGCGATTGAAGCAGCCAGCCGTACGTGGGCGAATAGTTGTGAAAGTCTTCGCAATTCCGCTTTATTTCCTCGTAATACGCGAACTTTTCTTCGCAAGTCGCGCACGATGAGGCGAAATCCTCTTTTCCGGGGTACTTTGGCGCTATGAAGATGCGCTTGCGCTTTCTGCCGGTGAGAATGCAGAAACGGCAGATGAGCTTGGGTATAAACAGCGGCATATTGCCGTGCGTGGGAGCGATCATCGGCGAAGACATCACGGCTTTTCCGAACACGCCAGGGTGTTTTTCCATAAACAGAGCCGAAACGGCGCCGCCCATCGAATGCGAAAACAGAAAATACGGTTTTGGCATATCGGCGGCTTCTTCCAGCACCGTCTCAAGATCCTCGACGTATTCTTCAAAGCGGTCGATATGTGTGAGCGTTTTGTCGGCGATGGTCCTGTAAGATCTTCCGTGACCGCGCTGCTCGTATATGAAAACGCAGAAATTTTCGCATAAGAAGCGGTAGATCACTTCGCTGTATTTGGCGGCGTTTTCGGTGAATCCGTGCAGAATGAACACCGTGCCGCGCGCGTTTTCGGCGGAATACGATTCGCCGTATAGGCTATTGCCGTCGCGCATGACGAGCTCGCGCACCGTGCGGCGTGCCGTGATATACGGCGACACGGTCTGCGACATAAAAGCGGAATAACTCATTCTTTCTTACCCGTTTCGACGCCGAGCGTGGAATATATCTTCTTTTCGTTATACGCAAGCAGGAACAGGCCGCCTATTATGCACGCCGCGGCCGCGGAGACAGCCACCAGACGGTAGCCGAGTCCGATATCGGTGCGTATTGTGGCAAGCGACGTGACGAGCAGCATCGCCACGCCCTGGCCGAGCTTCATTGCAAAGGTGCGCGCTGCAAAGAACATACCCGAACGGTTCACGCCCGTGGTCTTTTCTTCGCTTTCGGCTATATCGGCGACCATCGCCTGCGGTATAATGCCGAAAAGCGCCTGCGCCGGCGAAGCGAACAGACAAAGCAGTACGCCCTGCACCAGCGGCGGTATGAACGAAAGCGTGTCGCCCAGCAGCGCGGCGTAGCCGAACGAGAACGCAAAGATGGCGAACGCTATGAGCACGAGCTTCTTCTTGCCCAATTTGCGCGTGAGCTTGCTTACGAACGGGTAGAACAGCACCGAAAGACCGGTGAGCAGTATAAAGAACAGCGTGGAATACCCCTCGTCCATTTTAAGCAGCGAAGTCACAAAGAACGGCAGCGCCGTCTGGAACATCGTTATGCCGAGGAAATATACTATATCCGATGCCACGAAATGGCGGAATTCCTTGTTTTTGAACGTCGCGGTCAGCGAACGGAAAGCCGAATCCTCGGTCGGGCGGATATCTATATAATCGCTTTCTTTTATGGTGAACACGGGGACGAACATGCATCCCACGCCTACAAGCGCGAGCCCTGCCATGGTAATGCGTATGGCGAGCATGCGTTCAAGGCCGAAACCCATCAGCGCGCCCCAGATGACCGGCGCGAGATATGCGAACGCCATACCGGCGATAAAGGTGAACGAAATGCAGGTGGAAATGGACATCCTGACCTTCTGAGTGCTGCCGAGCTCGGCGATGAGCGCGTTATACGGCGTGCAGTACATGGTCATAAAGAGGTAGAACAGCGTTACCATAACGAACAGGAATATGGCGTTTACGGTTCCCGCGGCGCCGCTGTTGCCCGACATCGGCGAAAAGAACACCAGCGCGGTGGCCGCGCCGAACGGGACTGCCGCCCATTTCATAAACGGTATGCGGCGGCCGTTTTTGGATCTGCATCTATCGGAAGCGGAAGCGATGAGCGGATCGGTCACGGCGTCGAACACGCGGCCGAACGCGGTTATGAGCCCTATTATCGTCATTCCCAGAATAATCGCTCCCTGCGGGACAAAAAGCGCGTGACCGCCTTCTATCGTGGCCCGGTCGGGCTGATAATAGTTGACCAGCCAGCTCGAAATAAGCGCCGAGAGTATCGACCAGCCCAGCTGGCCTACGGCAAAACACCAGATCTTGCCTTTGGAAATAGTTTTTTTCATTACGAATACGTTTCCTTTCGGTATTGTAGCGGCGTTTTCGGACACAAAAAAAGATCGCGTCCGTATTACATATCGATTATAACACAAACTGATTTGTTTTACAACCGTTTTTTAGTGAAAAACGCACAATTTTTCCGTGCCCGGCCCGCGCGGAAAAAAATTTTTTAAAAAAATTGCAATTTATTTGAAGGAGGCAGGGGGGTTAGGACTGTTTATATATATGAACAGCAAAACACGCCGTGCGCACGGCGGTACGCCAAAAGAAAAAATGCTCCTGCCGGGCCCGGCACGGAAAAAACCGCACTTCGGACCGCCGAACTGTTGTGTTTTGCTTTCGTTATGGTATAATATACCAAAAGCACCAAAAGTAAAGGCGGTAAGACCAATGTTCCCGATCATTCTTTCGGCTTTGCTGGACGAAAAAACCGACGAAACGGAATTTGAAACGTTTGTCGGCGAACACCAATCCCTTATGTTAAGCGCCGCTTACGCGGTATTGCAGGATCATCACGACGCGGAAGACGCGGTGATAAACGCGCTGACGTCTATTGCGAAAAAGTTTTCGGCGGTGTCAAAGCTCGACCCAAAGGCAAGACGCGTTTACGCCGCGCGCTGCGCGCGCAACTGCGCACTCAATATATACAACGTGCGCGCCCGCCGGCACAAGAACGAATCGCTTGCCGAGACCGAACTTCCGGACCGCGCTGTGGACGGCGAGATCGATTCGCTGATCGATAAGCTGACGTTCGAGCAGGCGATGGAATGCATTGTCAAGCTCGACGATCTTTACCGCGACGTGCTGTATCTGCATTACGTGCGCGATATGTCCGCGCGGCAGATAGCGCGCGAGCTCGCGCTCAACCGCAAGACCGTTGAAGCGCGCATATCAAGGGGCAAAAAGCTGCTTGCAGCTATTATGAAAGGAGAAACCGAATGAAAAATAACGAAAAACTCAAAAACGCGTTCGCGGCGGCGGACGAGATACTGTTCGATCCTGTCGACGCAAACGCCGTGACTCCCTCGGAAGAATTCATACGCAAGACCGGCGCGCTCGTGCGCAAGGACCGGGCCGCGTGGTGGAAAATATTGAATACGGCGGGCAAAAGAGTAGCCGCCGCGGCGCTTGCGCTGCTTATAGTCGCGTCCGCCGCTATAGGCGTTATGGCTTTACGCGGCGATATAAACGGTATTTCCGCGGTTGTGGATTCAACCACAGCTGGCGACAGAAACCTAATATATCGTTCCGAAGACGGCGAATTTTCGATTTGGAAAGTCGAACCACTGGAGAATCCTATATATTTCAGTCGTATATCGATGCCGATATCAGATGAAATGATAAATAAACCCACTGACGTGGTTTTGGGCAAGATCACAGATGTGACTGAAATTTTCATTGAGACCGAGCATAAACCCGATGATTATTATATAGAAGGCGTGGGGTATGTCAGTGATCTTTTGCGTTACCGCTCGCTTGTTAGCGTGGAAGTCAAAGATTCGATCAAAGGCGATATTTCCGCAGGGGATACGGTGACTTTTGTGTTCGCAGTCTCTTCTCGCAATATGGAATATACTGTAGATTATAGGGGGAAGCTCCCCAAGGTAGGCGAAGAATACGTTTTATATCTTAGCAAAACTTCGGGTCTGGAGGAGGGGAATTATTACATTCCGATCGCAGACTATTATTACAACGCATCCTTGCCCTGCTTTGTTCCTTATGACGAACCGCAACGTCCTGAATTGCTGGAGGTCATCGGTTGCGAAAAAGAGACCTGTGGAGAGGAATTCGTTGTAGCATTGAAGAAATATTACGAATAAGAGCAACCGATAAACGAAAAAAAAAGAATTAATAAAATGTGAATTTTCAATTATTAGGAGGCATTATGAAAAAACGAGTTCTTTGCTATGTATTTCTACTGTTCGTTTTCATTTTTATTTGTTGCCTTAATATATTTGCGAATGATTTGGCAGATATAGATGCTAACACAACCGTTTCCGGTTGGTCGCTTACAACTCCATATCATATGGGCACAAAAAACTGTTCATATTCATATGATAATTCTAGCGTAAAGACAGCATATGAGGATTATTTCACCGCAGCTATAGGGCTTTGGGGGAATAATATTAATATGACATACACGTCTAATTTGGAATCTGCAGTGTTAGTATTAATGGAATATGACTTGACCGATAATGAGATTATGGGGACACTTAACTTTTTATATGAAACCACAACTGGGCATAAAGTGAAGTGTTTCATTGTCATAGATCCGGTTATGTTTAATGATCCCAGTATAACAGTCGAAGGGAAAAACATATTGCTGGCACATGAAATCGGTCACGTATATGGACTTGACCACGCCCCTTCAAGCAGCAGCATTATGTATGATGGGTACAGTACTACAAAAAATGTTACTTCACAAGACATCTGGGGAATGAAGGTCGTAACTCACGTACACACTCACGGACCTGTAGTAATGGGGACGACTTATGATTTCATTGACGCGTCGTATCACTACGTCACCTGTAATTCGTGCAAGGGCAAAGTCAAGCGCGTACACGCTCCCAACGCTTACGGCGTCTGTGCGTGCGGATATACCGGTCCGTTCCTTTATCCGTGATCCGTAATGCGATAACTTGCTATTGCTTTTAAACAACTCTATCCTCCTATGAACGTTTTCCTCCGCGCGTCGGCGAAACAGTCCGGCGCGCGGGGGATTTTTTATTGACAATTCCGGCGAAAGGGTATAGAATAAGCGTATAAATAAACGAAGGCGGTTTATTATGGAACGAATGACACAACGCGAATACACACTCAGATCCGGCTCCCTTGCGTTTACGGTCTCCGGCGACGCTTCTCACTGCCGCTGGGCGGCGGAAGGAACGCCGATGCAGGCGAGCGAAAACGCCGATTTCTGGCGCGCGTACCTCGATGACGGCTACGAGCGCGAAATGACAGTGCGTTCGTCGCTCCAGCGCGGAAAAGTCACGCGCAAAGGCGAAACGCTCGCGGTGGAATACGAAAAGCTTATCGCCGATTGCGGCAAGAGCTTTGAAGTGTCGCTCACCGTCACGGTGAAGGCGTGCGTAAGCACCTGCCCGGGCTTTTCGTTTTCGGCTTTGGTGCGCGGCTGCGCGGGAGTGCGCGTTAATGAGCTGCAGCTGCCGTTCGTCGACCTGTTCAAGGCGTGCGACGACGTGCGCGAAAACGACGTGTTTTACCACGTCAACGGTTTGGGTTGGACCATAAACGATCCGTGGGAACGCATAAAAAAGACCTGCCACACCGAGTATATTTCTTCCGATAACCACGTTATATGGAACGCAATGCGCTACCCCGGTGACGCGGCGATGAGCTGGTTCGGGCTTTCGAGCGGCGGAAAATTCCTTTATATGGGCAGGCACGGCAAAGAGCTGAAGATATGCGTGATGGCGGTCGGCGTTTCGCCGCGCGGCGCGGAAAAACGCCTTATGATGACTGTTTCGCATTTTCCTTTTGCAAGGGAAGGCGAGACCGTCCGCACGAGCGAATGCTTTGTGGCGCTCTGCGACGGCGGCTGGGAAAAGGGTTCGGATATCTACGGCGCCTACGCGCGCGCAAACTGGTACAAGCCGCCAGAAGTCCCCGAATGGGTCAAGAATATCACCGGCTGGCAGCGCGTGATACTGCGCCACCAGTTCGGCGAAAAGATCTTTGAATACAAAGACCTTCCGCGCATCTACGACGAAGGCGCGAAATGCGGGTTGAACATGCTCATGGTGTTCGGCTGGTGGAAAGGAAGGTTCGATAACGGCTACCCCGTATATGAGCCGGATGACGGGCTCGGCGGCGCCGAAGAGCTCAAAAAAGCCATAAAGGCGGTACAAGAAAAAGGCGGATACGTCGCGCTCTACACCAACGGACAGCTCATAGACGTGAACACCGATTATTACCGCACCGTGGGTAAAGACGTCTGCCGCATAGACATAGACGGCAACGAATACCGCGACCATTACCGGTTCGGCAACGACGGCTTCACGCTCCGCGCGTTCGGCTACAAGTCGTTCGTCACCGCCTGCCCCGCCAACGAAGAATGGCAGAATATGCTTCTGGAGCACGAACGGATCAAATTCGAATACGGCTGCGATTCGGCGTTCTTTGACCAGATAGGCGGCGCCGCCCCGTTGCCGTGCTTCAACGAAAAACATTTTCACGGTCCCCGCGCCGACGAATGCGAAAAATGGCGCGTCGAAGCGTTCAGGAATATGTATTCCGCCTGCCCGGAAGGGAAGGCGATAGGTACCGAGATGGTCAACGATATGGTGCTCCCGTACGTCCATTATATCCACGGCATACAGATCGGCGCCGTGTACGTGCCGGGGTGCTTCCCCGAAATGTTCATGCGCACTTTCCCGGAAGTCATACAGACCGACCGTTTCGTCCACGACGCCAAGCCCGGCACCGATTCTTCGCTCGCCAACGCTTTCGTTCACGGGTTCCGGCTGGACGTTTCGCCGTGGCGCGGGCGCGCGCACATAGGCGAGCTGCCCGATCTTGCGCAAAAGATAAAGACATTGCTTGAAATAAAAGAAAAATACCGCCGTTTCTTCTACGGCGGGAGCTACGTTTACGACCGTCCGGCAACTATCCCGGCGTGCGTAAAAAGCGGCTGTTTCGCCGACGGAAACGACCGCATTTACGCGCTCTGGAACGATTCGCAGACCACACAGACTTTTGAGCTCTGCGGCAAGACCGTGACGCTCGCCGCGCAGGAAACGCGCGTGTTCGAAGCGTAAGCGCAAACGTCGAAAGGAACGGTAAAATGAAACTCACTTTCATCGGGACGAGCCACGGTGTGCCGGAAGCGGAGCACAGGTGCTCGTGCAATATGCTCACCGTGGGCGAAAACGTATATTTTGTGGACATGGGCACTCAGGCGATTGAAGATCTGAGACGTATGGACATTGCGCCCGAGCGCGTAAAGGGCGTGTTCATCACCCATATGCACGGCGACCACGTCAACGGCCTGCTTTCGTTCGTGGATATATGCAACTGGTTCTTTACGTCGGCGGATCCCGGGATATTCCTCCCCACGCGTGAAGGCGCCGCCGCGGTAAAAAACTGGATACTCGCGCTCGACAAGCGCGACGTCTGCCGCATAGAACCGTGCGTGACCGAAGAGGGCGTCATTTTCGACGACGGGACGCTGAGCGTCACCGCCGTGCGCACTCAGCACACGCGGCGCTCGTTCGCCTATTTTATTCGTGCGGAAGGGAAGACGCTGCTTTTCACGAGCGATCTCAAGGGCGCGGAAGTCGATTTTCCGGCGGTCCCCGAAGGGACGACGCTCGACGCCGTTATATGCGAATCGGCGCATGTCCCGCCAATGGATTACGTCCCGGTATTTGAAAAACTCAGAATAAAGCGGGCGTTCGTCACGCACGTCCAGCCGCGCAAGGCGGAACAGGCGCGCGAGCTCATGTCGGCGCTGGAAGGGAAAATACCGGTATTCATCCCGCGCGACGGCGACGAATACGAGCTTTGACAGGCGCGGAAGAAAAAAGTTGAAATATCGCTATGCGCGTGATATAATCTAAATGAATAATATCGAAAGGAAGCAACGAAATGGAACAGTTCTGGAACAAAGTCGTGGATATCGCGAGCACTTACGGCGGGAAAGTCGTGCTTGCGGTCGTAACGCTCGTCGTCGGCCTGCTCGTCATCAAGGGTCTGAGCAAGGCGATCAAGAAAGGGCTCGAAAAGAGCAAACTCGCGGACCTCGCGAAACTCGTCATACTCAAAGTCGTAAAGATCCTGCTTTACATTATCCTCATAGTCGCGCTTATCGAAATACTCGGCGTACCTATGACCAGCGTCGCCGCGCTCATCGCCAGCGGCGGACTTGCAATGGGACTCGCTTTCCAGGGCGCGCTTTCGAACCTTGCGGGCGGATTCATGATACTCATCTTCAAGCCGTTCAAGATCGGCGATTATATCGAATCCACCGGCGCTCAGGGGATCGTGCGCGACATAAGCATATTCTATACCAAGCTCGTCACGCTCGATAACAAACAGGTGCTCGTCCCCAACGGCGACCTTATGAGCGCCAACGTCACCAACTACAGCGCCGAAGATCTCCGCCGCATAGACCAGAGCTTCAAGATCACCAATGATATCGATCAGGAGCTCGTCAAAACGGTGCTGCTCGAAGCCGCAAAGAAGACACCCGGCGTGCTCGAAAAGCCCGAAGCTTTCGCACGGCTCACCGAAGTGGACGATGATACGTATATCTTCACCGTCCGCGCCTGGTGCGAAACGCCCAATTACTGGGACGTGTACTTTGACCTTATAGAAAACTGCAGCAAGGCGCTCGCCGAAAACGGCATCGACGACCCGGAAGAACGTATCGCGGTGCGCATAGTGGAGCATAAGCAATAAGGCAGAACGCGGTGTGTCCCGCAGTTTGAGGAGGAGTCCGCAAATGATATTCAAAAGATATATTTCACTTTTAGCGGCACTGTGCTTCACGTTAGCGCCGCTTTGCGGCGCGGTTCGCGCCAAAGGGAAAGAGACGTACGTTTTCCACGCCGATTCCCTCAACGGCACGCGCTGGGCGGATACGCTTGTGGTCTACCGCGGTATAGAGCGCGACGGCCAGAACGAATGGGGCGATAACGTGCTGGTCGACAGCACGGGTCTGATAATCGGAAAGATCCCGCGCGGCGACGCAGCGGGCAAAAACCTCGCCGTCCCCGAAGGCGGCATGATCGTTTCGGGCACCGGCGATATAGGCAAAGAAGTGTATGAATGCGCGCAGATCGGCGGCAAGGTGTTTTTCGATGAATATTCCATGAACGTGTATATCTGCGAAGACGAGCCGGATCCGTATTATTCGCGCACCGTCAGGGCGACTCATTTCAACGGGGTGCGCTACGCGGGGCGGCTGGTCATCTACGACCGGTCCGGCGAATCCACAGGCACGAACACGCACGGCTACGAGGTCTGCGTTTCAAAAGACGGCACGGTGATCTCGGCGGGCGGCAACGACAACGTCGTTCCACAGGGCGGATACGTCATTTCGGCGATAGAAGGCGCCGATAAAACGCTGCTTAAGACTTATTTTCAGGTCGGCGCGGTCTGCACGCGCAGCGGGCTGAATATTCAGGTCACTTATGACCGCAGCTGTCTGGGCGCTACTCTTCAAGCCGAGATCGCGCTTTTGAAAGCCGAGATCGAAAAGGCAAAAGCCCAGCTGCGGCTGGTGGATTACGATTCCGTGACGCGCAGATGCGAAGAACTGAACATAGACAATCCGCAAGATATACCGCAGCGCAACGCGCTGATAGCCGAAATAAGGTCGCTGTTCAACGAACTTATAGAAAACAGCGCGGTCCAGGTGCGCGCGGTGTGGTACCGCGCCACCGAAAACAAAGCTTCCGATATCGCATCAGAAGTCGCCGAAATGGCGGAATGCGGCGTCAACGAGCTCGTGCTCGACGCCACGGTGAGCGGCGGTTCGATCGCCTCGCTTCCCGAAGGTTCGCCGTTCAGGGCCGCGTCCGTGACGAAAAGGCTCGACGTTATAAACGAATATATCGCGCGGTGCCGCGAACACGGCATACGCGTGACTTTGGTCGTGCCAGTGATGAGCAACCATCTCGTCGCGAACGGCAAGCACGCGGAATGGTATTCGCTCCGCAGCGACGGGCAGACCGGCGACGAAATATTCTATTCGCCCGCCAACGCCGAATACCGCGCCGCGTTTACGGAATACATACGGCATATCGTAACGAATTACGATATAGACGGGCTGCAGCTCGATTACATACGTTATCCGTATTCTGACGGCAGCGTTGATTTCGGCTACGACGACGCCACCGTCGCCGCGTTCTGCGAGCAGGTGGGCGCCACGCGTGCAGAAGTCGAAGAACTGCGCGCGCAGCTCGCTTCGCACAGTCTTTGGAATAAATGGCAGGAATTCAAATGCGGCCTTATAAACGGATGGGTGGAAGAAATATACGGCATATGTTCCGAACTCCGCCCCGATATCGCCGTTTCCGCCGCAGTTGCGGCCACCGGAGGAAAGCGTTCGTACTGCCAGGATTCCACCTTGTGGGTGACCGAAGGATATATAGACTCGCTTTACGTGATGTCTTACACCGAAGGCGTCAACGACCAAAGCACGGCCGCGTTCACACCTGCGTTTGCCGAAAGCGGCTGCCTTGTGATGGGCTGCGGTGCGTACCTTTCGCTGACCGATAACGACGTGATATCCGATACTTCGTCGTCTATGCTCTGCGGCGCCGACGGGATCGCGTATTTCGAATGGTCGGCGTATAAGGCCCACGGCTTTGCGCATATGCTGCATGAGACGCTGTTTGCAAACGGCGCGCTGCATTTCTTCGGCGATCCCGCCGAAGTCAGATCGGCGCTCATATCGCGCGCAAAAGAGCGTTTTGCGCTTGCGGGGAGCGACGCTGCCGAAGCGTTGACATTCGAAAGCGGCGTCGACGAGATACGCGCCGTTATGGAAAAAGTCAAAGGAGAAAGCAATTACGAATACCTTACCCGCGATCTTTCGTGCGCGGTGCGCGTGATAAACGGCGCCAAAGCGCCGCATATCACGGTCGGTCCCGAGCCAAGCGGCGAAGAGCCTTCCGCCGAAGAAAGTCCGGCGGAGCCCGTTTCCGGGGGATCTTCCGTAACGTCATCCGAAACTTCCGCCCCCGGCGAAAGCAGCAGCGCCGGCGGTATCGCGCTCGCCATAGGTATCGTCTGCGCGGCGGCGATCTGTGCCGCGGCTGCCGTGATCGTTTTGAGAAAGAAGAAGAAATGAAACGGTTTGAGGTTTACATAACTAAAAAAGAAGACCTTACGGACGCCATACGGGAATACGGATTCGTACCGCTTTTCGCAAATTCCATCCCCGGCTTTTCGGTGGAAGAAAACGTCGATCCCAAGGTGTGGTATTCGGCGGGCAGCTCCAAATGGGACGTCTGGGAATGGAAGGGCCCGGTAATACGCGATACCGGCTGCGCATACGGCAAGTTTTTCGATAAAAAAGCGGTGTTCGCAAGCCCCGAATGGTTCACCGAGCTCGCCAACTACCGCCGCGACGGGTACGATTTCGACGCGCGTTTCGACGACGGGCTCGCGCCCTTGCGCGACAAAGAGCTTTTCGATCTCATAGCCGCCAACGAGCCCGTGATTTCTAAAGATCTTAAGGTGATGGGCGATTACGTGAAGGGCGGGAAAAAGGGATTTGAAAGCATTATCACCAAACTGCAGGAACAGTGCTACGCGCTGATCTCGGATTTCGTTTACGAACGCGATTCCAAAGGGAACGCCTACGGCTGGGGAGTGGCGGAATATTCCACGCCCGAAGCTTTCCTTGGCGAAAGCTTTACGCAAAACGTGTATAAACGTTCCCCGCGCGAATCGTACGAGCTGCTTTATGAGCATCTGCGCTCCATGCTGCCGCAGGCTACGGAAAAGCAGATAGAAAGGTTGTTGAAATAATGGCTGAAGAAGCGGGAAATAGTTTACATAATTATTCACACTCTCAGCTAAAGGAGCTTCGCGTCTGCAGTTACGCGTACGAAAGCGCAGTCAATGCGCTGGGCGGCGACGTGGTCACGGCGGACCGTGAGCAAAAGCTCGCTCAAAGACATATCGCCGAAGAGTATCTCCGTACATACTACAGAGAGGATCTCTACGCAGATTACCGCGAGCTGCCCGACGACAGGCTTTGGGAAAAGATCAAAGCCAACGCCCTGCTCTGGAAAGAGTACGGCTCCGCGCGCGAAAGCGAATTCGTGGCGTTTGTTGAAACGCTCGATCCCGAAAAGGCGCGCGAGATACGCAGCGTCACCAAAAACAGACCGCTTTTGGAAGCGTTTACCGATTACGCCTGGGCGGCGGGACGGAAAGAGCTTTCGCTCGTGATCGATACCGGCATGTCATTCGAGCTGGGTCTTGTGCTGACGGACGTCGTCTGGGAAGGGGAAAGTCCCGAAAAGCCGAGCTGCGGGCCAGGCGCCCGTTTAGAGCTTTTCGCTTTTTCCGCGCAAAAGGTCTGCTTTGATATTCTCCCCAACGAGTTTTCGTCAGAAAGCGGCGCCGGAAAAAGCTACGCCGCCTCTTTCAACGGGATCCGCATTAGGAAACGGGTATATGACGCCTTGCGCGGCAATCTGTTTTTCCCCGGCGTTTTTCCCTATTCCGCGCTGTTCGTGTGCGCCCATGACATAGTTGATAAGGCCAAAGCGGATCCGGAGCTGATAAACGAAAAAGAACGCGAGCTCATGCCGCTTATCCGCGAGCTTGCGTCCCTGTGGCTGCCCGAAAAAGACGAGCAGTTCCCGCTCCTTTCACGCGCCGCGCGTGAGCACGGGCTGGACGACTTGCCCGAAATGCTCGTTTCGCTGAAATACGCAAACGAACACGACGCGGCTCACAACAAGCTCTGCGACCGGCTCGCGCAGCCGCAATGCGAACCGTTCGCGCTCGATCTGTTCGCTGAAATAGCCGAAACGCAAAAGGATTATCCCACACGGCCGGTAAAGAAAGAGACGGCGCGCGCCGTCGAAGACGAGCTGCGCGCGTTGGGCTACACGGGCAGTTTTCCCGAATTCCGCAAGCGCGGCACGACAAAGGGCGCGTTATGGGAGCAGGGAAGACATATTTCCGGCGGCGACGCCGAGTTCTGCGTTTACTGCGACAGACGGGTAGACGGAACGCTCGCCTTTTACAGCGGGATCCATATAATAGACGGCCCCGACGGGGTCGAGGGCGGGATATTTTCTTGCTTGTACGCCGAAAAAAGAAAGCGTATGATAAGCAATTTTACGGTGGATGCGGTCGATCTGGTCAAAAACGATGTGCGCGAATACGCGCGCATAGCCGCAAAGCGAGCCGAGCTGAAGAAGCGCGGCAAAAGCGAACGCAAGCTCGTTCCCGATAAAGGCTCGGGCGTGTTCGGCTTCGCCGGTACGGCCGCGGCAAACGTTTTTGTGTTTGTCTCGCTTTATATCCTGCTTGCCTTCTTTGTGTTGGCTCTCATATTGATCGGCGGGCTGTTGATATCGCTTATAAAGCTGGATATTTCATTTGTCGGCTCGGCGTTCGCCGGGTACTGGCGGTATATAGTTATACTGCCTTTGATCGGATTAGCCGTGATGCTCGCTTTCGCAACAGTAAAGGCTTTCAAAGATAAGTGCTGATAAAAAGATCCCCAAACTTGCGTAAAAATGCGCCGGGACCGAAGCAAACACGCTTCGGCCCCGGATTTTTGCCGTTATTGTTTTTGCGCCAGCTCCAGCAGACGTGTTTTTTCTTTTTGCGCCGCTTTCAGCACGGTGTCTTCGGTCAGACCCCATTCGTTCCGGATATTGTCTATTATACGGTCGTAGGTTTTTGCCGCGGAAGCGCAGTCGCCGGAGATCTCATGGATATCCGCTATCGCGTACAGCGCGTCGGTAAACCGCGGACGGCGGACGTCGTTTTCGTAGGCGGTCTCGTATAATCCTATCGCTTTGGAGTAATCGCTTTTCTTTGCGTAATACTGCGCCGCCTCGAAAAGCGCGTCGTCTTTGAGCGGGAACTCTTCGAGCATATCTTCTATTATCTTATCCGCTGTCTTTTCGTCAAAACGCGCCAGCGCTATGTGCGCGCGGTAAACGCACACCATTACGGGGTTGCCGTTCAGCATTTCGTAACGGGCGAGAGCCTGCTCGGCTTCGTCGGCGCGGTGGTCGGCGATGAGGTTGTCTATGAGATACATATACGAAAGCCGGCTTTCCGGCGCGTCTTTCAGCACGCTGCGGTAGAATTCGATCGCGCGTGAATGATTGGCGAAATTCCAGTCCCACACGGCGTGGCCTTCGGCCATGTTCAGCATCCACTGGCATTCCTTTTCGTCCGGAGCCATCCGTATGGATTCCTTGGCGTAACGCTTTACCTTCTGTGCGTCGGAACCCATGCGGTGCCGGTAAAGGTACGCTGCCAGATACGCGGCGCGCTTTTTATACGCCGCGTCGCCGAGCAGCGGCTGAAGATAGTCTTCGTATTCCCTGAACACGTCCTGCGGAAGTTCGCTTTCGTTGTCCATGCGGTTAAGGCGCTGCTCTACCGAAAGGTCGAACAGATCGTCTATGCTCACGCCGAAAACCTCGGCTATCTTCGGCAGCAGCGAAATATCGGGCATGGCGACCGAATTTTCCCATTTGGAAACCGACTGCGGCGCAACGCCCAGCTTTTCCGCGAGCTGTTCCTGCGTGAATCTGGCTTTGGCGCGGAGCGCTTTGATCTTGTTTGAAAGTTCCATAACTGTATTCCTCCGTAAAGGTTTTTGTTTACGGTTCTATTATATCATCGTTCGCGCGCGGTTCAATAACTTGTTTTTCTTCTTTTCTCGCCCGTTTGGCGAAAAAGCAAAAACCGGGCGTACGGTTGTCAGACAAGCTCCAGCCGCATCAGGATCAGTTCCTGTTTACCGCCGTTTCGCGGGCGGAAACCGTTCGGGTTCCTGCCGTATTCGACGAACCCCGCGCTCTTGTAAAGCGAAACGGCGCGTTCGTTCGCAGCAACTACGTCCAGCTCCAGTTGCGAATACCCGGCTCTTTTTGCGCATTCTATGCAGGCGTTCGTCAGCGCGCGGCCTATACCCAGATTCCAGAAAGATTTGTCTATGCTTATGCCGAACGAGGCGCGGTGGCGCACTTTGGCGTATTTGCCGGGGGCGTAGATCCCCGCCGTGCCGGCGACTTTTCCGTCCACAACGGCTATAAGTTCCGCTTCGCGTTCGCTTTCGGCCATGTTTTTAAGATATTCGCGCTCTTTTTCGACGGTGAGCGTTATTTCGTCCGGGTACGACGTCAAAAAATCCGTCTGCCCGTGGGTGAGGACGAAGTTCGCAAGCACGTCTTCGGCGTCCCGCTCAGTGCCGTTCCGTATGATACAGTTCCTGCCGTCTTTCAGCACGGTCTCTTTTCTGAATTCCATAATGCGTTCCTTTGCCGAATATTGTTATGTGTTTTTAATAACGCGGTATACTTTGTTTTTATTTATAGTTTGTACAGAATGCCGCAAACGAGAAATGCCGTACCGAGAACGAAAAAGGCGAAGGATATGAACGGCTGGATCGGAATGGTCATATTTTTGATATACGCATATTTCGGGCGCTTTTTCTGATATATGACAGTCACCGATTGTAAGACCTGATCGGGCTTGCCGGCGTTTTCGCTGCTGATCTGATACTCTTTTCCATCGACGACGTATTTATAAGAACACTTGACCCAATGTTTATACAAATGTGCCGGCATTCCCACATATACGTTCTTTTGATAATCGTTGTTGTACAGAAATCCCTTTGCTTTTGCGGTGTGCTTGTTTGAAAAACACAACGAAACGTGCAAAAAAGCAAAGCAAAGCAATAATAAGACACATCCGACACCGATTAAAATAATCTTGAATATCACTCGATATCCTCCTTTTTTTAATATAGATAGTCGGAATTCGTTTTTTGAATACCGTATTGTATCATTGCTTGTATTATACACGAAAGGATCGGGTTTTTCAATCGGTCGACCGAAAAAAAGTTACGTTTGCGCAGCGTATGCAAATAAAAATGATATACGGCTTACGCCGTAAGGCGTATATCATCCGCTTCAGCGGATATCATTGCAAAAAGGCACTGCAAACGCAGTGCCTTTTTGCTGGCGTGCCTTGGGGGATTCGAACCCTCGACCTACTGCTTAGAAGGCAGTTGCTCTATCCTGCTGAGCTAAAGGCACATATGGTTTTTGGCGGCGGGTGATACGGAAAGCGGGCGCAAAAAGTGATTTACGGCAAGAAAAAGCAGCGACATCTGCTTTTTCTTACCGTCGTCGCTTATGGAGCGGGTGACGGGAATCGGACCCGCACGGCCAGCTTGGAAGGCTGGAATTCTGCCATTGAACTACACCCGCGGGCAAAACGCGCTGCTGTTTTGCAAGCAGCGCCGTAAAAGCTTGACCTTTGGGAGTATAAATTACGCCAGGGAATTGAGCATAAGAGCGAACTGGCTCTTTTTGCGCGCGGCGTTGTTGGCGTGAAGGATCCCTTTTGCAACGGATTTATCGACCATGGAAACCGCCTTGGTATAGGCCTGTTCCGCGGCCGCCTTGTCGCCGGCTTCGACTGCGAGCTTGAACTTCTTTATGGAAGTTTTGAGCAGGGACTTATACATTTTGTTCTGCAGGGCCTTGGTCTCGCTGACTTTAACTCTCTTCTTTGCGGATTTGATGTTAGGCATTCGTACTCCTCCTGTTTAGAATTGCGCTATTTACAAGCGCTTTGATATATTATCACATTTTTTTGAGTTTTGCAATAGGAAAACGGCAAAAAAACAAAAATATTTGCGTCCCGCGCGCGGTTTTTTGCCTTTATCCGCCGCGCGGGACGCTATTATGGTGTTATGAGCTGTGTAGGACCGGTCCTGCCGGCGGCAGCGCGCGGCGGCCGGCGAACTGTTTATTGGATATTCGATACGGTTCCCGTGAACAGCGGCACGCCGTTGTTGACGACCATAAATACGAACGGCTTATCGAGCGTAAAATCATAATCCTTATGGTCTTCCGCGTAACCGTTGGCAATGCGTATTCCGGTAAACGCCGCGCCTTCCACGCCTTCTTTATCGGCTTTGAAGCGCGCCGCGTGGATGATTTGATTGACAAATATGTCGTCGTCTGTCAGTTCCGAAAAATCCGCTTTTGAAGAGATCGTACAATCGGTAACGCCGAGCGCGTACAGTATATCTATGATCGATTCGTTGAAATCGACGTCAAAATCCGGCATCCTTACCGTAACGTCGTACGTTTTACCGGTCTTTTCCGAACCGATGAAAGAAATGAGATCGGACTTAACAACGTCTTCCGTGCTTTTGCCGTAATCGGGCAGGAAGAACCACATTCTGTTGCCGTCCGAAAGCGTGTCGTGGAACGCGGTGAACCCGTCGCCGTAATAGATCTCGCTTGTGAACGATTTTTTATTAAAAACGCAGTCTGTTCTGCCGTCCGTACCCTTGAACACGCCCTCTTCGGTTTCTCTGTATTGTATAGCCCATTTAACTTTGTAATAAAGAGTAGACGCGAGCACAGCGCGGGTATCGTCGCTGATATCGAGCGCATTGATGAAACCGTCGAGCAGACCGCAGGTTTGATCCGAAAGCCATTGTTTCAGCGCTTTCTTATATTCATCGCTTGCAAAATTGCCGGTGAAAGTCGAAGCATAGTGATCGTTTTTCAGTATTTCGACGCAGTTTTCCTTGACAGGCATATCGCTTGAAAGCCATACGGAATTACCGAGCAGCGATTTGCCGAATTCGTCGTCGCGGCTGTTATACAGCCATATGATTTTTGATTGCTCGCGGAGTTCTTCTATACTTGACACGCCTATGATATCGAGTATCTGCTTGCGCGACGTTCCGCTCGTGCATTCCGCAAGCATCGAAAGCGCCATATAGATATTGACCGGCGAAACGACCGCGCTTTCGCGGCCTTCGAGCAGTTTTTGCGTCAGCTTGTCAAAGAAGGCTCCAAGCTCTGCCGCGTTTTGCCGGTATGTTTTCTGAACTTTGCGGTATTCGCGTCCGTAAACGTTCGAAGCAGTAAAAGAAACGTCCGCAAGGCACATATAAAGCGCGCCGGAATAATCGCCCGCGGTGCCCTTGAAGGGCTCTACGTTTGGCCTTGTCGTGTGCGGGTCTGAACTCGTCGTGTGCGGATCCGTCACAGCGGCTTTTTTTATGCTGAAGGTGACCGCAAGCGCCGTAACGACGAGCGTTAACGCCAGGACGGCGGCTATAAGAGATCTTCTGTTTATAAAAGCGTCTTTCCTTCTTCGCTCTGAGACAGCCGGATCTTTTTGCGTTCCGCCGATAATATTGTCGATAAGCGTTTCGGTGATATGAGCCGTGGCGTCGTATAAGTATTTGTTTTTATCGTCCATCGTTTTGCCTCCGTATCATTTTTATCAGTTTTTTTCGCGATTTTGAAAGGCGGCTGCGGATGTGGTTTTCGCGCATGCCTTTCTTTTCCGAAATGGCGGCGATACTCTCGGTCAGGTAGTACCTGCGCACAAATATCTCAGCTTCGTCTATGCCCGCCTTGCTCAAAAACTCGTTCAGCACTTTGGTGAATTCGGATTCAGGCATTTGTATCCCGTCGGGAATGCATTCCGAAAGCTCTTCAAAAACATAAACGTCTTTTTCAATTATCACGTCCGGTTCTACTCCGAAAACTTCAGCGATCCTTTCGATCGCCGAATAGTCCGGACGTCTGACTCCGGTTTCCCATTTTGAAACAAGGTCTTTCGACACAAACAGCATCCCTGCGAGAGTTTCCTGCGTCCATCTGCGTTCATGCCGCAGCTGCGCTATGACGCTCCCAACGTTCACGTCGTTTTCCTCCTCTTGCTTTTCTGATAATATTCTAACAGATAGTTAGCGGTATGTAAAGGGACGATTCGCACCCTTTATTCAGCGCTTTATGCAAAGAAATATGTTCGCCGTTACGTTTTTAGCATAGCATATACGAAATAAAAAGTCAACGCAAAGCCTCAGCAAAAGGCGCCGCGCATTACGCGCGGCGCCCTGTTTTGCCGGGTGGTCTTATGTTGCGGCGGGCAGATATCAGCCCGCGCATTTTTCGCTTTAAGCCTTCAGCCGCCGCAGCAGCAAAGAATGACGATAGCGATGAGTATGACTATCCAACAACTGTTCTGGTTCCCGAAGAACGAATCGAAGCATCCCATCTGTGCATCCTCCTTCCTTCTATATACTATGAAGGAAAGGGAAATACGGTTACATCGCTTTACGTTCTTTTATGCGTCTTTCACACGTCGATCCATTCGCCGGGGACTTTGACCGCCTTGTGCATGGTTTCGATTATGCCCATTATGGCGACGGTCTCGTCGTGCTGCGCCTTGATCTCGCCGGTGCGGAAGAAATCGCACATTTCGACTATGAAGTTGGGGAAATAATCCGACATCTGCGGTATGGTGTAGTTTGCGCCGTCCTCGTAGCTGAGGATGAGGTTGAAGTCGGGCGTGTCTTTCCAGCCGAAGTGGGACATCACGGCGCGCCTGCCGCCTTCGAATTCGATTGCGAACGAGGCGTGCTGACCGGCGCCTATAGCCATAACGCGTTTGACCTTGCTGCCCATAAGTATGACGATGGGTTCGAGCTGGTGGATGGCGTAGGTGTCGTATTCGCCGGGCCCGCGCGAAGAAATGAACGCTATGCCGTCTTTCTTAACGCCCTTGAGCTCGTTTGCAAAGCGCAGTGCGGAAGTCGAGAAGAACGGAGTGTTGTGGCTTTCGGCTATGTCCACAAGTCCCTGAGCTATCTTCTTGGAAAGCGAGAAGGTCTTGTCTACGTAAACGCGCTTGCCGCTCCTGAGCGGTATCTGGCACAGATCCCAGTGGCGTTCGGGGTTATCGGGTGAAAGGACGATGATGCAATCGGATTTTTCGACGACTTCTTCAATGCTCATGCATCTCTGAACGCCGAACTTTTCGCACCACTGATCGGTGGTGAAACCGGTCTTGGGGCTGTCGATCTCGGCGTAGGCGTACGCGACCTTGAATTCGTTGCCGCAGGCGTTCTTAATGAACTGCGGATAGTTGTTCGCGTGCCACTCGTCGAGATAATATTCCACAAAGCCTATCTTCTTTACGCGCGCCTTTTCGTTTAAGAAATCGGCGGCTTTCTTTATGTCGGCGAACGGGTCGGCGCCGCATTCGCGTTCGATCGTGAGGAATCCGGTGTAGCCGATCTCGTCGAGCGCTTTGAGGTAGGCGTTGAAATCGACTTTGCCTTCGCCCAGAGGGACCTCCTTGAAATAATCTTCCATACGCATATCTTCTATGCCGCCTTCGGCAAAGAAAGTGTAAATGCGTTTGGGATCGGTCTGCTGCAGCATAACGCCGTCCTTGGCGTGGGTGTGGACGATGAAATCCTTGAGCACTTTGACGCCTTCAACGGGATCGACGCCGGTGACCATTACGAGGTTCGCGGGGTCAAAGTTGACGCCAATGCCTTTTGAATCGACGTCGAGTATGAAATCGCGCAGAGTCTCGGGCTTTTCGGGGCCGGTCTCTATTGCGAAAGTGACGCCTATGGAAGCGCCGTAATCGCCTATCCCCTTGCAGGCGGCTTTCATTCTGGCGTAGTTGCCGCTCTTATCCGCGGGGACGACGCCTATGTGTGTGGTGACGACTTTGCTGCCCAGAGCTTTTGCTATATCCGCCACTTTTTTGGAAGCGGGGATCTTCCAGGCGTTTTCTTCTTCGCTTTCAAAACCGTGGCCGCCGAAATCGCCGCAAACGGCGGAAACGACGAGCCCGCGGTCGGCGAGCAGCTTCTTTGTCTGCTCGATCTTCGCTTCGTCAAACGTGGAATAGAGCATTTCGCCGCCGGTGACGTAAAGCTGAATGCCTTCCGCGCCGACCGCGACCGCTTTATCCAGAGCGACGGCGAACGGAGTCCTGAACGAATCGGTCATGACGCCGATCTTGAATCTTTTTTCCATTGTGGTACACCATCCTTAATTTTTATATTTGAATATTCAGAACAGAGTTATTTGGAACACGAACGAGAGCACCGAAACTATCGCCGCCGCGGTCAGCACGCCCAGCACTATTGCGGGGAACGATTCGCGCAGCTTGAGTTTGAGCGTGAGCGCTATCAGCGCGCCGGTCCAGGCGCCCGTGCCGGGGAGCGGTATCGCCACAAAAAGCCAAAGCCCCACAAAAAGGGTCTTTTTCATTTTGGCGACCTTTTTTTCGCCCAGACTGAGGATCCATCTGAATAATTTGCCGAAGCGGGGGAATTTGGCGAAATATTCCAGCACTCGCCTGCCGTAGACTATGGCAAAAGGTATCGGCAAAAGGTTGCCTATTATCGCGAGCGTAATGGTGAGCGGGTACGAAAGCCCCAGACTCAGCCCCACGGGGATCGCGCCGCGGAGCTCAATTACGGGCACCATGCTTATAAGCAGTACCCAAAGGCAGTTGAGCAGCATAATCCATCCTTAACGGTTTTTATCATTCTCATTATATCCCGTGCCGCGCCGTATGTCAAGTGAAAGACGGCACTTTTGCAAAAACTTATGCCCCGTGCGATACTATGTAATCGCGTATCTTTTCGAGCGCGGTCTTTTCGATGCGCGAAACGTAACTGCGCGATATCCCAAGCAGGTTCGCCGCTTCGCGCTGAGTCCGGCATTTGCCGTCTTCGGTCATTCCGTAGCGCAGCGCCACTATCCTGCGTTCGCGGCCGCACAGCGCGTCGCGCATGGCACTTTTTATAAGTGAAGATTTCATTTTCAGGTCGATCTTTTCGGTGATATCCTCATCGCTGCAGAGTATATCCATATACGTCAGAGGATTGCCGTCTTTGTCGGTATCGACGGGATCGTTAAGCGAGCTTTCGAGCAGCGTTTTCTTCTGCGCGCGGAAATACATAAGTATCTCGTTCTGCAGACATTTTCCGGCGTAGGTGGCGAACCTCGTGCCGTTTTCGGGATCGTACGAATCTATCGCTTTGATAAGTCCCACGCTGCCCACCGAGATCAGGTCTTCCTGGTCCTTGCAGGTGGAATAATACTTTTTCACAATATGCGCCACCAGCCGCAGATTGTGTTCTATGAGTTTGCAGCGCGCGTCTTTGTCGCCGGCTTTCATGCGCCGGAAAAGTTCTTTTTCTTCCTCCTTGCCCAAAGGCGGCGGAAAACTGCCGGCGCTCTGCGTGCGCAGCAGCAGAAAAACGAGTTTTGAAACGAACGAAACAAGTAAAGAAAACATAAACGCCCTCCGCGTAAATATATGCGGAAGGCGTTGATTTATTGCGCTTTTTCAGGCGTTTGCTTCGAGATAATCCACTACGTCGCGCACGGTGACGAGAGTGGGCAGCACTTCGTCGTCGAATCTGACGTCGAATTTTTCTTCGCAGATGACCACGAGGTCGGCGAGTTCGAGCGAATTGAAACCGAGATCGGCTATAAATTCAGCGTCGGGCGTGATCTCGCGCTCGTTGATGTTCATTTCTTCTACAAGTATTTGTTTGAGCTTTTCGTACATAAACAATCACCTTTTAGGAAAATATATTTATATCAGACCTTGTAACGAAGGATCTTTTTGGTCGAAGTCTTTTCGAATTCGGTCTTTTTGATCTCGATATGATGCACCTGCTTGAACGACGGCAGTTCGCGGTTTATATTGGCGATCTCTTTTTTGAACGTCTCTTTGATCTCGTCTTCCGAACGGTCGGCGAACTTTTCGTAATCGGGGAATATCACCGCGGTGAGCATCTGGTCGCCGTTGACGTCCCGGGCGCAGACCACGCATTCCTTGACTATGTCGAGCCGGTAGATGTATTCTTCTATCTCTTCGGGGTAGACGTTCTTGCCGTTGTCGAATATTATTATGTTCTTCTTGCGGCCGGTGATGTAAAGATACCCGTCTTCGTCGAGTCTGCCGTAGTCGCCGGTCTTGAAGAAGCCTTCTTTGTTGAACGCTTCGGCGGTGGCTTCGGGATTCTTGTAATAGCCCTTCATAACGTGGGGGCCCTTTACGCAGATCTCGCCGATCTCGCCTACCGGGAGATCGTATTCCTCGCCGTTTTCGTCCTCGCCCATTATCTTGACTATACTGCCGGGGATGGGGAGCCCCACGGAATCGTACTTGACCTTTTTCCACGGCGTGACCGAAACGAGCGGGGCGCATTCGGTAATGCCATAGCCCTGGGCTATGGAAATGCCGAACTCCTCAAACCGCTTGACATACCGGGGATCCAGCGCGGCGCCGCCGCAGATTATGGTCCTGAGCCTGCCTCCCAGCGTGGAATGCACCTTGGCGTAGAGCAGACGGCGGAAATCTATGCCCACCTTGCGAGCCTTGTTGCTTACGAACGTGCCGCCTTTGAGCAGAGGCGCGAGATGGCTCTTTTCTATGCCCGATTCTATTTTGGAAGCGAGCGTTGAAACGAACATCGGCACCAGTACCATGGCGGTCGGGCGGAAAAGCTGTATGTTCTTGGTAAAATACTTTAAGCTGTTGTTTATGCACACCGTGGTGCCTATGCAGATAGGCGTGAGCAGGCCGCAGCACAGCTCGTAGGTGTGGTGATAGGGAAGCACCGAAAAGATGGTGTCTTTGTCGTCGATATTGACCATGTTCGAAGACGCGTGTATGCAGGCGAGGATGTTGTCTTCGGTGAGCATGACGCCCTTGCTGGTGCCGGTGGTGCCGGACGTGAATATTATGGCGCACACGCGCGACGAATCGGTGCGGATGCGGCGCATATCCACTTTGCCTGTGGCAACGGCGATATCGCCCGAGGAAATGCAGCGGCGCAGCGTGGTGAAACGCGGCCAGCCGTCTATCTCGAGACCGTCTAAGCATATGAATTTTTTGATGCCGCAATCGGGCATCGCGGCGATCTTTGCGGCGAACGTGGAAGAATACACCAGCGTGTCGGCTTCGGCGATCTGCATAAAGGCGGACGCCTGGTCGAACGAAAGCTCTTTGTCGAGCGGGATGACGGTCTTGCCCGCCGCCACGGCGGCGACGTAGGTCACGAGCCACTCAAAGCGGTTTTCCGAAAGGATCGCTATGCGGTCGCAGCCGTTTTCGGGCATATAAAAATACGCGCTCAGATCTTCTACCAGCAGCGAAAAACCGTGGAACGAGATCTCGCCGATCGTTTTGTCGGGGCGGAAAAAGCGCAGGTATGTCTTTTCGCCGTATTTTTCGGCGGAATCGTATACCATCTCGCGCATATTCAGATACAGCGGGTATTTATCTTTTATAAGTGATTTCAATTCTTTCAATGCCTTTCGTGGAAAAAAGTGACGAAGTATACGGAGCGCCGTTACGCCACGGCACGAGATAATTATATATTTTTCTTCCGATATGTCAATAGATTTACCCGAATTTTAACAATTTACTCAAAAACGACACCGTAACGGAGAACGCTTTATGGATAAAAACTCTTATTTAAAGCTGGCGTCAAAGCGCGAAAAGACCTCGCCATGCCTTAAAAACTGCCTGTTTGCTTTTTTGTCGGGCGGCGCGGTGTGCCTTCTGGGACAAGCGATGAAAGATCTGTACGCTTTGCTCGGAGCAGAAGAAAAAACGGCATATTCGCTCGTGGCGGTGACGCTCGTGTTCGCCGCGGGGCTGTGCACGGGGCTGGGATTCTACGACAAAGCGGCGCGCGTGTGCGGCGCGGGGCTCTTCGTGCCCATAACCGGATTTTCCAACGCGGTAGCTTCGCCCGCCATAGAAGCGCGGTGCGAAGGCGCGGTGACCGGAGTGGGATCCGAGATATTCAAGATCGCGGGGCCCGTCATAGTTTACGGCAATATCGCGTCGGTAATATACGGCGTCATCTACTATATATACCTATGTTTCGCGGGGTGAGGTTATTATGAAAGCGCTCGTGTTTGATAAAGCGTATATATCGTGCTGCGCCGCCGTGGGAGGCGCGCTGGAAAAGCGCGGACCTTTGGGAAATATGTTCGATATCACGGCGGAAGACAGCTATTTCGGAACAGGATCGTGGGAACAGGCGGAAAGCGAGATGTCGCGCTTATCGGTGAATATGCTGCTCAAAAAGGCGTCGCTTGCCGAAAAAGATATAGACGTCCTGCTCGGCGGCGACCTGCTCAACCAGTGCACGGCGACCGGCTTTGCGGCAAATTCCTTGCCCGTGCCGTATCTTGGGCTGTATAACGCCTGCGCCACAGCGGCGGAAGCGCTGCTGTTGGGCGCGTCTCTCGTTTCGGGCGGGCACGCTGAAAAGGCGGTCGCGGCGGTCTCTTCACATTTCTGCTCGTCGGAACGGCAGTTCCGCTTTCCGCTGGAATACGGCAGTCAGCGGCCGCCGTATTCGCAGAACACGGTCACCGGCGCGGGCGCGTTCCTGCTTGAGCGAAGCGGCAGCGTGCGGGTGACGCGCGCGCTGATAGGCAAAGTGACCGAAAAAGGCGTGACCGACGCCAACAATATGGGCGCCGCCATGGCGCCGGCCGCCGCACAGACGTTGACTGATTTTTTGGAACTTACCGGCGAGCGGATGGAAAACTACGACGCCGTCGTCACCGGAGACCTTGGGCGCGAGGGCAGCGCGCTGCTTGCAAAACTGCTTGAAAGCGGCGGGGTCGCTTCGGCTGACGCGCTTGACGACTGCGGCCTGATCGTCTATGGCCCGGAATGCCGGGGAGTGAACGCGGGCGGCTCGGGCTGCGGATGTTCCGCCTGCGTTTTGGCGACGTATTTCTGGCAAAAGCTTTGCAAAAAAGAAATACGGCGGATGCTGTTCGTCGGGACCGGCGCGCTGCTTTCGCCGCGTACAGTAATGCAGAAACAGGTCATCCCCTGTATAGCGCATCTGGTGGAGCTGGAAAGCATATGAATTATCTTTACGCTTTTTTGTCGGGCGGCGCGATATGCCTGCTCGCTCAGATACTTGTCGATAAGACCAAACTGACTCCGGCAAAGATCCTGGTCCTCTACGTCTGCACCGGCGTTTTTCTGGGTGCGTGCGGCGTCTACGCGCCGTTCGTCCGGTTTGCAGGAGCGGGGGCGACCGTGCCGCTGACCGGATTCGGCTACACGCTGTTTTCGGGTGTGAAAGAGGCGGTGGAAACGCAGGGGCTAACGGGATGCCTGACGGGAGGGCTCACCGCGTCCTCGGCGGGCATTTCCGCCGCGATCATCTTTGCCGCCCTTTGGGCGCTGCTTTTTAAGAGCAGGGATAAGAATATATAAAAAGGTACGGCCTTCCGCCGCAAGCCGCGGCGAAAGACCGTTTTTTTGCCGTTTATCCCTTCAGGAGTTTGCTCACGCCGATCAGACCGTCCATTATGTTGGAACAGCACCAGCCGGTGTAGACCGAATACATACCGCCTTCGTCGATGCCGTTGTTCTGGTTGGCTCTGCCTTCCCAGCATTTGCGGATCACGCTGTACGCTCCGCGCCAGGCGCCGTCCCAAAGCGGACTTTCGCCTTTACACTGTATGGAAACCAGAAAATCCGCCAGTCGCACCGCCGCTTTTTTGAACTTTTCGTCGCCGGTCAGCCGGAACGCCTCTACGAAACCTTCGAGCGCGAACCCTTCGGTGTAGACGAGGTCGCATCTCATCCGGTCGTCCTGCAGCGAAGCCGAAAACCCTTCTTCGTCGGAATTGAGCACGCCGCCGCACTCATGCTGTATCGAAAGCACGTAGCCGCACACTTTGTCGAACGCCGCTTTGTATTCGGGATCCGGGATATATTTGAGTATGCGCGCCAGGCAGAACATGGCGATGGAAGCCTCGGAAGAGGCGGGGCGCCAGTCTTCGCATTTCATAAGCTCGTACGAAGTCCTGAACCTGCCGCTTTCCAGCTGCAGCGAAAGCGCGTAGCGCAGCGCTTTGCGCGCCGAAACGAGATATTTTTCTTCGCCGGTGACGCCGTAGCACATCGCGATCCCGGCGGCCATCCAGAATACGAAGCAGGGCCCCCTGTAAGGCGACTGCGTTATGCCGCGGTCGTATTGGATGAACCAGCCCTCTTCGCGCTGGATCTTCATCCAGTAGGAAGCGAGCTTGAGCGCCGCAGTTTTGAACTTTTCGTCTTTTGTGATATCGTACATATCCAGCAGGGCAATAAGCACTTTGCCGTTGTCGTTCTGCCACCGCGCCTGACCGTTGGGGGCGATGATCTCGCCGTCATTGAGGAAGAAGGGGAACGAACCGTACCAGCACGAAAGCGGCTCGTTGTCCTGCGTGGAAAGCAGCCAGTCCACTATGTTGCGGCACACGTCGTAGTCGGCCTTGCCGCGCTTCATGTAAACGCGAGCGATCTCGCTGTTGCAGTCGGGGCGAGTCCAGTTGACGCGGCGGTTCACGTCTATGCGTATGCGTTCGTAAACGCCTACGCTCCCGCGGTTGAACGAAAGCATCTGGCTTTCGATCCAGCCGAGACATCTGTCCACCGATTCAATGTATTTATCCATATAAGTACCCTCCGTTCGTTTGTTCAAGACCATTATACACCCATAATCCGACTTGTCAACAGCAAATGCTCCGAAACCGCGCTGCAGTCAGGCAACAAAGCAAAAGACCGACGTCGCCGTCGGTCTTTTGCCGGAAAGGATTACTATGAAAAAACTATGGAATATTGAAAAATGAAGAAACAGTCGGTCGAAATGCGGTTTACTGCTCGGAAGCGACGTCGAATTTATAACCCACGCCCCAGACGGTCTTGAGCGACCATTTGTCGCTTGCGCCGTCTAATTTTTCGCGCAGGCGCTTGATATGCACGTCCACGGTGCGCGAATCGCCCAGATAGTCGAAGCCCCAGACTTTATCCAGAAGCTGGTCGCGGGTGAAGACGCGGTTGTAGTTGGCAGCGAGGAAATAGAGCAGCTCGAGTTCCTTGGGAGGGAGGTCGATGGTCTTGCCCTTGATGCGGAGCTCGTATTTCTGCAGCGAAATTTCGATATTGTCGAACTTTATGAGCTCGCCGTCGCCGGTCTCGTGCTTTGCGTAGCGGCGCAGCACGGCTTTGATGCGGGCGAAGACTTCTTTCATATCAAAGGGTTTGACGATAAAATCGTCGGCGCCCAGTTCCAGACCCAGGACTTTATCTATAGTCTCGCCCTTTGCGGTGAGCATTATGATGGGCTTGGAAGAATGCTCGCGGATCTCGCGGCAGACCTGCCAGCCGTCTTTTTTGGGCATCATGATATCGAGCAGTACGAGGTCGGGTTCGTACATACGGAAAGTGGTTATGCCTTCCACGCCGTCGGCGGCGGTCTTCACTTCGTAACCTTCTTTTTCAAGATACATTCTCAAAAGCTCGCTTATGTTAGCGTCGTCGTCGACGACAAGTATTTTGGTCATCATTGCGCAAACCTCCTTGATTCAATTACAGTTTATATTTAAATTTTTAATGTGCGGTTACTCGTTGCATCTGTAATATACCACGTTTTTTGTTATTTGTCAATAGTTTTAGCGAAAAAAATTCGCCGGTTGTAAATTTAAGTTAATTTTTCAACGCGGAAAAATATGACTTAAAATTTATTATTGAAAAGCGCGGAGCTATGTTGTATAATATATAAGTTATAAGATATATTTCCGCTGCAAAAGGAGCATCAATAAATGAAATTAGGCATAGTAGGTCTGCCCAACGTGGGCAAATCCACGCTGTTCAACGCGCTCACCAAAGCCGGCGCAGAAGCCGCGAATTACGCGTTCTGCACCATAGACCCCAACGTGGGCGTGGTACCCGTGCCGGACAAACGGCTCGACGTGCTGGCTTCGATATACAATCCGGAAAAATACACACCCGCCACCGTGGAATTCGTCGATATCGCGGGTCTCGTGCGCGGCGCGTCCAAGGGCGAGGGTCTGGGCAATAAATTCCTTTCGCACATACGCGAAGTGGACGCCATAGTCCACGTGGTGCGCTGTTTCGACGGCAGCGACGTCATACACGTCGAAAACACCGTCGATCCCGTCCGCGACGCCGATACCATCAACACCGAACTTATCCTTGCGGATATCGAAGTCATGGAGCGCCGTGTCGACCGCGTGAAAAAGCAGCTCAAGGGCGATCCCGGCGCAAAGACCGAACTCGAAGTGTGCGAACGCGTCGCAGATGCGCTCAACCGCGGTTCCTCCGCGCGCGACGTTGAGCTCACCGCCGACGAAAAAGCGCTCATAAAAGACGCCGGACTGCTTTCTTCCAAGCCGGTCATCTACGTCGCCAACGTCGATGAAGAGACGCTCAGGCATCCGCTCGAAGAGAATAAATATTACGCCGCCATCGCCGAAAAAGCGGCTTCCGAACACGCCGGCATAATCGCCGTCTGCGCCGAGACCGAAGCCGAGCTCGCCGAGCTCGACGACGACGAACGCATACAGTATCTCGAGGAAGTCTACGGCGGGATGGGGCTCGAGGACACGGGGCTCAACAAACTCATACGTTCATCCTACGAGTTGCTCGGGCTCATTTCGTTCCTGACCGCCGGTCCCAAAGAAGTGCGCGCGTGGACCATAGTCAAAGGGACCAAGGCGCCCGGCGCCGCAGGGAAGATACATTCCGATTTCGAACGCGGGTTCATCAGGGCCGAGGTGGTCGCATACGACGATCTCGTCGCCAAGGGCTCGTTCAACGCAGCCAAGGAAGCCGGACTTGTCCGCAGCGAAGGCAAGGAATACGTTATGAAAGACGGCGACGTGGTACTGTTCCGCTTCAACGTGTAAAGAATAATGATAAAGCTGTTGTTTTTCGACCTCGACGGTACGCTCGCGCCGGTGGGGCTCCCCGTGCCCGGGCGGTGCGTCCGCGCGCTGCGCAAGATCAGCCGTCACGGCGTGCGCATAGCGGTGTGCTCGGGCAAGCCGGTCGCCTACCTCAACGGGTTCGCGCGGCAGCTCGGGATAGAGGATATAATACTCTGCGGCGAAAACGGACTTACATATCAGCTCGGCGTCGGCCTTCCTCCGTCAGAATACGGCGCGCTCGGGATCGACTCCGCCGATATCGGGGCCCTCGCCCGCGTTTCCGCTCACTTCAAAGCTGAATTCGGCGACAGTTGCTGGTATCAGCCCAACGAATACGCGTTCACGCCGTTTCCGCACGACGTGCGCGATTTTCCCCGGATGCGCGCTTTTCTGGAAAATGCGCTCAAAGGTACCCGGCTCGCGCTCTACGATCACCCCGACTGTTTCGATATACTTCCGCGCGGCGCGGACAAAGGCAAGGCGCTTCTGAACATATGCGCCCTGCTCGGCATTGACGTAAAAGAGACCGTCGCCGTCGGCGACCACATAAACGATTACCCGATGTTCGCTGTCGCTGGGCTTTCGGTCGGTATATCGCTCGCCGATAAAGACCGCGCCCGCGTCAACGTGCGCACGCCGGGTCAGGCGCTTGACTATTTACAAAAGGAGATAATTAAAAATGTCTGAATGCACACACGATTGTTCCACATGTTCCGCCAACTGCGCAAGCAGAACGCAGAAACCGGAATCGCTCATAGAAAAACCCAACGAGAATTCCATAATCCGCAACGTCATTGCCGTCGTTTCCGGTAAAGGCGGCGTAGGCAAATCGCTCGTCACGTCGCTGCTCGCGGTCAACACACAGCGCCGCGACTACCGCACCGCCATACTCGACGCCGACCTGACCGGCCCTTCCATCCCCAAGGCGTTCGGACTCAAAGAGAGGCTCGAAGGCAGCGAGCAGGGAATACTCCCCGCGGTCACCAGGACCGGCATCCAGGTGGTCTCGCTCAATTTGCTGCTCGAAAACGAGACCGATCCCGTGGTATGGCGCGGACCCGTCATAGCCGGAACGGTAAAGCAGTTCTGGACCGACGTGGTTTGGAACGACGTCGATTATATGTACGTCGATATGCCTCCGGGAACGGGCGACGTGCCTCTGACCGTTTTCCAGTCCATCCCCGTCAAAGGGATCGTCATAGTGACGTCTCCGCAGGAGCTCGTCTCGATGATAGTAGAAAAAGCGGTGAATATGGCTAAGCTTATGAATATCCCCGTGCTCGGTATAGTAGAAAACCTTTCGTATTACGAATGCCCAGACTGCCACTCCAGACATTTCCTGTTCGGCGAAAGCCGGCTCGAGGAAGTTGCGGCGCAGTACGGTATCCCCGTAATAGCCCGTATCCCCATTGAACCCAAACTTTCCGCCGCCACCGATAAAGGCGCGATAGAACTTTTCGAAGGCGACTGGCTCGACGGACTCACCGACGCAATCGCGGGCAAATAAGCCGGTCATTCAAGAAAGGAGTATGACGTATGGACGTTCTCTCGGTCATATTATCGATACTGCCTCTGTTTCTGATAATGCTGCTCGGCGTATTCGTACGCAAGGTCGGCATTTTCGACTGGCAGACCACAAAACGGCTTTCCGCTTTTATAGTGAACATCACGCAGCCGTTCCTTATAATAGCTTCGTTCATAACCGAACGCACCGGCGATAAGCTCAAGATCGCGCTCGTGATCATAGCGGCTTCGCTGCTCATGCACGTCAGTTTTTCGGGTTTTGCGGCGCTGCTGTTCCGCAAAGCCGACCAGGCCGACCGTTCCACGCTTGAATTTTCTTTGATCTTCGGCAATTGCGCGTATCTGGGATATCCCGTGCTTATGGCGGTGTTCCCTCCGGAAAGCGGATTGTTTTACGGAGCGGTGTTCACGCTGGTCTTCAACGTTTACATACGCACCTACGGCGTGTTCCTGCTCAACAAGGGCAAAAAGGGTTCGCACGCGCTGCTCAAAGCGTTCGTCAACCCCGGCACCATCGCTTCGGTAATCGGCATCCTGCTTTTCGTGTTCAACGTCCGGCCGCCGGAATTCCTTACCAATACATTCAGCACGGTCGGCAATCTCACGTTCCCGCTTTCCATGCTTTGCGTGGGCAGCTTGCTCTGCAACAAACCGCTTAAGAATCTGTTTTCCGGTAGCGTGTACGTGCTCAGCATAGCGCGTCTGCTCGTGCTGCCCATAGTGACGCTGGTCGTGTGTCTGATATTCCGCGTCGATACCGGAATGACCTTCCTTTGCGTGATCATGGCTTCTATGCCCACCGCCGCCAATTCCGCCATTTTCTGCGAAATGTATAAGGCGAATTCGCCGCTCGCCGCATCGTGCGTCGGCGTCTCGTCGCTGTTTTCCGTAATAACCGTGCCCGCCATGCTCGCGCTGACCCAGCTGGCGACTTCGGCGCTCAATTCCTGAAAAGTATTATGAAAGCCAAAGTTGCGCTTTTACTCGCCGTGACGGCGGTCTGCGTGCTGCTTTGCGGCTGTTCCGGCAAAGGGACCGCGCATCTGCGCGTGTTCATACCGGATTCCGAAACCGGCGTGAGCGGAACGGTGTACGACGGCGATTTCAGCTTTTCGGGTGGGACTACAACCGTCGATTATATGCTGTATACGCTCGCTTCCAAAGGGAGCTTCGAATACGTTTTCGACGGCTCTATGCCTTCGATAAACGGGCTGGAAATGTACGAAAATCTCGACGAACTGTATATCCGCGCCTGGACCGTCACGGTCAACGGCGTATATGACGAAAGCTGTATGTTCGCAAAAGTCCGCGACGGCGACAATGTCGAAGTGGTTTACGAATTTATGGATCTCGTCCCCGATTACGACTGAAGCGCGGGAATACCGGACGCAAGCGAAGATAAAAAAGAGCTTTTGCGTAATATTTACGCAAAAGCTCTTTGTGTTTTTGTCTTATTCCACGGTGATATTGACAATGCAGGGCGCGGAATAGTCTAGCTGTTCCGAATACATATAAGCGAACGAATCTTCGCCGGTGTAGCCTTTGTCTGGGCAATAGGTGAAGCTGCCGTCGAGGTTTATGGTTACGGTGCCGTGTTTCGGCGAGCTGTGGACTTTAAAGGAAAGCATGCCTGTTTCGTCGTCGGTGAGATTACCTTTACAGATCTTGCCCGCTTCGGCTTTGACCGATATGGGATCTTTCGCATCCGGAACTGTCACGAGCGTGCCTTTTATGAACTGATAGGTGTAATCGTACATCGCACGGTTGGGAAGATATGTCGATTTATAAAGGTCTATAAATGATGTGGTCTCGAGGTAGTACATATGTATGACGTCCTTCATATATCCCTCGGTCACGCCGTTGCTCAGATATTGCATATATCTGGTGCGGTAGCGCTGGTCGGTCATGGCGTTGGAGCAGAACTCGATCTCGACGCACATGCCGTATCTCTTGGCGAGAGAAGCGCATTCGTGGATATTGGAAAAAGGCGCTTCGAGCTTGAACATATAGTTGGGCTGCATGCAGGCGGCGTCAAAACCGTGCTCTTTCCACAGCGTATAGCCGTACGCCTTGAACCAGGGGATCCAGAAGAACTGGCTGCCGTGCGCGTGGATCATATCGGATATCGCGTTAAGCAGCTGCATATCGCCGTTCGCATCGTCGAGCGATTCGTGATACCAGTAATAACCGCAGAATTTTATGTTTTCAAACGGATGCTCCGCCATCGCTTTTTCAAAGCGCTTGATAACTTCCTCGGTGAATTTCACGCGGTCGGCAAGTACAGACATATTCTCTTTGACGCCGTCGCCGTCGATATCGCCGGGATCGGTGCTGTTGAGTCCGTACAGCGACACGTAATACTTATACTTGTAATCATCGGGAAGTCCGAGACGCTCTTTTACGAGCCCGGCGGCTTCGTCGAGCGCGCAAACGTTCCTGCCTTCTTTGAACAGGGTGTTTATCAGCCAGTCGACGTCGGAAACGGTGTATCCCTCGTGTCCCGCGTAGCCCGAAGGCATGGAGCCTGTGAGCAGGAACAGGAATCCGTCGAACATAACGTCTACGGGATTGCCGTCGGTATCGAGATACGCCACGGCGGGCATAAGGTCTTCGACGGTGCGTTCGACCTTGGTCCCGTGGTAAGCGAGATAAATGTCGCTTGCGCCGCCCAGCAGGTCTTCTGACGGTGCGAGGAAGGAATTGGTGAGCATCCCGGTGCCGGTGCTGTAGCCGGAATCCGCAAGCGATACGGCGCCGTCAAGCTTTTTGTTGCCGAACACTTCCAGTTCGTCGCAGCCGGACCACACGTTTACCGTGAATTCAAAGCACACGAATCTCGCGGCGACAGGCTTGTCGAGGATCAGTTCGCCCTTCACTATCGAAGGATCGTCCTTGACCGGCATTATTATTTCGCCCGCGAGATACCACGTTTTGGCGTCTTCGGAAACGAGTATCTTGACCTTTTCGGGGCATTCCACCGCCCAGGCGGTCTGGTGGGTGAATTCCGCGGTGAACGAGCTTACCGCCGAAAGGTGGCCTAAATCGTAGTAGATGTCGCGCGTGCCGGAGCGGTTGAATTTAAAATAATAGCCGTTGTGGATATCGGTGCCGGAAGCGCGCTTGCCGTCTGTGAGCAGTTTGGAGGTGACGGGAGTATTGTTGGGCCAGGAGGCTCTTTCGGGTTCGGCGTCGCATGCGATCTGCTGACCGAGCCCTTTTATAAGGTCGATCTCTTCGCCGTAGTCAGAGGAATCTGCGGGCCACAGGTCGCTGCCCGTGACTTCGGGGAATTCCAGATCCGGGTAAAGCTGAGGCGCTTTGATGGAATCGGAATAAGCGAGCACGCGTATCTCTTCAAGCAGTATGCGGTCGCATTCGGTCTTTGCGAGCGTGAACCTGACATATCTCGCGCGGACGGTGGAATCGAGCTGCAGGGTATAGACGAACGTTTCGTCGTCGCAGAGCGGCGCGTAGCATCTGCCGATCTCTACCCATTCTTTTTTGTCTGTAGATACCGCAAAGGATATCCTGAGAGGGAAACTGATCTTTACGGTCTTGTTGTTGTAAGTGAAAACCTCAAACGCCGAAACGTCGGTGCGTACCGAACCAAGGTCGACTACCAGTTCCATATCGCCGTCGCCGAACCTGTACCCGACCCATCCGCCGCTCTGGTAGAATCCGGCGGTCATGCCGTCGGTGAGTTTGCCGTTTTCGTCGGGATACGTGTTATCGCTCTTGCCGGTGCAGGTATACTTGCTGTTGAGCGCCACGTTGTTCAATTTCTGCATGCGGTCGGCGCTGCCGGTCGTCACCTGTTCAAGCGCCTTTCCGTACGTTTCGGAATCCTGCGTTTCGGTGTTGTAAAGATCGGTCACTGATTTTTCCCATTCGACAGCCACGTCGCCGTCCGCGATATCGGCTATGACCATCACCTCGTCGACGAACACCCAGTGCGAAGAGCGCCTGATGTCAAAACGCACGTAACGCGCCGAAACGGAATGCTCGAGATACAACACGCATCTCTGGACCGTGTCCTCTTCGTACTTCGGGAACCGGCTGGTCCCTATGCGTTCCCATTCCTTGCCGTCTTCGGAAATATATATCCTTACCGAAGCGGGAGCCGCAATGCCGGCCTGAGTAGTCGCAAGAAAGCTCGTTTCGAACTGATATATCCTGTCGAAGATCTCGCCGAGATCTATATCGACCTGAAAACTTTCGGCGATGCCGACGAAATTTTCGTCGGAATACGAAGGCGATTCAGTCACGGCGAAAAGCCCGTCGGTGAGCTCGGTACCGTAAGTGTCGGGATAGCTCTCGCCCGCAGGCTGCGATTTTTTATAGCTTTTGCCGCTTGATATCACCGAGGCATAAGTGTATTCCTCGGGAGGCAGCGATTCTTCGGCCGAGCTTTCGTCTTTGGAATCTTCCGCGGAAGATTCTTCCCCGCTCATGCTTTCGTCGGACGGAATCTCGCTTTGCATCGATTCCGGTTCCGATTCCGCGCCGCTTCCGTTGCAGGCGGAAAGCGCGAAAGTGAACAGCAGCAGAAACGCAAGCAGTAACGCTGATTTTTTCATTTTGATATTGTCCTTTCGGTGTATAGTCTTTTATATATGATGTTACGGCGTCGCGCCGTATAAGGCATAAATCAGTTTTCTATTATGTAAAAGAAAGGCGAAGCCGGGGAATTGGTGATGCGAAACAGCGCGCACATGTATTTGCGGCGGTCGAGCGACGAAAGGTACTCATGTATGAGCTTTCCTTCGGCGTCGCCTTCGCTGTGGCCGGGGTAGACGGCAACGAGCAGTATACCGTCCGGCGCCATGCGCTCTATCGCGCCGGCGATGGCAGGCAGCGTCGTTTCGCGGCGGGTGAACACGGTCCTGTCGCTGCCGGGCAGCCAGCCCAGATTGAACATACCGGCGTTTACCTTTTGGGTCACGTATTTTCCCGCGTTGTGGTGCGAATCGTGTATCAGCACGTAATTCTGCGGCGCGTTTCCACGGCATAGGCGGAGCGCGGTGCTTTGCAGGGCGGCGGCCTGAACGTCGAATGCGTAGACTCTGCCGCGCGGACCTGCGGTGCGCGAAAGGAAAAGCGTGTCGTGCCCGTTGCCCATCGTGTAGTCGGCGGCGATACCGCCGGGGAATAAGTGCTTTTTTATGAACTCTTTCTGCAGCTCGAGCAGATCGGTCATGCGCATGCGCTCCTTTCGGGTTTTATTATACCATAAAACACAGAGTAATTCAATGAACAAAGTTAAAACTATATCATTTTTCGGTAAAGAATTCTATCTCCTCGCCCGCCGGGCCTATGCAGAACGCCACGCGCAGCGGATACGGCTGTTTTGCGTTTATGGTCACGTCGTGCGGCTCGTCGGTTATTTCGTAACCTGCTTTGCGTACAGCGTCTATGCACGCGTCCACGTCGTCGGTGAGGAACGCTATGTGCCTGAGCACCCCCTGCGGCAGACGCGCGTCGCCGGTGTTCATTATCTCCATCCGGCCTTCTCCGGTCAAAAGCATTATCCCGGTCCCCCAGTCGCGGTAGACGGGCATCCCCAGTATATCGCGGTAAAACGCCACCGTCTTTTCGTATTCTTCTTTTCCGCATGTCTTTATCGCGACGTGGTGTATCCCTTTGGTTAGCTGCATGGTAAAACCTTCTTTCTGTAGAATATCATTATTATACCCGATTTGCCTTTGCGGGTCAATAGCGAATATCCGCGCTGTGCGAAAACGCAGAAAGCACGCCGCGGCGTGCTTTCGTTTTATGGCGTTCCCGAGGTGATTCGAACACCCGACCTGCCGCTTAGGAGGCGGCCGCTCTATCCTGCTGAGCTACGGAAACGTGTGATGTGATTATAAACCATGATAAGCGTTTTGTCAAGTGTCGGCGCGAATATTTTCACACCTGTCACAGGATCGTCAACGCGCTGCGATTTCCGGAATAATAAATACGGATCCGGATCCGACAGCCGCCGTATGGAACGGCTTACGGACGTAACGTTTTCATCTTTTGCCCCGATATGCGGTTCAAGGCGTATCGGGCGCTTTTTTGTTTTTGCGGCAAAAACGGCGCGACGCATGAAAAAGTGCCGCGAATAATACAAAATGCATATAATAATCAATGCAGATAAGCGCGAAATATGCATATATATACTTGCATTTTGTCACCGAATGTGGTAATATTAATTATTATTAAATAAAATGACTACGGAGCTGATACGTTATGGCTGACAGAAGTTTTATAAAAGTCGTTAAATTCGGCGGTTCTTCGCTTGCGGACGCCGAGCATTTCAAAAAAGCGGCCGATATCATCCTTTCGGACCCCGCCAGACGCTACGTGGTGCCTTCGGCGCCCGGCAAGTGCGCGGCGGATAACCGCAAGGTCACGGATATGCTCATCCGCTGCTGCGGGCTCGCCGCCGACCGCGCCGATTACAAACCTCTGCTCGCCGATATAAAGGCGCGCTACGACGCGATAATAAACGGACTGGGCATGGATTATTCGCTCGACGCGGAATTTGAAAAGATCGACGCGGAACTCAGGCGCGGCGCCTCGCTCGATTACGTCGCCAGCCGCGGCGAATATCTCAACGGTCTGGTGCTCGCGCACTATATCGGATATGAATTCGTCGACGCTTCCGAGATAATTTTCTTCGGGCCGGATAAACAGTTCGACGCCGACCGCACCAACCTCTTTGCCTCCGAGCGCCTGCTCGAGCTGAAGAACGCGGTCGTGCCCGGATTCTACGGCGCGCTCCCGTGCGGCGATATAAAGACGTTTTCACGCGGGGGGAGCGACGTCACCGGCGCCATAGTCGCGCGCGCGGTGATGGCGGATATCTACGAAAATTGGACCGACGTTTCGGGATTTTTGATGTGCGACCCGCGCATAGTGGAAAATCCGCGCCCAATCCACAAGATAACCTACCGCGAACTGCGCGAGCTTTCGTATATGGGCGCCACCGTACTTCACGAAGATTCGATATTCCCCGTAAAGCTCGCCGGCATACCCATAAATATCCGCAACACCAACGATCCTTCCGATCCCGGCACTATGATAGTTTCGGAAAGCGAAGAGTCCGCGCCGGATATAATCACCGGTATCGCGGGGAAGAAGGGCTTTTCGGTAGTCCACCTTGAAAAAGATATGATGAACGTTGAAGTCGGCTTCGGCATGAAAGTGCTCCAGGCGTTCTACGATATGAACATCTGCTTCGAGCATCTGCCTTCGGGCATAGACACCATGTCGGTCATCGTCGAAACTTCGCTCATCAAGGACCGCGAAGGATTTCTGCTTTCCAAACTTTCGCGCATGGTCACGCCCGATCATATCTCCATAACCCAGGATCTCGCGCTCATCGCGGTCGTGGGCCGCGGCATGGTCAACTATCCCGGTACCGCGAGCCGTGTCTTTTCGGCGATCGCCCGCGAGGGGATAAACATCCGTATGATAGACCAGGGTTCTTCCGAGCTCAATATCATCATAGGCGTAGCCGAACGCGATTTCGAAGCCGCCATCCGCGCGGTCTACAACGAATTCTGCAAAAATGGAAAACTATCTTAGCGTTTTACGCGCCGCTTCGGCGGAATTCACCGAACGCAAATCGGTGTTCATTGGCTCTTGCGCACCCGTTTCCACCGAAGAAGAGGCGCTGGAATTCGTCAATTCGCTTCGCAAAAAGTACGCCGACGCCACTCATAACGTCTACGCGTATATCGTGCGCGAAAACAACGCGTGCCGTTTTTCGGACGACGGCGAACCGCACGGCACCGCCGGAATGCCGGTGCTCGACGTGCTGCGCAAGGAAGGTCTGACCGACGTCGCAGTGGTCGTCACGCGATATTTCGGCGGCATACTGCTCGGCACGGGCGGGCTCGTGCGCGCCTACACCGCCGCCGCAAAGCTGGCGATCGACGCCGCCGGGCGCGCCGAATGGGCGAAATGCGCCCGCTTTTCCGTAAGATCGGATTATTCGGATCATCAAAAACTTACGTATTATTTCCGCAAGAACGGAATAGAAGTCAAAGACACTACGTTTTCGGAAACCGTCGTGAACGAATGTATCGTCGGTTCGGAGCTTATGAAGAACGTCGCCGACGATATCGTATCGCTGACCAACGGCAGGGCGACGCTTGATTTCCTTGCCGACGAATATGTAAAAAGAGAGGTAAAATCATGAAGATAAGCGATCTGCTGGCCCGGGACGGCATAACCGTCTCGTGCGAGCTTTTCCCTCCAAAACAGTTTGAAAAACTCGCCGAAGTAAAAGACGTGGTCGCCCGTACGGCGGCTCTTTCGCCTTCGTTCATTTCGTGCACGTACGGCGCCACGGGCGGAACTTCGGAATATACCATAGACATTGCGAAAGAGATCAACGCCCGCGGCGTACCGGCGCTGGCGCACCTCACCTGCGTCTCTTCCACCAGAGAAAAAGTCGCCGAGGTCATAGAAGGCTTTTCGCAGAACGGAATAGAAAACGTGCTCGCCCTGCGCGGCGATATCCCGCCGACAGGCAGGATCGCGTTCGATTACGCGCACGCGGCGGATCTTGTGGAAGAACTCAAGGCGCGCGGCGATTTCTGTATCGGCGGCGCATGCTATCCCGAAGGACATCCCGAAAGCGACTGCATGGAAAAAGACCTGTACTATATGCGCGTAAAATACGAAAAAGGCGTTGAATTCTTCACGTCGCAGCTGTTTTTCGATAACTCCGCGTTCCTTTCGTTCTGCGAAAGCGCCCGCGGTATCGGCATCGGCGCGCCGCTGATCGCCGGGATAATGCCCGTCACCAACGCAGTCAGTATCGAAAGGATGATACGGCTTTCCAACTGCCGCGTCACGCCCGGTCTCGCCGCGCTGCTCCAGAAATACGGCGGCACGCCCGATATGGGAAAAGCCGGGATAGAATTTTCCACCAAGCAGATCAACGCGCTCATCAAAGAAGGCGTAAAACATATACACATTTACACTATGAACCGGCCCGAGATCGCTCAGGCGATAATGGAGGGCATAGAAAGGTAAAAAATGCGTTTCAAGGACGTTTTCGGCAAAAAGTTCATGCTGTTCGACGGCTCCACCGGCACCGCGCTGCAAAAAGCGGGGCTTGCGGCGGACGAGCTGCCCGAAGAGTGGAACTTTTCGCACCCCGAACAAATAGCGGCGCTCCACCGCTCATATATCGAAGCGGGCTGCGACGTCATTGCGACCAATACGTTCGGCGCGAATCCGTTCAAGATGAGCGAGCGCGGAATGGACGCTGACGCCGTGATAAAGCGCGCCGTCGCCATAGCGCGCGCCGAGGCGGAAAAAGCGGAAAAGCAGGTGTTCGTCGCGCTTTCTGCGGGGCCTCTGGGCAGATTGCTTTCGCCGCTCGGCGACCTGGATTTCGAAGACGCCGTCGCGGCGTTTGCCGGGATGTGCGTTTCCGCGCGCGACGCGGGCGCCGACCTTATACTTTTCGAGACCATTTCCGATCCGTACGAAATGAAGGCGGCGCTGCTCGCCGCGCGTGAGAATACGGATCTTCCCGTTATAATCACCATGATGCCGGGCAAGGACGACCGCCTTATCTCGGGCGGCGAACCCGCGGCCGCGGCGGTGATGCTGTGCTCGATGGGAGTTGACGGCATAGGGCTCAACTGCGGCGAGGGACCCGAACAGTTCCTGCGCGTGCTGCCCGGAATGATGCCGTACGTCGACGTCCCGGTACTTTGTTCGCCCAACGCGGGGCTCCCGCACGGCGACGAACACGGCTGCGCGAGCTACGACGTTTCGCCCGCCGAATACGCCGCCATGTGCCGCCGCCTTGCGGAATACGGCGCGAGCGCGCTGGGCGGATGCTGCGGCACGGATAGCGACTATATAAAAGCCGTCAACGACATCATGCGGGGCTTTACCGTCAAATCGCCGGCGCGTGCTTCCGTCACGCGGGTCTCGTCGCGCAGCAGAGTGGCGGAATTCGGCGGAAAGCCGCTCATCGTAGGCGAACGCATAAATCCCACCGGGAAATCCGCCATGAAAGCGGCGCTCAAGGAAGACGATATGAGCTATATCATGCGTGAAGCGGTATCGCAGACCGCTTCTGGCGCCGATATTCTCGACGTAAACGTCGGGCTCCCCGGCATCGACGAACCGGCTATGCTGGTGCGCGCGGTGACCGCGGCGCAGAAAGTGACCGAGCTTCCGCTGCAGATCGACACCGCCGACAAGACTGCGCTCGAAAAAGCGCTGCGCGTCTACAACGGCAAGCCGCTCATCAATTCGGTCAACGCTTCTCCCGAATCTATGGACAAGGTGTTCCCGCTCGTCAAAAAATACGGCGGCGCGGTGGTGTGCCTCGCGATGGACGAAAAGTCCATTCCCGAAACGCCCGCCGGGCGCGCCGAGGTCATAGGCCGCATAGTGCGGCGCGCGGCGGAATACGGCATACCGGCGTGCGACCTTATCGCCGACGGTCTTGTTACTACCGCCGCTACCGATCCGGACGCGGCAGTCAAGACGCTCGACACGATCGAGCTCGTAAAAGAAAAGTACGGCATCTGTTCCATACTCGGCATTTCCAACATTTCGTTCGGTCTGCCGGAGCGCGAAAAGCTCAATGCGTCTTTCCTCAGCGCGGCGCTGGGGCGCGGGCTTTCGGCTGCGATAATGAACCCGCTTTCCGTCCCCGTTGCGGAAGCGTACAGTGAATTCGTCCAAAGCGGCGCTTACGGCGAATTTGCCGTGGGCGATACCGGCGTGCGCAAATTCGACGGCGGCGATATCACGCTCAAGACCGCCGTGGTGTTCGGGCTCGTCGAACAGGCGGCCAAAGAAGCCGCCGAGCTCGCAAAAACTCTGCCGCCCATGGATATAGTCAACAACGAACTCATCCCCGCGCTGGACGAAGTCGGCGCGGATTACGAAAGCGGCAAGTCGTTCCTGCCGCAGCTGCTTATGTCGGCGGACGCCGCAAAATCGGCGTTCGAAGAAATCAGGCGAGCCTGCGCGGGCAAAAGCGAAGGCGGCGAAAAGATAGTTATGGCGACCGTTCAGGGCGATATCCACGATATCGGCAAGAACATCGTAAAAGCGCTTCTGGAAAACTACGGCTACGACGTTATAGACTTAGGCAAGGACGTCCCGCCCGAGACCGTTCTCGACGCCGTCGAACGCACCGGCGCGCGGCTCGTGGGGCTTTCGGCGCTCATGACTACAACGGTCGTGAATATGGAAAAGACCATCCGTCTGCTGCACGAAAAAGCGCCGCAGTGCAAGGTGATGGTGGGCGGCGCGGTGCTCAACGAGGAATACGCGCGCGCCATCAACGCCGATTATTACGCGGCTGACGCCGTGGGCGCGGTCAAATGCGCCGGCAGCTTTTTCGGGGTGAAGGAATGAATCCGGGCAGGCGGCTGCTTTCGGCGGCTTCGCTCTGCCGCGGCGGCGATATTATAGATATCGGTTCCGACCACGGCTTTTTGCCGGCATGGCTTTTGCTCAACGCAAAATGCGTTTCCGCTTCCGCAAGCGATATCAACCCTATGCCGCTGGAACGCTGCAGAAAGACCGCCGAAAAATACGGAGTCGCCGAAAAAATGCGGTTTTTCCTTTCCGACGGGTTCGATTCCGTCGAAGGCGATTACGACGCTGCGTTCGTGTGCGGTATGGGCGGCATAATGATAGCCGATATCATCCGCCGCGCTCCCGGAAGAGCCGCGCTGTGGGTGCTTCAGCCGATGACCAACGCCGAGATATTGCGCGCTTTTCTGTGGGATAACGGCTACGTTATAACCGAAGAGGTCTATACGGTCGAAAAGCGAAAGCCCTATGCGGTCATCGCCGCGGAATACACAGGTATTGCCGCGCCGTATTCGTACGCCGACACGTATCTCGGCAAATCGCGTCCGCAAAGCGCGGAATACGTGCAGTACGTTCGCAAGACGCTCGCTTCTGCGCTAAAACGCCTGATGGGGAAAAAGCGCGAAAACGCCGATACTTCGTGCGAAGAACAACTAATTGAAGAATGCGTTCGCCATATTTCATAAAACGGCGACAAAAGCATACAAAACAAGGGCGAAAGCCCTTTTCTTCTTGCTTGACAAACGGTATGAGCGGGGTGTATGATTTTTTTGCAGTAACAACAAAGGAGCAAAAAAATCATGATCTGTACAAAATGCGGCGCCGAACTTCCTGACGACGCCAACGAATGTTCCGTTTGCGGAGAACCTGTCCCGAGCGCCGAAGACAGCGGCGATCTGCCGGTGTTATATACCGAAGAAAAACTGCTCGAATATCCGCCCGACGCTCCGGAAAAGCCCGCGCAAGCGAAAAAAGCGGAAGCCGAAAACAAAAAAACTCCCCGCCGCAGAGGCAGGGGATGGGATATCGCCGCGGTGATACTCACGGTATTCGCGTGCGCGTCGGCGCTGTATCCGCTGTGCCGCGATTTTGCGTATATCTGTATGGACGTTTCCAAAGCCGTGGAAGCGGGCGACGTGTTCCCGGTGGAAGGGATGATATTCGCTTCTGCCGCCGTCGCCGCTGCGTTTGCCGCCGACATTGCGCTTTCGCTGAAAAGCGCGTTAGGCAGGGGCGGAAAACGCACGTTTTTCTTTTTTGCTTTTCCCGTTCTGCTTTTCTTCTGGCTTTTCGCCCGAATAAACGACACCCCCGCGCGGTTCGTCGGCTCGTCGAGGACGGCGCAGGCGATACTGTGCGGGAGCGAACTGTTTTATAAAGATGATTTCTCGCTCATTTCGCTCGTGATACTGGCGTTCGTACTTTGCACGCAGATCGCTGCGAGAAAAGGCGGGGAAGAGACGGCGCAGAAATGATCACTCGTTGAGGTCACGGGTCACCACGTACGCTTTTTTCATGGTGACAGTGGATTTTTCGCCGTTGATGGCGTATGCGATGTTGATGGCGTGGTCCGAGCAGCGCTCGAGGTCGGTTATCATATCGGTGAAAATGACTCCGCCGCGCGGATCGCATTTTTCGTTTTTGAGCCGCTGAATATGGTTTTCTATATATTCTTCCTGCATCGCGTCGACCGATTCTTCAAGGTCGCTCACTTCGCCCAGGCGGTCGAATTCGCGCTTTTCATAGACTTCTATCGAAAGCTCGAGCGTCTGCATGGAATGATCGGCTATGGAACGCAACTCGGCCAGCCCTTCCTTGCTTATCACGGCTTCGGAGCTCTTGAGCTCTTCGGTGTATTCGGCGATATTTTCGGCGTGGTCGCCTATACGTTCGATATCGGCGACGACCCTGAGCATAATGCCGGCTTCGGAAATATCTGCGTCAAAGAGCGCCTTGCCGTGCAGCTGCACCAGAAAACCGGTGATCTCGTGGTTGAGGTAGTTTATGGTTTTTTCTACTTCGAGCACGCGTTCGGCTTTATCGGGATCGACTTCAAAGAACGAATCGAGCGCGAGCTTTATGTTGTCGCGCGTGATATACGCCATACGCATTACTTCCTGCTTGACCTGCCTTATCCCCAGCGCGGGGTTGACGAGCGAGTTGCTGCTTATAAACATAAGCTTTTTGGTGGTGTATTCCTCTTTTTCGTCGTCGGGCATAAGCTTGGTCACGAACGCGCATATCGGTCTGCACAGCGGTATCACCGCCAGGTTGGCTATCAGGTTGAACATAAGGTGGAAGTTTGCTATCTGCCGCGAAACGTTGCCCGCCGGACTTATGTCTATTATAAGATCGACTATGGCGGGGACCAAGAGCAGCAGCACAACGAAGATGACCGCGCCGGCGAGCTTGGACATAACGCTCGCAGCCGCCGCGCGCTTGGAACGGCGGTTGGCGCCGAAAGATACGAGTACGACCGGCATAACGGCGCCCACGTTCATACCGATGATAATATACATCACATCACGCAGCGCTATCCCCGAAGCCACCGCAGAGGTGGAAACGAGCACCTGCAATATACCGATCGAAGCCGACGACGACTGTATGAGCGCCGTCACCAGCACGCCTAAACCGAAGCAGATGAACGGATTGCCGAACGCGGCGAGAAAATCCGCGATTATGGTATCTATGGGGAGCTTGTCGACCGCGGTGTTCATTATGAGTATGCCCACGAACAAAAGACCGAAACCGAGTATGATTGAGCCCGCCTTTTTGACGACGCGTTTCTTTACGAACAGGAGCAGCGCCGCTCCGACGAACAGTATCAGCGGGGCTATGGAATCTATTTTGAACGCAATGATCTGCGAAGTGATGGTGGTACCTATATTGGCTCCGAGCATGACGTACAGCGCTTTGGTGAGTTCCATGAACCCCGAAGACACAAAGCCCACGGTGATGACGCTCGCGGCGCCCGAGCTCTGGATGAGCGCGGTGACGACTATACCCACGACAAAAGCGTAAACGCCTTTGCTCGTGGCTTTTTCAAGTATTTTGCTCAGCTTGTCGCCGGCGGCGTCTTCCAGCGATTTGGAAGTGAAGTTGATCCCGTAAAGGAACAGCCCTATGCCGCCCAGCAGCAGAAAGATACCGTATATGGTCTCGCTCATATTTTCACGTCCTTGATGAGGGTTATAGTGTTTTGAGTTCGCAGGTGAACGCGCCGTCATCGGCTTCAACCACGGCGTACGAGCCGTAATATCCCGCGCTGCCGGGGTTGAGCAGCACCACGCCGTCTTCGTTCTTTAACGCCGCTCTGTGCGTGTGCCCGAACAGCGCGAGCTGCGCGCCCATCGACTTTGCCGAAGAAACCAGCGCCGAAAATCCGTTTTTGACTCCGTGGCTGTGACCGTGGCAGGCGTATATGCGCACTCCGCCGAGCGTTTCGCAGATATAAGGCGGGTACGACGCGAAGAAATCGCAGTTGCCTTTTACGACGTACACGTTCGCGTAAGGGAACACGCGCGTCAGATGCTCGATATCTCCCGTGCCGTCGCCCAGAAAAAAGACGGCATCGGGGTTTTCTTTTACGAACGCGTCTTCCGCGGCGGATCTCTGCCCGTGAGTGTCGGATATGACGAGTATCTTCATAAAATCACCTATCCTTACGCATTATATATCATAACACAAAACGAGCGTTTCCGCAAGCGCATTTTCAAAAATCGGAAAAATAAACAAGATTATTGAAATTTGCGACTTTTTATGATATAATATCCATAATCACAAAGATACTCACGGGGGAAAAACGATGAAACGCTTTGCGCTTATATTAACCGTGCTCGCTCTGCTTTTGCTCTGCGCCTGCTCGCAGAGCGGGAGTTCTAATGCGGAAACGTACGAAAACCCGGTATGCGGCTATAAATTCAATATAGAACGCGATTGGGAATATATAGATCTTATGCAGGGCATACCGGCATACGGTCAGGACGTGTATATAGCATATCAGTCGCCTGCCGATAAGAACGGCGTCAGCGCCGCCGTCGTGACTGTCGAAACAATAGAAGGCGACATCGCCGACTACGTGATCAAGTCTTTGGATGAGGCGTCCAAAGAACTGAAGATCACCGACAGGAAAACTTCCGATATCTCGCTGGGCGGCGCGCCGGCGCGCCGCGTCGAATACAACATTGAAGTGGCCGGCGTTAAAAAAAGCGCGTGCCTTGTCTGCTGCGCGCACGACGGCTATACTTATGTCGTGCGCTTCTATGCGAACGACGGGACATACTCCACATATCTCCCGGTGTACGAAGCGGCACTTTCGTCTTTTGAATTCACGCCCCGCACCGCGCCCGAAACGGCTTCCGCTCCCGAATATTCCGGCGGAACGCTCGAAAGCGCCGACGGCGACTATTCGTTCGTCTATCCTTCCGGCTGGGCGGCGATACGCAACGACGGAATGCCCGTCGTGGCGCCCAAAGATGCCGGTGTTTCGGTTTCGGTGACGGCGTTTTCGCTGCCCGACGAAAAGCTTTCGTACGGCGCGTACGATTATTGGAAAGAGTATGCCGAAGAGCTCAGATCGGTGCTCGACGGATTTACGGTGACCAAAGAGTATGAAAAGGAAAACGAGCCCAAACTCGGCGGAGTCGTCGCCGCGCGCAAAGAATATTCCGCAACGCTCGACGGCGCCGTGTATAAGTATATTCAGGTAATCTGCATAAGGAACGGCTACGTCTATTCGGTGCTCTTCACTTCCGACGCCGCCGAATACGATACCTACGCGCCGGCGTTCGACGGCATCGTCTCTTCGTTCAGGTTCAATTGACGCACTTTTTTAAAAAAAGTATTGACTTTTGCAAAAACGGATGATATAATAGCGCTTGTCGTTCAACCGAACGGCAAAACGGGGGTTTAGCTCAGCTGGGAGAGCATCTGCCTTACAAGCAGGAGGTCACAGGTTCGAGCCCTGTAGTCCCCACCAGCAAAAAGCACTGCGTAAGCAGTGCTTTTTGCAACTAAATCCACCCTTACGGGTGGGTGATATCGCATTCGGCGGTGAAATTGCCCTGCGGGCAGTGAAATCCGCCTCGACGGCGGGTGGGTGGATTTAATTTCACCGAGCGCGAAACGCTCGATTTCACCAAAGGCAAAAGCCTTTGATTTCACCTTTTGCCGCAAGGCAAAAGATTTCACTATTGCGTTTTCTGCCAATAACCGAAAACTAACTTATATCTTTCGCGGCGCCCCTCGGGAAATGGAGGGACAGCCGCGCGTTTTTTTTGCGCGCAAACGTATTGAATTACGGCTATTCTTATGGTATAATACGGTCGTTGAAAAAATGCATAAGGGCGCGCTTGCGGGTTTTCCGTTGCGTTTTTCCGGTTGTGAATCTGCAAAAGCCATCATACAAAACCGTCTTAACGGATTGCGCGACGTTCAGGAGGCGTAAAAGAACGATATGGAACACATACTGCGTTTTTCACACCCCGCGGGGGATTATAAAAACGGGCTGCCGATAGGCAACGGACGTATCGCCGCGATGATCTGCGGCGACGAAAAGAGCATCCGCGTCTCTCTCAACCACGAATGGCTATGGCGCGGGACCCACCGTTTCCGCGATTGCCGCAACGTCTCATCGCATCTGCCCGAGGTGCGTGAGGCGCTGTTTTCCGGCGATCTTCTTACCGGCACGCGGCTCGCGAACGATTATTTCGGTGGCACGCCCGGCGAAGGATACCGCATCGATCCCTACCAGCCCGCCGGCGATCTGATTTTCGCCGTCAAGGGCGGTGACCGTAAAAGGACGCTCGACCTTTCTTCGGGCGAAGTGCGCGTTACGGCCGGCGATACCGAATTCCGCGCTTTTGCGAGCTTTGCGGACGGATTCATAGTCGCGCGTATCAGCGGAGATGTCGAGCTCAGTCTCGGCCGCGCAGATGACGAAGAATGCGAACTCAAAACGGAAGGGCTGCGCCTTTGCGGCGTCTTCCGCGGCGGCGTGTCGTTCGAGGTGCGGGCAAAGACGTATCCCGCGGCGGAATACACCACGGTCCTTGTGGATATAGCCGTTTCCGCAAACGGAGGAACGCTGCTTCCGTTCCCGGCGGACGCGGATTACGACGCGCTTTTTGCCCGTCATCTGCCCGAATTCCGCAAGGCGCTGGGGAATGCGGAAATAGAGCTCGATACGCCTGAAAGCGGGCTCGACACGGACGAAAGATTAAAACGTTTCAAAGCCGGGGACGATCCCTCGTTACCGGTATTGTATTTTGAATACGGGCGTTATCTTCTGGCGTCAGGGTCGTCCGGCGAACTTCCGCTCAATCTGCAGGGGAAGTGGAGCGAGGATATAAGACCCGCTTGGGAATGCGATTATCACCTTAACGTGAACCTTCAAATGGCTTACTGGCCCGCCGCCGCGCTGGGGATGGGAAAGCAGGAAGACCCGCTGTTTACGTTCTGCGAACGCTGTGTCCCTTACGCCAGAGAAGCGGCGCGTAAGCTTTACGGCTGCCGCGGCGTATGTTTTCCGCTGCAGACCGATTCTTCCTGCCGTACGACTCCGGAAAGCACCGGCTGGTGCGTCTGGATCGGAGCCGCCGCGTGGCTGGCTTCGCATTTCACGCGGCGCTGGCGTTACGAAAAGGACGAAACGTTCTTAAAAAACAGGGCGTATCCGTTTTTGAAAGAAGTCGCCGCGTTTTACGAAGATTATCTCGTGCTTCGCGAAGACGGGCTGTATCATATCGCGCCCTCGCAGTCGCCGGAAAACAAATTCGAAGGCACGGGCGACTATGCAGTATCGATATTAGTCGATTCCGCTATGGATATTGAACTCGCCGCCGAAACGCTGAGTACCTGTATAGAAATGGCGGAAAATCTCGGCGTAGACGACGCTCTGCGCAAAAAATGGAGCGACATCCTCGCGCGACTTCCCGCGCTGACGACAGATTCAAAAGGGCGGCTCAACGAATTCGATAAAGAGCGCGTGGAGACCGAACCCGGGCACAGGCATCTGAGCCACCTGTACGGGTTGTATCCCGGCGAACTGTTCCCGCAGGGGCATCCTCTGCGCCGCGCCGCGGAAATATCGCTCGATTACCGTCTGTCGCACGGCGGCGCATATACCGGATGGAGCCGCGCGTGGACGGCGTGCATAATGGCGCGTCTCGGCCGCGCCGAAGACTGCTATAAACATCTCACCGCGCTGATATGCGATTTCGCGACCGAAAGTCTGCTCGACCTGCACCCGCCGCGTATCTTTCAGATCGACGGCAATATGGGCGGCTGCGCCGCTGTCTGCGAAATGCTGCTTTCCGCCGAAGGCGGGACCGTGACTTTGCTCGGCGCGCTGCCTGAAGAATGGGGATCCGGATCGTTCCGCCATCTTAAAGCGCCCGGAACGCTCGACGTTTCGTGCGTCTGGAGAGACGGGCGGGCGGAGACGATAGAACTGCGCGCGGAACAAGCCGGTACCTGGACGCTGCGCACCGGCGGCAAGGAATATGCGGTCGCCCTTTCGCAGGGCGAAACGAAAACGCTCGCAATTTGACGACTCATTGACGGAGAAACAGCAAAATGGAAAAACGGCAAACGGTCTTTTTCGCCGATCGCGCCGGGTGGCGCAAATGGCTGGAAGAGCATTTCCAAACAGAAAGCGAAATATGGTTTGTATTCCCGACCAAGGCGTCGGGCGAATGCGGCGTTTCGTATAACGACGCGGTCGAAGAAGCGTTGTGCTTCGGCTGGATAGATGGGCAAGCCGGAACGCTGGACGAAACGCATCAACTTCGCCGCTTTACGCCCCGAAAGAAAGGCAGCTCTTATTCTCGACCGAATATCGAACGGCTCATACTGCTTGATTCGCTGGGAATGATACATCCCGCGGTGAGGGAGAAGGTCGCGGACATCATAAGCGCACCGTTTGTCTTCCCGCAGGATATACTTGACGCAGTACGCAAAGACGATACGGCATGGAAACATTTTCTCGCTTTTTCCGAGCCGTACAAAAGGATACGCGTGGCTTATATAGACGCCGCGCGCAAACGGCCGGCAGAATTCAGGCGCAGGTTGGAAAACTTCATAGAAAAGACCGGGAAAAACAAACTGATAACCGGATACGGCGGCGTCGACAAGTATTATGGGCGGACCGACGTTTAAAGACAGCGCGTTCCGATTTGAGAAATGTTGCCGGGATCAATTACCGACAGGCGGAGAGTTTATGGAAAAACGCTTTTCGCTGAACGCCAATCAACTAAAACTAATTGCCATTATCGCCATGACCATAGATCACCTCACATGGGTGCTGTTCCCGGGGACGCAGGCGATTTGGTATGTTTGCGCGCTGCATATCATCGGGCGGCTCACGGCGCCGATAATGTGGTTCTTTATAGCCGAAGGGTGCCATTACACGCGCCATATGGGCAAATATATCGCCCAGCTGTTCGCGTTTGCGCTGATTTCGCATTTTGCTTACGATTTCGCCTTCGGAATACCGTTCCTTCCGCTTTCCACGGGCGTATTCAACCAGACGAGCGTGATGTGGTCGCTGGCGTGGGCGGCGGCGCTCGTGTTCATCTGCGGCAGGGAAGATGTCCCTCAGTGGTGCAGGATACTTGCCGTCGTCGCGGTGTGTGTGATATCGTTCCCGTCCGACTGGTCGAGCATAGCCGTGATGTGCCCGTTCTTTCTGTATGCGCACCGCGGCAAATTCAAACTGCAGGCCGCCGATATCGTTATATGGACGTTTATCTACGCGGCGATGTACTTTATCTTTTTGGATAAGCTTTACGGCGCGCTGCAGATGTTTACCTTCCTTTCGATCCCGCTCCTTTCGCGTTATAACGGCGAACGCGGCGAATGGAAAGGCATGAAGTGGTTTTTCTACATCTATTATCCCGCGCACCTTATAATCATTGGCGTTATCCGAATGGCGCTGCACGGCGATATCCCGATCATTTTCTGAAATGCGGACGCGCTGAAAATTAAAAGCCGGGGGTTATACCGCATATGATAATTCTTATAACCGGAGCATCGCACACCGGCAAGACGCTGCTCGCGCAGCGGCTGCTGGAAAAATACAAATACCCGTATCTTTCGGTCGACCATCTCAAAATGGGGCTCATCCGCAGCGGGAACACTCCGCTCATGCCCGAAGACGACGGCGAACTTACGGAATATCTGTGGCCGATAGTGCGCGAAATGATAAAGACCGCCGTCGAAAACAGGCAGGACCTGATCGTAGAAGGCTGCTACGTCCCGTTCGGGTGGAGGAGCGATTTCGAGGAAAACTATCTTTCGTCCATCCGCTTTGTCTGCCTCGCTTTTTCGCGCGGGTTTATCGAAGAGCATTTTGCGGAGATAAAAGCGCACGCGTGCGATATCGAATCGCGGCTCGACGATTCGTACTGCACGAAGCAGCAGCTTATCGCCGATAACGAAGCGGTCGCAAAAGGCTTTACCGCGGCGGGCGAGGAAGTAACGCTGATCGACAGCAACTACGGAACTGCGATCGAAAGGATACTATGCGGATAGTTCCCGGACTGTTCGCGCTGTATCCGCTTCGCCGATGCGGATCCTAAGTATCGTTCCGTGAGAAACGAAGACTATATGAGGAGAAAGAAATGAGAAAATACAAACTGAACTCCGTGGATCGCAGACTTATAGAAGCGTCGCTCGGCGTGCTCAAAGCGAATTTCGACGACGGCGTATACAACCACACCGTGGGATGTGCCCTGCTTTGCGGGAGCGGAAAGATCTATACGGGCGTGAACTGCGACGGCATACACGGCTCGTGCGCGGAATATATCACGCTGGGGACGGCGATCTCGGCGTGCGAAAGGGAGTTTATATGCATAGTCGCGTCCAACGAGCTTGCTCCCAACGGAGTGGTGTCGCCCTGCGGCAACTGCCGGCAGATGTTTATGGAATACTGCCCCGATATAAAAGTCATACTCAACGACGACGAAGGTCGACTCATAAAAGTGCGCGCGCGCGACCTGCTCCCGTACGCGTGGAAACGCATAGAGGCGGATTAAAAAGGCAAAAAGATACCGGCAAAGGCATAATACCTTTGCCGGCGTTTTTTTAATATTTGTATTCGTTGCAGAACTCCAGCGGCTGCCGGTCTGCGAACAGGTGCGAGGTGTCGGAAAGCGCAATGCACATAGGCGCGCACCACCCGTCCTTGTTGTTGGCAAAGCGTATGACCGTCACCGACGAATGGTTGAGATCGAACGTTGACCAGAACAGCACGGGCGGGATCCCCAGCAGATGCGAAAGCCACGTGGTGCCGAATCCCTGGTGGCAGAACACCGCGACGTGCATATCGTTGGGCGAAACGACGCGGTAGCGCAGACCGTCGCGCTCGTAGCCCAGCTTTGCCATAAACGAATCCGATTCGCGCATTATGCGCTCGTAGCCTTCTTTGCATCGGACTTCGCAAAACGGCCACGCGGTGTACCATTTGTCGCCCAAAGCGAGTATTTCGGAAGTTTTGTAGCGGTCAGACTGTATGTGAAAAGTCCAGTTCATGGCGCCGTTGCGCGCGGGGTCGTGGAACGCGAACTCTTCCCACGCGGTGGCTTCGCTCGTCCATTCTTCGACCTGCGGAGTTATCTTCAACAGCTCGCAGGTGGGCTGCGCCGTCTGGCGCGCGCGGTTTAGCGGTGAAACGAATATCTTGTCCAGCCCGCTGTAAGCGAACCGGCGCGAAAGCGCCTCCGCCTGCCGCATCCCCTTGGGGGTCAGCTGGTCCGGACTGTAAATGGGGTCTCCGTGGCGCACGACGTATAAAAGCATTTTCTCCGCCTCTTTCCCGCCGGGCGAAAATAACGCCCGCGCGTCTTTTTGTGCGTATAGATTATAGCACGTTTTTTTGTTTTCGGCAACTGTTTTCGGCAAAAAATACGTTTATCCTTGCAAAAGGCGCGGATAGGTGGTAAAATAGAATCAACGAAAGGCGGTGAACGCGCGGTGAAAGGGTTCGATATCGAACTGATATATCCTTCGGATCTTTCAAGACCCGTTGAAAAAGGCAGGCATTTTGACGTCTGGGGCAGGATCATCCATACCGCGCCGCTTGCGAAAAACGCGGTATTGCGCGTGGAACTGCTTGATCGAAACGGCGGAACGCTCCGCTTTGCCGAGCAGCGCAAAAAGAACAGCCGCAGCGTTTTCGCGTTCCACCCCGCGCTTAAAGGCTACCCCGACGAAATGGATCCCGGGCGCGAAAAGCTCGTGAAGTTCGGCTTCCCCGAGCTTATGGTAAAGGATATCGACCGCCCTTACGACTCTCTGCGCGACGCCACGTTAAAATGCTGGTATTCCGACGACTGTTTCAAGGCGCTCATCGTCAGCGGTACCGATAAAGCTCACGGCATGCCGTTCGACGACGGGATAGGTTATACCGATGCGCACGGCAAGCCGTACGATGCTCTCGAAAGCGGCGAATACACTTTAAAAGTTACGCTCGCGTCGCGCGGGCGTACGCTTGCGCAAAAGGAATGGGGCATACGCATAGGCGAGCGCGCGGAACAGATGATATTCCGTTTCAACCCCGTTTCTCACAAGAAGAGGATGCTCGAATGGTGCGCGGAACTGGGGTTCGACACGGCGTGCGACACGCTGCCGGGGTATCTGGAACCCTACCTTGGCAAATGGCTCTACCATATGGGGCTCACGCAGATGTACAACGCGAGCGACCTTGCGTTCTACGAGGCGCAAAAAGTCCGCCTGTTCGTGTATCTTATGCAAAAAGACAGCACTTCGTATTCGTGCGAGCTGCCGTATCTGCAGACAAAGCTCCGCATAGGCGACGAAGACCGTTTTGAAGCGTACTGCTACGATACAGGCGAAGCCGAACTGCCGAAATCCGGGCAAAAGGGCGCCGTGCGCCGCTTTGAAAAAGGCGAATACCTTTACGTTTACCGGCTCGATACCGTCTCCGCCGCCGCGCGGGAGAATAATTACGGAATAAACGGCGCCGACGTGATCAGGTACCATACGCAAAAAGCCTCGCTCCGTCTGCCCGCGGGCGAACGTTTCGCCGTTTGCGGCGCGGTGCGGCCGTGGCAGCGCGATCCGGCGGGATTCAGGCAGAACGCCGACAACAGCTATTCGTTCGCTGATTTCGTAACGTCGCTCGAATACGCCTTTGAATGCGAAGGCGAAGTTGTGAAAGAAACGCGGCTCCCCGGAATGGAACGCGCCGAAAACGGTGTTCCGATAGGTACGAGCGCGCTGGAGTTTTACAATATTTTCACCCCGCGCCCGCAATGGAAAGGCAAGACCGTGCGCGTGCGCGTGCAAGCCCGCGGCGAAGCGTGCGATACCGTAAACGCCGCTTGCAAATTTGAGATAAGGTTCGAATAAAAAAGCGGAAGCAGAAAAGATATCTGCTTCCGCTGTTCTTTTGCCTTTCAGTAACTGTACAGCGCCGCGGTGTCTACCGCCTGGCCTTTGGAACCCTGGGAAGTTGCCCACGACTGGTCGGAGCCGTCGATATACTGTATGACTATGCCCATCGCCTGGCCGCTTTGTGGCGTCGGCTTGTTTATGCCCAGCGCCTTCCACGGCATTTTTATAACGAAAACGCCATCGTTATAAGTGTATTCGAACAGGTCTACCATTATCGCCGGCCCCGCGGTGCCGCCCTTTTCCCAGCCCTTTGCGGTGCGGTGGATCCAGAAACGCACGCCGTGGTCGTTATCGGTGGCGACAGACGCGGTCTCGCCGGTGGTCACCATCCAGACCTGCACCAGGTCGTCTTCGCCCGTCCACCACGTGCCGTTTTTGTGGTCGTCGGTGGCGTCGTGCGTGTTTATTATGACCCAGAACGCCTCGTCGTCGGCGTAATATGCAAATTCGGGTTTTGCTTTATTGTTGCCCAGCCTGAACGGGCGCAGCTGCGCGGACGCTGTATCCGCGGGCGGCGAAGAAAGCGTTATCACGCCTTCGTTGAACGTTTTGTCGTAGACCTTTGCGTCGGCAAGCGCGGACGTATCTTCTATCACTTTGCCGTCGTCGGTCTTGACCTTGGGCTTCACGGCATCCTCTCCCACCCGGTCCAGAGCGGCGAAATCGCTGTAATATTCCGCGTAATCGCGCATTATCAGCCGCATATAATACTGTTTTACGTTATCGTACGCGGCGGTGGGGAACTGGGTGAAATAGTGAGGGATGTCGAACACTATCACGCTGCCGGAATGCTTGGCTTCTATTCCCAGCGATTTCACCAGTTCGGAATATCTCTTGGGCGTGCCGGTCACCTCGAACACTTCGGCGTCGTGCCAGAATTCCGCGCCCGCGCGGCGGACCGCTTTCGCCCATTCGGCGCAGTATTCGTCGTACGAACCGTACGTGCCGCTGTCGACCCAAAGGGTAGAAAGACGCCCGAGGCAGTCCTGCGCGGCGACGATATCCACAATGGGCTTTTCGCCCTTGTTTTCGGCTCTTATGGCTTTGTAAAGGCTGTCGGCGCCGGTCTCGGGCCTGCCGCTGCGCCAGATGGCGGGGGCGATCATTATCTGCGCTTCGGGCACGAGCTCGCGTATGAGCTTTGACTGTCCGCCGTAGACCGTGCGCGCCGCTTCCACGCCGCCGTTCATATTGAGCCACTGGTCGCATTCTTCGTCCGAAAGGTAATATCCGCCGAACGAGGGGTGCGAGGAATACATTTCGGCGATATCCCTTATTATATATTCGGAATCGGCGACTATCTTTTTATATGTCTCTTTGTTCGCTATGGGCGAATTGAAATCGCTGTCGTGTATAGTGCCCAGCCAGACCTTCATACCCAGTTTGTCGGCTGCGTCGAGTATCGCGCCGCACACGTCGGGAACGCCGTAGTTCGAATTATATTTGTATCCCGCGCCGGTTATGTGTTTGCCGTTTATCAGCGTGGTCTTGGCGTTGTAATGGGTGGAATACTGCACTACCACGTATTCCATCCCGAGGTCTTTCATCGCCTTTAGCTGCAGGTACCACGAATACGCGTCGTTGCCGGCGGAATAGAATCCGTTATCGCCGGCGGTGGAAAGCTGGAAGAATCCGCCGCGCACGAGCGGCAGCTGCGGCTGGCCGGAATACGCCGCCGCTTCAAGCAGAGTCGCCGCCTTGGGCGTGTTGAACCTGACCGTTATATACGTGCCTTTGGCGGTGTCGAAGAATATGTAATAGGTGGTCTTGCCGCCTTCGGAGCAAGGGTAGACTTTAACGTCGCCGGCGTCGTTTGCGCCGCAGACTACCGAAATATCGGTTATCTCCGCTTTTCCTTTGACGGTCAGCGCCGCGCCGCAGAGCGGTTCACGCTCGCCGACCATGATCTTGAGCGTGTTTTCGCCCGCTTTGGTGCTTACGCCCTCGGTGTAGGTGAGATCGGTGAGAAGCGTTGACTTTTCGCCGTTGAGCGAAGCGTCGTTGAACGACGCGACGTTGGAGTTGGAAAGCTGGTTCTTGCGGTCAATAAAGCCGTAATCGGGTTCGGCGACCGCCGAAGAACAGCCGTAAACGTATATTTCGTCCGTAAGGAACATCGTGGTGTGGAACGTGTATATGCGCACATAACGCGCGTCCACGGTATGGTTGCGGGTGACGAGATATTTATAGCTCGCGCCGCCGCGTTCGCTCACCGAAGTGCGCAGGAACGACTGGCCGAGATCCGTCCATTTTTCGCCGTCGGCGGAAACGCGCACTTCAACGCGCGTGGGCGGGTCGATCGACACCGCGTTGAACGCGCCGAACGAAACTTCCGAAACGTGTTTAACGCTTCCCAGATCCATATTTATGATCGTACCGGCTTTTCCGGTGCGTTCGTCTCTTTCGCTCGAAAGGCGCGAAGCCACAGCGTCCTTGTCCGCGTCAGCCGCGGTGACGCCGTCGGTAAGCTTTGTGCCGTCGTCCGGATACTGCACGCGCTCCTTGCCTTCCCAGGTGTAGGAAGCGCCCCGCGAAAGCAGCTCGCGGCTGTGTTCGCGCGTGCCTTCCACGCGTATTTCGCTTATTTTAAGCTCTTTTTCGGGCGAAAACTTAAACACGAACATCACGGCTTTGGCGTATACCGAAAGTTCGGACGCGAGCACGCCGTTTTCGTATGTGCCGGTTTCGCCGGCATAGAACGAAAAATTGTAGCCGTCGGTGGAATAGAACACCTTGCATTTTTCGTATGTATAGTCTTCAAGCGTTATTTCAAAGCGTTCGGTCTGCGCCATAAAGCCGAAATCGACCGATATCGCCGCGGTGGTGTTGTCCACGGCGAGTTTCTGAACGTTGCCGTTCCAGTCGTTGGCTTCTATATAATAGCCCTTGCCGTTTTTGTCGAGCGACGGGGAGAGCGTGACGAATCCCGCGACGTCGCCGTCGGTCAGCGCGGTCACGAATTTGTCTCCCTTTACAGACGCTCCGTATTCGTAAAAATACGGGCAGCCGAGCGCTATGTTCTTTTTGTCTTCGGGGACAGAGCTTTCGTCGGGCTCGGAGATCCCGCTGTCTTCGGTTACGGAAGACAGTTCGGGTCCGTTGTTTCCGCCGCAAGAAGTCATAATGACACCTCCCAGGAATATTATCGCAAGCAATGCGCAAAGCGTTTTTTTCATACGTTTCCACCTCTTGTGAGTATAATACCATATCCTCGCCCGGATTTCAACGGTTTTTTGCGCGCAGCCGGCAGTTTGTATTGCTTTTTTGCGCGATTCTGTTATAATGGAATAAAACCGGGACAAAGGAAGTGTTTCAGATGCGGAGTTCCGCGCCCGATCGCAGTATTTGCGATAATCCCTTCTGCTCAAAGAGAAAAGAAACCGATGTGTTTTCAGAAATGCCGTTTATGGCGGCTTCCGACGGAACGCCGTATCGCGCCGCGCGGTTCGCCGCCGAAGGGCAGCTCAAAAAGGACGTGCTCTGGCGCACGTTCGCAGAACAGTTTGCCGTTCGCCCGGACGGCGAACGCGGCGACTGGAAGGGCGAATTCTGGGGCAAGATGATGCGCGGCGGCTGTTTTGTTTACCGTATCACGCGTGACGGTGAACTGTACGAGACGCTCAAAGAAGCCGTCCTGCTTCTGCTCGATACCGCCGACCCCGACGGAAGGATATCTTCATACCCGCGTGAAAACGAATTTTTCGGCTGGGATATGTGGTGCCGCAAATACGTGCTCCTGGGGCTTGAATATTTTTACGATATCTGCCCCGAGGAAGGCCTGAAAAAACGCATCCTCGCCGCCATGTGCGCGCATCTCGATCATATAATTGCGCGTATAGGCGACGGAAACGGCAAAAAGAGCATACTCGAAACTTCTGCGTGGTGGGGGTGCGTGAACTCCTGTTCCATACTCGAACCCGTGGTGCGGCTGTATTCGCTTACGAACGAAAAGCGCTATTTCGATTTTGCCGCGTATATCGTTTCGACAGGCGGGTGTTCAAAATGGAATCTGCTTGAGCTCGCGCTCAAAAACGAGATCCCTCCGTATAAATATCCCGTGGTCAAGGCGTACGAGATGATGTCTTTCTTTGAAGGCGTCGCCGAATTCTACCGCGTTACGGGCGAAGAAAAATACAGGACCGCCGTAATAAACTTTGCCGACGCCGTACTCGATACCGATTACACGATAATCGGCGGCTGCGGCTGCACGCACGAGCTGTTCGACAATTCTTCTGTCGTCCAGACCGAAGAAAGGGTGGAGATAATGCAGGAGACCTGCGTGGCGGTGACGCTTTCCAAGCTGATGTTCTGCGTGTATCGGCTCACCGGCGACCCGAAATACGCCGACGCAATAGAGACCACCTATTACAACAGCATTCTGGGCAGCATAAATTTCGGCAAAAACGACAGGCTCGAATGCGACCCGGCGCTGGGCTGCGGCGATTATCATTATTCGGACGCTTTTGTAAAAGAGATAGGCGGGTTCATGTTCGATTCGTATTCGCCGCTGCGGCGTTCTTCGCGCAACCGGAAAACGGGCGGCTACCAGCCTATGCGAGGCGGAAAAGCGTACGGCTGCTGCGCCTGCATAGGCGCCGCCGGCGCCGCGGTCCTGCCGCTTTCGGCGGTCATGATATCGAAAAACGGCGAAAGTGTCGCCGTATCGCAGTATATCGACGGCGAGTTCGCATACACGCTGCCTTCGGGCGGAAAGCTGCGGCTTGACGTCAGGACGCGCTATCCCTATCAAAGTTGCGTTTCGCTGAATATCGGGCTTCCGGAAGGAAGCGGGGTAAAAGAGATCCTTCTGCGCGTTCCGTCTTACGGCGGCGCGGTGATAAGAGCCGGCGGCAGGGAATACGCCGCCGAAGCAGGCGGATTCTTCGCCGTCCCCGCGGAAGCCTGGACGGTAAACGCGGAGCTCGAATTCGATCTGAAAGCGAAGATAACGGTCCTGAACGGCAAAGCGGCGGTAAAGAAGGGATGTATCGTCATGGCGGCGGATTGCCGCAACGCCGATATTTTCGCCGCGATATCGGGAGATATCGTTTCGGATAACCCCGCGGAGCCGCCTTTCCCGGCGCGTATGTCGCGCAGGATGAGATTCGGCAACGGCACGGAGATAACGCTCACGGATTACGCATCCGCCGGCGCCGACTGGAATGCCCCCGAACGCAGGATAAACGTCTGGTTCGATATGTGAGAGAACTTACAAAAAAGGAAAAGCACGCGCAAAAGCGCGTGCTTTCGGATTATATTTCCATATCTTCGCGCGGCGGAAGCTGCGGGAACGGCGAAGTCGGCAGAGTCTGGTACCAGAACGCGGTGGAAGCGACGTCGTCGTAAAGGCATTTGAATTTGCCGTAAGTCGTCCAGCCCAGCGCCTGGATATCGACCTTGACGCGTTCTTCAAAATACACGGGGTCGGGAATATGCCAGCGGTACATCCCGAACCGGGTCTGCGACTGATATACGCCGTCCGGCCGTATGACCTGCGGCAGGCCCGCGTAAGGCGTGCAGTATTCCTGGTATTCGTGCGTTTCGGTGCTTTCAAAGTTGTACGAACCGCAGAAATAGTCTTCGGTGCCGGTGCCGCATATCGTCGGGTGGTCGGTATCGCCGTCTATATAGAACTTGACCTCGCCTTTGCCCCACCAGCCCACGGAATTGCTTCCCCAGCAGATATAGGTCCCGACGTACTGACCTTTGCCGCGCACGCCGTCCAGTATGACGTGCGGCGTTTTAGGCAGCGTGGGGTTGCTGCGCCTGAACTGCGCGTGGAAATAACAGATATCACCTGGCAGCTCCTGCAGCGTGTAATCGACCTGGTAATACAGCGTGGCGCCGTCGGGACTGCGGTTTTCGAGCGTTATGCGGCAGCGCGAAAGAAAAGGCATCTGCCAGTAGCAGTTCATGGCGTTGCCCGGGTTCACGCACACCACGGCCGAAGTCACCTGCACGGGCTTTCCCCAGCCGCAGGCGAAAAAGTCGCCCAGCGGGCATTCCACGGACGGGATATCCTGACCGTCCCAATATACGCGCAGGATCAGATCGCGCCACGGGTGCACGCCGCGCATCCACGGGAGCCGGTACGAGCCGCCGTCCGAAAGGCAGGTCATCCATATGTGGCGTATAACGCCGGGACCCGCTATGTTTGCGACGGTAAAGGTTTCTCCGGCGTTTATATGTACGCTCGGTCGCGTTTTCCATCCGTCGCCGAGATCAGCCGAAGCCGAGCCCGGCAGCGCGGGCGAACGCGCTCCTCCGCCGACCGAACCGTCGGGGTTTTCGGCGCTTACGGCGCGGCTTTTTATCTGCGGATGTTCCCAAAGTTTATTAAAAAGAAGATCCACGGCAAAAACGCTCCTTTCCGTTTTGGATCACATTGATCTCAGCGTTACCATATCTTCGGGTGATATTTCAAATTCCACCCTTGTGTTTTCGAGTATGCGTTCGGGGTTTACCGATTTCGGTATGGAGATCATACCGAGCTGCAGCGTGTAGCGAATGCAAAGCTGCGCCACGGTCACGCCGTATTTACGCGCCGTTTCCTTTAGCCGTTCGTTTTTGAAAACCTCGCCGTGACCAAGCGGGGAATACGCCTCCGGCACGATCTGTTCGGCAAAGCATTTTTCAATAAGCCCCGTATCCGTGTATCCGGCGAAGCACGCGAACTGGTTTACCATGGGGCGCACTTTTGCCGCAGCGAGAATGTTGTCGGTATCCCATTCGTTGAAATTGGAAATACCTATCGCGCGGACAAGCCCGGAATCATACGCTTCTTCAAGCGCTTTCCACACCGCGCGGTTTTCTTCGGGGTAGCGGTACTCGCCGCCGTATTCCGCCCACGGCTGCGGGCAGTGGATGAGCATAAGGTCGATCCACCCGAGCTTGAGCGCGTCGAGCGACTCTTTTATAGAGCTCACCGCGCGGTCGTAGGATTTGTATTCCGCCATCACCTTTGAGGTGACGAAGATATCTTCGCGCTTGACGCCCGAAGTCAGCACGCCTTCGCCGACTGCGTGCTCGTTTTCGTACGCCTGAGCGGTGTCTATGTGGCGGTAGCCGCAGCTTATGGCGGCGCGCACGGCGGCCGCCGCGTCTTTTTCGTCTATAAGATACGTTCCGAACCCCAGCCGGGGGATAAAAACGCCGTTGGAAAGCTTTGAAAGTTCGTTGAACATGGTGATATCCTCCTTTTTGCGCGTATACGGGGTCAAACTCCGACCGTTCCGTATCCGATCATTCTTATCTTCTTGAATTGAGTATATCATATTGTTCGCAGTTTTTCAAGTTATTTTGCCGTCTTTCACGGCGGTCGTATAAGGATATATCTCAACAGTTCTTCAGCCCCAACGATCCATACATATGCGAAGCATGTATCACCCGTTCCGAAAAAGGAACGGATATCATTGAAAGAAACCTGATTTGGTAGACAAATCAGGTTTCTTTCCTGTATAAGAACTACTAAAAGTGCACCAAACCATAGAAAGAGCACCAAAAAGTACACCGAGAATAATTACACTGCTCGAATGATTTCCCCACAATCTATGTGATAATGAACACGTTTGTTTGTATATGCTTCTCCGTTTTCAAGGCAAAGAATAACGTCTATCACTCCGCCGTGCGTTACAAGCAACGTGTTTCCGGATAACGCGCCAGCCTCACGCAATAAAGAATACCAAGCGTTTTTTATCCTTGTAAAAAACATTACCGGGCTTTCTCCGTTTGGATATCGTTGATTCCATTCAAGTGAACTGTAAAACAAACCGGGATAATCCGACTGAAATTTCTCTTTTGAAATGCCTGCCAGATCGCCGTTGTTCGTTTCTCTGAAATCTTTGATAAATGTAACGTGCAAGCCGAGTTTTTCGGCGATTATTACTGCGCTCTCTTTTGCTCGCGGCAGATCACTTGAAAAAATATATTGAATATTATAGTCACCGGACGAGAGCTTTTCGCTTGCCCGCCGGATTTGTTCGATACCGACAAACGATAATCCTGCATCGCTCCAACCGCCTAAACGCATATCGTCATCGGCTCCGTGCCGAAGCAAATAGATCATTGTTCTTTATCCGAATTCTGCTTTGTGGTGTTTATGGATGCGATCAGCATTACCCTTATGCTCGCACAGGCGGAATCGAGCTTTTTATACGCTTGCTCTCCAATGTAGTCAGTTTTATAAAGCAGTTCAAGCCAATATCCGGTTTCATTCGCTTCTTTCAATGCAATTTGCAGTTTTGCAATGAAATCTGACTTGCCATGCGCATACTGCGCTTCGCGTATATTCGCACCTATGGACGTTCCGGAACGACCTATTTGGTTTGAGATTATGGTTTCGTGTTTTGATTTCAAATCTTTGACAAGGTTTATTATATCGACGGCAAAATCAATAGATTGATCGCGGAGTTTTGACTCTTGCATAATCGTTTCCTTTCAGTGAAGTTTGCGCCGCGGCGCAAGTGAAGCTGTTCGCTGCGCTCACAGTGAAGTTTTGTGGCTTTGCCGCAAAGTGAAGTTAAGTGTTCCGCTATCGTGCCGCAAGGCACACTTCTCGCGCGAAGCGCGCTTCACGTGCGAAGCACACTTCACGTTCCGCATTTGCGGAACACTTAGTTGAAAGAAACCTGATTTGTCTGCCAAATCAGGTTTCTTTCCTGGCAGGGATAGCTGGGCTCGAACCAGCGATGCAGGAGTCAAAGTCCTGTGCCTTAACCACTTGGCTACATCCCTGTATGATTTCAGTTCAAATTATTATACTCCGCGCGCGTCTCTTTGTCAAGCACAAATATGGGCGATGGAAAAAAGCAAAACACAAGGGCTTTTGCGCATATGTGCAAAAGCCCTTTTTGCGGATGTGTGTCTTAAAGGGATCAGTCGTCGAGCTGTTCTTCGATCTTGCCTTCGGCGGCGTTCTTTCTGACGCTTTCCACACCGTTGAGGCAGCTGGCCTTTGCGGCGTAACCTTCGGAAACGGCTATGACCTGACCGTTGGTAGCCTTGAGGCGGAAACGGAATTCACCGGCTTTGTCGGTATACATTTCGAACTTGGGATGTTTTGCCTTTTCAAAACCTTCTGCGGTCTGATCTTCGAAATTGGCTTTGGGGGCGTTGTTTATAACGCTCTTGACGCCGTTGAGGCATGCGCCTTTGGTGTTATAAACTTCAGAAGTAGCGATGATCTCGCCGTTGCCTGCGTTGAGGTTGAATTTGAAACCGGTCTTTGTCTTTTTGACTACGAATTTTCCCATTTTTAACGATCCTTTCTTGATTATGTTTTTATAATGCAGGCGTCCGCACACGCCGAAAAACGCAGCTCGCCTGAACTTACAAATGCATTATAGCATAAAGCGCGCGTGTTGTCAAGCAAATTCGCCAAAAAGCGCACATTTTGATTACGAAGGTTTTTACCGCCGATCATCCTGTGTTTTCAAGGGTTTCGGGTCAATTATCGCTGTTTTCCGGTTGGGACGCGTGTATAACGCCGTCGGAGCCGATGATCCGGATCCGTCCTTCGCAGTCTTCGGGCAGGGTTATACGCAGCTTTGCGCCGTTGCCGAACGCAAAAGAAAACAGACTCCTGTACCACGGCAGATCCGGGCGGCACAGTACGGTGAGCTGTCTGCCCTGCAGACCCGCCTCGTAAACGCCGTCGAACGTGTGCTCGAATTCTATCTTTATTTCGCCGCCGCCGTAGTTCAGTTCGTAAGCGGCGTCGCAGAATATCACTTCGACTTCCGAAACGGCAAAAGTTTTTGTCTCGGCCGCGGGATCGGGGCCCTTGAGCACCGCCATCCCCACGAGCGCGCAGATCACGCCAAGCGCGGCGCAGATCAGACCAATGCGTTTTATCTTGCTCATACGCTCATTCCTCCGTAACGTCGCCGCCGGTGATGAGCCGCATGAACGCCGCGAAGATCAGCGCTATAAGATGCAGCATCAGCCTGCACAGCCGCAGGCAGGGGATACCCAGCGCAAGCATCAGCCCGCCGGACGCCAGAGACGCTCCGAGCGCGACCATGGCGGCGGGGAGGTCGACCCTGAAAAGCGCGGCGATGAATGCGCCCGCCGAAAACAGCGACATCGCGGCGAAAACAACCGGTACCAGACTAATGACCAGCGACGCCGCGAAAATGCAGGCGATAAACGCCGCGAGCAGCACTATCAGCACCAGAAGCAGCGGCAGCCAGACGGGGAAAGTCAACACTATTGCTATGATAACCGCCGTGCGCGATCTCGACGATGTGTCATTTTCTTCTTTCGGCTCCGCCGCGTCCGCCTTTTTGGGGGTTATCCCGCGCTTTACCGCGGCGTACGCCATACGGCACTGCGGGCAGTCTTCGGAATGCGCCTCGATACACGAAACGCTTTCGTCGCTTATGCTGCCCGCGGCGTATAATCTGAGCAGATCTTTTATAAGGCCGCACCCTTGTTTTTCCATAAAAACGCGCTCCTTTTGAACGTATCTGCGTATATTTTACCGTTTTTTTTGCGTTTTGTCAATGACTTTGCGGCGCTGTGCGTTTTTTTGTGCGCGCATAGCGCAAACGCTTTGAGAATATAATATATTAATAATAATGAAAAAAGCAAAAGGAGCCGCGGCGTTGAAAAAATATCTTGCGTTATTCATAGCTTTCTGCCTGGTCACGCTCGCCGTGCCGGACATTTACAATATGCTCCCCGCGTCCCTGCGCGCGGAGGAAAAACGGGAATCGGACGTTCCGCTTTACACCGTGGAATGTGTCTGCGGCGGCGAAAAAATCACGCTGCCTCTGGAAGAATACGTATGCATGGCGCTGAACGGACGCGGGTACGGCGATCTTCCTGCGGAAGCGCTCAAAGCGCTGGCGTGCATAGAGCGCACTCGCGTGCTCGCCGGCGGAGCCGCGGCGATAGCGAAAGACGCCGCCGTCCCGCCTAACGTGTCTTCGGCGGTCAGGGAAACCGAAAACCTTTACATATCTTACGGCGGCGCGCCCGCGGAAACGCCGGTCCATGAGTCGTCGCACCTGCGCACGGCAAGCGCGTCCGAGGTATACGGATACGTAGTTCCGTATCTCGTTTCGGTCGAAACTCCCGAAGAAGCGCCCGTGTCCGAAAAATCGTTCACCGCCGCGGAAATGGCGCAAACGCTCAAAGCGAACGGTTACGCTTGCGACGAAGATCTTCGCCTGAACGCCTGGCTCACGTACGTTTCGCATACCGAAAGCGGCAGAGTCGGCGCGGTGTGGCTGTGCGGGAATCAGATAAGCGGCGCGCACCTTGCGCGTATGCTGGGGATCGGTTCCGCCGCTTTTGATATCACCTGTGTCGACGGAGGATTCAAGACGGTATGCCGCGGTTCGGGCGACGGCGTGGGGCTCAGCGTGCTCGGCGCGAGCGATATGGCAAAAAGCGGCAGCACGTTTGATGAAATTTTGCTTCATTATTTCAAAGGCGTAGATATTTTGCTGAATAATACTCCGTAATGCGGGTAGAATAAGGACAAACCAATTACAGGGGGAAATAAAGCAATGGACGAAGAAAAGAACGAAAAGAGCAGATCCGGCGATAACCGCTCCGCCGCGGGCAGGCGGATGCGCGTCGCGGGGGCGGTATATATAGCGCTTGCGGTATGCGTGGTGACCGTTATGGTGCTTTCTGTGTATTCGGTCTCGGTCACTGTTCCCGAAGAAATAGACGTGACTTTGCCGGAAATGTCGAATCCGCACTTTGAACTGCCTAAAGAAAACATCCGCGAAGAATCGCAGGGAGTTCCCGTATCGCACGAACAGAGCGGAGTCACCGCCGAATCGCCCGACGGCACGCCGGCAGAGCCGCTGTACTACAAGCCGGTCAAAGGGAAGACGCTCAAAGGCTACCGAATGACTTCGCTGGTGTATTCCGCAACGCTTAAGGACTACCGCACCCATTCCGGAGTGGATATAGCCGGCAAGATCGGCGATAAAGTCGTGTGTTACTGCGACGGCGTGGTCAAAAGCGTAAGGAACGATCCGTTTATGGGCGTGACGGTAGAGGTGGAGCATGAATACGGACTCGTTTCGGTATATCAGAATCTCGCTTCCGAACTGCCTTCGGGTATCAAAGCCGGCGCTGCGGTAAAAGGCGGCAGCGTCATCGGCGCCATAGGCGAGACGGCGGTCGCGGAAAGCGCAGACGAAGCGCATCTGCATTTTGAGCTCATACTCGACGGCAAGCAGATAGACGCCGAAAAAGAGCTTGCGCGCATAAAGTGACGAAACGCGCGGCGTTATAGAACAGAAAGCGGCATACCGCCCGGGAGTCCACCCCGGCGGTATGTTTTTGTTATTTATACAAATCGCGCTTTTGCATTTTTTGCTGTGCCCGTTGCGTATTTTGCCTGAAAACAACGCGAATGACTGCCGAAAAACGCCGAATAATGAATTTTACAAGCAAAAACTTGCAAAATGAGTATTGACAAACCGCGCCGCAGATGTTATAATTGCATTACTGCAATAAAATTATGTATATTTTTACAAAGGAGGCGTCTTATGGCATATTACAGGAATCAGTTTCAAAACGAACGCTCGCCCGCTTTGAACGAACGGCTAAAGTTTTATTGCGAAGAATGCCGCAAGAAAATATCGGTGGATTTTGAAGCGGCCAAAGGGCGCGATATAAAATACGGACTGCGCAATTCCGACGGCACCGGCGTGCTCGTCGGCGTCACGCAGATAAGCGACGTTCACGGTTACAATCTGGTAGACGGAGTAAAAACGCCTGACGAAGGGCGGCTTTTCTACCGCGGAATAGACGTTTCCAAGATAATAGAAAGCTGCTCGGAAGAAAACCGTTTCGGGTTCGAGGAAGTGGCGTTTCTGCTGCTGTTCGGTTATCTTCCTTCGGCGCGCCAGCTCGAAAGCTTTTCCGGAGTTATGGAGGAAGTGCGCGAGCTGCCGTTCGGCTTTGTGGAAGATCAGATAATCAAAGCCCCGTCACCCGATATAATGAACAAGCTCGCTTCGTGCGTGCTTGCGCTTTACAGCTACGACGACCACGCCGAAGATAAAACCATGGAAAACATTTTCCGCCAGTGTATCGAGCTCACGGCGCGCGTTTCGCCCATAATGGTCAACGCGTATCAGGTCAAAAAGCGCTATTACGACCACGCGTCGCTGTTTTTCCATCCGCCGGAGACGGGACTTTCCACCGCCGAAAACATACTTTCCATTATGCGTATGGACCGCAAATTCACGCGCGAAGAAGCGCTGCTGCTCGATACGATGATGATCCTCCACGCCGAGCACGGCGGCGGCAACAACTCCACTTTCGCCTGCCGCTTGGTCACTTCTTCCGGGACCGATACGTATTCTGCCATCGCCGCGGCGATAGGCGCGCTCAAAGGACCGCGCCACGGCGGCGCCAACCGCAAAGTTATGGAAATGCTCGATTATATCAGGGAGGGCGTGCGCGACCATTCGGACGACGAAGAGATCAAGGCGTTCCTAAAAAAGATACTCGAAAAACGCGCCGGCGACGGCTCGGGGCTCATCTACGGCATAGGCCACGCGGTCTACACCAAAAGCGATCCGCGCGCGCAGATAATCAAAGCTCACGCCATACCGCTTGCAAAAGAAAAGCGCGACAAAGACGATCTCGGTCTGCTCTGCGCGGTAGAACGTCTCGCCCCCGAGGTGCTCGTTTCAAAGGGAAGCAAGCGCGCCGAGAGCATGTGCGCCAATTTCGACCTGTTTTCAGGCATCGTCTACCGTATGCTGAATATACCCGAGGAACTCTACACTCCGCTGTTCGCGGTATCTCGCATGGCGGGCTGGTGCGCGCATCTTATCGAAGAAGTTATGAATTACCGCCGCATCATGCGCCCGGCGTTCGTTTCGCAGGGCGGCCCCAACGATTATATCCCGCTGGAAAAACGCAAGGATATAAGGAGGACCTGAAAATGGCAAAGAACCTGGTACAAAAACTCATAGAATCGCATCTTATAAGCGGCGAGCCGGTCAAAGGAAACGCCATTGGCCTGCGCATAGATCAGACCCTCACTCAGGACGCCACCGGCACGATGGCGTATCTGCAGTTCGAGGCGATGGGCATAGACCGCGTGAAGACCGAACTTTCGGCGGCGTATATAGACCACAACACACTGCAGACCGGTTTTGAAAACGCAGACGACCACAAATACATACAGTCCTGCGCCGCAAGGTACGGGCTCTGGTTTTCGCGCCCGGGCAACGGCATATGCCATCAGGTGCATCTCGAACGTTTCGGCAAGCCGGGCAAAACTCTCGTGGGATCGGATTCCCACACACCCACCGGCGGCGGAATAGGCATGCTTTCGTTCGGCGCCGGCGGACTTGACGTTGCGTGCGCCATGGCGGGGATGCCGTATCACATAACGATGCCCGCGGTGGTGGGAGTCGAGCTGAAAGGCAGACTTTCTTACGGCGTTTCGGCAAAGGACGTAATATTGGAGCTTTTGCGCCGCGTTTCGGTCAAAGGCGGCGTGGGCAAGGTGTTTGAATACCGCGGCGAAGGCGTTAAAACGCTTTCGGTGCCCGAAAGGGCGACCATCACCAATATGGGGACCGAACTCGGCGCCACGTCGTCGGTGTTCCCGTCCGACGATATCACACGCGATTTCCTGCGGCGCGAAGGCAGGGAAGGCGATTATGTGCCGCTTTGTGCCGACACGGATGCGGAATACGATGAATATATAACGATAGATCTTTCCGCCGTCGTACCGCTTGCAGCCTGCCCGCATTCGCCGGACAACGTCGTTCCGGTCAGCGAGCTTGCGGGGGTAAAGGTCGACCAGTGCTGCATAGGTTCGTGCACCAATTCTTCGTATAACGATCTTATGAAAGCGGCGGCGATACTCAAGGGCAAAACCGTGTCCGCTTCCGTTTCGCTCACCGTATCGCCGGGCTCCAAGCAGGTGCTTTCGCTCGTTGCCAAAAACGGCGGGCTCGCCGATATCATAGGCGCCGGAGCGCGCGTGCTCGAATGCGCATGCGGCCCCTGCATAGGGATGGGGCAGTCGCCCTGCTCCGGCGGTGTTTCGCTCCGTACGTTCAACCGCAACTTCTTCGGCCGCAGCGGCACCCGCGACGCCGGCGTGTATCTTGTATCTCCCGAGACCGCTGCGGCGAGCGCACTTACCGGATATATCACCGATCCGCGCACCGTAAAGGGAATAGAAAACATTCCGCTGCCCGAAAGTTTTGAACCCGACGACAATATGATCATCCCGCCCTTCGCGCCCGGAGACGCCGAAAAGCAGACCGTGGCCAAGGGCCCCAACATCAAGCCGTTCCCCGTGGGTAAAAAGCTCGAAGACACGGTGCAAAGCGAAGTCACGCTCTGCGTGGGCGACAACATTACGACCGACCATATAATGCCCGCCGGCGCAAAGATACTGCCGTACCGTTCGAACGTGCCGTATCTTTCCACGTTTTGCTTCACCGTATGCGACCCGGAGTTTCCCAAGCGGATGGCGGAAAAAGGCACGGGCGTCATAATCGGCGGTTCTAACTACGGCCAGGGTTCGTCGCGCGAGCACGCCGCGCTGGCTCCGCTTTATCTGGGCGTTCGTGCCGTAGCGGCGGTATCGTTCGCACGCATACACCGCGCAAACCTCATAAACAACGGCATACTTCCGCTTATGTTCAAAAACGAAAGTGATAAAGAAAAGTTTTCGCTCGGCGACGGCGTCGAGCTCCCCGGCGTGCGTTCCCGCATAGCCGAGGGAAAAGAAATTGTCATCAAAAATATGTCTACCGGCGAAAGCGCGGTATGCGAATGCCCGCTTTCGGAACGCGAAAAGCAGTGTCTGCTTGCAGGCGGGCTCATCAACGTGATAAAGGGTGAAAAAAATGGCTGAGAGGATAAAGATGGTCACGCCGCTCGTCGAGATGGACGGCGACGAAATGACACGCATAATCTGGGAAAAGATAAAGCAAAAGCTCATACTCCCGTACGTCGATCTCAAGACCGAGTATTACGATCTGGGGCTCAGACACCGCGACGAGACCGACGATCAGGTCACCGTCGACGCTGCTGAAGCCGCAAAACGGCTGGGCGTGGCGGTAAAGTGCGCGACGATAACTCCCAACGCCGCGCGCGTTGTAGAATACGGGCTCAAAAAGATGTGGCGTTCGCCCAACGGCACCATACGCGCCATACTCGACGGTACCGTTTTCCGCACCCCCATACTCGTCGAAGGCATACGCCCGTTTATCCCGAGCTGGAAAAAGCCCATCGTCATAGCGCGTCACGCCTACGGTGACGTTTATAAAGCGGTCGAAACGAAAGTGCCGGCGGGCGGCGAGGCGTTCATCACCGTGGAAAAAGACGGCGAAGTCACGCAGAAGATAAAGATCGCCGATTTCCCCTGCGCAGGCGTCGTGCAGGGGATGCACAACTACGAACGCTCCATAGCGACGTTCGCCGTTTCGTGCTTTGAATGCGCGCTGGATATGAAACTGCCTTTGTGGTTTTCGGCAAAAGATACTATCTCCAAGACCTACGACCATACTTTTAAGGATATTTTTGCGGAAATATATGAAAAAGATTACCGCAAAAAGTTCGAGGAAGCCGGCATAGAGTATTTCTATACGCTCATCGACGACGCCGTGGCGCGTATAATCCGCTCGGAAGGCGGCATGATCTGGGCGTGCAAGAACTACGACGGCGACGTTATGAGCGATATGGTCGCCAACGCGTTCGGCGATCTGGCGATGATGACCAGCGTGCTCATTTCGCCCGACGGCGTGTATGAATACGAGGCGGCTCACGGCACGGTGCAGCGCCATTATTACGCGCATCTGCGCGGCGAAAAGACCTCCACCAATCCGGTCGCCACTATTTACGCCTGGACCGGCGCGCTTCGCAAGCGCGGTGAGCTCGACGGCACGCCGGAGCTTTGCGATTTTGCGTCAAAGCTCGAAAACGCGGTGCTCAAGGCCATCGCCGACGGCAATATGACAAAAGGTCTGTGCGCGCTTTCTTCCATTCCAAACCGGCGCGCGCTCAATACCGACGAGTTCATCGACGCTATAGCGGCGAGGATATAAAAACGCAAAAAAGCATTGACAAACGGCGTTTGCAATGCTATAATATCCACAACAAATCAAACCCAAGGAGGCGAGATACAATGAAAACTTATATTTTCCGGTTCGTGTATCTTGCGCCAGAGGGCAAATAATCACACTTGTTTTTACACGTCCGGGTTACGGGCGTGTATTTTTTTGCAGACTTGTTTCCGACCGCGCCCGTAAGGGCGCTTTTTGTTTGCAAACGCCCGTGAATATAAGTAACGGTCGGTTTTTACAAAACAGAAAGAAAGAAGGGGTGGTTTTGAAAAGGTTGTATGCAAAGTTGATGAGTATACCGTATGTTGAAAACGGTATTAACGAGATCTATACGGGCACTTTGTCGGTGTACGATGCAACTATGCGTCCACCGGTAATGCAGTACGAACCGGTCTATTATTCCGGCGATATCGGTTACGGTTATTACGAAACGAACAGAGCTGCTATCGAATGCCCGACGGTTATCGTATCAATACCGGTCGAATCATTACACAAAACAAGCGAAAGAAAGGAAAACGACATATTGAAAAGATTGCTATACTACTTGAACAATATGGAAAACGACACGTCCACGTACAAAGAAATGTACGCAGGCGAAATGTTCGTGGAAGAAATAAAATCTAACGGAGAGCTGCGCGAGCCGTATAAAGAAAGCAGCTCAACATATTTTTACGGCGACAAGTCCTTTTCTATTGATCTTACAAACAAGCTTGCAAAGGATAAACCTACCGTCACGTATCACATCCCGATAGAAAAGTTGGGGATCGAAAATGTGTGCGACGCCGCGGCGGACTATTGCCTTCGCGCCTTTGCGCCGTATATAGACGAACTCAACGCCGAACTTGAAAACCGCAGCCGCCCCGACAGCGAAAACGGAAAATACTATCTTTACCGCCCAGGCGGCGAGGTGCTCAAACGCAATTCGGCATTCTTTGCGCTCTGCCCTCAGCGCGATTACGAATATCTTGGCGGCAACTCCGTGCGCATAATAAACGACGGCGTACCACGTCCGCCGCGGATGTGTTTATGTATTCGTATGATGATACAGCTCCCCTCGAAAAAACTCAAGCGAACGATACGTATGCTTGTTTCGGATCTTCCGAACGCGGTGGACAAGTTTTTGGCTTATTTCGATATGCGCGAACTTGAAAAGGCGATCGCTCTCGCCGAAAAGCAGGCGGCTGTGCGCGCGTGGCTCAAAAACAGCGATTACTGCGCGTTTATCGCAAACGGCAGCATTCTCCCGCGCTCCAAAGGCACCGATATGCCGTTGAAAAACGCCGTGCCGTTCAAAAGCGTCCCGAGGGATGAAGTGGAAATTTGCGGTGTGCGCGGTATGGGTATAAAACGCGGCGTGACGGTCATTACCGGCGGAGGATATTCGGGCAAATCGACTCTGCTCGACGCGATCTCGGCTGGAATATACGACCATTGTTCGGGCGACGGGCGCGAGCTATGCATAACCGACGGCACCGCCGTAACGGTTTCAGCCGAAGACGGCAGGAGCGTGAAACACGTCAATATATCGCCTTTCATCAAATGGATACCCGGAGGCGACACGCGCGATTTTTCCACCGAACATGCGTCGGGCTCCACAAGCCAGGCGGCAAACATTATGGAAGCGGTAGAATGCGGGGCGCGGCTGCTCCTTATCGACGAAGACCGCAGCGCCACGAATTTTATGATACGCGACGAAAAAATGAAGGCGCTTATTGAAAAAGAACCGATCACGCCCTTTACAGACCGCGTCAACGAATTATTTGCCGATAAAGGCGTTTCGACCGTGCTTGTTATCGGCGGCAGCGGCGAATATCTGAACGTCGCCGACCGGATCTATATGATGGAAGATTTCAATATCAGCGACGTGACCGAGAAGGCAAAACATATAGCCAAGGTCAAAAGCGCTCTTCGCGCTTTGCCCGAAGAAAGCGACTGGACGCAGTCGCGTTCGCTGCTTGCACGCGGATTCGTTCCGCGCCCCGAAGGGAGCGGCAGCGAAAGGCTCGAGGTTTCGGATATGGGCTTCGTCATCATAGGCGATGAGCGGATCGACGTGCGCGGACTGCATGATATCGTTTCTGCAAACCAGCTCGACGCATTGGGATATATGTTGAGGGATATCGAAAACTCCGTAAACTCTCCGGTAGTCGATCTCGACGAGATGATAGCGTCGCTTTACCGCCGCATAGAAGCCGAAGGACTTGACTGCGTGTTTTCTTCGTATTTTACCACGACAAACAGATTTATGGATATGCCGCGCTCAATTGAGCTGAAACTTGTCATAAACAGGATGTGCAGAATAAACGTCAAGAAAACGTAACGCACACGGGCGCAGTTTGCTATTGATTTTTGGCGTTTTAGATGTTATAATGCTAAACAGATAAATATGTCAAGCGGAGGCGTGCCCATGGAACGCGTTTCAAAAATCAATTATTATCTCGATATAGCGCAGACCGTCGCCAAGCGCGGCACCTGTCTGCGGCGCAAATTCGGCGCGATAATCGTCAAGAACGACAGCATCGTTTCCACCGGTTACGCCGGGGCGCCCAGGGGCAGGAAGAACTGCTGCGATCTGGGGACCTGCATGCGCGAGGAGCTGAAGATCCCGCGCGGAGAGCGCTATGAGCTGTGCCGTTCGGTCCACGCCGAAGCCAACGCCATAATAGCCGCCCCGCGTGAGACCATGATCGGTTCCGATCTGTACTTGGCGTGCATAGACCCGCGCACCGGAGAAGTCGTTCCCGGCACCTGCTGCTGCCAGATGTGCAAGCGCATGGTCATAAACGCCGGCATCGCCCGTGTTTACGTGCGCGAAAGCGCCGAGGAGTATTCCGTTTACAACGTAGAAGACTGGGTGGTCAACGACGACAGTCTCGGTCAGATAGGGTACTGATAAATGAAAAGAACGGTTGTATTACTGCTTGCGGCGTGTCTGCTGCTTTGCGCCTGCACTCCGCGCGCCGAGATCAAAGAAAACGGCGTGGTCGTGAATAAGTCCGACGGCACGGAATATAAGCTGTGCGGCAACGGCAAGGGTGTCTTCTGCCGCCGCGGGTATCACGACGAACTGTATATGAAAGACACCGAAGACGCCGGATATTACGAGATAAGCGGGCTCGATCCCAAGGACTATATATGCGATTATTATTCCGACGGCGAAGAAGAGCTCGCGCGCGTGCTCCATTCTTCCTCCGCCCCCGATATCACTATGGAAAACTTTGAGCCTTCCGGCGGCAAGGTATTCATAGAAGGGTATTATTCGCAGTGGATAGACGAGTTCCTTCCCGCGGACGAATATCTGAACGCTTACTTTTCGGATGAATTCGTCGAAGAGATAATCGCAAACCGCAACGCCGCGCGCCGGGCCGCTGCCGAAGCCGGCGAGGAATACATAGAAAGCTACGAATACGTTTACGCCATACGCGACACCATTCTCAACGACGAAGTCAAGCTCGACCGCGCGCCGACGCCCGAGATGATGGACAGAGAATGCACTTTCCACGTGCGCCTGCTTTCAGAAAAATACCGCTCGATCTATTACGAAGTGGTTTTCTGGCGCAGCATAGATGGCGTCAATTATCTGCTCGACAGGACTACCGACTGTTCGTATCTCTGCCCGTATTTCGTAGCGGAATACTTTGTGGGTGATATGTGATGACGGTCCGCCGACTGCGCGCCGAAGACGCGCGACGCGCCGCCGAAATAGAAAAAAGCTCACTTTCCGTTCCCTGGAGCGAGTGTGAGCTTGCTTTATTTGCGCAAAACGCAAACGGTATATATCTCGTGGCGGAAGAAGACGGCGTTATCTGCGGCGTCTGCGGCGCCTACGCCGGCGCCGGCGAATGCAGCATAAACAACGTTGCGGTCGAAAGCACTTTCAGGCGCAGAGGGATAGCGCGCGCGCTCATCAAGGCGACGCTTGCCGAAAGCAAAAAACGCGGGTGCAGCGCGGCGTATCTCGAAGTCGCGTCCAAAAACGCCGCCGCCATATCTTTATACAGTTCACTGGGCTTTGCGCCGTACGCAAAACGCCGCCGCTTTTACGGCGACGACGACGCGATCCTGATGAAGACGGAGGAATTATGATAATACTCGGAATCGAATCGAGCTGCGACGAGACCGCGGCTTCCGTAGTCAAAGACGGCAGGGAAATGCTTTCGTCTGTAGTCGCCACTCAGGTCGCGACACACGCGCTGTACGGCGGAGTCGTGCCCGAGATCGCTTCGCGCGCGCACACCGAGGCGATAAGCGGAGTGGTTACCGGATCGCTCGCAAAAGCCGGCGTCTCGCTTAGCGATATCGACGCCGTGGCGGTCACTTACGCGCCGGGGCTGATAGGGGCGCTGCTCACCGGGCTTTCGTTCGCAAAGGGATTGGCGTATGCGGCAAACAAACCGCTCGTTCCGGTGCATCATATCCGCGGACACGTCGCGGCGAACTATCTCGTCCATCCGCGGCTCGAACCGCCGTTTTACGCGCTTGTGGTGTCCGGCGGACACACTTCGCTTATGAAAGTCGGCTCGTATACCGGATACGAGCTTATCGGCCGCGCCCGCGACGACGCCGCCGGCGAAGCGTTCGACAAGGCGGCGCGTATGCTGGGGCTCCCGTATCCCGGCGGCGCGGCGATGGACAAGCTGGCGTCGGAAGGCGATCCCACGTCCATAAAATTCACCTCCGCCACCGTGCACGGCAGCGAATACGATTTTTCGTTTTCGGGCCTCAAGACCGCGGTCATCAACTACGTCCATACCGCCGAACAGCGCGGCGAAACGCTCGACGCGCGCGAAAAAGCCGATATAGCGGCGTCTTTCACCGGCGCGCTGATATACACTATCGTAACGCGGCTCGAAAAGCTGCTTACCGAAAAAGAAAAGCTTCCGGTCGTTCTGGCGGGAGGGGTCGCGGCGAACTCGCATCTGCGCCGAGCGGTCTGCGACCTGTGCGCCGGATTCGGCGTTGAATGCTTTATCCCGCCGCTTTCGCTGTGCGGCGACAACGCCGCCATGATCGCTTCGCAGGGGTATTACGAATTCCTTGCGGGCGTCCGCGCTCCGCTCGACCAGAACGCGTACGCCACGCTCGGGGTGTGACGCAATTGACATAATTACGCCGTAAATATGTGGAAAAGTCCGCTCCGGCTAAACGCCTGAGTGGACAAAAATTGCCAAATAGCGGCAAATCCATTGCCCGGGTTGTGGAAAACCCTGTGGATAATGTGGATAAATAATGTTTTTTATGCGTTTTACGGCCAAATTATGTTACCCTTTATCGCTCGTGAGGAACTTTATCGTGCGCTCGACCGAATCCCTGGCGTTGCCCCACGGGGCGTCGCGGTAGTTGTAATCGAACTTCTTGCAGAACAGCGAAACGTCGTCGTAAAGCGAATCCATATACGCCCTCACCACGGCGTCGGCGGCTTTCACCAACTCGGGATATGCTTTTTTGGAGCACGTCCGCTTGGCGGCTTCGAGCAACAGTTTGTAATGCGGCAGGCAGAAATATTTCTGCGAAAGGAATTTTTCGCGGAATTCGCGCTCGTTTTCAAACAGCGAGCATGCGGTCTCTATCATACGCGGGAAATGCCGTTCTATCCGTTGGCAGACGTAGCAGTCGTTTTCCAGTTTTTCAAGCCGCTTTACGGCTTTGGCGGCGGGATCGCCCAAAAGCGCGCCCGTGCGCACTTCCTTGCGCAATACGTCAAGATGAGTCTGCAGAGTGAGCGCGAGCGGCAGCCGCTGCGGCTTGGCGAACATCTTTGCAAAATGTTCGCGGCAGAAACCCAGCTCGTTGGTCTTGATGCGAATATCGGGCTCCATCATAGACGCGCCCGTTATAAGGTCTATCTCGTTGGATTCGAGCTTATTGTACATTACGCAGAACGGGCAGTCGTCAGTCTGCTCGAACGCCTCGTTCACGGGGATGGTATAGATCTTTTCCTGCATTTTCAACACCTCTTTTACTTATTATATCATAAAGAAAGGCGAATTACAATGGTATTTTTCACGCCCGAAGGCGCGTTTATAGAAAACGACGGCTATTATGATTTTGACAAGATATTCGATTGCGGCCAGTGCTTTCGCTTTGAAAAGGCCGGCGATATATGGCGCGGCGTGGCGTTCGGCAGAGTGCTGCGCGTCCGCGTGACCCCGGAAGGCGGCACGCTTTTGGGCGTCGGCAGGGAAGAGTACGAATCGGTCTGGCGCGGATATTTCGACGCCGGCACCGATTATTCCGCGGTAAACGCCGTGCTCGCGCGCGACGGACAGGTCGCCGACGCGCTGAACTATGCGCGCGGCATCCGCATTTTGCGGCAGGACAAATGGGAAACGCTCTGTTCGTTCATCATATCGCAGAACAACAACATTCCGCGCATAAAAAAGATAGTTTCCTCTCTGTGCGCCAACTTCGGCGAACGAATAGGCGAAAACGATTTCGCGTTCCCGGCGCCGGGCGCCGTGGCGCGTGCGGGCGAAGAAGGTCTTGCGGTGATACGAAGTGGATTCAGGGCCAAATATATCGCCGACGCCGCGCGGCGAGTGGAAAGCGGCGACACCGACCTTGAAAAAATAGAAAAAATGGGTTACGAAGAAGCAAAAGAGTACCTTATGCGCATCAAGGGCGTGGGGAACAAAGTCGCCGATTGCGTACTGCTTTTCGGTTACGGCTTTTTCGACGCGTTCCCCAAGGACGTCTGGATCAAGCGCGTTATAGAAAAATATTACGGCGATACGTTCGACGAAACGGTGTTCGCGCCCTACGGAGGGATCGCGCAGCAGTATCTTTTCTACCGCGAAAGGTATAAGTCGAGCCCCGTCAACGCATAAAAGAACATCCGCTGAGATAAAACTCAGCGGATATTTGTTTATTCGGATATCAGATACAAAAGCCGCGCCGCGTCTTCGCGCGTGAGCGGAACGTCTTCGCTTCGAGCCAGCGCGTCTATGACGGAAGCCAGCTGTGGCGACACTTCTTCGCCCGCAAGGGAAGCGGCGAACGACGCCGCTTCCGCGCGCGTGATCGCGTCGGTCGGGCGGAAAACGCCCGTATTTTCGGCAATACCCAGCGAGAACGCTTTTGCGAGATACGCCTTTTTGCCCGCCGGGACCGCATCCGTGTCGGCGAACGGCAGAGCCGACGCCGGCGTGTCGACGGATATGCCGCGCGCCGATATGAGCATCACCGTAAAATCTATGCGCGTGACCGTCTTTTTCGGTTCAAAATAGTATTTGCCGTCTTTGAGCGTATAGTCGATCGCGTTTTTCCCGGCGAGCGCTATCGCCTGAGTGTGTACCGGCGAATCCGACATGTCTTCAAACGCCAGACCGGCGTCGGTCACTGTTATATCGAACGCCGTGCTTTCGGAACGGCCGCCGTATTTATCCACGGCGTGCAGAATCAGCGAATCTTCGCCCGTGAATCCCGGTCTGGGAGTGTATACCATTATTGCGCCCTGCGTTTTCAGCGTGCCGTTCACCGGGTATCCGTCTATGACGTATTCGGCGTCGTCGCCGTCGGGATCGAACGCGCGTACCGTGAATTCGCACGACGCGTTCTTATAGACCGAAACGCCTTCGGGTATGAGGGAAGGCGGCAGGTTGCGCTTTTCCGTGAATACCATACGGCAGGTCACGTCGGTGCCTTCCCACCCTTCGGCGCAGGCGCGGAACCTGAAAGACGCCTCTTTCACGTTCGCGTCCGCGGGGACGAAAGTCATCGCATCCAGCGATCCGGTCGCCACGTTCTGGCCGCTTATCACGTTGACTCCGTTCACTTTGAGCGTGCCTTCGCTCTTTTCGGGCAGGGCCGTTACGGTGAGGTAACGTATATCGGCGCCTATCGCCGTTTCGTAATCGAGTTTTGTGAAACTGACCGTTTCGCCGAGCAGCGCGCATTTGTTGAGCACGGTCGCCCGTTTGAGCACGGCTATCGCGGGGGAAATATCGCCGCCGGACGATGCGCGCGCCGAAAACGCCGCCGTCACCGGTATCACGAAGGCGAACAACGCCGCCAACAGCTTTTTCATAAGTATTCTTCCTTTCGGTGTGGAATGTCAGCGCGGTGCTTTTTCTTTTTTGGGCATTATCACTTCGGCGCAGCGCACGAGTATGGCGTCGTCGCCTATCTTTTCTATTCTCTCCCACGGAATACAGAGATTGTTTTTGGAAGAAGCGAACAGCGCTATTTTTCCCGGAGGGGGAAGTATTATCCGGCATATCCTGCCGGTGGGGATATCGAAATCGATATCCATAACGCACCCAAGCTTTCTGCCGTCGCGCAGATTTATCACTTCTTTGTTGCGCAGTGCGCTGAAACTGCAGATCACTTCGCTCACCTCACAGCAGTATGCAGATCAATCCGCCGCTGCCTTCGTTTATTATCTTGCGCAGGGTCTCGGCTATTTTCTGCCGCGCCTCTTCGGGCATATGCGAAAGCTTGGTGTTTAGCCCTTCGCCTACGAGCTCCTGCAGCGATTTGCCGAACATATCGGAACTCCATATCTTTTTGGGATCTTCCTCGAATTCGCGCAGCATGAATTTTACCAGCTCTTCGGATTGCCTTTCGGTCCCCACGATGGGCGAGACCTCGGTCTCGACGTCGGCGCGGATCATATGGATCGAAGGCGCCGAGGCCTTGAGCCGCACGCCGTATCCGCCCGACTGGCGGACGATGACCGGTTCTTCGAGCGTGAGGTCTTCAAACGTGGGCGAAACTATCCCGTAGCCGGTCTCGCGCACGGAACGCAGCGCGTCCGCGACTTTGTCGTAGTCCTTGCGGGTCTGCGCAAGGTCCGAAAGCAGGTCGAAAAGGTCTTTTTCGTCTTCTATTTCAAAGCCGCTCTTTTCGCCGAGTATGCGGTAAAACAGCTTGTCGGGTATTTTGAGCGAAACGTTTATGATCCCTTTGCCCAGCGAAGACGTCACGCGTTCGGCGGATATTTCGTCTTCTTCTTCGGCGAACGCGCCGGCGCGCGCCGCGGCGTCGCCTATTTTGCTTACGCCCGAAGCAAGCGCATACATCGCCTGCAGCGCGCGTTCTTTTGCCGGATGCGTTTCTTCGAGCGAATCGAACCACGCAGGGTATGTAAAATCTATTTCTTTTACGGGGAATTCGTACAGCACCGTGCGCAGTATTTCCTTTATATCGGATTCGGTCATTTCAAGGCAGTTGACCGCCAGGACCGGAACGCCGTATTCGGCGGACATTTCACCGCAGAGCGTGCGCGCGCTTTCCGAACCCGGCTCGGCGGTGTTGAGCACGGCGATGAACGGTTTGCGGGCGTTTTTCAGTTCCAAAACGCATTTGCGTTCGGCTTCCACGTAATTTTCGCGCGGGATCTCGCCTATGCTGCCGTCGGTGGTGACCATCAGCGCTATGGTCGAATGCTCGTTTATCACCTTGCGGGTGCCGGTTTCCGCCGCCTCTTCAAACGGCATCGCCTGCGGCGACCACGGAGTCATCACCATGCGCGGCTCGCCTTCTTCTATATGGCCTATCGCGTCGGGGACTATGAATCCCACGCAGTCTATCATCTTCAGCCGGAACGACGATCCGTCGCCCATGTCTACGGTCACCGCCTCTTCGGGCACGAACTTTGGCTCGGTCGTCATCACCGTTCTGCCGGAAGCCGATTGCGGCATTTCGTCGCGCGCGCGGCCGCGCAGGCTTTCGTTTTTGATATTCGGCAGCGCAAGATCGGCTATAAAGCGTTTTATCAGCGTGGATTTGCCCGTGCGGACGGGACCGACCACGCCTATGTAGATATTTCCGTCGGTGCGTTCGGCAATGTCTTTGTATATCGAAAGATCTGCCATTCGTTATTCCTCCCATACTTTCTTCTATCAAAATCTATTCGCGCGCGCGGTCAATTATTCATTGACATTTGCCGCGTTCAGTGCTATTATTATTTGCGAGGTGTTGCATATATGGCTATAAGCGTAAGAAGAGCCCAACCCGGCGACATTCCGTTCATCCTTGACCTCCTCGATCAGATCCGCGACCTGCATCATCGCGGCAGACCGGACGTTTTTAAGGATAGCGGCACCAAATATACCGCGTCTGAGCTCGAAGAAAAACTCGGAAGGGACGACGAGTGCATTTTCGTCGCATACGACGGCGAACAGCCGCTCGGCTACGTCTGTACCGTGACGACGGAATACAGCCGACACAATGTAATGCTCGATAAAAAGATCCTGTATATAGACGACTTATGCGTTTATCCGTCGTCGCGCGGGCGCGGGGTGGGCAGAATGTTGATGGACAAAGCGAAGTATTATGCAAAGGAATGCGGCTGCGCTTCCATGGAACTCGTCTGTTGGAAATTCGAGGGATCTGCCGAAGGTTTCTACCGCAGCTACGGGTTCACCACGATGTCAAGAAGAATGGAGTACAGAATAAAATGAACGATATAGAACGTTACTTTGAAAGCCCCGTCATACGCGCGGAATTCGAATCCGATCTTTCCGCCCTGCTTTCGGTGCCGTCCGTCGCCGGAAAAGCCGAAGGCGAATATCCCTACGGCAGAGAATGCGCGCGCGCGGTCGATACCGCGCTGGCAATAGCAAAGCGTCTGGGATTCAGGACCGAAAACCACGAATACCGCTGCGCCAGCGCAGTGCTTGGCGAAAGCGAGCGCGAGCTCGGCATCGTCGCGCATCTCGACGTCGTCCCCGCAGGCGGCGGCTGGCATTACGAGCCGTACGCGCTGACTGTCGACCGCGAAAAGGGCGTATATATCGGGCGCGGCTCGCTCGACGACAAGGGCCCTCTCCTCGTCGCCATGTACGCTATGCGCTATTTTGCCGATAATAATATAAAACTGCCGTTTTCCATACGCCTCATAATGGGTTCCGACGAAGAAGTCGGCTCTTCGGATATGAGATATTTCAAAAAGGTGTGTACGCCTCCCGAATTTTCGTTCACGCCGGACGCCGATTTTCCGGTCTGCATAGGCGAAAAAGGCATTATGCATCTGGCGGTCGATCTCGGCGAAGCGGACAAATCGCTCACCGCGCTTTCCGCCGGCACCGTGGTCAACGCCGTCCCCGGCGAAGCTCGCGCCGAGATCGGCGGCGGCAGGATCGACGTAGCCGGCCGCACCGCGCACGCTTCCGCTCCGCACAAGGGCATCAACGCCGTGGCGCTGCTCGCCGACACTTTGCTCCGCACCGGCGTGCTCGCCGAAAGCGACGTGCCTAAGTTCAGGTTCTTAAAAGAAGCGGGCGAGGATATCCGCGGGCGCGTGCTCGGCACCGAGTATTCCGACGAACATTTCGGCCCGCTCACGTCGGTCGCCAGCGTGCTTTCACTCAAGGATGGGCATATCGTCCAGTGCTTCGATATTCGTTTCCCGATGTCGCGCGATTTCGAACGCGTCCGTTCGGATATCGAAAAAGCCGTATCCGCGCGCGGTTATACCGTTATCTCGTGCGGCGGCAGCAACGGCTATTATTCGTCCGCCGACAGCAAAGAGATAAGGGCGCTGACTTCCGCCTGCGAGGAAGTGTTCGGCCGCGAATGCAAGCCGTTCACCATAGGCGGCGGCACCTACGCACGCGAGCTTCCCAATACCGTGGCGTTCGGACCCGATACCGAAGAATACCACGGCATACTCGGCGTGGGGACCGGCGGCTGCCACGACAGCGACGAGTATCTTGCCATCGAGCTGGCGCGCAAGAGCTTCGGCATTTACGTAAGGTCCATACTCAATTTAAAAGATTGTTTCCGATAAGGTCGTTTTCGCGTTCCACGCCTATTTCGGAATGCACCTTCACGCTGCCGTAAAGCGTAACGCAGTTTGCAAAAACGTCGTATTCCGTAGAAAATTCAATATCTTCCGCTATGCCCTCAAGGTCGTTTGAATACCAGGCTTCAAACGCTTCGAGGGCTTTTTCGCGAGCCTCCTCGGGCGCCAGCGTCACCGTTTCCGTCACGTATTCTTCCGCGGTTATCACGGTCTTGCTCACGGGGAGTTTCAGCGGGCCCAATGTGATATCGTACGTCGTCACTGCCGCGTCAAAGTGCTCGAAACCGAACAGTTCGCCAAAAAACAGATTCAGATCGTTTCCGAATACGCGGTACACCGTCTTTTCCTCGGTCCGACCCGTGCGGGTGCGGAAAACGTATCTGAGCGGGACGGTATAAACGAATTCGCGGTAATAGTACGCCGTCACTTTTCCGCGCGCGTGAGTCGCCGCTTCAAGGCACGGATCGTCGCCGACGGTGAACACTCCGCTTATAAGCACCTGCCCCGCGCTCACGGTGTCGCCCGGTTTGACTACCGCACGCCCGTTATATGTCTCTATATCCGTTATCACGCCGTCGCGCGCCGCCACCACGTCGTACACGCCGGATCGTTCAGCTTTTTCGGGCGGGCGAACACGCTCTATCACGTCCACGTAAAGGACCGTGCCGTCTATATGCAGCGAAGCCGACGAAAGTTCCGGCAGCGCGAGCACCAGCCGCGAATTCACGTCGCTCACGTCTATGCGCGGGATATACGCGCCGATATCCACCCCGAGCGAATCGAGCGACGCGAGTATCTGCCTCTCGCTGACGTCCGAGTTTCCGGTAATGACTATATCCCACGCGAAAAGCGACGACACGAGCATCATAACGAGCCCGAGCGCCGTCCCGGCGGCGAGCCCCGCCCTTTTGCGGTATCTGTATATAATAAAAGGAAGACCGGACGCGCTTTCCGGCACGCCTGCATTTCCCAACGCTTTGACCGCCGCGCCGTATCCGAATACCGAAACCCGCGCTCTTACGACGTCGCCTTCGGCCTTTACGCCCCAAAAGAATGCGCCGCTCGCGTTAAGCGCGTTGAGGAATTCCGCCGCCATCCCGGGCGCGGATCTGAATACGTACCATCCCGTAAGGCGTGAAAGGAATCTATTTATCATCGTTTTGCTCCAGCTGCACCAAGCTTATCTCGCCGCATATGCCCAGCCGGTCTTCCGCCATCATATACATACGCAGCCCCTTTCCGTTTATTCTTATCACCGCGCCGCGCGCACGCGCCGCCACGGCGTTCTCGCCGTATTCCGCAAGTCCGGTTATCCCCTCGATAAGACAATTGCGGTTGCCGCGCAGCTCAACGATAAAGTCTTTCTCGTCAAGTTTCATAATATCATCCTCTTTACAATAGTATTGTTCTGAACGCGGGAATATGAAAGCGAGGTGCAGGCGTGAAAAAGGTATCGGCGTTAAAACTTGCGCTTTCGGCGGCGGCGTTCGCGGTTATGCTCGCCTTCCCGCGCGTTGTCAGCGATTCCGCGCGCGCCGGTCTTGCGTTCTGCGCCGAAATCCTGATACCCTCGTTGTTCGTCTATATGGTGCTTTCGGATATGCTCGCCGGGGCGGCGGCGTTCTTTCCGCGCGCGGCGTTCCCGTACGCAGTGATGATCGCCGGTATGATCTGCGGTTCGCCGTCGGGCGCCGATTCGGTCAGGCGGATATACGAAAACGGAGGGATAAGCAAAAAGCAGGCGGAATGCCTTATCGCCGTCAGCGGCAGCGCGTCGGCGTCGTTTACTGTCGGATTTGCGGGCGGCGCGGTGCTGGGGAGCGTGCGCGCCGGAGTTCTTATGCTCATATTCAAAGCCGCGGTCTCGTTCGCCGTGTGGGCTGTGATCTCGCGCGTTTCGCTGAGCGCGGAAGAACGCAAGTTTTCGGTCCGTGTGTGCGGCGGCGGCGCAAATCTCGCCGGGTCGGTGAAACGCGCGGCGTCCGCTGTAACGAACATCTGCGCGTGCGTTGTGTTTTTTACGGTCGCGGCGGATCTCGTCACGCCGCTTTGCGCAAATAACGAATATGCACGTCTCGCGCTGCGCGGCGCGCTGGAATTTTCCGGCGCTTTGGGAGAATGCCGCGCGCTTCCCGCCGGCGCAAGGTACGTCGCGGCGTGCGCGCTCATCGGATGGCAGGGCGCGTGCGTCCATCTGCAGGTCTCGGTCGCCGCGGGCGAAAAACTGTCGCTGAAACCGTATTTCGCGGTAAAAGCCGCCGAAACTTGCGCAATGACCGCGCTGGGGCTATTGACAAAAGGGCTCGCGGTTTGATATAATGCCAATACGTCGAAAAGAGGTGAAAACGGTTGGCAAAAGAAAAGATGCCGCAGATCGAAAAAATATGCTATAATTGCGAACGCGCCGTACGCATAGAGGGCTCCGATATGTGCGTGTGTTCCAAAAAGGGAATGGTCGAATCCGGCAACAGCTGTTCGGGCTTCAGGGCCGATCTGCTCAAGTATGTTCCCACACGTCCCAAGACGGTAAAGCTCGAGGATATCGAATGATCCGTTTGGTCATTTTTACGGCAAAACAGGCAGTCTTACCGCGTCTTTTTTAACAAAAAGTACATTCTGAAAAAACTTTAAAAAAACTAAAAAAAGTACTTGACAAAGGGAAAGAGATGTGGTAATATAGACAAGCTGACCGCCGAGAGGGAGAGTCAGCGCGGACATTGAAAACCGAACAACAACGAAGAGAAGTACAAAGTACGAAAGTACGGAGAGTACGAAAGAA
>JAFRPL010000030.1 GCA_017429165.1 Clostridia bacterium
ACGCTGACTTAGCGAGAGCGTCCCGGCAGGCAGGAAGTCGCGTCCGTTTTCGGTGACGGAAAACGAGTACGCCGGGTCGAGAATAAAGCCCTTATCCGTCGTCGAATAAAACCGCAGGTCTTCTGCCAAGACGGGGACGCATACCTCCTTCGTCTCCCCGGGGGCGAGGGGGACCCTGCAAAAGCCCTTTAAGAGCTTTAAGGGGCGGTCGTATTTCGCGCCGACGGAGGAGGCGTACACCTGAATGACGGTTTCGCCCGCCCGGGGGCCGGTGTTTGTGACGCGGACCGTCACCGCTGCGCCTGCGTCCGTTTTTTCCGTTTTTGCCGCGTCCAATAAGAATGAAGTATAGGAAAGCCCGAACCCGAAGGGGAACTGCACGGGCTTTTTTGTTTTGTCAAACAGCGTATAGCCGTGGTAATAGCCGTAGCGGATATCCTTTTTTCCGTCTCCGATGTGCAGGAACGGCGGGTAATCCGCCTCGTTTTCGGCAACGGTGAACGGCAGCCTGCCGCCGGGGTTTACGTCGCCGCTGAGAACGTCCGCAAGGGCGTTGCCGCCCTCAAGCCCGCTGTAAAAGGACATCAGGATCCCGTCGGCGAGAGCCGACCATTCGCGCATCACGTAGGCGCTGCCGCCCATGACGTTCACGATCATCTTTTTGCCCGTTTTTGCAAGCGCTTTGATCAATGCCAGGTCCTCGGGCGGGACGCCGAGGCTGATCCGGTCGCCGCCGCTGCCCTTGGGCTTGCGCCTGATATCGCCTCTGTTGACGAGAAATTCGCCCTCCTGCAGGTAGTCGCTGCCGACGCACGCTACGATATAATCGCTGCCCAGTGCGGCTTTGATTGCCTTTTTCGGGCTGCTCCCGTTATAAAGCGCCGTGTTTTCCGCGCCGAAGCGCGCTTTGATCCCCATATAGGGCGTGACGGTATAAGGGCTGTAGACCTGGCTGCTGCCGTGGTCGCCCACGTTTTTTTCGTTCGCGTACCGGCCCACGACCGCGATCTTCGCGCCTGCGGGCAGGGGGAGCACGCCGCCCCGGTTTTTCAGCAGGACCGTGCCTTTTGCCGCGACCTCCCTTGCAAGGGCGATGTGTTCTTTGGAAAGCACCGCGCTTTTTGATACGTTTTTCTGCTTCGGCAGCGTCGCGATCAGCGCCCGCAGCACGCGCTCCACCGCCGTATCGACCTGTTCTGTTGTGATCTTTCCGGCTTTCAGCGCCGCGCCCAGAAACGCATAGCGGTAGATGTAGGGCATCTCCACGTCCATACCGGCGGCCAGGGACCGCGGCCCGTTATAAATGCCGAAAACGAAGTCGGATAAAGTAAAGCCTTCAAATCCCCATTCGTCCCGGAGGATCTCCGTCAGCAGCCGCCGGTTTTCGCAGCAGTATACGCCGTTGACCCTGTTATACGCGCCCATGACCGACATGGCGCCGGCGTCGATACACTTTTTGAAATGCGGCAGGTAGACGTCGTAAAGGGCGGCGTCTTCACACAGGGCGTTCACGCTGAAGCGCAGGTCCTCGATGCTGTTGAGCGCGTAGTGCTTGGGGCAGGCGATCACGCCGTTATTTTGCATGGCGCTTGTCAGCGCGGCGCCCATTTTTCCCAGCAAAAACGGGTCCTCGCCGTAGGTCTCCTGCGCTCTGCCCCATTTGGGGTGCCTGAGCAGGTTGATGCATACGCCCGCAAACAGGTTCGCCCCGCCGGCGATCGCCTCTTCGGCCATGGCTTCGCCCACGCGGTATTCCAGCGCGTCGTCAAAGGTCGCGCCCCGCAGCATAGAGACGGGAAAGCAGGTGCCGTTTCCCATCACAATGCCGCGCGGCCCGTCGGTAAACAGGACCGGCGGCACCCCGAGCCTGCGGCAGCCGCCTGCGGCGTACGCTTCGCCGTTATAATAGCGTCCCTTTGTCAGAAACTGCCGCGCCGTCGTCCCCAGCGCATGGCCCTTGAGCATGTGCAGCTTCTCCCGCGTCGTCATCTGCGCGCGCAGCGCCGCCGCCGTTTCGCGCAGCGTTTCGGCGGTGGGGTCTTTTGCATATATTTCAACGGCTTCTTTGTAGTCCATAAGCATTTCCTTTCTGTTGCGCTTTTGCTGTTTCTCTCAAAAGCTGATAGTAAAATTATAAACTGTATTCGCCGTTCTGTCAATGCCGTGGCAGGGCCTTGTTTTTTCGGTGGGCGCCGCAGGTCTTCGCCTTGACAAAAAACCGGGCCGGTGCTACAATCATAGCATCGTGCGCGGCACGCAAATGATAAAAAAACCGGAGAAAAAACCATGGAAGAAGCAAAAAATCCGATCACCGGGCGGTATGACGGGATCACCAGATACGCCGGGGTACCGACCGAGCAGACGACCGGCAGGCTGCACTATAATGAAAATCTGTACGGGCCCTCGCCCAAGTGCCTTGAAACGCTTCGGCAGACGACTGCCGAGGACCTGTGCCTGTACGAATCCGGCAGCCGGGACGACCTGACGGACGCGCTGAGTGAAAAGTTCGGGATCCCGGCGGAGAATATCTTTACCGGCAACGGCTCCGCGGAGAACCTCAGGTCCATTATGAACATATTTACAAAAGCTGGCGATACCGTGCTTCTGCCGGATCCCGGCTGGAGCTACTATACCGGCCTTGCCGACTGCCGTTTTCTGAACGTGGAGCGCTTCCCGATCGTGGAGACCGAGGACGCCTGTGTGTTCGATACCGACGGGATCCTGGCGCAGGCTGAGCGTGTCGGTCCCGCCGTGCTGATCATCGCAAGCCCTGCCATGCCCACCGGCAACAGCATTTCAGAACAGGATCTCGAACGGCTGATCTGCGGGCTGCCCGAAACGCTGGTCGTGGTGGACGAGGCGTATCACGGCTTCAAAAAAGAGAGCTTCGACGTCAGACGTCTGATCGGCACCTACGACAACGTGGTCTTTTCCCGTACTTTCTCCAAATACTACGGCCTTGCAAATCTGCGCATCGGCTACGGTTTCTGCAGCGCGGCGCTTAAAAAAGTTCTCTGGCTGGACCTGCCGCTGCACCGCCTGCCGCATATCGGCAAGCGTATGGCGGTCGCGGCGCTTGCCGACGACGCCTATTACACTGCGGTCACCGAAAAACTGCTTGCATCCCGCGAGCGCTTCCGCGAAGCGCTCAACACCCTGCCGGACGTGTACGTGTACCCCTCCGACGCCAATTTCGTCTATATCCGGCTTTCGGGGTACGACGTAATGAAGATCCGTGAGGAGGCGGAAGCCTGCGGGTACCTGATCCGCGTATTTGACGGCAACGCGCAGAAGCACCTGCGCATCACGATCGGAACGGAAGAACTGATGCAGGCGCTGACCGAAACGCTGCTGAGGATCATTCCTGCGGCGCGCAATCAGGAGTAAAAGGGGACCGATGCTATGAAATCGCTGTTCGGGCGCGCCGTTTCTTTTTTGTTGCTGCCGGCGCTGATATTCCTGACGTTTTTCAGGTACTTTTCGGGAGGGGTGTTTTTGGACTGTACGCCGAAGTATTGCAAAAACGGCGTGTCTGAGACCGCCGACGGCTATACCGACGCCGAAGTGCTTGCAAACGGCGGGGCGCTGGTCAAAGGCAGCGTAACAGTTCAGCCATTTAGAAACAAAAGACGGGAGCAGGAGATTGAAAAAGTGAAACGATAGAATCAAAAACCCCCATTTTCATACGTTTCGCAGTTTCGATAACAGATAGAATATCAGCAAACATTTTGCACCCGTCCATGTTTCTGAAGCCGCCGGAAACTTTTTGCCGGTTCTTGCATTTTCTGAGATCGCGTTCACTGAGATTATTGGTAAACGCCACATCAAATCTTCTCAAAAAGAGCAAATGGTTGTCTCTGTATTTTTCCAAACGGTTCAGCAACGCGTTTTCTTCCTGCTTTGCCCATTTGGGACGAGTTGTCTCGTTTTCTTTTCTGCCAAGCTGTATGATCTCCTGATAACGTTCGGTAAACCGCTCGATTTCCTGCGCAGAAAAACTGCTCTTCCCCGAAGCTGCCGCTTCGTCACGGTATTTTTTCATTTCATACAGCAGCTCGGTAAGCTTTGAACTCCACGTTGATGAACAATCCTCCGTGTTTTTCAGGAGATACCGCAGTAAATGTGCGTTGCATTCCCCGTGCTCCAGACCAAAGTGATAAAGAGACGTTTCATGGTCGTGAATAAGCACGCCGGCAAATTTAGTGAGCAATTCGAGCTTGCTTAATTCCTCCAGATTCTTCTTTTCCATCGCATAATACCGCACCGCATCTTTACTGCTCACATTCCGCACATAGCATTGTTTCCCATCCATGGTGACGACTGTTGCGTCGGTATAAGCAACGCTTCCGTTCAGAATATGCTGTTCGATCCGATCCAAACTTGATTTTGCCTGTATAGACAGCTTTCGGCAGAAGCCGTAAATGGCTCCTGCCGAAATGTTCATAATACCGTTCGTGATACTGCTGATGATCTCCTGTATGCGATCAAAGGAGACTACGCCGATCCCGTAAAGCTCTGCTGCCAACGCTTTTACTTTTACACCATACGTCACGTCGCTGCGCAGTCCCTCCGGGATCTTCCCGCCGGAATAGATCCGGTGCTCAATGATTACCGGCTCAATGTTGATATCAAACTCATACTTGACTGTATAATTCCCGGATCTCGGATCCCCATGCTCTTGTATCGTATGCTTACATTTTCCCGACGCCAGTAATTCCTCCGCCTTTTGTTTTGTCAGTGTGGTTCCTTCATGGCCCTTCTGTGCGCCCTGTTTCTTTTCCGTTTTCTTTCGGCTGTTGTATGTGTTCGCGCTTTTTCCGCCCTTTTGATCGCTTGAAGGCGGATTGGACGAATTACTGCTGTCATTCTGCTGTTGGCTTTTTAATCTTGCAACTTCGTCCTGCAACACGGCGTTTGCCCTTGTCAATACTGCATTTGTCGTCCGAAGTCTGTTGATTTCCGCGTCTTTGCGTTCAACTGTTTCTTCCAGCAACTGTACTCTTTTCTCTAACCGTCTGATTTTTTGATCCTTTTCTTTCGATTTTGCTCTTTCTCTGTTCAATTCCGCTGTTAACGATTCTACCTTCCCGGTTAATTCGTCAACTCTTGCGAAAAGCTCTTCCATCTGACGGTACATGTCTTTGCTGTAATCCTTCATCTGTCCGAACCTCCCGCTTCATCTATTTTGAGCTCATCTTTATTATATTCCTTCTTTCTTCTTTTGGCAAGTTCCCCTCTTTTTTTATTTCGTCATTTTGACGGTGTTTTGTAACTTCTTCCGTCATTTTGACGAAATTTTTCCCTCCGTCATCTTGACGAATACTCGTGGTTTTCTTTCACTGGCTGAACTGTTAC
>JAFRPL010000031.1 GCA_017429165.1 Clostridia bacterium
GTTATATTATCCGGAGGCAGCGGGATGTTTGAAGTAACGACGAAACGAACACTTGAAGAATACAGGAAATTTGTGATCGCCATGGTCGGCGCCAACCGCGCGGTCGAAGCAAAGGCGGACCGAACAAAGCGCGTTGTGCTGCTCACGGCCGCAGCGGTCATAAGCGCGGGCGTGCTCATATTCTTTATAAGTCTGTACTGGAATACGCATGACACATGGGTACTTATTCTGATAATGCTTTTCTCGGCATTTCTTATTTTTGATGTGTTAAGTATCATAAACCGCGCAAAAATGCACATAAGCGGCAAAAGCGAAAAAAAGCTGCGCGAGACTTTTGACGAGCTGGTAAAGACACGCGGGCTCGAATACACGCTCACTTTCGGGGAGGAGACGCTTGACGTAAAAGCGCGGGATTACACCGCAAGCATAAAGTACGGCGCGGTAAATCATCTTGTCGAGACACAGACAAATTTCTATATATCGACGACGCTCGGACTGTGTTTTATTGTAAACAAGGATGCTCTCACAAAAGACCAAAGCCTTTTTATCCGCACCCATTGCAGCACCGAGGACAAGCCGCAGATAACATTGTAAAAGGAATGTAAAATGGACAAGCTCAGACCCGAAGAATACAACAAAGCCTTGCGATTTATCGAAAACACGGACTGCGGCGGAGTTTACGCGCGCGCTGTCGCCGAGAGGATACAGGCGGGCGACATCTTCACCGACGGGCGCGCCGCCCTTTTCTGGCACTGCGGCGGGTTCGCGTTCGTTTACGGAGACTGTGACAGCGCGTTTCTCGGCGGGATATACGAAAAATACCTTTCCGGAAAGACTTTGCTCCCGAAACGTTTCGTGCTTTTCGCCGACGAGCGCGTAAAAGCATATTTCTCCGGCAAGCCCGATCTTACCGTCGGGAGCCGCCTTTTCTTTGAGTATCCCGACGACCGTGCAGTACCGGACTTTCCGCTTCCGGAAGGATTTGAGCTCCGGAGGATCACGAAAGAGCTGACCGACAGGATAAACGGGCGTGTGGTGCCGCTTGCCTACTGGGACAGCGCCGAGAGCTTCCTTGCCGGCGGCACGGGCTTTTGCGCCACGAAAGACGGCGCTCCGGCAGCATGGGCGTTCAGCGCCGCTGTAAGCGCGGACGAAGCGGATATAGGTGTCGAAACAAGCGAAGAATACCGAAGGCTCGGGCTTGCCTCCGCGGCAGCCGCGGAAACGGTGCGCCGTATCCGGTCGATGCATAAAAAACCGGTCTGGGCGTGCAGCGCCGAAAATCCCGCTTCCCGTGACCTTGCCCTCAAAGTCGGATTTGAACAGGTCGGGAAATGCTTCACTATAATACATAAAACGGCTTGATGAAGCGTTATTCCCTGCCGCCGGCGGGAAAGATAAAAAAGCCGTCCGGGAGATAATATGAAAAAACTGCTTAAATACCTTACAAAAGGATATATGAAGGAAACCGTGCTCGCGCCGCTCTTCAAGTGCATTGAAGCGGTGTTCGAGCTTTTTGTGCCGCTTGTTGTGGCGCAGATAATAGATGTCGGCATCAAAAACGGCGACAAGAGCTATGTCGTCTTTATGTGTCTTGTACTCGTGGGGCTCGGGCTCGCGGGACTCGCGTTCTCGATAACTGCCCAGTTCTTCGCGGCAAAGGCGGCGACCGGCTTCTCAAAGACCGTCGGCAATGCCCTTTTCCGCCATATCCAGAAATTCTCCTACACCGACCTTGACGAGCTCGGAACATCTACGCTCATGACCCGTATGACGAGCGATCTTAATCAGGTGCAGACCGGTGTGAATATGACGCTCCGGCTGCTGCTCCGCTCACCGTTCATAGTTTTCGGCGCTATGATAATGGCGTTCACGATAGATGTCAACGCCGCCCTTGTCTTTGCGGCAGCAATACCCGTGCTCTCGATCGTGGTTTTCGGGATAATGCTTGCGGGAATGCCGCTTTACGGGAAAGTAAGAGCGGGTCTGGACAAGCTTCTCGGCCGCACCCGCGAAAATCTCTCCGGCGCGAGAGTGGTCCGCGCATTCTGCATTGAGGACAA
>JAFRPL010000032.1 GCA_017429165.1 Clostridia bacterium
AACGGCGGAGATGATATTTTCCTCGCCGTACTCTTCGGCGGCGAAACGGTACGCCTCCTCATAGAAGCGGATAGCGTAATCGTACCCGCCGTGTTCCTCGAAATACTGCGTGTTGATATCCACCACCATTTCGTCAAACACTTTTGCGTTTTCTTTCTGACCGCGCCGGGATACCATACCTTCTTCAAGCATCATTTTCAGCGTTTCGTTGTAGGTCATACCGCCGGGATCTTTGAAGTGGACGTTCATCGGCGACCGCTCCGGGACGACGTTCAGATTCCCGTAGTTCTTGTTTTTGCGTTCGTTATGGCGTTCGATTTTTCCTACGCCGTCCGTCGTGTACGCCTTTACGCGGGCGACGCTGTAGTTCTTCTTTGCGATAGTTTTCACCTTCCTTTTTCATTTTTCTTACAATGGTTCGCTTTGCGGTTACGCAGCTTTTTCAAAGCGCGTAACCCACTATGACACTTTCAGCAGAGCTGCAAAGATGTCACTCCCACCCCGAAAAGTCTGGCGACTTTTCCGGGGACCCCGGGATCGTGGGCTCTGCGAGGCGGCTTACCGCTGCGGATATTCGCGCCCGGTGGGCGCAAATATCTCTTGCGGTCAGGGCTCCGCCCTCGACGACTGCGGTCGTCTTCCCGGCAGTGCAGACTTTTGTAAAAGTCTCCCTGCACCCCGTTAAAACCTTGGCAGTATAATTGTGCCATTTTGGCTCAGCTTTTCTGCCGGTGAGCCAAATCCGCCGCTTTTGGCTCAGATTTGGCAGTAGAATTGCCGTGCGGTGACGGTCACGGTATATCTCACAATTACCGTCACTCCCGTCACCACCGTCACCGTGGGGGTCGAAAGTGGCAGTCAGTCCGATCATCCCTTCGTTGATCGGGGTCATATTTGACAGTCACTTTCCGCAAGGTGGGCGCAGTATTCATGAATGCTATTCTGTAGTGGGAGCAGTAATCGTAATTGTAAAAGTGGGGGCAGTTATCAAATAACGGGTTTTTTAGTTTTCCTCACTATGTAGGCGGCGAGAATGAATGATTTAAAAGAAATAACCATATTACTATTTTTGCTAAACGTCAATAGCACATTGGAACTCGAATGACAGTTGAATTATTCTCAAAAAACGCGTTATTGTTTTTTCATATTCGTATGGTATAATGAGAACAGAATCCGGGTTTTAAAACAAATATTGGAGAATGTGAATATGAGTATTGGTAAAAAAATCAAAGAATTACGTCGTAAAAATGATTTGACGCAAGAAAAACTTGCTGATTATTTAGGCGTTTCTTATCAAGCCGTTTCAAAGTGGGAAACAGATGTATCAAGTCCTGATCTCGCTCTGATTGTTCCGTTGGCAAGGCTATTCGATGTTACAACCGACGAACTATTCGGTATGGATGGTGAAAATGCCCGTCGAATGGAATTTGATAAGGCTTATGAGAACTATTGGCAAAAAGACATAGAGCAAATGTATATCATTGCACAACAAGCGGTATCTGAATTTCCGGGGGATTATAAATACATTGATTGGCTCGCTTCGATGGAATTCTATAAAGCTTTTGATGATGATTATCGAAGCGGTGGCAGTAAAGACTATTTTGATTCTATGCTTGCTAAAGCAAGAAAACACTATGACATTGTCATAGAAGGTTGCCGCGAAAGTGAGATTCGAGAGAAATCTTTGTTTGGAATAATCCTTACCTTGAAATATCTTGGAAATCTTGAAGAGGCAAAAAAGTACGCAGAACTGCTCCCCGAAAAACAGGGATATAGTAGAGATATGTTGCTTGAACTATGTACCGAGGGTGAAGAACAACTAAGCATAAGGCAAAGAATCGTTTATCAAAAAACCAGCGAATTGTTAACTGCTTTGAGGAATATATGGGAATACCCTGAGGAAGAAAGCAATTGTGTCAGAGCAGCGGTCGATTATTCAGAAAAACTGATAAAAATGATGGTGCCTGATGGCAATTACTATGGGTTCTATTGGAATCTATATCAACTGTATTTGAAGAGAGCAGCAATCAGCATGGTTGATAACGAGCTTGATAATGCGGTTAATAATCTTGCGATCGCAAAAGAATATGCTTCAAAACGCGATTCATACAGTACGAATGGCAAATGTCAATATACATGTACTATATTTGATCACGTTACAGATGATATTTCCTGTGAACAACTTCCTAACGATTCAATCGATTACTGGAAGAGTTGTGTAAACCAGAAGCTATTTGATCCGTTGCGCGATCGCGAGGACTTCAAACAACTTGTAGCGGATGCAGATAACGAATAATGGATTTTGCCGTTTTTCCCGGACGTCGTTCCTGCCCCGGAGTCTCACCGCAGCGTTGCCGCGCTCATGTCATCACGCAGTCATATCCCGTTCGGACGGTCATTCAGTTGTCAAGAATCAGCGGGTTTTCTTGTTCCTCACATATAGAACAAGGTCAAAAACGCAAATTGTTCCTGCTTTTTGAAAAAAAGTTTCAAAAAACAGAAAGAGCCGTTGCATAGAAACACCAAAAGGCGAGACAACTACCTCGCTTTAAAAAGTGTGTCTATGTAACGGCTCTTGTTAGGATACGGGATCACTTAAATCTTGCATCCCTGCCCGTGATCCGCGGCGTCCGGGATGTGTGCGGCAATTTCATTAGCTTACCGCATGCGTTGTCGGGCGTTAAGCCCGCTAAATATGTTGACACCGATATTCAGTTTTCGTGCTCTTCCCGCATAAAGCGACAAAACCACAAATATCATTATACAGAACATTTGTTCGTTTGTCAAGAGCTTTTTGAAAAAATGTCGTCAACAAACGAAAAACCTTCGGCGTATTCCTCGAAGGCAGTAGATTTTTTAACACTTTTATGATATATTGATTCCAGCGGAACGACCTTCATCTCTCCGCACAAATTGTCGGGACAGAACGCCCTCCCTGTGCTAAAATGAAGGCACAGACAAGGAGAAAGGAGAAAAGTAGATGGATTGGGTAGCGGGAATGCAGGCGGCGCTTGATTATATCGAGGCGCATCTTACCGACGAGATCGACTATGAAAAGGTCGCAGCGGTCGCATATTCGTCGTCCTACCATTTTCAGCGCGTGTTCGGGATTCTGTGCGGTTATACGCTCGGCGAGTATATCCGCAATCGCCGTCTTTCGCTTGCGGGCGCCGAACTGCAGGCGGCAGGCGCAAAGGTCATCAACGTCGCGCTGAAATACGGCTATGATAGCCCCGACAGCTTCGCCCGCGCGTTCAAGACCTTTCACGGCGTTCTGCCGTCTCAGGCACGTGACAAATCCGTTAAGCTTCACTCCTTTTCACGCCTTGTACTGAAATTCAGTTTGGAGGGTGGAATAACCATGAACTACAGGATCGAAGAAAAGCCGGAAATGGTTTTGACCGGTTTCAAAAAGCACTTAACCGGCACGCCGGAAAACAGGTACGAGCAAGAAAATGATTTCTACGTTCATTCGAGAGTCAACCAGTATTTGCTGAAAGGCGTCTGCGGCGACCGTGATAACGGGTACAATGTAATCACGAATATCGACGACGACGGATTTGATTTCTATATCGCAGAGCGACTTGATGAATGGTGGACTGAAAATCTCGCAAAAGGTCTTGGATATGACGAGAAAGCCAAGGAATTTGAAAAGATCATTATTCCAAAACAGTTATACGTGATCTGCGAGACCGACAGGATGCGGTATCCGGTCATCGCCATGCCGGAGCTTCGGAGGAAAATGGTAAGCGAGTGGCTGCCGTCGTCCGGGTATCAGCTTGCAGATGCACCGGAGATCGCCGTTACACATTGGTATTATAAAAACGGCGACGAATCCACAAATCAATCGAGATATATCGAACTGTGGCTGCCGATCGAGAAAGTGTAATTCAAACGTTTTTGCCGCCGGAGAAATTCGGCGGCAAAAACTTTTCGGCATATTGAACCTTTTCGGTATTTTCTCCGACTATATAAGTGAAACCGGTTTCAAATTCAAAAGGAAGCGAGGTGATTGTGATGAGTGATTTTGATAGGTTGCTTCAAAAAGAAATGACTGTGCTTGAGCGATTCGTGAAATTCCGGATCGGAAACACACACGACGCCGACGACGTATTGCAGGAGACCTGCATGGCAGCGTTCAGAAGCTATGACGGACTGAAAGACGAAAGCCAGTTCAAGCCATGGCTACTTGGCATCGCGCGCCACAAGTGTAACGACTATTTCAGAGAAAAAGCGAGATCTTTGGAAATCCCAATCGACGAGTTGCGCGAATCCGTGCTTTCTTACGGCGTGCGGGGTGTAACAATCGTATCCACTGTGCGGGAAACGCTCGATATGCTCGGTGACAAAGATAAACAGATACTGTATCTGTATTACTTCAAAGAGCTACCGCAGGACGAGATTGCAAAGCGTCTTTCACTTCCGCTCGGAACGGTCAAAAGCCGCCTCTACAACGCCAAGCAAAGATTCAAGGAGAAATATCCTTACAAACCGAAAGGAGAGAAACTTATGATTACAAAAATGCCGAAAAACCTGCCGGAATATACGATCACGCCTTCTGATCAGCCGCCGTTCTCCGTGAAATGGGAGGAGATTATGGGCTGGTTTATCGTGCCAAAAATCGGTGAAAAACTCGAATGGGCAATGTATGATTTCCCGGAAAGAAAACGCACGGAATACATGATCGAGGAAGCCGTCGCTCGCGCCGAAGTACACGGGATCGAGGGCGTGGAGATCATTGCGAGGGAATACGAACCTATGGAGAACAACCGGATCGATGGTCGAAATTTCAACGAACGCCGTCTGGTGGCGCAGATTACGGATAGCCACTGTCGTATATTGGCTGAGAGCCACGAAAGCGGCGGAGTGAAACGGTACTATACGTTCCTCGACGGCGACGCCTTCCTTGATAATTGGGGATTCGGCGAAGATAACTGCGGCAATGAAACGAATATCTCGCCAAAGGGCGATATTACCCAAAACGGCAATACCGTAACAACGAAGGACAAACCGTTTCTGTTGGATGTTGTGGGGCGGTATATCGTTACGATCAACGGAAAAACGTATGATACGATATGCGTGATGGACGTTGCGAACTACTGCGGCGAAGGTGTCGTTACGGAGCAGTATTTGAACGCCGAAGGACGCACGATCCTCTGGCGGCGCTTCAATGTCAACGACTGGAGATTTACCCGTTACCAAAAACTTTGGACGGAAATGTTTCCCGATAACGAAACCCTGACCGTAAACGGCGAAACCTATGTGCATTGGTACGACTGTATCACCGACTATATTCTGTAATATACGAGGCGGGGAGCGAATCCCCGCCTCATACGTTTATTATTCTTTTGTCTTTTTTGCCCATTCTTCCCAGCGTGGGTCGGCTTTGATCTCTTTTTCAACCTTTGAAAACTCGGGATTGCACCAGAATGGCCAATCACCAGGCAGTTCACGAGCAACACATGCATATCCATCCGGCGCCTGTGCTGGTATATCGATCACAAAACTGACAAGCGGAGCTGTGTACTTGTGCTCGGGCGCTCCGATAAGACGCTCTAATTCCTTTGCGTGATAAAGAGCTTTATCAAGAGATTCAAATGCCTCGTCGTGATAACCGCGTTCCCACTGAAGTCTCGAGAGATACAGTCGCAGTTTTATCAGAATGTCGTTATATAACCCGTAATTTCCGTCGTCGCAAATCAGATCGAACAACGCGATTGCACCCTCGACCTTCTTCATTGGCACGTCGCTTTCGAAGTTGTTACGGTTGGAAACAAGGTTGAAAATTAGTTGTTCCGAAAATTCCTGCGCGGCATGCAAAAGGAATTCGCCCGTATAACGCGCGTTCAGTTTTCCGTCGGTCGCTTCGGTCAACAGATAATCGCGGCATTTTTTAAGGTCCGGCATTCGTTTTGCGTATGAAATCGCCTTTTCATACTCGCCGTAATTGCGGTAAAGCGGCACGATAACAGCGACGGCCCGCATATAAACAGCGTTATCACGGCCGTTTTCGATAAGCTGCTCACAGATTTTCGCACATTCCGACCAATACTCGTTTTCGCGTTTTTTGTCGTAGCAATACTGAATGAATCCGTCATCATCGTATCCGATGTATTCGCGGTTTCTACGCCAACCGGTTTCCCAAAGGGTTTCCGCTAAGGTGATCATAATCCGTTCGTTAGCGGGGAATTCCGCGAGACCTTCGCGCAGAATAGCGATACACTCATCAAACCAAGGTCCGTCGTTGCGCGTTCGGATACCGAACGAATCGACCTTTGCGATTACGGCGTCTATCTTCCGCTCTCGGTCGTTTTCATAACCGAACAGTTCGTCGATAGAAACGCCGAAATAGTTGGCTATCGCGGGTATCGTCTCCATATCGGGATAACCGCCGTTCGCCTCCCAACGTGAGATTGCCTGAGTAGTTACTCCCAATGCCTCTGCAAGCGTTTCTTGTGTGCGCCCGTCACGATGACGGAGCTCGCGTATTTTTTGTCCTAATTCAAGCTGCATTTAAGCACCTCCATGTGTTTTTTAGTTTTTCACCGGTGTAACTTAATTATAGCGCGTTTTTTTGAAAAAACAATTATCAATTCATTGTTAATAAATCAAGTAATCATTGATATTTGTCAATAACTGAAACGAGGCGGAGAGTAATCCCCGCCTCGCACTGTTGTTATTGGTAAATAATTTCGTTTAAGACGATCTCTTCGGCACGGCCACGGATCGAATTCATCCTCTGTACCCAGCCAAGTTGATTACGCCTTTTAAGCGCCTCGTCAACACATTCGTCCTTTGCCATTTGTTTTACCAGCTGAAAGAGCATTTCTTCCGCTTGCTCGTTGATGTCGGCAAGGTAATCCGGCAGTTTGCCCTCGATCAAAAGCGCCGTGTAGGTCGATTTCTTATACTGTCTGAGGTAACGAAGATGCCGCTGACCCCATATTCCGATGGGACGGTGCTCCTCCGGCTCATCATCACCGGCGAGGAAATAGTAGTCGCCTGCCAATTCATACTTCAGCCCGGTTCTTTCGTCTGTAATGTACTTTTCCATTTGAGTAATCCTCCGATATAAATTGAATTTGTCCTATGAATTCAATCATCCCGGTTGATTACAAAAGCCGAAGGGAGAAGCTACTTCCTTACGTAGCCTCTCCCTTTGGCGTCTTTTTGCAATGATATCCGTTCCGCCCATTCCCCAAAACTTGCTTCGCTCGTTTCGGGGGCCCCTTGGGGCCCCATTCCCCAAAACTTGCTTCGCTCGTTTCGGGGGCCCCTTGGGGCGCCGGAACGGATGATATACCCTTCGGGTATGATATACGCCTGCGGCGTATGATATATGCCTTCGGCATATTGACGGGGTCACCGAAGCGCTTTTTGCTTTATTCATTAAAAGAGCTATGCGCAAAGACGCAAAAATAGTGATTTTATCTATTCACACGGCGGGATTAATGTGATATAATCGTTATATAATCAAGCGACAGAGGGTAAAATGTCAAAGTTCGAAAAAGACCTTACGAGCGGGAGCGTTATAAAAAACCTCATTCTGTTTTCGCTGCCGTTCGTGCTTTCAAATTTCATACAGTCCCTTTACAGCGTCTGCGATATGATAATCATAGGCAACTACACCAGCGTAGAATGCCTTAACGGCGTTTCCAACGCCACGCAGCTGACCATGCTGTTCACCAATGCGGTGATAGGGCTTTCGGTAGGCGGAACGGTTCTCATCGGGCAGTATATCGGGTCCGGCAACAAGGGCGAGATCAAAAAATCCATCGCTACCCTGTTTACGCTGCTGCTCATAATAGGCGTATCGCTTTCGTTGATTTCGCCGCTTATCTGCAGTCCGGTGCTCAAGCTTATGCACGTCGACGCCGACTGTATGGGATATGCCACGAGTTATTTTATAACGGTAATGTCCGGCACCGTATTCGTGTTTGCTTACAACGCTCTTGCAGGCGTGATGCGAGGCATGGGCGACAGCAAGCATCCTATGATATTTGTGGCGATCGCCGCCGCAGTCAACATAGGGCTGGACCTGATATTCGTAGGCGCGTGCGGAATGGAAGCGTTCGGCGCGGCGCTGGCGACCATTATATCGCAGGCGATTTCGGTGATCCTGTGCATAGTTTACCTGCGCAGGAACGGTTTCGTGTTCGATTTTCACCCCAAGTCGTTCAGGATCGACAAGAGCAAGCTCAAGACCATTACACGCATTGGGTTCCCCACCATGCTCAACAACATATGCACGTCGCTTTCGTTCGTTTTCTTGATGTCGATGGCTAACATAACCAGTTCTTCCGGCGGCGGCGCCGTGGGCGTGGTAGGCAAATACAACGGTTTCGCCATACTCCCCGCTATAGGCGTTTCTTCGGCGATATCGGCTATGGTGGCGCAGAATTTCGGCGCCGGCGACATAAAGCGTGTCAAGCACACGCTGTTCGACGGCATGATCATAGCAGAAGGCATAACCGTTGCGATATTTATCCTTACGCGGCTGTTCCCCGAACAGATACTCGGGCTTTTCAACAGCGACGAGGTGTTCCTGGAGCTCGGCAAAGAATACATTTCTTCGTTTTCGTTCGATTATATCATAGTTCCGTTCCAATTCTGTTTCAGCGGATTATTCATAGGCAGTGGACACACCGCTTTCGCGCTGCTTTCGGGGATGTGCTCTTCCCTGCTGTTCCGCATACCGTTCTGCTGGCTGCTGGGCATACTGCTCGAAGGCGGGATGCGCGGCATAGGCGCGGGAGCGCCGATCGCTTCGCTCGCGGCGACGATGATATCGCTCGTGTTCTTCCTGACCGGAAAATGGAAAAAGCAAAAGCTGAAGCTCGGAGAGACGGGCTGACAAAAAATAACGCAGAAGCTGCGACGCTTCTGCGCTTTTTATAATGTGTTTCAGTTTTTGAGCGACTGCAGCGGCGCCGGGATCCTGCCCCCGCGGGAGATGAATTTCGCCGAGCTGCGCGTATCGTTGAGCTTCATTATAGGTCCGCTGCCCAGAAGGCCTCCGAATTCGAGTTCCTCGCCCGCTTCGCGCCCTATCGCCGGGATGATGCGCACGGCGGTAGTCTTGGAATTGACCATACCGATAGCCGCCTCGTCGGCGATTATCGCCGAGATCGTTTCGGGTGAAGTGGAGCCGGGGACTATGACCATATCCAGCCCGACAGAGCAGACGGACGTCATCGCTTCTAATTTCTCTACAGAAAGCACGCCGGCGCGGGCGGCGTCGATCATGCCTGCGTCTTCCGAAACCGGAATGAATGCGCCTGAAAGGCCGCCTACGTGTGAAGACGCCATTACGCCGCCTTTTTTCACCGCGTCGTTGAGCAGCGCAAGCGCGGCGGTGGTCCCCGGAACGCCGCAGGTCTCGAGTCCCATTTCTTCCAGAATGTGCGCCACGGAGTCGCCCACGGCAGGGGTAGGAGCGAGCGAAAGATCGACTATTCCGAACGGGACGCCCAGCCGCGAAGAAGCGACCGTGCCCACGAGCTGGCCCATACGCGTGATTTTGAACGCGGTCTTTTTTATTATGTCGGCGATCTGGGTCAGGTTACCATCGGGGCATTTTGCAAGCGCGGCGCGGACCACGCCGGGGCCGGAAACGCCCACGTTGATAGCGAGATCGGGTTCGCCGGGACCGTGAAATGCGCCCGCCATAAACGGGTTGTCTTCCGGAGCGTTCATGAACACCACGAGCTTGGCGGCGCCAATACAGTTACGGTCGGCGGTGAGCAGCGCGCATTCGTGTACAACTCCGCCCATAAGCGCCACGGCATCCATATTGATGCCGGCTTTGGTGGAGCCGATATTCACGGAAGAACACACGAATTCGGTCTGCGAAAGCGCCTGAGGTATTGAAAGGATGAGTTCCCTGTCGCCCGCGGAAAAGCCTTTATGTACAAGCGCGGAATAGCCGCCTATGAAGTTGACGCCCAGTTCGCGCGCCGCCTTGTCCATAGCACGCGCGTAGACGAGCGGATCGCCGCCGGAAGCCGCGAGCAACATGGATACCGGGGTTACCGAAATGCGCTTGTTGATTATGGGTATGCCGTAGGTGCGTTCTATGAATTCGCCGGTCTCCACAAGTTTTTCGGCGCTCTTGGTGACTTTGTCGTAGACCTTCCGCGCAGAGCGCGAAATATCGCTGTCGGCGCAACTCATCAGCGATATCCCCATCGTTATGGTGCGGATATCGAGATTTTCGTTATCTATCATATCGATAGTTTCGAGAATATCCTTGGTGTTAATCATATAGATCCTACTCCGAAATAATCAGATGCGGTGCATTGAATTGAAAATATCTTCGTGCATCACGTGGACTTTCATCCCGATCTGCTCGCCCAAAGCTTCGAGCGAATTCACAAGTTCGGAAAAATCGGAATTGAGCCCGCCGAGTTCGACGAGCATTATCATGGTGAACATCCCGCTCATTACCGACTGCGTGACGTCGATTATATTGGCGCCTTTGGCGGCGCATTCGGCGCTGACTTTTGCGAGTATGCCTACCGCGTCGCGGCCGATGACGGTTATTACCGCTTTCATGATATCGTTCTCCTTTGCGTTTGTCAGATCTTTTCGAATATCCACATTTCGGAAGAATACTCGTGGTTTTTATCCACCGGAACGCCGTAGCCCGCAAGCTGGCTGCCGGAATATTCCGCGCCGGAACGGGTATCGCGGTACCGCGCGTTTTCGTCTAAGCCCCGTATCGCCAGATGCTCGTTACGCGGATAGACGCGCACGTGGGTGTTCACGTAAACGGCTATGCACACGCTTTTGTCGCGCGCGACGACGCACCACGCGGCGCAGTCTTCGGTATAGCTGCTGCGCAGACGGTAATAGTCGCCGTTCACGAGCGTATCGCCGTATTTTTTATAAATAGCCGCGGTCTCGGTGACGAATCGCTTTTCTTCATCCGTAAGCTTGGTGGGGTCGAGTTCATAGCCGAACGAACCCGTGAGCGCTACGTTGAAACGGGTATCGAACGGAGTGACGTGCCCGGTCTGGTGGTTGGGCGACGCCGAAACGTGCCCCGTCATCGACGAAAGCGGATAGATGAGCGACGTGCCGTACTGGATCTTGAGCCGTTCTATGGCGTCGGAGTTATCGCTGGTCCAGGTCTGCGGCATATAGTAAAGTATGCCGCAATCGTATCTGCCGCCGCCGCCCGAGCACGATTCGAACAGCACGTCCGGAAAATCGTTATGCAGCCTTTCGAGCACCGAATAGAGCCCCAGGTAATAGCGGTGGAGCACTTCGCCCTGTTTTTCGGGCGGAAGGAGAGCCGAGCCCACTTCCGCGACGTTGCGGTTGAAATCCCATTTGATATAATCAACATTTCCGGTGCGCAGCAGCGACGCCACGCTTTCGTATATATAATCGCAGACGTCGGGACGCGAAAGGTCGAGCATAAGCTGGTGTCTTCCCTCCGAGCGCGGTCTGCCGGCGACGTGCAGGCACCAGTCGGGATGCGCGCGGTAAAGGTCGGAATCGGGGGATATCATCTCCGGTTCGAACCAAATGCCGAGTCCGCAGCCTTTTTCGTGCAGCATTTTATGGATGTTATCGAATCCGTTGGGGAGTTTGCTGCGGTTGATGTACCAGTCACCGAGCGATGAATGATCGTCATCGCGCCTGCCGAACCATCCGTCGTCGATGACGAGCATTTCCATGCCCAGGTCGGCGGCGCAGGAACCGATATCCATAAGCTTTTCTTCGTCAAACCTGAAATACACGGCCTCCCAGCTATTGAGCAGCACAGGACGGCGGCTGTTGCGGTATTTTCCGCGGATGAGACGGTCGTTGATGGCGCGGTGGAAAATGTGCGACATCCCGCCGAGTCCGTCTTCGGTATGCACGAGCGCGGCTTCAGGGGTGACGAACGTCTCGCCCGGACCGAGGCGCCAGCGGAAACCGTCGGGATTTATTCCCGCAAGCACGCGGCAGGAATCGTACTGGCCGCCTTCGGCGGACATAGAATGGCAGCCCGAATACACGAGCGTGAGCGCGTACACTTCGCCTTTGAATTCGTCGGCGGAGCGTGACGCGAGTATAATGAACGGATTGTGCTCGTGACCGGACGAGCCGCGGCGGCTGGCGAATTCCATTTTGCCGTGGACGAGCGGAGTGCGTTCGATCATGCGCTCTTTTTCGTGAGTGCCGTAGTTCGAAACGATATCGAAATCGCATCTGTCGATATCTACGCACGCCGACGCCGCGCCTTCGAGCGTGAGCGCGTTTTCGCCACGGTTGACGAGCTCGGCGTGGCGAGTAATAAGGTCGTAGTCGTAAAATACGCTGTAATACAGATCGCATTCCAGCATGCTGACCCTGTCGCGCAGTTTTATACAGAGCGTGCTGACGTTATCGCCTTTTTCGGCGTAGAAAGCGGGGAGCCCGGCGAGCGCCGGCTTGCCTTCGGAAACGGTATGCGAGACGTAACGCAGATCGGCGATATCCGATCCATCGGGATTTATGACCTCCAGCGCGGGGCTGCGCAGATCGCCCCTGCCGAAACAGGGGTATTCGAGCGGAATGTCGTCGAGTATCGGGCCGCGGCAGTTTTCCATACGCGGCGAAAACGACGCTCTGCCCAGCTCGCGGCGCATATAAGTATGGTCACCGGAAGCGAGCCTTCTGCCCCAATAGACGTGTTCCAGAAAACCTTCCTTAACGCGCATAACATAGGAAGTGTGCGCGGTGTCGAGCTGGAACTGCATAATGTTTTCGTTTACTGTTATCATATATCCCACCCCTGCAATTATAGATTTGTGATGACCACGGTAGCTATTCCGAAATAAACAAGAAGCGAAAGCGCGTCGACGATCGTCGTGATGAACGGCGACGCCATGACCGCGGGGTCGAAGCCCAGCTTTTTGGCGATCATGGGAAGCGTGCTGCCCACGAGTTTGGAAAAGAATATCGTCACGATGATCGTCAGGCAGACGACGACCGCCACATTCACGGGGACGTCGTTGCCGAAAACGAGGTTATCGATAAGCATTATTTTGCCGAAGTTGCAGACAGAAAGCACGGCTCCGCACATAAGCGCCACGCGGAGTTCTTTCCATATTACGCGGAAAAGGTCTTTCATTTCGATCTCGCCCAACGCGAGACCGCGGATGATAGTGACCGACGCCTGACTGCCGGCGTTGCCGCCGGTATCCATAAGCATGGGGATGAACGCCGTCAGCGCGACGCTGCTCGCCAGCGCCGCCTCGAAGCCGGTGATGATCTGCCCGGTGAAGGTCGCCGAAACCATGAGCAAAAGCAGCCACGGTATGCGCTTGCGCCAGGTCTCGAAAACGCCGGTGCGCAAGTAAGGCTTGTCCGAAGGGACGATGGCCGCCATCTTTTCGATATCTTCGGTCGCTTCGTCGGTAAGGACGTCCACCGCGTCGTCGAGGGTGACGATACCGACGAGCCGTTTTTCCTTATCGACCACAGGCATGGCGAGGAAGTCGTATTTGGCCATCTCTTTCACCACGTCTTCTTTGTCTTCGTTGGTGTTGGCGTAAATGACGTGGGTGTCCATAATATCGCCGACGATCTGATCGTCGGCGGCGACGAGCAGGTCTTTTACCGAAACGACGCCCAGAAGCACGCGCGCCGGCGAAGTGACGTAACAGGTATAGACCGTTTCTTTGTCTATGCCGGTGCGGCGGATGCGCAAAAGCGCATCCTCGACGGTCATATTCTCGCGCAATGTCACGTATTCCGTCGTCATTATGCTGCCGGCGGAATCTTCGGGATAATGCAGCAGTTCGTTTATCTGCTTGCGGGCCTCGGGGTCCGAAGAGCGCAGTATGCGCTTGACCACGTTGGCGGGCATTTCTTCGATGATATCGACGGTATCGTCCATATACATCTCGTCGAGCAGCAATTTCAGCTGTGCGTCCGAAAAGGTCTTTATGAGCATTTCCTGCTCTTCGGGCGGCATTTCGACGAATACCTCCGCCGCGGTCTCTTTGGGCAGGACGCGGTAGGCGACGAGTATCTGTTCTTCGTCCAGATCCGAAAGCGCCTGCGCTATATCCTGCGGCGTTTCGGCGGAAAGATATTCTTTGAGCCCAGCGTAATTCTTCTGTTCAAGAAGCTCGGTTATTTTTTCTTTCATATCCATAGCACCAGTACCTCCTTAAAAAGATTAAAACGGAAGCAATGGCAAAGGCAAAGTGCGCTATAACGCAAAAAGCGCGAAAAGCGTACTTCGCGGTTTGCCTTTACTACTGCCGGTTTCCATTCTTTTCGCCCCTTTCGTGATTTTATATTGTTCTTATATATATTATAATTATTTATGCGATTTGTCAAGCGTTATGTTCACAAAAAAATTATTCGACGTATTTGCGGTTATTTGAAAAAAAGGTTGATTTTTGACAATTTGATGCTATAATTATAGGAGGAAAACAGATGCCGTACCGGCGGAAAGGATTATCACTATGGGAAAAGTAACCGTCTTCGACCATCCTCTTATCACACACAAGCTCACGATCATGCGCCAGAAATCCACCGGGACCAAGGATTTCAGCGATCTTCTGACCGAGATCTCTATGCTTATGACTTATGAGATCACCCGCGATCTTCCGCTTAAGGAGATCGAGATCGAAACTCCTATCTGCAAAACGAGGCAAAAGATCGTCAGCGGCAAAAAGCTTGCCATAATCCCCATCCTGCGCGCCGGTCTGGGAATGGTGAAAGGATTCCTCACAATCTGCCCCGTGGCAAAAGTCGGCCACATAGGACTTTACCGCGATCCCGACACCAAAGAACCGGTCAAATACTATTTCAAAGCGCCCGCCGATATCGCCAAAAGGCGCATCGTCGTGCTTGATCCCATGCTCGCCACCGGCGGATCGTGTATAGCCGCCATTACCGAGCTCAAAAAGCTCGGCTGCACCGAGATCTCCACTATGAACCTCGTCGCCGCGCCCGAAGGCATCAAAGCCCTTCAGGAAGCGCACCCCGACGTCAATATATACGTCGCCGCCGTAGACGAATGCCTCAACGAAAACGCCTATATCGTCCCCGGCCTGGGCGACGCGGGCGACAGGATATTCGGCACCAAGTAATGGTAAACATAGGCAACAGCTGGGACGAGATACTCAAAGACAGGTTTGCTTCGCCGGAATATCTCGCTCTGCGCGAGTTTTTAAAGGACGAATACCGCCGCTACACGGTCTACCCCGGGATGTACGACATTTTCAACGCTTTCAAGTACACGCCGTACGAACAGGTAAAAGCCGTTATACTGGGGCAGGATCCCTACCACGGAGAAGGTCAAGCGCATGGGCTCGCTTTTTCGGTGCGCGAGGGCGTGGAGATACCGCCTTCGCTGCGCAACATCTTTAAGGAGCTGCACGACGAGACCGGCGCGCCGATACCCGAAAGCGGCTGTCTTGACCGCTGGGCAAAGCAGGGCGTACTGCTTTTGAACAGCGTGCTGACGGTGCGCGCGGGCATGGCGGGCAGCCACCGCAACAAGGGCTGGGAGCAGATTACGGACGCCGCCATAGCGGCGCTCAACGCGCGCGAAAAGCCGGTGGTGTTCCTGCTTTGGGGCGCTTTTGCCAAAGAAAAGCTGCCGCTTATAACCAACAGGCGGCATCTCGTGCTTCAGGCGCCGCACCCCTCGCCACTTTCGGCGTTTTACGGTTTTTTCGGCTGCGGTCATTTCGCAAAATGCAACGAATTCCTCGTTTCTAACGGAGAAACGCCAATAGAATGGTAAATGATGATAAAAAATGAGCCGCCGCGGGTTTTCCGCGGCGGCATTTTTGGATAGGTACGGAATTGTATAAGAGGGTAAAAAGTGGTATCATATGCATTAGGCAAGGATGAGGAGATACCACAAAATGTGCAAAGTGAAGTACTGTCCTGAAATGAAGGAAGAGAAATATGCGCCTATTTTCTTTTATACCTATTTATAGCATGCAAAACAAGACATTGTATTAACAAATTGAAATAAAAATCGAAGCCCGCGCTTATTACGTCGCGGGCTTTTTGGCTGCTTTTTTTATGTAGTCATTCCGCCTTTTCGGCCTTTTCCGCCTTTTCGGCAAGTTCAGCTTTTTTGGCGTCGGCTTCTTCTTTTTTGAAGATGGCGCCGCTTTTCTTTTCGTTGCGGATCTCCCAATGGATGAGGAACGTCAGCGCCGCGCGCAGCAGGATGATGCTGCCCAGGATGAGGAGCTCGTGCCATTCGCGCACTATGACGGTACGCAGAAGCTCGCCGCCCATTTTGAATTCCAGCGCGAGCGCAATGCCTTCCGCAAGCTGCAGACGGACGTAGTTGCGGTGACGGACCAGCATCACTATTGAACGCACGACCGTAAAAAGCAGCACGGCGACGCCGATAAATTCGATTATGAGAATGCAGTATTTTACCACAAGTTCAAAGACTTCGCTGATCTGATCGTAAAGCATAAGCAGTTCCTTCCAAGCTGATTTTTAGTATTATACACCCGTTTCGCCGTTTTGTAAAGAGTTTATTTCTTTTGGAAACGTTTGAAGCGGTTTTGGGTCTCGGTATCGGCAAAAGCGGTGACGTACGTGCCGGTATCGGCGTATTCGGTCGACTTTACCTCGGCGAAGCGATAGAGCATATTCAGCTCGGCGCCGTTCGAATGCGGGAAGAAGTATTCCACGATCCGCTTGCCGCCGTCGAGTTCGCTCTTTATCTTCATAAGCAACCCGTCGACGCCTTCGCCGGTCGCCGCCGAAACGCATACTCCGTCAGGCGAAATGAATTCGGCTTCCGCGACCTTGTCGCACTTGTTGTAGCACCATATCACACTGCGCTGTTCGCCGCAGAGTTCGTTTACGAGCTGTTCGGTCACGGCGCGTTTGCGCACGCGCTCGGTATCGGGCTCGGAGGCGTCTATAAGGCACACGACCGCGTCGGCGTATTTGATCTCTTCCAGCGTGGAACGGAACGCCTTGACCAGATGAGTAGGCAGGCGGTCTATAAAGCCGACGGTATCGGTCAGCAGAACGTCGGCGCCGTCGGGGAGCGTAAGCCGGCGCGTGGTGGGATCGAGCGTTGCAAAAAGCTTATCTTCCGAAAGCACGCCCGCGCCGGTGAGGTAATTGAGCAGCGTGGATTTACCGGCGTTGGTATAACCGGCTATCGCCACAGTTTTAATGCCGCTTTTTTCGCGCCCTTTGCGCTTGACCGCGGAGGTGCGTTCGAGTTCTCTGAGCTTTTCGTTCAAGGACTCCAAACGGCGCTGCAGATGCCGGCGGTCGGTTTCGAGCTGCGATTCGCCCGGTCCGCGCGTGCCTATGCCGCCGCCCAGACGCGAAAGAGATTTGCCCTTACCCATGATGCGCGGAGCTGTGTATTTTAGACATGCGATCTCGACCTGAAGTTTCCCTTCCGCCGTGACTGCGTGGAGCGCGAAGATATCGAGGATGAGCATGGTTCGGTCTATAACGCGCACGCCCAAAGCGTCTTCGAGATTGTTGATCTGCGCCGGAGTAAGTTCGTTGTCGAACACGGCGAGCGTTATTTCGCCTTCGGAATCGATCGCCTGCTTTATCTCTTCGGCTTTGCCTTTACCTATAAAAGTCTTGTTATCGGGGGTCTGGCGCGACTGTACAACGCGCAGGACCGCCTCTCCGCCGGCGGTATCGAGCAGACGCTCGAGTTCGTCGAGCGACGTTTCTACTTCGTATTCCGTCATTTCGGGAAGCATCACCGAAACGAGCACCGCCTTCTGGCGTTCGCCGGAATCGGTATTCAATAATTTATTTGAGTTTTCCGTTATCATAACGTATCACCTCGATCGTTCGTTGTTCTGCGGCATAAAAACAGCACGGCTGAAAAAACAGCCGTGCAGATACGCGGAATATGATCACTCGAGGTTGAATTTTTTCTTGAACTTGTCAACGCGTCCGCCGGAATCGACAAATTTCTGTTTTCCGGTGAAAAACGGATGGCATTTAGCACAAATATCAACCTTTATTGAATCCTTGCAAGAATAAGTTTTATATTCTTCGCCGCAAGCGCATCTGATAACTGTTTCTTTGAATTCGGGATGGATCCCAGATTTCATTGCTGTAGCCCTCGCTTTCGTAGTTTCATTTTCACGCAACGTATAGTATAGCACAAGTGTTTAGGAATTGCAAGTGTTTTTTTTATTTTTTTAAACTTTTTTTAAAACAGCCGAAACGCCTGTAAAATCAATAGTTTTCGCCGCTCGACGCCAGTTTTGCGGCGCGGTCGGCGGTGATGAGCGCGTCTATCATATCGTCCAGTTTGCCGTTGACGAACGACTCTATGGAATAGAGCGTGAGCCCTATGCGGTGGTCGGTGACTCTTCCCTGCGGATAATTGTACGTGCGTATACGCTCGCTACGGTCGCCGGTCCCGACCTGACTGCGGCGTTCGCTGGCGATGGCGCTTTCGCGCTTTTCGCGTTCGAGCGCGGCGAGGCGGGATTTCATAACTTTTAGCGCCTTATCCTTGTTTTTTCCCTGACTGCGCTCGTCCTGGCAGTCGACCACCGTGCCGGTGGGTATATGCACTATGCGTATAGCCGATTCGGTCTTGTTTATATGCTGTCCGCCCGCGCCGGAAGAGCGGTGGGTGGTTATTTCGAGTTCGTCCATATTGAGCTGGAAATCGACGTCTTCGACTTCCGGCAGCACCGCCACGGTTGCGGTGGAGGTCTGTATGCGGCCTTGCGATTCGGTCTCGGGCACGCGCTGGACGCGGTGCACTCCGGATTCGAATTTGAAGCGCGAATAGGCGCCTTCGCCGGAAACGGTGAACGAAATCTCTTTTATGCCGCCCAGTTCGGTCTCGTTGGCGTAAAGCAGTTCGCATTTGTATCCGCGCTGTTCGGCGTACATATTATACATACGGTAAAGCACTCCGGCGAACAGGCACGCCTCGTCGCCGCCGGCGCCCGCGCGGATCTCGATGATGACGTCCTTATCGTCGTTGGGATCCTTGGGAAGCAGCATGATTTTAAGCTCCTCGCGGCATTTTTCGCAGGTTTCTTCCGCCGCGGCGTATTCGGCGCGCGCCTCTTCTTTCATATCCGCGTCGTCGGCGGAATCCATAAGGAGCGCGTAATCTTCTTTATCCGCAAGCGCCTTTTTGTATTCGCGGTATTTTTCCGCAACGGGAAGAAGCTGCTTGTATTCTTTCATAAGCGCGGTATACGCCTGCATATCCGAAGCTATGTCGGGACTCGAAAGCTTTTCTTCGGTCTCGGCGAGCTTTTTTTCTATTCTTTCAAGCTTTTCAAACATACGCGCGGGGTTCCTTTCGTATATTTTAGTGTTGAGACGTTCGGCTCAAACGCAAAAAACGACTATGGGGTGTTTAAAATGAAAAACAATCTTTACAAGCCCGAAGGGTTCCTGACAAGACACGGATATATGCGCGGATACGCCGCCTGCAAAGACCTTGAACGCGCTTACGAAAACGGCGCGATACTCGAGGGAAAGGCGTTCCGCTGCACCGAAGACCACGACCTGCTGGTCAAGCTCCCCGACGGGCGCACCGGTGTGATACCTTATTATGAATGCGCGAACGGTTCCGTACGCGAAAGCGCGCGTGAGATAGCCGTAATAAGCCGCGTGGGAAAATATGTATGCTTTAAAGTGAGCGATATTTCCGGCGAAACGCCGCTGCTTTCGCGCCGGGCGGCGCAGGACGAAGCGCAGGAAGAGTATATAGAGTCGCTCGGGCCGGGCGATATCATAGACGCGTCGGTGACGCATCTCGAGCCGTTCGGCGCGTTCTGCGATATCGGCTGCGGTATAATATCGCTGCTGCCGATAGACGCGATGTCGGTTTCGCGCATCACTCACCCGCGCGACAGATTCTACACCGGTCAGCGCATAAAAGCGGTCGTGCGCACCGCGTGCGACGGCGACGGCCGGATATCGCTGACTCACAAGGAGCTGCTCGGCACCTGGGAAGAAAACGCTTCGGCGTTCGCTCCCGGGCAGGCGGTTACGGGAATAGTGAGATCGGTGGAAAAATACGGCGTTTTTGTAGAACTTACGCCCAATCTGGCGGGGCTCGCCGAATACACCGAAGGCATAGAAGCGGAAGACACGGTTTCGGTCTACATAAAGAGCGTGATCCCGCAGAAAATGAAGGTAAAGTTAGTCATACTCGACAAAGCCGAACGCGAGACGCCGGAACGCGAATACGATTACCGCTTTACCGAAGGCACGCTGCGCCGCTGGCAGTATTCGCCCGACGAATGTCCGCGTCTCATAGAGACGGTTTTTCAATAGACGAAATCGAACTGGATGCCGTAAATATCGACGGTATCGCATTCCTGGATACCCTTGTTTTCGAGCATTTCTATAACGCCGTATTCGCGCAGCATGCGCTGAAAATACGCGAGCGATTCGCGGTCGTCGAAATTGACGTTTTCGCACAGGCGGCGGAGTTTTTCGCCCGTGACGAAATAGACGCCGTTCACGTTCTTTACCGTTATCGCTTCGGATCTGGGATCCGGAACGAAGTATTCTCTCGCGCAGATCTCGGGCGCGGGGAGCAGCGCCACCTGGCGCGCTATCTCTTCCATGAGCGGAGAAAGCCCTTCGTCGAGGTCGGCGGCGATGAGGAACAGCGGCTGTTTCTTGCGCGCGGCGTACGCCTTTATCTTTTTGAAAACTTCTTTGTCGTAGCCCTGATCGATCTTGTTGCCGACCAATATCTGAGGTCTGTCGGAAAGCTCTTTGGCGTAAGATTTGAGTTCTTTGTTTATGTTTTTAATATCTTCGAGCGGATCGGGACGCTCGGAAGCCGAAATATCGAAAACGTGCACGAGAAGACGGCAGCGTTCGATATGGCGCAGGAATTCGTGGCCCAGACCTTTTCCTTCCGAAGCGCCGTCGACAAGACCGGGGATATCCGCCATCACGAAAGTCATGCCGTAAGCGGAAATGACGCCCAGATTGGGTGAAAGCGTGGTGAACTGGTAGCTCGCTATGCGCGGATGCGCCGACGAGACCATGGAAAGCAGCGTGGATTTGCCTACGTTGGGACAACCGATTATACCCACGTCTGCAAGCATTTTGAGTTCGAGCGTGAGGAAAAGCTCTTCGCCCTGCATACCGGCGCGCGCAAAATGCGGCGCCTGGCGCGTGGACGTAGCGAAATGGACGTTGCCCCATCCGCCTCTGCCACCGTGTGCGATAACGAAGCGTTCGCCGTCGGACATATCGTGTATGACCTTGCCGGTGTCGCGGTCGCGAACCACGGTGCCGAGCGGAACGCGTAGCAGTACGTCTTCGCCGTTGCGGCCGTGGAACTTTTTGTTGCTGCCGTTTTCGCCGTCTTCGGCTATGAATTTGCGATTATATTTATATGCGAGCAGAGTGCTTTCGCCCCGGTCGGGGACGAGTATGACGCTGCCGCCGTTGCCGCCGTCGCCGCCGTCCGGTCCGCCGTGCGATACGTATTTTTCGCGCCGGAACGAAACGGAGCCGTTGCCCCCTTTTCCGGCTTTGACGTGGATATCCACTTTATCTACTAACATTGCCGCGCCTCCTTTTTTATAAAAAGATCATAATAACACAAAAAAAGAGTATACTGCGCCCGCAGCACACTCTTTTTTAAGAAAAACTATTTTGCGTAAACGCTGATCTTTCTTCTGCCGTTAGCGATGGGTTCGTATTTGACGACGCCGTCGGTAAGAGCAAAAAGAGTATCATCGGAACCGATGCCGACATTTTCGCCGGGATGGAAATGGGTCCCTCTCTGACGGTAGATGATGTTGCCAGCCTTAACTTCCTGACCGTCGCCTTTTTTGGCGCCGAGGCGCTGTGCGCGGGAATCTCTGCCGTTCTTGGTGGAACCGACGCCTTTTTTATGGGCGAAGAACTGTATGGATATTCTGAGCATTGTGGTTACTCCTTTACTGAATTTACTGCTTTATTACTTTTACATACCCCTTGTATTCCGCCGCAAGCTCGCGCAGCTCGCAGTATAAGCCGTTGAGTATAAGATGAGCGGAAGGGGTGACGGTATTCAGATCGAGCACGGTCTGCGGCAGCGCGGGATCGGCGGAAAAGTCGTATGACTCGCTGCCGAGCTCGAGCAAACGGACCGTAAGGTTGACCATCGAAGACACGGCGGCGCAGACGATATCGTCGCCCTGCGTGCCGTAGCCGGAATGGCCTTTGACCGTAAAGCCGCAAAAAGAACCGTTTTCGGTCCTAAAAGACGCCGTGATCATAACGCTGTGATCAGATAATGGAATTTATCTGAAGTTTGGTGTAGGGCTGTCTGTGACCGATCTTCTTCTTTTCGTTCTTTTTGGATTTGTAACGGATGATGTGAAGCTTTTTGCCCTTGCCGTTTTTGACGACTGTAGCTTCGCATTTGTGCGCGGTGTAAGGATCGCCGATCTCAAGTTCGCCGCCGTTGGAGTAAGCCACGACTTTTTCTATAACGACCTTGTCGCCTTCTTCGGCGTTCAGCTTTTCGGCAAAAATGATATCGCCTTCGCTGACTTTGTACTGTTTTCCGCCCGTTTCGATTATAGCGTACACGAAATGGACCTCTCTTTCATTTAAGACTCGCTGTATGGGGTACGCATGGCGCGTTTAAAAAACCCCGAACACGCGGCAAATTGCATTGTAACACAATAATTTGATTTTGTCAACACCAATTTTGCCGAATTTTTGCTGTTTTTTTATTTATTTTGCCTTTTTTCAAGTTGCCTTTTTTCAAGCGATTTCAAAAGAGCTGCCGCCGTGGGCGGTATGAGCACCACGGAAGTGGCGAGTTCGAATATGAAATTGAACCCGGCAAGCATTATGAAAAGCAGATAGAACATCCCGGCGCCGGTCTCGTCCATAAGCGAATGCATATGCGCGTTGAAGAACACCGCGTAGCCGAGCAGGAAAAGCCCCGTATTGAGCACGGGCGCCGCGATAGACGGTACGAGCGCGCGCACGTAGTTGTTCCTGATCCCGGAGCACCATTTCCAGATATACGCGGGAACGAGACCGATAAGCAGACCGCGTATGACGCAGAGCACGAAACAATAGAACCAGTTGATACCCAAAAGCAACGCTCCGAACGCCTGCGTACCGGTAAGGCACTGTATGAACACGGTGACGCCGAACGCCAGCCCTGCGACGGAACCGACGAACGGTCCGTAGATGATACCCGCGATCACTATGGGGATAAGTACGAAGTTGAGGTTTACGGTGGTCCCGGGTATTACTATGAGCCCCAGCGTGCATTGAAGCACGACGACGATCGCCGCGAATATGCCTGCGGCGGTCAGCCTGTATATTTTTTTATTGTTGAATAAACGCGATGCAGCCGAACGGTTGCCGTTATCGCTTATATTAGTTGATTCTTTTTGCGAAGACATAATATCACTCCTCTATTCGAAATTATAACAAATAAAAGGGCGATAATCAACAGTAAAAACGACAAATAATATTATTTTGGCATTACGTTATTGTGATAAGTGACTATTTGTTTGTCAAATTTACGTCTGAAGTCCGAGTTGATGGGATGCACTATGTCGCGTTGGACCCCGTCCGGCGTTTTTCGGTTAGGCATTATAACGAGCAGATTCTCGCCTTTGCGCACGACTTTTACGTCGTGCACGACGAGCTCGTTATCGAACGTGACCGAATAGATCGCCTCCAGCGGGATGCCGTAAAAAGCTTTTCTCAATTTGATTTCGGTGATTTCCATTGTGTTTATTCCTCTCATTAACGTCGAGCCGCTTTTTATTATTGAAAAACATAACGGTATATATGCAAATAGCCGTTGCATTTTTCGCAAAAAGTGGTATAATGGTTCAGTACGAGATGATCAAAATTCAAAGGAGCCGCTAATGGAAGGATTCGTTTTGCAGGGACACAAAAAAGTTTATTTTGCCGGTATAGGCGGCGTAAGCATGTCCGCGTTGGCGCTTATTCTCCGTTCCAAGGGAATGGAGGTGCTGGGGTATGATAGGTCGCATTCGCACGAGACCGAGATACTCGAAAGTCACGGAGTGGACGTGGATTATTCCGAAGACTCGCCCAAGCTCGAAGGAGTAGACCTGCTCGTATATACCGCCGCGCTGAATATGGCGCATCCCGTGGTGGCTAAAGCCGCGGAGCGCGGGATACCCTGCGTTACGCGAGCGGTGCTTTTGGGTGCTATAATTAAAGAATACGGCGTTTCGATAGGCGTGGCCGGCACGCACGGTAAATCCACGACGAGCGGCATGATTTCACGCATATTCGACGTGACTCCGGGGCGCGACCCCTCGTTCGCCGTCGGGGCGCTGCTTCCTTTTGTAAACGCCTATTACAAAGTCGGGACGGACGGCACGTTCATATTCGAAGCCGACGAATACAAGGATTCGTTTTTGCATTTCATGCCGACGACCGCCGTCGTGCTGAACGTATGCCACGACCATCCGGATTATTTCAAAGACCTGGATCAGGTAGTCGATTCGTTTTCCAAATATATTTCACATTCCGAATACGCCGTGCTCGACCTCGACAGCGAAGGCGCGGTGCGCTGCGCCGCAGACTACAAAGGCAAAGCGGTGTGGTATTCGACCGAAAAGAAGGCGGATTATTACGCTTCACGCGTGAGCGAAAAAAACGGCTACTGCTCGTACACGCTGCATTATCCGCAGGGCAGGATACGCATAAAACTTTCGGTACCGGGGATACACAACGTGTCCAATTCCCTTGCGGCGTTCGCCGCCTGCCACATCAACGGGCTCACTCCCGAAGAGATCGCCGCAGGCATAGCATCGTTCACCGGAGTTTCGAGACGGTTCGAGCACATAGGCGAACTCAACGGCGCAGAAGTCATAAGCGACTACGCGCACCATCCCGACGAGATAGCCGCATGCCTGCGCACCGCGCGCAAAATGGCAAAAGGCCGGGTGATCACGGTATTCCAGCCGCACACGTATTCGCGGCTCAAAGAGCTGTTCGACAAGTTTGCAGGATCGCTCTCAATGTCCGATATCGTCGCCGTGACCGACGTGTTTTCCGCGCGCGAGGCGGATACCCTTGGGGTCAGCGGCGAGCTGCTCGCACGCGAATGCGGCGGATTTTACGCCGATTCGTTCGCCGCTGCGGCGCGTTTCCTGACCGAAACCGCGCGCAAAAAAGACCTGGTCATCATAATGGGCGCCGGCGACATTTATAAAGTTTGGGACGAATTGAAAAAAAGTTCTTGACAAATCGCGATTTGTAGTATATACTTAAGTGCTTGAAAAATTGCTACAAAGAAATCGGAGGTGTAAATATGGCTAAATGTATGATCTGCGGCAAAGGCGTTACCTTCGGAAACAACGTTTCCCATTCCAAAAGAAGAACGTCCAGAACCTGGAAAGCCAACATAAGAAGGATCCACGCTAACGTTGACGGCACCAACAAGACAGTTTACGTTTGCTCCCGTTGTTTAAGAAGCGGCAAGGTTTCCAAAGCCGACTGATTATATTGGATTCTGCAACAAAAAAGCCGATTCGTGCGAATCGGCTTTTTTTGTCGTTCTTTCTGCTTTGCAGACTGATTTCGGTCGAGCGATTCGCGTTCTTTACCCGTGGGGTGCGGAAAAGTATTCTTCCGCAAGCATGGAATACAAATGTACCCTGCGATAACTTCCCTTTGCGAGCACCGCATCGCGCACCAGGCCTTCGTAAACGAAGCCCATACGGCGCGCGAGCTTTTCGGAATCGGCGTTGCCTTCCATTATGCGAAGCTGCACGCGGTGCAGCGAAAGTTCGCGGAAGGCGAGTTCGAGCACGGCGCCGATCGCTTCGGTCATTATGCCCATCCCGTGGTAAACGGGATTGAGCACGTAGCCAAGTTCGCCCCAGTTGTTTGCAAGGTCGAGATTGGCAAAACCGATAGTGCCGACGAATTTTCCGCCCGACCGCAGCGTTATGCCCCAGTCGGCGTAGTTGCCCTTGCGGTATTCGCGCTGGAGATATTCGATATACCCCCTGGTCTCGCGCAGATTGACATGCGGCGACCAGAGCAGGAACCGCGTGACGTCCTGTCTCGACGCGTATTCGTACATATCTTCGGCGTTTTCGGGAAGTATACGTTTTAATATCAGACGTTCGGTAGTAATGGTGGGGAGCGAGGAGAATATCTTTCTGTATTTTGCGTTATCCATTTATGTCAGCGCCCGTGAGCATTTTTGCAATAATGCTGTCCTTACCGAGGATAACTGTCTTTTCACCGCTCGCGAGCGAAGCTTTGAGAGCGTTTATGGCGCGCAGGAACGAATAAAATTCGGTCTTTTCGGGGGTGGAGTACGCTTCGGAAAGTATGCGCATATATTCCGCCTCTGCCTCCGCCGCGAGTTGCTCGGCCTTGAGTCCGGCGTCGGATATCCCCGTGTTGTAACTGCGGTCCGCCGCGTTGATTATGAGCGCAGCCGCGGTCTCGCCCTGCGCGCGGTACTGTTCGGCGATCTGGTTGCGTTCGGAGATCATGCGGTTATAGACTTCGTTTTCGTTGGATTCGGGCAGATCGAAACGCTTGATCTTGACGTCGAGCACTTCTATGCCGTACTGAGTCGCTTCCTGTTTGATGAAGGAGGCGATATTTTCGTATATGGCGTTGCGTTCGGCGGGATCGTCGGTGTTGACTATGTCGTCCTGGTTATAGTTGCCCAGTTTTGCGCGGGTGTTGTTGTATGCTATGGAATCGAGACGCACCTGCGCTTCGGAAATGCTGCCCGAAAGCTTGGTGTGGAACAGCAGCGGATCGGTGATGCGCCAGGTGAGGAAGCTGTCGACTATCATCGCGGTCTTGTCTTTGAGGTAGACGGCAGAGGGGTTGATATCGTACAGCTGAGCGGCTTTTGAATAGTATACCACGTCGTCGACGAACGGGATCTTCATATGTACGCCCGCTTCGGATTCGGCGTGTACGACTTTGGAAAAGCGCGTGACGAGCGCGTGCTGATCCTCGCGCACGGTATAAAACATATCGGAAACTGCTATGACCGCCAGCAGTATGACCGCCGCGATCACCCATTTTAACGCTTTTTTCATATCAGTCACCGCCTCCTATCATTTCTTCGAGCGGCAGGAGCTTGACCGTGCCGCTTTCGGATGCGTCGATATACACCTTTACGCCCGGAAGCACCGATTCGATGAATTCGTAATACATACGGCTCCTTGTGATCTCGGGATATTTGGCGTATTCTTCGTACATTGCGTTGAACATGGCGACTTCTTCTTTCGCCTCGTTGATACGCGCCTGTTTGAGATATTCGGCGTTTTCGAGTATCTGGTTGATCATCGCCTCGGCTTCGGCTGCCTTGGCGTTTTTATAGGCGTTGGCGTTGTTGACCGCCGTCTTTGCGCCGGAATCGGCGTTCTTGACCGCCGCGAACGCCTCGCTGACCGCCTTTGTGGGCGGTTCGCAATCCTGGATCTTTATATCCACCAGCGCGAGCCCTATATCGTAACTTTCGAGCTCGGTGAGCGTGAGGTCTTTGATCTTGGACTGTATCTCTTCCTTGCTGCCGGTGAGGATGGGATCGATCTCGTAAGAGCCGATCACGTTGCGGATCTGACTTTGAATGAGCATTTTGAGCATCGATTCGGGATCGTCGGCGGCAAAAAGATACTGTACCGGATCGGATATGCGGTATTCCACGAAGAAATCGATGTTGACGATATTGAAATCGCCGGTTATCATCATACTTTCTTCGAGAATGCTGGCGTTGGTATCGGAACGGTAGCCGATCTCGAGACTCTTGATCTCGTTGATCGCGACGTGATACGCTTTCTGCATACCGAAAGGCAGCTTGAAATGGATCCCCGCGCTCTTGATACCGCTCAGTTTGCCGAAAGTCGTCACCACGGCGACTTCTTTGTCGCTGACGGTGTAGAACGACGTGGAGACGAGCGCGATCAGTATGACCGCCGCCGCCGCTATCAGCACCCAGCGTATGATCTTCTTTTTATCGACGTCCTTTATATTGAAACCGGACACGTTGTACGTCTTGTTCATACAATAACCTCCTTTGCTCTTATTATACTATATGATATATTAAAAAGCAACAGCCTTTTTATGTATAAATTATTTCAAGATGCGGCGGCGCGGCGCTTTTCGTTATCTTACACAAAAACAAGCGTTAAGATATGTGCAAACGGCGAACTCTAAATCGGTTTTTGCTCTTGACAAAAATGCCGTTTTAGTGTATATTAAATATGTATAATTCCGCATAGATATGGAGGTCCCCTAAATGATCAAAAGAATTATTTCTTTAACGCTCGCGTTAGTCATGCTGGCGGCGTCGGTTTTGCTGACGTCCTGCAGCAACGAGACCGAGATCGAAGAAGAGCCCGCGAAGATATACTCTCTGTATACCATCTGCGAACCGGGCACTACCGAACTTGCGAAGAAACAAGTGGAGCTTGCGCTCAACCGTCTGCTTTTCAATGAAAAGAAGCTCTGCATCAAACTCATCATGGTGACCGAGGACGAATACGACGACCTCATCACCCAGAAGCTTGACGAATGCAAGAAATACGACGAAGAAAGAAAAAACAAGAACAAGAATAAAAACAAAAACAATTCCGAGGCCGAATCGTCAGCCGAATCGTCGGTAGTTTCCGAAATTTCCGTCGACGAGCTCGGCGGCGAGGACGGAATTTTCACCGGCGACGAATATCTGGATTTCTTACAGGAAAACCTTGACAAAATGGAACGCGGCGAAGAATATATGGAAATAGAATTCGACGCCCCCCGTCTCGACATTTTCCTGGTGCTCGGTTACGAAAAATACATCGATCTTGTCGGCAAAGACCTCCTTGCCGCCATCGACGATAAACTCACCAGCGAAGCAAAGATCATAAGAGACTACGTTTACCCCACGTTCCTCGACGCCGCCAAGGTCACCAACTCCAAAAGCACCCGCAAGACCTACGGCGTTCCGATGAACAAAGGCATTGGCGAATACGAATACATAGTGTTCGACAAAGAATATCTCGATAAATACAGCATCGACGCCGGGACTATGACCAATCTCGAAGACCTTGAGTATTATCTTGAGATACTCGCCGAAAACGAACCCGACATCGTTCCGCTGGCAAACGTCTTTGATTCGCCCGAATTCGCTTATCTGTTTGAGAAGGGCTTTACCGCTTATATCGGCGACAAACACGTCATCAACACTTACGACGACAGCAAAGCGCTGGCCTATTACACGATGATAGCGCGCTATCACACGATGGGTTACCTCAAGGACGATCCCGGCGACACCGGCTGGGCGGTCAAGTTCGTAAAAGGCACCAACGCCGACCTCGAAGCGCTCGCCGCCCGCACCGGCCGCGAATACGACTACACCATCCATTCCTACCCCGTTGCGTCCAACGAAGACCTGCTCAGCGCGCTCTTCTGCGTTTCGGCCTACACCGTTTCGAACGAGCTGACCGACGTTATGAAGATACTCGCTTATCTGGAAAGCAACATTTCGATGGCGAACACTCTGGCGTACGGCGTTGAAGGCGAACATTACACGCTCAACGAAGACACCATGCAGATCAAGCCGATCTCCCAGGATTACAAATACAACCGCGATTACGTCGGCAACACCTTCCTCACCTACACGCTGGAAGGCGAAAACCCCAACAAATGGGAACAGCTGAAGATGCAGAACCGCGATTCTTCCAAGACCGCGGAGCAGTCGGTATCGGTCGGCTTTGCGTATTACCCTGTTGCGGTAAAAGACCCCAACGACACTTCCATAACCTATTCTGAACCCAACTATATAGAGATCATTCAGGAATACGTAGACAGGTTCTATCCGCAGATCATAAAGGGCGACCTCATAAACATAGATTTTGAAGATCTTAAAGTACTGGTCACTCCCACGATCACCGACGAACAGATACAGGCGGTCAAGGACCGTTACACCAACGAGCTCAACAACGCGGTCAAGGAAGAACAGGCCGCGAGATACGCCGAAGGCACCAAGAACTACAATACGATAGCCACCACCGCTTACGAAAACGCTTTCAAATATTTCTATAAGAGCAAGCAGAAAGCCGAAGTCAAAAAGCGCGTTAAAGAAGAAGTCAAGCTCGACCCCGAATACAACAGCACGCCTGAGAGCATCGACGCCCGCGTAAACGAGATCTGCACCGAAGAATATATGACGGAGCAGGTCAAGATAATCTACGCAGACGATATCGCAGCCAGGGCGCAGACGACCATTGAAAACTCAGTGACCAAGGGCATCAACGAGGGCGTCAAGAAGTATATGGATACCGAAGAGTACGCGGCGCGTCTTGAAGCAGCGCTGAACTCTCCCGCCTGCGTCGCCGAGATCGACGAGATCAACTCTATAGACGTGTTCGTCGCATACCCCGAGATCGCACTCAACAACAGTAAAATCTACCTGCAGGAACAGCTCAAGGAAAAGATCAACGCCGAATTTGAAGAAATGAACAAGGCGCTGCGCAAAGCTTATAAAGAGTTTGCTGATTCTTATATGGCGCGTTACGATTTCGCGGACGACGAAAAACGTTCCGAACCCGACTTCCGTAAAGCCATTATCGACACGGTGTCCACCAGACTGCGCAACCTGCTCAAAGCCGAACTGCGCAGGATGGTGACCGCCGAGCTCGGCGAAGGCGCGCTGCCCGAAGATATCAGCGACACCGTCGAAGAGCGTTTCACCGACACCTGGATACAGGACGTCATAATGGAAACGTTCGAACTCAATAAAGATCCTTCCAAGACCTTTGAAGAGCCTGCTTCCACCGAGGCGCTGCGCGAGATCGTCAACGCCAATATCAAAGAAAACGACGTTAAGGCCAACTACGAAAACTCGTTGCTCGCCACATTCGAAAAATCCGTTGGCCTTATCAAGACAGTCGACGCCGAAGCCGCCGTCATCGTCGACGATGACGACGAAAGCGGCGAAACTTCCGCCGAAGAGACTTCCGCCGAAGAGACTTCCGCAGAAGAAGGCACGACTCCTTCCGAAACAGAGCCCGATCCCGATTCCGGCGAGATAGTCGATCTTGAAACCGTTGACCTTTACAACGTGATATTCAAGAAACGTATAGAAGCCCAGTATTACAAGTACGCTCCTCTTCCCACTGCCTGATAATACCATAACGACCGAAATGGCTTTTGCGGCAAAAACCGCGAAAGCCATTGGCGTATAAACGCATTTTAAGGAACGGAACAGAATATGAAAAACAGAAAAAACAAATATGTTGTGTTCGCGGCGCTTTTCGCCGCGGCAGCGATAATCATAACGGGAGGAGCGACTTTTATGGCAAACGCCGAAACCGCAGATAACGGCGGAAATATGGGTTCAAAAGGGATAAGCCCCGTGACCGGCACTTTTATCCAGCCGTGGCTTTACAACGCCTACACTGACGAACGCTGGGAACAGGAATTTTTACTGATGGAAGAGATGGGCATTGAATTCATCATAATGGGAGACACGCTTTCGTGTCAGACCGGCACCCCCATCACCGACACTTCCAAATGGGTGATCACCGCAAATTACGCCACGCTGAACAATTCGTACAAAAAGGGACGCGATATGCTGACTCCCCTTTTCGAGCGCTGCAAAGCGCACGGGATAAAGCTTTACGTCGGAATGGGCAACACACCCGCCGGCTGGCCTTATCTCGATGAAAACGCAACGGGGTTTAAGGAGATATCGCAGATGTTCGCCGACGTGGCACAGGATCTGTACGACGCCTATTACGACAAATACCCCGATACGTTCGCCGGATTCTATTTTGTGCCCGAGCTTTACAATTCCTCGGCTTTCGATTCAGAAACGCGCAGAACTAATTATGTAAACAAGCTTTCGGCGGGATTCCACACGATATTCAGCAAAATCACGGAACTTAACAGCGAACTGCCGTTCATCTTTTCACCTTATGTAAACATGTTCGGCGGCAGCTGGGTCTCCAAGAGCACCGAAAATATAGGCCTGTTCTGGAAAGAACTGCTGGCAAATGCCGGATTCCGCGACGGCGATATACTCTGCCCGCAGGACAGCGTGGGCGCCGGCGGCGCCGACCTTGAGCTGCTGGAGCCGCTGACCAAAGCGTACAAATACGCGGTGGACAACTGCGGCAAGGAGATACACCTGTGGTCGAACTGCGAGATATTCGTACAGCCAAAGGACAAGTTCTTCGACAATTACGACGGCTACGGCTCGTACTGGACCTGCTGCACCGTTGACCGTATGGTAAAACAGTTCGAGATAGTTTCCAAATACGTGGAGCGCATATTCTGCTTCGCCGTGCCGCATTACCTTTCGCCGTACAACACGGTGAGCGGTTATTACGATTCGTATAAATACTACCTGAAAAACGGCGTGCTCGACAGAACGCCGCCCAAAGCGCCGAAAAGATTCCGCACCGTGTTTATGACGAACAACGGCGTCAAGTGCCTGACCGTGAGCTGGTCCGGTATGTACGACAACCTGGGCGTACATCGCGTGAACATCTATAAGAACGGCGAGTTTTACACGTTCCGCGCCTCCACACGCAACGAAGGCGGCGGGAGCCCCGCAATCTACCCCAATTCGTTTTACGATATCGAATACACGCCGGATACGGACGAGACCGTGGTATACGAATTTGAAGTGATCGACTGCTCGGGCAACGTGAGCGAACGTTCGCGGCTGGTAGTCGAGCCGGGCTCGGTCCCCAACAAAGTCAGAATCAGCGCCGGTTACAGCGGACCGATAAAGCACGCCGAGGGCGCGGTAAAAGGCGCTGTAGAAGCCGTAAAAAAAGCGCTGGGCGAATAAAGGCGTAAAATATTAAAAGCGAGGTTCATTCCTCGCTTTTTTCTTTTAGAAGCTCTTTGTATTTTTCGGCGTCGCGTAAGACGTATTCGACGTACAGGCGCGTTTCGTCGATAGGGATCGTTGTGAGCTCGCCGTCTTTGGAACAGGCGGGGTCGGAAAGCCATTTGTTCACCTTGCCGATACCGCAGTTATACGCCGCCACGGCGTTGCGCCAGTTCCTGCCGGTATTGCGATAAAGGTACGCGAGGTAATAGCAGCCGAATCGGATATTAGTACCCGGGTCCGTCAGGTCGTATACCTCATACCCCAGTTTCTTCGAGATCTCTTCGGCGGTATCGGGCATAAGCTGCATCAGTCCCACCGCGCCCACACGGGAGCGCGCGTTGGGATCGAATCTGCTTTCGTTCCTGACCATTGCAAAGACGAGCTCCGGCGGCACGCCGTATTCGGCGGACATGAGCTCGATGCTTTCACGGTATTCGAGCGGCAGGCTTTCGGCGCGGAGCGCGAAAAACAGAGCCGCGGCGAACACGGCGAGCACGACGAGCGTGATAATGACCGGAAGGACTTTTTTCATACGGTCTCACCCTTTATCTGTTCGAGCACATTGCGCGCTTTGTTCACGAGAGCGCGCAGATTCGATCTGTTTTCTATTATATGGTCGCAGTTTTCGTATAAGAACTCGTTGCTCTTCTGCCGGGCGAGCCGGGCGCGGGCGGCGGAAAGCGTGATATTGTCGCGCCTGCGCACGCGGCGGACGCAGGAAGCGTCCGAAGCGACGACGCCTATGATATGATCGCAATACTTATCGAGCCCCGATTCGAAGAGCAGCGGTGCATCTATGACCGTTATATCGCCTTTTACGAGCTCTTTTGTGCGGGCGACGATATATCGGTGAGTGATCTCGTTGAGCGCATTATAGCCGTTTTCGTCGTTCATCGCGAGCGACGCGAGATACGGTCTGTTCAGCGAGCCGTCGCTATTGAGGATACCTTCGCCGAAATAAGAGGCGAGCTCTTTGAGGCAGGGCGAGCCCGCCGCCGTGACTTCGCGGCTGACTTTATCGGTATCTATATAATTTATTCCGAGCGAAGCGTAATATTCGCCAACGGTCGATTTTCCGCTTCCGGTCCTGCCGCAAAGCCCGATGATCATAACAGCACTTCCCTTATTTGCTTTTCGGTGATAACGCCTTCCCTGAGTATTTTAAGTCCGCCTTCGAGCGACACTATGGTGGAAGCCACGCCGCTCCCCGTGACGCCGCAATCGAGTATGGCGTCTATGCGACCGCGCAGATATTCTTTGACAAGTTCCGCGTTCGTCGGCGCCGGAAAAGACGAAATGTTGGCGGAAGTCGCCGCGACCGGCACTCCGCATTCGCGAAGCAGGTCCAGCGCTTCTTTGTTGGAAGGGAACCTGAGCCCCACGGTGGCGCCTCCCGCGCAGACGGTATCGCCTATGACTTCCCTTTTGGGCGCTATGACGGTGAGCGGACCGGGCGTGAACGCCTTTATCAGCTTGCGCATATCGTCGGTGAGATATGCTATCTCTTCCGCCTGTTCGATCGAACAGAGGTGGCAGAGCAGCGGCTTTTCCGCCGGGCGGTTTTTCGCCGCAAATATCTTTGCGCATGCCGCGTCGTCGAGCGCGTTGGCGCCCAGCCCGTAGACGGTCTCGGTCGGGAACGCGACCAACCCGCCGGAGCGGATTATGGCCGCGCACTTTTCGATCCTCGCCTTATCGGTCCTGTCGCCCCTGAGTTTATAAACAAGTGTACGCAAAACAGTTCACCAACTTATTTGAATTCTACTATGGTAACGCCGGTGTCGCCTTCGCCGTAGCGGCCGCTGCGGAACGAAAGCACGCGCTTGTCGTGGCGCAGGTGGTCCCAGACGGCGTTCCTGAGCGCGCCGGTGCCTTTGCCGTGGATGATGCTGACCGTGTGATAACCCGCCATGATAGCGGATTCGAAATAGCGGTCGATGACGAAGTAGGCGTCGTCGCCGGTGAGTCCGCGCACGTCGACTTCGTTTTTGACGGCTTCGGTCGGGTGCGTATACACGGTGGCGCTCTTTTGCTTTTGAACGGGCTTTTCTTCGCACAGGCGCAGTTCGCCCATCTTGACTTTGGTGGTGATTATCCCGGCGCGGACGGTCACGGTGTCGCCGTCGATGGCGGTCACGACCGCTTTTTTGTTTATGCCGCGTATAGTGACCTCGTCGCCGGTGACGAGCTTGCGCGGAAGGACGTAGTTATCTTCCTCCGGCTCCTCGTCCTTTACTCCGCTGTTTTTGACTTCGTCGCGTATGAGCTTGCGCGCCGATTCGATGTTATCGAATTTCTTTTCTTTTTCGGCTTCGCGGCGGAGCTTGTTGAGTTCGTCGAATATATAATCGCTCGACGCCTTTGCCTGCGCCATAATGCGCGCCGCCTTGTCTTCGGCTTTGGCGATTCGTTCGGCGGCGGAGCGTTCGGCCTCTTCTTTTTCGGCACGCGCCTGTCTGAGCGTCTCTTCGGCTTCGCGCAACAGCTTTTCCGCCTGCGCCTTTTCGCCCGAAAGACGGCTTTCGGTCTCTTCCAATCTGCCAATAACGTCTTCGAAATGCACGCTTTCGTCGCTGAGCGCGGCTTTGGCGCGCTCGATTATGCGGTCGGGTATGCCGAGCCGCGTGGAAATGGCGAACGCGTTGGATCTGCCGGGGAGTCCCGTGACGAGCCGATAGGTCGGGCGCAGAGTTTCGACGTCAAATTCGCACGACGCGTTCATAACGCCCTGAGTTTCGAGCGCATAGGTCTTGAGCTCGGCGTAATGCGTGGTGGCGGCGGTGACAGCGCCGATGCGGCGCATATCTTCGAGAATGGCTATGGCGAGCGCCGCGCCCTCGGTGGGATCGGTGCCCGCACCGAGCTCGTCGTAAAGCACGAGCGAGCGGTTGGAGGCGCTGTTGATTATGCCGACGATGTTCTTTATGTGAGCCGAAAAAGTGGAAAGCGACTGTTCTATGGATTGCTCGTCGCCGATATCCGGCAGTATCTCGTCGAACACGGGCATAACGGTGCCGTGGTCGCAGGGAATCTCGAACCCTGCCTGAGCCATCATGGCCAGCAGCCCTATGGTCTTGAGCGTGACGGTCTTGCCGCCGGTATTGGGTCCGGTTATGACGAGCGTTTCGCTGTCCCTGCCGCCCAGCGTCACCGAGATGGGGACGACCGTGTTTTTATCCAGCAGCGGGTGCCGCGCCCGGACGAGCTTGAATGTCATGTCGTTTTCGTTTATAAACGGCGAACACGCCTCTATGGCAAACGCGTAATCGGCTTTGCCGAAGATGACCGAAAGGTCGGTTATGACGTTGAAATCGGCGATAATCAAATCCGCCGAAAGCGTGACCTGTTCCGAAAGCCGGGTGAGGATGCGTTCTATCTCGTGCGATTCGGCGGAGCGCAGTTCGCGCAGTTTGTTGTTTGCTTCGAGCACCGCCATGGGCTCGATGAACAACGTCTGCCCCGAAGCGGAAGTGTCGTGCACAAGGCCTTTTATTTCGTTTTTATATTCGGCGCGCACGGGGACGACGTACCTTCCGTTGCGGACGGTGACGATGTTTTCCTGGAGATATTTTGAATAGCTGCCGGCGGTATAGCGCGAAAGCACGTCGCGCACGTCGGATTCGCACTTGCGCATATTGCGCCTGATGCGGAACAGCTCGTCGGAAGCGGTGTCAGCGATGAGGTCTTCGGCTATTATGGCGTCGCCGATGGCGCGGTCGAGCGTGCGGTTTTCGCGCACGAGCTCAAAATACTGCGCCAGCGCGCCGAGATCCTCGTTGCGGTTGGGATACGCCCGTATCGCCGAGGCGCTGCGCAAAAGCGACTGGATATCCAGAAGCTCGCGCGGGGTGAGGGCGGCTCCCTTGGCGGCGCGTTCGACCGAGGGTATGACGTCTCTGCCGCTGCCGAACGAAGGCATCGCGCGCTTGGATATCATTTCCTTTGCCTTGGCGGTCTCTTCAAGGCGGCGCTTGACGCATACCGGATCGTCGCTCGGCTCGAGCGCTTTTATGGCGGCCTTGCCGCTTTCAGTGCGGACATATGCCGCCGCGATCTCTATTATTTTGTCGTATTCAAGTATCGTTTTTGCTTTGAGGAAGGATTCCATTTTCAATTTCCTTATAAAAATCGAGAGTTTTGGGCGCGATATCCGCAGCGTAAAGCAGATACTTTTCGCAGAAGGCGCAAAACGTATCCTTGTCTTCGCCGGTCAGCGAAAACGAAAGTATCTTGTTTTTTGCGCAGCGGTTGAGGTAGTTGAGCGCACTCACGGCGGCGTCGCCGAGTTCGAACGTTTCTTCGCCCTGAGGCAGGCAATCGCGGCAGAAGAGCTCGCTTTCGGCAAACGAAAACACGTTGCCCTTTTCGCCGCAGGCGGCGCACCCCGAAAAATCGGGCGCGAGCCCCAGTATGAAGCACAGGCAGTATTCGAACACCGCTTTTACGAGTTTGGTCTCGGCCAGCGAATTGGCGAGCGCGTAAAGCGCGTTCAGGAACAGCGACAGCACTCCGTCGTTTTCTGCGACCGAAACGAGAAAGCACAGTTCGGCCATATACGACGCCGCCGCGAACGCCGAAAGGTCGCTGCGGATGCCGTAAAAGCTTTCGATAAGCGAAGCTTCGGTGAGCGTCATGCGGCCGTTTTTTTCATAGACCGAAAGTTCGGAATACGCAAACAGCTGCACCGATTTCAGATACGACGCCGAAATGCTGCGCGCGCCGGTGGCGGTGACCTGCACCACTCCCTGGGATTCCGTGAGCACGTAGAGCAATTTGCCCTTTTCGCCGGTGGGCTTTTCTTTTATGACAATACCTTTGAATTGACGGTTCACTTACTCGTCCTTGCCTCCGTAGCCGAATGTGTTGAGCAGCGACTGGCGGTCGCGCCAGTTTTCCTTGACCTTTACCCAGATATCCAGAAATACGCGCGAACCGAGTATTTTTTCAAGGTCTTCCCTGGCGTAAGTGCCGATCTTTTTGAGCATTTCGCCGTTTTTGCCTATGACTATCTTCTTGTGTGCCTGTTTTTCGACGAACAGTTCGGCGCGAATAGATATCAAGTCTTTCTTTTCTTTGAATTCCTCTATGACCACGGCTATTCCGTGGGGGATCTCGTCGTCGGTGAGGCGCAGCGCTTTTTCGCGGATGACTTCGGACGCGATCTGTTTTTCGGGCTGATCGGTGTAAAGATCGTCCGGGAAGAAGTGGGGCGACGGAGCGAGGAACTTTTTGAGTTCTTCGAGTATTATACCGACGCCGTCTCCGTTGAGTGCGGAGACCGGTATGACGGAATCGAATTCGTATTCCGCCGAGACCTTTGAAATGTATTCGAGTATTGCGGTCTTGTCGGTGATATCGACCTTATTGATCACAAGCAGTTTTTTCATCTTCGCGGCGGAATAGCTTTCGAGCGCTTTGCGCTCGTTCGCCGTGAGCGGCACCGAGGCGTCCACCACAAACATAACGGCGTCGGCGTCGTCGGAAGCGTTGCCGACCGCGTTCATCATATACTTGCCAAGCAGGTTTTTGGGCGTATGTATGCCCGGCGTATCGATGAAGACGTACTGGTCTGCGCCGTCGGTGAGCACGCCGGTTATGCGGTTGCGGGTGGTCTGCGGCTTTTTGGAAACTATCGCCACTTTTTCGCCTACCAGCGCGTTAAGCAGCGTGGATTTCCCTACGTTGGGGCGGCCGGTTATCATAACGAATACGCTTCTGGTTTGTGTTTCTTTGTTCGTATCCATATTTCCCTCTTATTTATCGCGGGACACGCCCTGCGACTGTAATATCTCTTCTTGTATCTTTTCCATTTGCAGCCGTTCTGCTTCGGTCTCGTGATCGTAGCCGAGCAGGTGCAGCGCGGAATGCACGCACAAAAAACAAAGCTCGCGCCGCAGCGAATGGCCGTATTCTTTCGCCTGCTCAACGGCTTTTTCAAGGCAGACGACTATGTCGCCCAGCGAGCGCGGTCCGCAGTCGATATCAAAATCGTCCATGGGGAACGAAAGCACGTCGGTGACTTTGTCGATTCCGCGGTATTCGGCGTTGAGCGAACGCACGGTGTCGGCGGTACTGACGGTGATATACACCTCAAAGCCGGAAGCGTCTTTTTTCTCGCGCTCGACGGCGGCGCGCACGCAGCGCTTGATATCGGCTATGATACCGCGCGCGACGGGAACGCCCGATTCGTTGCGGTAAAACACTTTGAGCTCAGCCATTGTTCTGTTTCCTCCTGAAGACCTGAACGCCCGATTTGCGTTCGCGTTCGGAAGCCGTTTTCTTTTCGTATGCGAGTATTATCTTCTGCACCAGCGGATGGCGCACCACGTCTTTGTGCGAAAAACGGAAGATAGCTATGCCTTCAATGCCCTGAAGGATATCGACGGCTTCGATAAGTCCGCTCTTTTTGATGTACGGCAGGTCGATCTGCGTCACGTCGCCGGTGACGATCGCCTTAGAGTTGTTGCCGAGACGCGTTAAAAACATCTTCATCTGTTCGGGAGTGGTGTTCTGCGCCTCGTCGAGTATTATAAACGAATCGTCGAGCGTTCTGCCGCGCATATATGCAAGCGGAGCGATCTCGATAGTATTCTTTTCCATGTGCCGCGCGAACGATTCGGCGCCGAGCATTTCGCCCAAAGCGTCGTAGAGCGGGCGGAGGTACGGATCTATCTTCTGCTGAAGGTCGCCGGGCAGGAAACCGAGCTTTTCGCCGGCTTCGACCGCGGGGCGGGTGAGGATGATGCGCGAAATCTGTTTTTGCTTGAGCGCGGTGACCGCCATCGCCACTGCGAGAAAAGTCTTGCCCGTGCCGGCGGGACCTACGCCGAAGGTGATGGTGTTCTTTTTGATCGCGTCAACGTATTTCTGCTGGCCGACCGTTTTGGCTTTGATGGGCTTGCCCTTGTTGGTGAGGCACACGCAATCGTCGAGCATGCCTTCGAGCTCGCCGGCGCGGTCGTCTTTGACCATAGAGACGACATACCCCACGGTGTTAGCGTCGAGCGTTTCTTCGAGCGGAGCGATCCTGCCAAGCTGCATTATGGCGTCGTACGCCATTTCCACGTCTTCCGCCGTGTCGCCCTTTACTGTGACGTCGCCGTCGCGGCTGGAAATACTGACGCCGAATTCCTGCTCGAGTATTGCGGCGTTGCCGTCCAGCGTTCCGAACAGTTTCAGTACGAATTCAAGATCGAGCCCTTCTATCTTTTTTTCAAAAGCCAATGATATTCACTCCGTTCTTTGCGAATATATATTCTCAATTTGTTATTATATCACATCATTTTGCAAATGTATATATTTTTTTGCATATTTCTCGCGTCCGGAGGAATTTCTTTTATAAAACGCGTTTATGAACATAAAAAACGGGTTGAAAAAACGCAAAACAAGGTGTATAATCTGTAACAGATAAAAAAAGGAGCGGACCGACAATGAAAATAGATCTCCACGTTCACACGAGCGAGCTTTCGATGTGCGGACAACTGAAAGCCGAGGAAATAGCGAGGATATACAAAGACGCGGGCTATGACGCCATAGCGATAACCAACCACTTCAATCTCGACACCGCGCAGCACTTTGAACGCCACGGCATAAGCGATTACATAGGCCATTACCGCCGCGGTTTCGATCTTGCGCGCGAAGAGGGCGAAAAGGTCGGGCTCAGAGTGTTTTTCGGGTACGAGATACGCTTTACCGAAAACATAAACGATTATCTCGTATTCGGCATGCCGGACGAGCTGGCGGACGATTACAAGGCGCTGTTTTCGATGCGAGCCAAGGATTTTTCGGCACTGGCGAACGAGCGCGGTTTTCTGTTTTATCAGGCGCATCCGTTCAGGAACGGGATGACGGTATGCAACCCGACGATACTCTTCGGCATAGAAGTCCACAACGGACATCCCGGTCACGACAGCCGGAACGACATAGCTAATTCCTGGGCAGAAAAATACGGTCTGCACAAAATAAGCGGTTCGGATTGTCACTTTGAAAGCGGCGCCGCCAAAGCGGGCATTATCACACGCCAAGATGTGCGCAGCACCGAAGAACTGACGGAGATACTGCGTACTGACGACTACGATATAATTTGATCTTTTTAATAAGTTGCCGCTTTTGAAAAGGCGGCAATTTTTGTTTGCGCAACTTGACAAACCGTAAAGAGTATGCTATATTAAATATAGGTATCCCTTAAAATACAACAGGAGGAAGAATATGAAAAGAATACTCGCGATACTTATTGCACTTGTGATGCTTTGCTCGGTATTCGTCGCCTGCGGCGGCAATGAAGCCGACCAGAGTCAGGCCGAAAGCAAACCCGCTGAAAGCGCCGAACCCGGTACCGAGAGCACCGATCCCGCTTCGCAGGAAGAAAGTTCCGAAGCGGATCCTTACGCTCACCTCAGAGGGTTCGATTTTGAAGAAGAGGAATGTATCTTTCTTGTCAACAACGACAACGGCGGGAGATACAAATCGATCGAAATACTTCCCTTTGAAGGCGGTTCGGACGTTCTGAACAGCGCCATTGAAGAACGCAACAATTTGGTCGAAGACCTGCTTCACGTCGTGATCACGGAAGTCCGCAGCAACAACGTACTCAACGACGCCCGCAACGATATCCAGGGCGAAGGTCAGTACGATATCCTTATGCCGTGGATGGATTATGCCACCACGCTCGCTTCCGACGGCAGTCTCTTTGACCTTTACAGCTTTTCCGACATAATCCATCTCGACGAGCCGTACTGGGATCAGAGAGCCAACTCAGACCTTTCGTTCGCAAACAAGCTGTTCTTCACGACCGGCGACTTTTCACTGCTGACCTACGACTGCACTCATGCCATAGTGTTCAACAAAAAACTCGCCCGCGATTCCGGCTGCGACGATATGTACCAGCTACTCAAGGACGACAACTGGACGTTCGATACCCTTTGGAGCAACGCCAAACTCGTCACCGCCGACACCAACGGCGTGGACGGCATGACCTATGAAGATACCTGGGGCTTCTATCTCAACCAGAACTTCACCACTTCGATGTTCATCGGTTCCGGCGAACGCCTCACCAACAAAGACAACGACGATATCCCTCAGCTTGCTCCTCTCAACGACAGGTATTCCGCCGTCGTCGACAAGATCCGTCAGATCTACAACGACAAGACCTCTACCATCATAATAGAAGATTATCAGAGCCAGATCTCGGGCAAAGACAGCGACGTTTATTCCGCCGCTTCGCGCGCGACCGGCGAAGGAAGAGCGCTCTTCCGTTCGCTCGCGATGGTCGACCTGAGCGAACTCGACGCCTATGACGTAGAATACGGTCTGCTTCCCGTTCCCAAATACAACTCCGACCAGGAAGAGTATTACAACATAGTTTCCGCCTTCCTCGCTTCGTGCATCTGCATACACAATCAGGTGGAAAACCCCGAAATGTCCGCGGCTGTTGCCGAGGCGATCGCCATCTCTTCCACCTCTACCGTCAGAAGAGCTTACTACGACACCATCCTCAAGGGACGCCGCATACCCGATGAAGACGGCGAATTCGCGCTCGACACCATATTCAACAACCGCGTGTACGAGATCGCCACCATCTACAAGTTCGGCAACCTTCGCGAACTCATTCAGAACTGCGCACGTTCCAGCACCGATATCCTCGTTTCCACCTACACTTCCATGGAAGGCAGCGTGAACGCGGCGATCGAAGAACTGAGAGATACTTTCGAGTCTCTCGACTGACCATCACCGAATAAATAAACGCTCCGCAAGGCCAACGCCTTGCGGAGCTTTTTTGTTTATATCAGATCGTGGCGGTGAGCGTCAGCAGGGCCGCGGAAAGCACCGGAACGGAGGTCGCGGCGCCGTATTCCACGAACCGCGCGAACGTGAATCTTACGTTATACTGTTTGAGCAGCGACATCCACATTATCCCTGCCAGAGCGCCCACGGGCGTGAGGAACGCTCCGATATTGGAACCGATGACCGTTCCGTACGCGGCGCCGAGCCGCACGGCGGGCTGAGCGGAATTGACTATGGGCGCGAAAAGCACGCTCATGGGTATGTTGTTGGTGATATCCGAAATGAAAAACGAGGCGACGCCGTATTTGAGCACCGTATGATCTGAGCCGAATGCGTCGGCGGCGAGCGAGATGACGCCGTTTTCCTTTAGCGCGAGCACGATTATGAACATAGAAAGCACAAAAGGCACGAGCACGAACGGCGCGCGCCTGGTGCAGCCGATCAGTTCGGCCGGGCGGCGGTGCCTGACGAGCGCGTAAACGAGCGACACGGCGTAGAGTAAAGCGGCGGATACCAACGCGACCAGCCACATTTCCAGTCCGAAATACGAGCCCACAGCCATCACGAGCGTGCATGACGCGAGTATTATGCCGCCGGTCACCACAGAAAACTTATCGTTGATGGTCGCCTTGACCTCGCGCGGTTCAATGGGAGCCGCGAGACGCTTGCGGAATATCAGCCGCAGCACCGCGTAAGCGGTGATCCCTGCCGCGGCGGCAGGGAGCGCCATCACTTTGAAATAGCCGAGAAAATCCATTCCGACGGAAGAAGCGACGTAGATGTTTGTGGGGTTTCCGATTATCAGCGCCATGCTCCAGGTATTGGCCGCGACGAATTCGCTGACCAGGTACGGTATGGGATCGACGCCGGCATGAGCGGCAAAGCGGCAGATGAACGGCGTGAAAGTAAGGATGACGATATCGTTGGAAGTAAATACCGTGAGTACCGATACGGTCACGAACAGCAGCGTAAACAGCTTTTTTTGGCTATGCCCGGCGTGCGAAAGCGTCACCGACGCGAGCCATTCGAAAAAGCCAGCTTCGTCCAGAAAGACCGAAAGCAAAGTCATACATATGAACAGCACGAGTATTTTTATGGGATTGATTTCGCTTTGTGACGAAAGACTTTGCAGCACTCCGTAAGGCGAAACGCAGCCGAAAAGGATCATGCACGCCGCGCCGGCAAGAGCGCACAGGCAGTATGTGCTCAACGTATACCGTTTTATTTTAATTTGAGGCATAAACAGCACCGAAAGGATTATACCGACGCAGGTCAATCCGCCGATAATGAGTGAAAGCGCCATTTGGATCCCCTTTTCAAAGCATAAAAAATCGGTGTGTTTTCACACACCGAAGACGTATTTTAGCACCGCAGAATGCGGCTGTCAATAGTCAAATTGACTATTTTTTACCGTGGACTTCATCCAAGTATTGTTCACGCGCACGCAAGCCGCGTTCCATTCCCTTTTTTCTGCCGAAATATGCCAAAAAGCCGAAAGCGACGCATTCGATAACGGCGATCGCCAGCGTTTGCGGAAGGAATTTGAAAGCCAGCGTTTGATAAATAAAGCTGTTGTTCATAAGGTCGCGCGTACTGACTTCCGCCAGCACGTTGGCGTCCTTTATTCCGCCGAATAGGCGGGTGAGCGCAGCAGCAGGATACCAGAACTGCATTCCGAACACGCCGTTGAATTCCCGCATTACGCCATTGCCTATGTTGACGAGCGATGCGAGGACCGCCGGAAGCGCGATCTGCAGTTTCATTTTGAAAGGATCTGTTTTTTTGCCGTTCTTACGCGCAATGCGGTAAGCGATAAAGTAACAGGACAAAAAGCCCATTCCCAAAAAACCCGCGGTGGTGAGGATCGCCTGCAGCGGATATACGGAATCGAAAAGATAAGACGCGTCTGCTCTTAGGTCGACGAGCGACGGAGTGTGGATGAACACGGAACCCACTGTGCGCATAACGATGGCGCCGAAAGAAGCCACTATAAGAGCGGCGAAATATATGACAACGTTTATAAGGAAACCTTCATAAGGGTCGCGTTCCTCATTGAATCTATCGAACTTCAAAATGCGCCACCGCCTTTCAATGATCATTATAGCAGAGCGCCGCGCCGTTGTCAATAACCGCATTTAAAAAGAATGCGCCGGAGCAAAACGCTCCGGCGCATAAAACCGTTATGATATCACAGAGGATATTCGTCGCCGAAAAGGACGTGGCGAAGGAGATAGATGGCGTCGTTGCTGTCGAGCGAACCATCGCCGTTGAAATCGAGATCGAGAGATTCGTCAAGAGGATAATCTTCTTCAAACAGTATATGTCTGAGCAGCAGGATGGCGTCGTTGGAAGAGACCTTGCCGTCTTCGTTGAGGTCGCCTCTGATACCGGGATCTTCGGGAGGGACATCATCGGGGACTATGATCTTTATGGATCTTATTGTCACCGTAGTGTTGTTGGTGGCGTAGATGGTGATTCCGGTGAAGGTGATGTTGCCGTCTTCGTCCGGAAGCAGTTCGACCTGACCCTGATAATGGTTAGCCGCTTCGTTTTCCTGATCGTATGCTTTGATCTCGGAAAGCTTGCAGCGCACGGTATAAGTGCCGGAATAGAGGTCGCCGTTGCCCGCGCCGAGCTGTCCGCCAACGTTCTGCGAAAGTTTGATATACTGGCCGTCGTTGACATACAGGAGTATGGAGGTCTCGCCGCCGCTGCCGACGGTGAAGTCCATATCGATCTCGGCTTTGTCGAATTCGAACATAAGCGGTTTTTCGTAGTCGGTATGCACGCAGGGCCAGCCGCCGCCGGATTCGGTGGCGACGGTCATAACGCCGTTTTCATCGAACGAGTATACGGGGTTCACGCCGTTGCCCGCGATCTTTTCATATACCTGATCGGGAACGAGGTTCACGGTCCCTTTGAGCGGCTTGATGGTGGAAGTGGGGATATCGTATTCGCCGGGAGTGTGGATACCGTTGTAGTCCTTGTTGAAATCGCTTGCGCTGACGATCTTGAAGTGTCCGCCGGGATATACATCCTTGATATCCACGTATATGTTGTGGAATTCGATGAAATCGCCGACTTTTGCGCCCGCGGCGTATGCTCTGTTGGCGACCGAGGGATCGCCGGCGGCTTCGTTGCTGTGAACGCCTATGGCTAACATGCCTTCGGCGAGTTTGCCGCCGTCAGCGCCGTCGGGAGATTTTTTCTTTGTGACTTTGAAGCCTTCTTTATCAGCGTCCCAAGTGAGATATAAGGTCTGCGACCATCTCACGTTTGCAGCGTCGTAAGTCAGATCGGGAGTGGTTTCGGAATCGAAGATATACGCGGTGCCTGCGCTGATCTTCTGGTTGAATCCGTTCACCCAACCGACGTTGGAGACTTTGTCGAACGCTTCGTATATTTCGATCTCGTTTACGAACGTGAATACGCCGGTCCCGGGTTTCCAGCAGGTCTGAAGACGGACGTAACGCGAAGTCACTTTAGAGAAATCGTTTTCTGCCCAATATATCGAGCCGGGGGTGCCGAGCGTAAGATCGCCGACAGTGGTCCATTCCGCGCCGTCATCGGAAGACGATATGATCATGCGGGAGGGAGCGGCAATGCCGGAAACGTTTGCAGCCCAGGTATAGACGCGTACCTTGCCCCACGTCTTGGCTTCTTTGAGATCTATGACCGCAGTGCCGACGTTATACGTAACACCGTCGATCGTGACGCCCGGGACAGAGTTGTCATTGGCGCTGCTGTTTGTATAGAAAGCGAACCAGTCGCCGTCTTTATACGAAGCGTTTTCAAAGACCACGCCGTCGTTGAGCTTGGCGTTATACGTTATGCCGGTGCCGGAAGGTTTATATGCGTCTTCGGGAGGTCCTTCGAGCTTGCCGCCCACTATGCGGACTTCGCCGTCGAGCGCAAGATTGACATTATTGCACTTGAGCGCATCGAGCAGTCTTTCGGCAGCTTCTTTGATGGCTGAGGGAGTTGCGTCAGGCGTGTCCATGACCGCGAGCGCGTAATCGTATGCCTCGCTGATAATATCGAGCTGTTCTTCGGAATAGTCTTCGTAGTTGATACCCTTAGCCTGAGTGATCGCATCGGCGAGAACCGCGCCGCCCGAGAAGAACGCGGTGATGTTCATTATTTCGCGGATATAATCGCCGCTGGTGGATGTGGTCGCGTTCCTTACCGCGAGCGCTTTGTCGTAAACTTCCTGGAGTTCGGGATCTTCGCCGCCGCCGAGCGCGGCTTCGGCCTGACCGATCAATTCATCCAGCGCCGCAACGATATCGTCGCTTGGCTGAGGACGTTTTACTATAAGTATACAGTCGGAAATACCGCGGCTGGAGCTGGTCTTGTAGCCCGGTGCTCCCGTGCCGTCATCCTTGACATAAAGGCCGACCGACCCGCCGCCGTCCATACGGATGACGTTGACGCAGCCGGCGTCCATCATCGTCTTGGCGACGTCTTTGAGCGTGACGCTTCTGTTGCTCACGCCCGAGCCGCCGCCTTCTACCGTGAAGAAGACGTAAGTGCCGTCCGCTTTTACGCCGAAAGCGTTCCAGCGCGCCTTGTACGTTACCGAATGAGTACCGATCGTGCTGTAGAGCGCGGTCTGGTCAACGCCGTCCTTTACCAGCCAACCGACGTTGGTGATGACGGAAGAAGCGTTTTCCATGATCTCCCTGGAAGCGGCGACCGTCTCGGCAGCATTGATCTCTACCTTGGCGCCCGCTTCGAGATCCTTGACGTAATCGGCGTAACTGGAGCCGTTCTTTACGAAAAGGACGAATTTATCGGAAACGGTGTTGTAATCGTCGGCAAGCTGATAGCCGTACGAATCCGTTCTTACCTCGAGCACTTCGCCGACGAGCGTACCGCCCACGACGAGTTCGGTGTTGTTTACTTTTTTGCAGACGACTTCGTAGCCGGGAGTGGTTTCGTAAGTGTCGCACTTGCTTCCGCAGGAAGCGTCAAAGTAATAGAATCTATCGCCGAAGGTCCCGTTCTTGCCCGGGGTTTTGTTGATATAGTAAATGCCGTTGGGAACGACTTTACCGTTGATAGAGAGAGTGTATGAGATAGTGGACTTGACGATGTTCATACTGCCGTCGGAAGAAAACGCCACGACTTCGTCGGAATAACCGGCGTGCGCGCATGTGATCTTGCCGTTGGAAATGTTAATGCCGATCAGCATGCCGTTGGACATATCGAAGAACGAGCCGTTCATCGCGCCTATGACGTCGTACTGATACTTGTTTACAGCGCAGTTATACTGGTTCATAAGGTTGGTCGCGCTGCCTGCGTAGCAGGTGAACACCATAGGGATATAATCCGCCGACGAAAATGTGATCATATTGGCAACTTCGGTATTGCCGTTCACATAGCTGGTGAGATCGTATTCGGTGTACCTGGCGCCGTCGTCGATATCATAGGCGGCGTCCTTATGTTCGACGAGCGCGTAATCCGCAGAAACGGCGAACAGAGACACCGCGCATGAAAGCACCATCGCCAGCGCGAGCGCAACGGAAATAATGGAGCGTTTGGTTCTCATAATACTTCCCTTTCTTTGTTTGGACTATTGAGATATTATATTATATCTTTATGATTTGATTATATCATTATGCCGTATAAATGTCAAGTATTTTGCGCGTTTGCGAACACAAAAAGCTTTAATGCCGCACCGTTTTTCGGCAAAATGCACAAAAAGCCAAACAGGGATAAAGCAAAACGCCCCGCGCAGGCGGAGCGTTTTTTGTGTGATTCTTGAGCGTCAACCGGTGATACCGGAACGTTCCACGCCTTCGATAAGCGTTCTCTGAGCGAACAGATAAACGATAATGAGCGGGAACAGGATCATAAGACCGCAGGTGTTGCGTATTGCCGTTTCGTACAGCGTCTTGGATGCGTATTCGGTATCCAGCGATTTAGGGATGGAGACGATATTCGTAAGCAGGCGGATCTTGGTGACATCCTTGAAGAACAGGCTGCTGTAGAACTGGTCGGTCCATTGCCATGAGAACGCAAACATAAACACCGTTACCATCATAGGGATGGACATGGGGAGTATGATGCGCAGGAACGTTTTGAAAACGCCGGCGCCGTCAACGTAAGCGGCTTCTTCGAGCTCGTCTGGCACTCCTTTATAATACTGACGCATCATAAAGATGAACAGACCGTTCTTGAACGCCAGGCCGCAGAACGAAAGTATTGCCAAAGGCCAATACGTGTTTAGCAGGCTGGCGATGGCGGGCGTGCCCGCCGTTGAGCCGAAGAGCTTGGCTATTGCTCCGTATATGCCCCAGATATCGAAATATCTGAATTTCATAAACATTGCCATCTGAATGGACTGGTGCGGGATGACCATGGTAAAGATAACGCACAGGAACAGGATCTTTTTGAACTTGAAGTTGAACTTTGCAAAACCGTAACCGACTATGGAGCAGATGAACATCTGCACCACGCCGCACAGCACCGAAAGCGTGGCGGTGTTGAACAGCGATTCCCAGTAATGGTTGTCGTTGATTATGGCTTTGTAGGTGTCGAGCGTGGGATGTCTGGCGATAAGTCTGACGTGCACGTCGACGAAATCTTCGCGGCTCATAAACGAACCGGAGATCTTGGAAATGTACGGGAAGAGTATAACGAACGAGATGCCTACCAGCAGCACGAAACGGAATACCTTCCATGCGACTTTACCGAGGAAGTACGTTGTGAGGTATTTTGAACGCAGTTTTACCCAAAACGGGGTCTTTTCGTCAAATACGAGTAACGAGGGATCTCTTTTGACTGTATCTTTTGTCTTATCCATTGTGACCCCTCCTTAATCTCTTCTCTGGTAAAAGACGTAAGCCGAAAGCAGGCCTGCGACTATTGCCAGGATAACGATTACCACCAGGAAGTAGACCCAGCTCATCGCCGTGGCGCGGACCATGCCTTTTGACTGCGAATAAATGTCGTTGATGAAGGTCATAACTCCGTTGGACTGCGCGGTGAACGAGTCGATGACCGTGTATATGGTGTTGACCAGGATCATGGGGGAGATCATCGGGAAGGTTATCTTCCAGAAAGTTTCCCAGGCGCTGGCGCCTTCCATTTTACACGATTCGTAAATGGCGGGTGAGATGGACTGCAGACCGGCGAGGAATATGAGCATCTGAACGCCGGATTTTTCGACTATGCTGTAGACCTCGTTGACTACCCAGAGGACGTAGCCGACGAGATCCTGCCCGATTTTCATACTCGAGAAGAACTCCTGAACGTCGAGCAGCGAGATTATCTGAGTGCCGACGTTTGTCGTGGTCTGCATGCTGCCGCCTTCGGAAAAGCTTGCCATTGACGACTGCGTAGAGGCGAGGATGTTCTGCAGGTCGATGCTTTCGATGATACCGGTGGAAACGATGACCGGTATGAAGAAGATCGCACGGAACAGCGCTCTGCCTTTCATCTTCTGGTTGAGCAGAACTGCCATAAACAGCGAGAAGATGACTATTGCCGGGACTTTGAAGAGGAGGTCCTTGACGCTCCCAATGAGTTTGCCGGTAAAATCGGCGTTTTCAAGGAACGCGTAGCGGTAGTTGTCGAGCCCTACCCAGGTCTTTGCAAGACCGCCGCCGGGGATTGTGCTCGTGTCCATGAAACTGAATTGTATGGATTCGAATATCATGGGCAGGTAGATCAGGAAAAAGCCGATCAAGAAGGGGGCTACGAAGAACCAGCCGTAACGGGCTTTTTTCTTATCGAGAGAAACGTTCTTCTTTTTCTTCTTGGGGACTGCCTGAGGTTCGGTTTCGAACTGTTTAACGTTATCCATCAACTGCTCTCTCCTTTCTTTCATTCGACTGCGGTCTTGATATAGCCGGTCGCGGGAATCGTTATCTTCTCGCCGCCGTATTCGACCGTGTAATCTTTAGTAAGGTAGTTGATGAAGAACACCGTGCCGTTTTCGTACGTGACTTTGACCACTCTGTATTCATCATCTACGAATTCATGTTCAATGATGCGGCTGTACTTGACGCTCTTGAGCACCTCGTTCAATTCGTTATACGTGTTGCACATATCCTGCAGCCATATAGCGTATTTGACCGAATAGAATTTGGAAAGTTTCCAGTTGTCGATATAGTTCTTGAGAACTGAAGTGTTCTCGGCAGCTATAACGAACATGGGGGAAGCGCCGCTTTCGATGGTCCTGAGGAACTGATACCTGTAGTCGCCCGCCAGGTTGATGGCGGTGCCGGAGAATTCGATATAACCGTGGATGATCATTCCGTAGAACGGGACCGAAGCCACCGTGTAGTTATAATGCGAATCGTCGAGTGGGACGTTTACGATATCCGTAACGTACGGCCACGAATAGTAGTTGCCACCGGCGGTGAGCACCTTGCCGTTGTCTTCTTTGATCTTTGCAAGCAGACGGCTCACGATCTTCTTGGAGTCTTCTCTGTTGAGAGGTGCGTCCTCATCGAAGTCGGAAGAAAGGTACTGACCCATAGTCGTGACGGCTATGCCGCCCACGTTATACTTGGAATAGTCGGCGTAAGTGCTGTTGTAGAACCTTTCTATGGAGTTGGGCGATATGATACCCATCCTGGAATAAGTATAGCCCTGATACAGCGGGTTGTAATACTGCAGACCGCAGCCTTCGTCGTTTATGGTTCTCGAAAGATCGTCTTTTGAAGTGAAGCCGTCGAACATTTCGTCTTTGGCTGCAAGCATAAAGTCGAGATCCGGGAACAGGGTGATATTGCCGTTTGCGGGGTCTTTTGCGTATTCGATGAGCCGGTTGAATTCTTCCTCGCCGCCGAGCGCGTCGCAGATTTCGATACCGGTGGGAACGAGCGGGATCATACCGTCGTTGCACCAGCCGTCGTAAATGAGTTTGACGTTCTTGATACCTGCCTTATCTTTGAGGGTCTGCAGGATCTCGATCGCTTTGGTGAAGCTGGTGAGCGGAACGCTCTTCTGGTACGGGATGCCAAGGAACGTCTTGGTGGTATCGATGGCGCCAAGCGCTTCGATATAAAGCGGGATATCTTCGGACTCTTCTTCAAGGCGGGTGATGACGTTCAGATTCTCGAGATATTCGCGATAGACCGACGCCATGCCGCTGTATGAAGAATGCTCGCTGTCGAGTATGAACACGCGGATACCGTAATCGCCGGTGTATCTTCTCTTGGATTCGACGGTCCACATCGCGTCCGTGCCGGCCGAAAGACCGCCGGTAAGGGGATAAGTGTCGCTGGGACGCGGGTTGAAGGTGGTGTACGCCGAAGCGAACATATGCAGCGAACCGCCGTTGGTGACGGTGAGCTTGGCAAGCGAGTCGCCCGCCGTAACGACTGCGAGATAACCGTAATTGGTATAAGTATCTCTGGATTTTTCGACTTCCTGTTCGACTTCTTCGCCGTTTTCATCGATGATGACTTCGATCTCGGTGTATTTTTCGGAGGTCGTAAGCGTTTCGACCGCGCCGAACGCGGGATACCTGACCACTTCTCTGCTGCCGCCGGTCACGGAATGGTATGCGTAGTCCTGACCGTAGATGGAGCTGGTGGTGGTGAACTGCGAACCCGAGATCGCCTTGAGGTCGAACAGAGTACCTGAACCGTCGGGTGAGAAGATGTAACCTCCGTTATGAACGTCGCAGGCGCCTGCGTAAGGAAGGATCGCTATGGATTTGAGCGTGTAGTTGGAAGAGTCGAAACGGATCTTGCCCGCGTTGAGGCGGATATAAAGACCGTCTTTGTCGATGGTGTATTCCAGCGCCATCTTGAACAGAGCGGGGATCTTGTCGTTGGAGCTGTACTCTGTTTCGGCGTGGTCTTCTTCCATACGCTCTTTGGTGTAATCGGTATACAGTTTGACGAACTGCTCAACTCTGCGGATCTCCGCGGCTTTGGCGCTGCCTTCGAATACCTGGATAGCGAAATTCTTGGTGCACGGATAATCCTTGAGGTCCTGTTCACGGGTCCTCTTGGAGGTGTTCTGCGCACGGTCGACGAGCCAGTCGTAATAACCGGCTTTGATGCCCCAGGCGTTGTCGTCGTATTTCTTACGATATTCATCGCGCGTCATGAACAGGTATTCTTTGGTGACTTCGCTCAATCCGGAAGGATCGAAGGTCTCGCCCCAGGTTATCACCTGCTCGGGCTCGGTGAAGTGGGTGGTGTAATACGCCATAAAGGTCTTGGTCGTCTTACTGCTGTTTGCGTTTTCGGAAATCTGGATGAGAAGGTTCATCCATTTGTCGAGCTTGATCTGGCGCGGGACGAGGTAAGTCGTCTCTTCGCGGCCTATGGTATATTCCAAACGGAGGCCGCCGCGTATGATCTTGGATTTGATCTGATTGAACATCGCCGAACTTGCGTAAGATTCGAGCGTTGTTTCGTTGGTATTTTCCTGATATTTGATAATGATTTGCGAAAGAAGCGTTTTCTTCACCGCGTCGGAAGAAGGTTTCTGCGTGGTGATAGAGGTACTGCTGCCCAGCTTATAAGGGTTGGTGCAATAGTAACCCACGTATTTGTAAACGCCGCTTGAATACTTGGGATAATCTCCGTTTTCGTCGGGTTCCGGGAGCTTTAAGCAAATGACTTCGCCGTTGAACTTATCGCTGTAAAGGGCGTAGCCGTTGCTGACGATGATGAGGTCCATCGGCGGGATGTCTTCGCCGTCGCCCGCTATTCTGTTCTGCACGGAAGTGAACTCCGCGGCGCGGTAAGCGGGGTCAAGTTTTTCCCAGATGTCTACCTCGGAAGCGTTCGATTCATCTGCCGCGTACGCCGCCAACGAAAGGACCGACGGGGCAACGAACACTATCGCAAGTAACAACGCCAGGGCTGTGAAAATGTGTTTTTTCATATCACTCGTCTTCCTTTCTATAATTATGACGCTCTGTACGCCAGCTCTGCGTAAACGCTGTAGAAGAACGTGAACATTCTTGCAATAAGGCTGCCGAACAGAAGAATTACGAACATGATGAACGCTGCGCCGACTATCGTTCCTATGGTTGTGAGTATGTTCTTAGGCAGCGAGTAGTCGTGGATGACCATCATACCGAAGAAGATCAGCATTCCCATCCAGACGACGGCGATCGAGATCACCAGTGAGAGGATGCCCATCTCCTCGGCCGTGACTATGTTGGAAAGCCAGATGGTGGGGAGTATGACGATGGGCAGCGGGGTAAGCGCGTAGCAGGATGCGACGTAGATATCTTTAAAAGTACCTTCGCCGTCGAACAGTGTGGTAAGGCACCAGTTGGCGGTGACCCACAGCATGAGCGGCAGGACCACGGAAGATATCTGAATCAAGTAATCGACTCTGCCGCCGCCGGAATTGTACAGATATCCGCGGCCGATCGCCTGATAGACGAACACGAGCACCGTGACCGCCAGGATCACCGTAGCGCCTCTTACGCCGCCGCGGTTTTCGTGTTTAAGATCCCAGTAGCCGTCGAACGGGTGGAAGATAAGGTGGAAAGCGTACAGCAGCTCTTCCTTGAGCGTGCGTTTTTCTTTATACACCTTGCCCTGCTCGTTTACTTTGTTTGCGTATTTCAGGAACAGCGCCCAGAACACGCAGAACGCGATTATGACGAGCGGGATGATGAGTATGTACTTTTCGACCCACTGCTTTCTGTATTCGCTGTACGCCTTTGAATAGTTGACCACGTCTGTCGCCTGCTTGTAATAGAGCATGGCGTCTTCGAAGTTGCCTTCGCGGTAAAGCGAATCGGCTATTCCGACGTATGCGGAGTCGAAGTTGTTGTTGAACTGGAGTATGGAACGGTAGTAGTTGACCGCTTCCTCGTAGTTCTGATCTTCGGTGTTCTGCAGCGCGGCGGCGAGCAGGTCGCCGTATGAAGTGCGCTTGAATACCGAAACGGTGTTCTTGGTACCGTCGACCAGGAGCATATTGGTGCCCTGATAGGAAATAGCTATGAGGCTTTGGATAAGACCGTTCTGGTCGCCCTTGTCGCCGAACGCGAACAGGAGCTTGCCGTCGTTATCGTAAGTGAACACGCGGCTGCGCTTTTTGTCGATTATCGACCACATCCCGTTGGGACCGAGCGCGACGTCGACTATCGTGGAAGCGCCGAATGTTGAATAAGTGGAGTTGGCGTAGCCACGCACGCTGACCTCGCCGGAAGGCGGGTAGAAACCGTTGCGCTGCATAACGTCGCTGCCCTTGGGGTTGAGCTTTTTGACGGGAGCATAGTTGGAAGTCTTATCTTTGCTATCAATAGCTGACTGCTGTTTGCTGGCATCGATGGAAGAAAGCGTGACGTAAAGGAAACCGTCGTCATCTATGGTTATATTATTATATTCGGTAGGAACATAGGTGATGGTCGCCTTTAACTGTTTCTTCGTCATAAAGCGGCGCAGGAACAGCTGGAACAGGCTGTAGGTAACTTTCTGCGGCCCGATGAACGCGTTGAACGAGCCGTCGCGGTTGAGCGAGATGACGCCGTAGTTCGTCGTTTGCGAAACGACGTAGATGGTGCCGGCGGTATCGGTAACGACCCCGATGGGTTTGTAGACCGAGGCTTCCGGGAAAATGTCGCTGGAAGGTTCGGGGACGATGGTCTTGAAGTTGCCGTTCTTATCGAAGATGACTATGCGCGATTTGTCGGTATCGGCGACGAGGATCTCGGTATCCGAAACATAGACTCCTTTGGGTCCGGAAAGCGAATCCGGAACGCCCATCTGGTTGACGAAGGAGTTGATGACCAGATACAGGTTGTAATCGGCGTCGAGACCGATGACGCGCGAAGTGCCCTCGGTGGAGGAGCCGCTGTCGAGCAGGTAAACGTAGCCGCGTTTGTCGACGCAGATATCGGCGAGCGCCTGGATGTCTACCCACGAATCGCCGTAGAGCTGAGCCGCCATTTCGTTGACTTTGTTATCGAGCCCTGCTTTGATGGTGGCGGAGGAAATGAATTTTTCAAACGTATAAGCGTCGGGGCTGGGCTGCTTGTTGCCGCCGGGGCTGTACGTATAAGTATCGTACGGCGAAAGGGCACCGGCGGCGATAGTGCCGAACACGATCACGCAGCAAACCGCAAGAAGTAATACCCGTATAAGCTTGGATCTCATCGTATTCCTCCTTTCAGTCTTTCATGCCCGAGCTGGACATCGTTTCGATTATATTGGACTGAGCGATGATGAACACCGTGATAGGAACGATCATCATAACGACCGTGGAAGCGGCGCTCACGCCCGTCCTGGATATACCGGCGTTGACCAGCTGGCTGATTGCGTAGTTGAATGTTTTGAGCTGTTCGCTGTAGATGTAAGTGCTGGAACCGGTGTTCCACAGATCCTTGAACGCGAATATGATAAGCGTGATCCATGCCGGTTTGACCATGGGCATCGCTATGCGCCAGAAGATCTTGGTTTCGGAAGCGCCGTCGATACGCGCCGATTCAAGCACTTCGTTGGGAACTGAGGTGTCCATGAACTGTTTCATCAGGAACAGGCCGTACGTCGTGCAGCAGGCGGGAACGATTATCGCGAGATAAGTATCGATCCAGCCGAGCTTGGACATAAGGATGAAGTTCGTAAGGCCTGCGACCGTTGCGCTGAACATCAGGGAGTAGGTTATGATCTTGAACAGGAATTTTCTGCCCGGGAACGGTATCTTGGCGAGAGCGTACGCCGAATACGAGGAAAGGAGCACGTTGCCGGCGGTACCTACTACCGAAATGAAAATGGTGTTGAAGATGTACCTGGAGAACGGGACCCAGCTGTCGCCCATCAGGCGGAACAGGTCTTTGAAGTTTTTGAACGTGGGGTTGACCGGGAAGAGACGGGGCGGGAACACCCAGAACTCTTCGAGCGGTTTGAACGACTGCCCTATTGCGTATATGAGAGGCAGTACCATGAGAGCGCCGAAAATTGCGAGTATGATATAAATGCCGATATCGCCTTTTGTGGAACGGTTGACCGAACGCTTGAACCGTTCTTTGGGCTGTTTGTTTTTCTTGAACAAAGCCATATCACGTACCCACCTTTCTCAGCAGCTTATTGACAAGGAGGTTGGCGCCGATCATCATAAGGAACAGCAGCGTGGCGATAGCCGACGCGTAGCCCATTTCGAAACGGGACCAGCCGTAGTCTTCGAGGTGGTGCATTATCGTCCACGCGCAGTAGTTTGGCGACGGGAACCCGACCAGCGCCGTGATGACGCCGCCGAATCCGAAAGCGCCGGTGATGGCGAGTATTGCGGAAAGGAGCAGCTGCGGACGCATATACGGGAGCGTTATGAACCAGAGCTCCTGCCAGCGGTTTTTTACGCCGTCGACCGCGCCCGCTTCGTAAAGCGAACGGTCAACGACCTGGAAGCCGGCGATAAGGGTGAGGAACGAGGTACCCAAGCTGGTCCACAGAGCGACCGCTATGATAAGCGGGACGATGTATTTTTCGTTCTGGAACCACAGAATAGGTTTGTTGATAAGTCCCAGTTTGGTGAGCCACGCGTTTGCGAACCCGTACTGGTCGCCGGAGAACACGACTGTCCAAATAAGGTACACGCTGCCGGAAATGGACGGCGCGTAGAACAGCAGCGTTACGAACGCTCTGATCTTAGGTCTGAGTTCGTTGATGAACCAGGCGAAGAACAGCGAAAGCAGATACGAACCGGGCCCCGTGACCGCCGCGAACACCAGAGTGTTTTTGATCGCGAGCAGGAATATCTCGTCGTCGAGGAAGAGCCTTATGTAGTTATCCATGAATACCCATTTGGGCCATTCAAGCATATTGAATGTCGTAAAGCCGAGCAGGAACGAAAGCACGACGGGAACTACCGTGAACATAAAGAACAGGATGAAGAACGGGGCGACCATAAGGTACGCGACTTTGTATTTCTTCATTTCGCGAATAGTCCACTGAGTTTTTGTCATGTCTGCGCGGATAACGACTGTTTCGTTGTTTTTCTTTGACATTTCATTAACTCCTCCCTTCGCTTAATCGTTTTCCTGAGCTTCGGCTTCGAGCGCTGCGAAATCCTCTGCCACGAGCAGGCCGAATTCCTTGCGCTTTCTCGAAAGCTCGCTGTTGATGTTGACTATGTAAGACTGCATTTCGGTTACAGGGTTTGCGTGATCGTTGTAAACGTCCAGGAACGCGAACGAAGTGTAACGTCCTATGATGTAGCTGCCCGGGAATTCGGGAGTGCATTCGACGGCGTTGAACTGTGCCGCAAGGTTATCCATTTCGTCCTTGGACCAGGACATGGTGGCGAGAGCTTCGAGGTTGGCGGTCGCCTGTTTTGCGGAAGGCCCGAGGAGCGCTTCCATCTCGTTTGCAAAGGTGGCCTGGATGTTGGCGCTGGTCCACCACTGCATGAAGATCCATGCGGAAAACGCGTTGTCGTCGGAAACGCTGCGCATCATCATCATAGTGGAAATTGTCGCGACCGTGGTGTTGTCGATGGTCTTGCCGTCTTCGAGCACCGTACCGGGCAGCGGGGTGAATTCCCAGAGGCCCGCGATCTCGGGCGCGAAGACTATGAGCGTGTTATAGGTGCTTGCGTAGTCGGCGACCGCAAGCGGCATCGTGCCGTCTCTGAAACGGTCTGCAAGCGCGTAAGACACGGGGAAATCGTAAGAAGTGAAATACTGGCAGACCTGTTTGAACGCCGCGAGCGAAGCGTTGGAGTCGAGGTTGATCGTCATACCGTCGGTCTTGGGAAGGACGTTGCCTTCGTCGTCGTAATACACGTTCTCGGTGTATTTGCCGGTGGCTTCGTCGTAACCGAACAGGTCGGGATACCGGGTAAGATAATCATCGTAATTACCCATATCGTAAAGCGGTTCGCCGACCTGATACATAAGTATCATCGATCCGCCCGTACCGGTCGGGAAACCGACGTTGAGGTTCCTCGCCTGAAGCGCGGAGCTGACGTCGCGGAATTCGTCCCAGTTATTGGGGACTTCAAGCCCCATTTCGACGAATATGTCTTTGCGGTAGAACATCATCGGGAACGACATCGTCACCGGGAGGGCGTACGTTTCGCCGTACAGAGTGACCGGCGTCTTTGCCGAAGGAGCGAAGCGCGCGAAGACTTCGTCGAACGTGGAGACCTTGTCGAGGATGCCGCTGTAGGCGGGATTGTCCTTGAAACGGCTGAAATCGTTGAAATTGTAACCGTGTTCTTCGGAGTTCAGCGAAAGGACCGCCGAGCGGATGGCATAGTTGACAGGAGTGGTCTGATCTATGTTCATTGCCACGTCGGGACCGGTGCCGGCAAGCGTTGCGGGAAGCAGCGTGCCGCCTATGACCAGTTTGACCGTGACGGGTATGTTGTATTTTTCCATAAAGTCGTCGTCGACAAGGCGTTTGATGATCTGCGCCTGGTCACGGCTGGAAGCGGTCCACACTTCGATGGCGGCGTTCTCTGTGGCTTTGAGCGTCTCTTCATCGATTTCGGTGGTGGAGCTTATGGAGTTGTAATCCGAAAAGAAGGAGGCGATGAATTTGCTGAATTCGCTGCCGAGGTTCTTGAAGAACCCCGCTTCAGCGTCCGGGAGCTCAGCGTCGACCGGCTGTATGACTATATAGTCGAGCGTGAGCGGCTGGCTCTGGTTGGAGGTCAGCCATGAACCCAGCGCCGCGAGGTAGTCTTTCATAGTGTCGAGCGTGGCGGCGATCTTGTCGGGCTGCTTGCCCATACGCTCGAATACGAGCGCGACGCGCTCGAGCGTACCGTTATTGCTGCCGGTGACGCCGGTGATGGCGGTGAGGTCGGCGGAGATCTGATACAGATCGGCGGCGGCCTTCTTGAGCCCCTTGAGCACGTCCGGCATTATCTTTTCGAAACCGTAATCGCGGTATTCGTCGGGATCCGGGCCGGTGAGCATGAGGATCTTTCTGTAATAGGCGTTGCTGGAGGTGAGGATAGTTTCGACACGGCTGAGTATGGAAGACATATCGCCGAGCACGACTTCGAACTTGATGTTGTTGACGCCTTTTTTGAGGTAGAACTTGAAACTGTCGCCTTCTTTGACGGCGAGCCCGTCGTACAGGCCGCCGACCTGCCAGGAATCTTTATAGTTGAAACGGCAGTTGAGCGCCTCGGCGAAAGGCACTTCCCCGTTGATGTAGATCTTGCGGGAAACGTACATACCTTCCATCATGCTCTGCTTGTACCTGAGCACTATGTTGTAGAAACCGTCCTCGGGGACGACGACGTCATATTCGACCCACTGGCCGACGTAAGTCCATTTGTCGCCGCCGATGGAGTTGAGGCGCTGGAGCGCCGCGTCCTGCGGTTCGGTGATGGCGGAAGTTCTGTCGTTGAGCTGATATATGGTCTTATCCGAAGTGTTGGTGGGATATTCGGCCTGGATCTTGAAGGTCTCGCTGCCGGAATAATCCTTTGCGCCCTGCGCCGTGTAAGCGGCGATGTAATCGGAATAAGCGGGGATATCGTCGTTGGGAACGAGGCGGATGCTCTTAATGGCAACAGGCTCGCGGATGGTGGAAAGCGTGAGCACGTGGCTGCCTTTGGTGAAAGCGAAACGGAGCGCGCCGTTGTTATATCCGGATGAATCCTGCACTTTTACGGTCACCCATTCGGGCGAGAGCGTTTTTGCGGGTTTCATTTCGTTGCCGTTGTTATCACGCTGGAAGATACGGTTGACCTGCGTCTGATCGCGTACGGATTCGACGAACAGAGGATCGTCGGTTCCGTAGCTGATCTTTTTGCCGGTTTCGTCGTAAACGCATTTGTAATCGTCGTTGACGACGTAGTAAGAATCGTACCAGCTTCTGGAAAGCTTGATGGAACGCGCCTCTTTGAAAGGTACGGCGCCATCAATGAGGATGATCCTTTCGATATTGGTCGATTTGCCCTCGGCGATCACGTTGCCGGAACTGTCAGATACCACTGCGTTGCCGGTCCAGTATTCGATCTCGATGCAGTAAAACGCATCGTCGGGTATGTCGACATCAAAAGATATTTTGCCGTCGTCAGCGGCCAAAAGGATCTTTCCGTCAGTGCCGTATTCGCCGCCCTCGGCGTATAGATACGTGGCGGTGGTGTTTTCGGCATTGCACTTGGTAATGTCGATCTCTACGGTTTTCTGCGCGTTCGAAAGGTCGGCGTGTTCGGCGAGATACGCCGAATACGACATAGACGTGAGAACGCTGCGGATCTCCGAAAGAGAGGTTCTTACAAGCGAATCGGACCCGTTTACGCTTTCGACGAGAGCGCTTGCGGTGATCCCGGCATCGAACAAGCCACAGCCCGTTACCAGGATGAGCAGCGCAAGTAAAACGGAAGCGATCCGCTTGAGCGGTTTCTTGATTTTGCTCATAGAATGTCCTCCTGCGTGAGAATTTGCAAAGCTACACCCGGTCATGGTACGACCAAGTATAATTAGATATGATGATTATAACGTTTTTTTGTCAATTTGTCAAGAGTGCATATATAATAAGAAGGTTTTTTGGTGATTATTTACCTATTCGGCGCCGGTTCACACTTTATTAATATTTTTCGACCGTCAACGTTATGTGCAATTTGCAAAAAAACGTTTTTGGGCAAAACCGTTATTTGTCGATTACTTGTACCGCAGGCAAAAGGAACGACCGCACGAAAAACCGCCAATATCACAAGAAATGCGGGCATTTTGCGCTTGAACGCCGTTTTGATGCGGCGCTCTTTCAAGCGCAATTGCAAAGTTTGTTAACAAAAGAATATAAACAAAAAATTACAGTTCCGCCAACGCGAAACTGTAAATTTGTGCTATGAAGATTTTTGCGGGCTCGATCGCCCCGGAATTTATGGTGTTTTTGCACAAAAACGCAGGCGATTTTTTTTACATCGTAGCGCTATGCACAAAACATTTGTTTGCGACGTTATTCCCCTGACAGATCGCCTGCGCCGAGCGTGAGAGTCACGATGAAGCCGGCGACGTTATCGCCGGAGATCTCGTAATCGGCGCCTTCGGGGATCTTGATCTGGGTTTCGCCTTCGGGGTTCGCCGGGACGTAATAGATGGCGTAATCGATGCCGTCGCAGGTGGTCTCGTACTTGCTTTCGTATGAAAATCTGCGGCAAAAATCTATGTATTCTTCGAGGCAGTAATTGTTGACATAGATAAGATACGCGTGCGGGACGCCCACATAGCGGTAAAGCGAATTGTTGGCGTCATGTCCGGTGAGACCTTTTTTACCTTCGGGATAGCGCTTGACGAAGCCGTAGAACATGCAGTTTTCGTCGAGCCACTGGAACTTGCCTTCGCCGAGTTTGCCCGCGGAAGAAGGATAAACGGTGCATTTGAACGAGTAACCGGTGTTGAGATCGCTTTCGCCCGGGCCGTCGACGTCTTTGCCTTCGTCATACAGTTTTTTCTGCGCGTCGTACGAACGGAAACCCGTGGTGACGGTCAGCGCGGTGCTGCCCGTATATGCGGAAAGCGCGTTCAGAAGTTCCTGCATATGCGTCATGGTATCTCTGCCGATGGTGATGTCGGAATCGCGCACGCCGAAAGTTTTGGATGTACGCGATTTATACACGTTGACCACGGAAGCGGCGGTGGGATTGACGTCGAAATCGTAACGGTATGCCGGATTCACTATAATCAGCGGACCCTTGTGCATATCCTCGGCTTCGAGCAGTATGATGCGGTACGGATCCTCGGCGCCCTGCGAATAGTCGCCCGAAATCTCGGTATAGCCGGAATTCTCGGAAACGTCGGATTCGACGCCGCTTTCTTCCGTTCCCGATTCATCCGAAACCACAGACACGTCTGACGGCTCTTCGGAAGAAAGCTCGGACGATTTGTCGATGACGAATTTGGCCAGGAGCACCGAAAGAATCACCACGATGACGGCAAAACTCGCCACTATCGCGATAAGGTTGATAAAGCCGTAGCTTTCTTTTCTGTTGGGTTTACCGCTCATCTGTACCATCCTTTCGTTGCGGCGATTGGGATTTGCACAGGCGCGGGCGCAGCGCCCGCGCCTGTGCGTGTCTTCAGGGGGACTTTAACGCGGGACTTACTGATCTGCGAGCTTTTTGAGCTTGAGATACTTCTCTTTCGCTTCCTGCTCGGCTCTGTCGAACAGCACCTTGGCTCTTTCCGGGAAGAACAGGTTGAGCGAGGAATAACGGGATTCGGTGTTGATGAATTCCTTATAATCGTTCGTGGGCTCCTTGGAATCGAGCGTGAAGGGGTTCTTGCCCTCTGCGGCGAGCAGCGGGTTGAAGCGGAAGGTATGCCAGTAGCCCGCGGCTACCGCGGCTTTGGTTTCGAGCATCGAGGTGCCCAGACCTTTCTTTATGCCGTGGTTGATGCACGGCGCGTAGCCGATGACGAGCGAAGGTCCGTGATAATTTTCGGCTTCGCTTATGGCTTTGACGCACTGGTTATAATCGGCGCCCATGGCTACCTGCGCAACGTAAACGTAGCCGTAGCTCATGGCGATACCGGCGAGATCTTTCTTCTTGGTGGCTTTGCCCGCGGCAGCGAACTGCGCCACGGAGCCGGTCGGAGTGGACTTGGAGGCCTGTCCGCCGGTGTTGGAGTAAACTTCGGTATCGAACACGAAGATGTTCACGTCTTCGCCGGAAGCGAGCACATGGTCGAGTCCGCCGAAGCCGATATCGTATGCCCAGCCGTCGCCGCCGAAGATCCACATCGATTTCTTGATGAAGAGGTCTTCCATGGCGAGCGCCTGCTTGCAGAGCGAGGCGAATTCGCGGTCCTTGTTCCCTTTTACAGCGGCTTTGATCGCAGCGATGAGTTTTTCGCTGGCGGGAACGGACGCCTTGCCGTCGTCTTTCGCGTCGAGCCATTCCTTGGCGGGAGCGGCGAGCGATTCGTTTTCGGCAAGTTTGCCGACGATATCGACGAGTTTGGCGCGGCGCTGATTGACCGCAGTCGCCATGCCGAGACCGTATTCGGCGTTATCTTCGAACAGGGAGTTCGCCCAGGCGGGGCCTTTTCCTTCTTTGTTCACGGTATACGGAGTGGAAGGCGCGGAGCCGCCCCAGATGGACGAGCAGCCGGTGGCGTTGGCAATGAACATTCTGTCGCCGAACAACTGGGTTATGAGTTTTGCGTAAGGAGTTTCGCCGCAGCCGGCGCAGGCGCCCGAGAACTCGAGCAGCGGCTGTTTGAACTGCGAGCCCTTGACGGTTTCGGGTTTGAACTTGGCGAGCACTTCGGGATTGTCGGCGTATTTATAGCTGATATCAAAGTATTTCTGTTCGTTCTGCTGGGTGGCGGCGGGCACCATGGAGAGCGCCTTTTCGCCTTTTTTGCCCGGGCAGACCTGAACGCAGCTGCCGCAGCCGAGGCAGTCGAGCACCGAAACGGTGACGCCGAACTTATAGCCGGCAAGGCCGGTCATGGGCAGGAGTTTCATGCCCTTGACTTTTTCTTCGTCGGATTCGGGCAGCGCCACGGGACGTATGGTGGCGTGCGGGCAGACCAGCGAGCAGAAGTTGCACTGGATGCAGTTTTCGGGATTCCAGCAAGGGACGTCGACCGCCACGCCGCGTTTTTCGTAAGCGGCGGTGCCTTGCGGCGAAGTGCCGTCGGCTCTGTCGAGGAAGGTGGAGACGGGAAGCAGGTCGCCTTTCTGCGCGACGACGGGTTCGAGGATGTCTTTAACGAAGTCGACGACTTCCTTGCGGCCCTTTAGCGCTTTGGCTTTGGTCTTCTTGTCTTCGGCTTTCTTCCATGCCGCGGGGATCTTGACCTTGACGACGGCGTCCGCGCCGGCGTCGATGGCGGCATAGTTCATATCGACGACCGCCTGTCCTTTTTTGATGAAGGACTTATAAGCGGCTTTCTTCATATATTCGGAAGCTTCGTCAGCGGGGATGATGTTGGCGAGCTTGAAGAACGCGGACTGGAGCACGGTGTTGGTCCTGCCGCCCAGACCGAGCGACTTGGCAATGGAGATGGCGTCGACTATATAGAAGTTGACTTTCTTGGTCGCAAGATCGCGCTTTGCCTTTGCGGGAAGGATCTTATCGAGTTCTTCGGGTTTCCACTGGCAGTTGAGGAGGAATGTGCCGTTTTCTTTGATGTCGCCGGTGATGTCGTACATATGCATATACGAAGGATTGTGGCAGGCGACGAAATCTGCCTTGGAAACGTAATAGGTGGAATGGATGGGCTTGTCGCCGAAACGCAGGTGCGAAACGGTGAGACCGCCGGATTTTTTGGAGTCGTAAGCGAAATACGCCTGGATATATTTATCGGTATGGTCGCCTATGATCTTGATGGAGTTCTTGTTGGCGCCGACGGTGCCGTCCGAGCCGAGCCCCCAGAATTTGCACGATACCGTGCCCGCGGGAGCGGTATCGGGATTTTCGGTGACGGGCAGCGAGAGGTGCGTGACGTCGTCTTCGATGGAAAGCGTGAAGCCGTTGACGGGAGCTTCGGCGTCGAGGTTGCGGTAGGTCGCAATGATGTCGCCCGGGGTCGTGTCTTTGGAACCGAGGCCGTATCTGCCGCCGACGATGAGCGCTTTTTCGAACTTAGTGCCGCGGACGGCGGAAACGACGTCGAGATAAAGAGGTTCGGCTATGGCGCCGGGTTCCTTGGTGCGGTCGAGGACGGCTATCTTCTTGACCGTCCTGGGTATGGCGTTTATGAAATGGCTGACCGAGAACGGTCTGTAGAGGCGGACTTTGAGCAAACCGACTTTTTCGCCTTTGGACATAAGATAGTCGACGGTCTCGTCGGCGGTGTCGCAGACGGAGCCCATGGCGATGATGATCTTTTCGGCTTTGGGATCGCCGTAATAATTGAAGAGTTTATAGTCGGTGCCGATCTTGGCGTTGACTTTTTGCATATATTCTTCGACGACGGCGGGGATGGCATTATAATAAATATTGGAAGCTTCCCTTGCCTGGAAGAAGATGTCGGGGTTCTGGGCGGTACCGCGGAGCACGGGGTGCTCGGGGTTGAGCGATCTTTCGCGGAACGCTTTGACCGCGTCCATGTCAAGCATATCGCGCAGGTCTTCGTAGTCCCAGGTCTCGACTTTCTGTATTTCGTGAGAAGTACGGAAACCGTCGAAGAAATGCATGAACGGGACTCTGCCCTTTATGGCGGCGAGGTGGGCGACCGCGCCGAGGTCCATAACTTCCTGTACGTTGGAAGAGCACAGCATGGCGAAACCGGTCTGACGGCACGCCATAACGTCGCTGTGGTCGCCGAAAATGGAAAGCGCATGGGACGCGAGAGCGCGCGCCGAAACGTGGATGACGCCCGGGAGCAGCTCGCCCGCTATCTTATACATATTGGGGATCATAAGAAGGAGCCCCTGGGAAGCGGTGTATGTTGTGGTGAGAGCGCCGGCGGCAAGCGAGCCGTGCACGGTGCCGGAAGCGCCGCCTTCGGACTGCATTTCGACTACCTTGACTGTCTGGCCGAACAGGTTCAAACGACCTTCCGCCGACCACTTGTCAACGTATTCCGCCATGGGGGAAGACGGGGTGATGGGGTAAATGCCCGCGACTTCCGTAAAAGCGTAGGACACATGAGCGGCCGCGTTATTGCCGTCCATGGATATCTTTTTTCTGATTGCCATAAACAAACCTCCGAATTTATTTATTCGATATATTTTAGCACATCTTTTTGCTGTTGTAAATATCTTTTTGCATTTTTTTGTTATTTTATTTACGCGCGGCGCGCGCCCGGACAACGCGCGGCGTCAGCGGCGCGGGCGCCGCGTTTATTTAAGAAAATTCGCTATTGAAAACGGAGAAGAACCGTGATATAATAACTGTGTATAATTCTGCGGAGGTATGGCTTTTATGGTAAAAGTAATACACACTTTTGCGCTTAACGGTATAACCGGCATACCCGTGGTGGTCGAGACCGACAGGTTTTCTTCCGCCGAACCGCTGGTTTCGCTGATAGGCCTGCCCGATACCGCCGTAAAAGAAGCGCTCGACCGCGTCCGCGCCGCCGCGCGCAGTTCTCAGCTCACTCTCAAGACCGGCAAGGTCACCATAAATCTGGCTCCCGCGGACGTGCGAAAAGAGGGCTCTTCGTTCGACCTGCCCATACTCATATCGATGGCGGATGAGGAAAAATCGGGATTTCTCGATACCGACGGAAAGGCGTTCGCCGGCGAGCTTTCGCTCACGGGCGAGCTTCGCCCCATAAACGGCGCGCTTTCGATGGCACTCGCCGCGCGCAAAGCCGGTTTCAAAGCAATATATCTCCCCGAACAGAACGCTCCCGAAGCGAGCGCCGCCGAAGGGATAGACGTTTTCCCCGTGAAAAACGTTTCGCAGCTGATGAAAGCGCTGAGACACGAAGAAGCAATTGAAAAGACGGTGTTCTCGTTCGACGCGTTCGAACGGCGCGCCTCGGTCTGCGCGCTGGATTACTGCGACGTAAAGGGTCAGGAGACCGCGAAGAAGGCGCTCGAAATCGCCGCCGCGGGTTCGCACAACGTTCTGATGATAGGGCCTCCCGGCTCGGGCAAGAGCATGCTCGCTTCGCGCATACCTTCCATTTTGCCGCCCATTTCCCTGCCCGAATCCATAGAGACCACGCAGATCCATTCCGTGGCGGGGATACTGAGTTCGGACTGCTCGCTCGTTTCGGCGCGGCCGTTCCGTTCGCCGCACCACAATATGTCGGCCGCCGGTATGGCGGGCGGCGGAAAATCGCCCAAGCCGGGCGAGATATCGCTGGCGCACAACGGCGTGCTGTTTTTGGACGAGTTCCCCGAGTTCGACAAATCGGTGACCGAAGTCCTGCGCCAGCCGCTTGAGGAGCGGCGCATACATATCACGCGCGTGAGCGGGACGGTCGACTACCCCGCCTCGTTCATACTCGTCTGCGCGATGAACCCCTGCAAGTGCGGATGGTACGGGCATCCCACGCATCCCTGCACCTGCACGGACAGCGCGCGCAGGAATTACGTTTCGAAAATATCGGGCCCGCTGCTCGACAGGATAGACATTCAGGTGGAGGTGCCTTCGCTGGATTATTCCGGCGTTTCGGCGACGACTCCTTCCGAACCCAGCGCCGCGATGCGCGAGCGCGTCTGCGCCGCGCGGGAATTCGCTTCGCAGCGTTTCGGCGACCCGGCGATGGCGAACGCCTTGATGACCCCCGCGCAGATACGCAAGTACTGCGTGCTCGACGACGGAGGCAGTTCCCTGCTCAAGCGCGCGTTCGAAACGCTTTCGCTTTCGGCGCGCAGCTACGACCGCATACTCAAGGTCGCGCGCACGGTCGCCGACTTCGACAAAAGCGAGCTTATAAAGAAGAACCATATCGCGCTGGCGCTGCAGCTGCGCACACTGGACAAGAAATATTTTGGTTAAGCAACGGCTTAATTGACATAATCAGCTGTATTTCTATCCATTTTTGCCGCATAACTGTGGAAAACTATGTGGATAATGTGGATAAGTGCGGCAAATTCCCCACATAATTGCTTGTTTTCGGGATTTGCATAACGCATTCATTATGCAAAAATAATGTCACAGGACCGTAAACATTATGTCAAGCGGCACTCCGCGGGACAAAAAAAGAGGAAAACTTATGGAAGACGAACTGCTTTCGGGCGAAAACGACGATATCGCCGCAGACCGCAAGCGCGGCGCAAAATTCTATATCAAAAAGACGCTTAAATATATCTTCTACGCGCTGATCGCAGTGGTGTGGATCTCGGTCCTGCTCGTAATCATACTGCGGCGCGACAATCCGCTCGTAAATACCCCGGTGCTTTCGGGATCCGCGCGCGCGGCGTTTGAAGCGGACCCCGAAGGTTTTGAGTTCTACCGCGTTTACCCCAAGGAATTCATGAGCGAAGAGGGCGCGTTCCAGCTTAAAGAATGCGTGTACGCGCCGGTACCCGGCGAATACGAGATAGGGTTGCGCATTGCGTGGACTCAGTTGAGATACTGCAAGGAATGCGGACGGCTCTACACCCCCGACCAGCTGGAGCAGCAAAAGAAGTACGACGAGGAAGACGACAAGCGTTCGTGCGTGGCGCTCGGACACGAGCTGGTAAGAGCTTCCGGGACCGACAGGGCCGTTAAATTCCGCGTGTTCGACAGCAAAGGCAACGAATACGAAAACGTCAACTGCGTGACGCGCACGAAGGACGTGAATTTCGGCATAATTGCGATAAAATACGAATATCTGCGCATTTCGTACGGCGGGTTATATTTTGAGCTCGGCGACAATATAATCAACCGAGAGTCGTCGGTATCCCGCGCGGGATCGGACGAAACGGTTACGCAGGGCGGCGCATCGGAAACGGAAAGCAGCGGGACCCGCTATTTTCTGGAAATATACGACGCCGAAACCGACGACCGTCTCTTTGTGACCTGCATATACGACAACGATACGGCGATCGACGATGAGGAATACGAGATCCCCGACAAAGACTATCTTTCGTGACGAAAGGAACGGTGAGCGTAAATAATGAACATATTCCAAAAAATGATGTACGTCATTCTTTCGATAGCTGTCGCCTGCGCCATAGGCGTGGCAAACTATATATATCTGCCCGCGGGCGAACGTATACCGGAAGACAAGCACACCTCCGATTATCTTGAGACCTATTACAGCACCAACGACACGGTGCTCAAACAGCTTTTCCCGTACGAAGAAGTCAACTACGCGCTGACGGTGCCTTCCAACATGTCATACACCACCGCGGATTTCCAGCGCTTTGAAGGCACCTATCTGACCGAGCGCGAACCCGTGGACAGCAGCTATCTGCAGCATATCTGCTTCTGCGGCGACTCGATCACCTACCATATGACGCTTAAAAACCGCTGTCTCGCCGACTGCGACGTGCTCGCGTGGGGCGGCCTTATGGTGAGCGATTTTGCAAAATACGTGGAAAACCCGGTATACAACCATTCGAGCGAAAAGAAGACTTCGATCTACTGGATAGAATATCTCAAACCCGAGATAATCTATATCATGCTCGGCACCAACGGCATAACGCTCATCAACAACGAACGCCACATAGAACAGTACCGCACCCTGCTCGACAAGATCGCCGCGGCGTCGCCGACTTCGATAATAGTGCTGTGTTCGGCTCCGCCCTGGGCGCTCGAAGCCTACGGCAACTACACAAACAGCGACATAGGCACCCTGAATCAGAAGATAAACCATTTCAATATGTATCTGCTCGAGCTCGCAAAAGAGCGCGGATACTACTATCTGAACGTCGCCGAGACGCTCCAGGACGAGCTCGGCAACCTTAAAAGCTCGTACACCAACGGCGACGGCATCCACTGGTCCAACGCCGCGCGCGACGCTTACGAAGCGTACGTGCTGAGCCACCCCATACCCGGTTTCTGATAAAAACGCGGTAACAAAAAGGATGTGAAAGAATGGACTCGACAAACGAAGAATTCGTAAGGATAAAGAAAAGCAACACGCTTACGCCGTGGTTCGCGCTTGTGGCTTTTGCGCTTGCCGCGGCTTCGGTATACTGCCTGCTTGTACCGCTGGTGATATACAGAGTGGACAACCGCGTACTGTATTATCTGTTCCTCGTCGTAGGCGCCGTGGGAACGCTGTATTTCACGGGCCTGTTCGCGTATATGATAGCCCAGCTGTTTTCGCCCAAGAACGCCATGCTGGTTTCGAACGAAGGATTCCTCGACCTGCTCAACGGCACAGACGGCGCCGGATTCATCCCCTGGAGCAACGTCGCAAAGCTTGAAATGACGGGCGGAGAAAAACCGCTCATAGTAATAGGACTGCTCGACGCGGACGCCGTGCCGAACATAAAAGACGCAAAGCTGAGCAAACAGCTCAACGAGGGCTCGCCGGTAATGCCGGAACTCTTTGTAAAGCCGTACGAGATAGCGATACCGCTGAAAAAGGCGTTTTCGGTACTGCGCGAAGCGCGCGACTCTTATTACCGCGAAGGCGTGGCTTCGGGCGAGACCGCGATACTTTCGGACACCGTGACGCGCACCATACGCCAGCCGGCGATACCAAAAGCGGCGCCTAAAAAAGAAGATCAGCCCAAGCCAGACGACGAAAAATCGGTGGACGAGCTTTTGAAGGAGCTTTCGAGCGAAATCGAAAAGCGCCGCCAGAAGCTTGCGAACGACAGCAAAAAAAGTTCCGAAGAGATAGAAGACATAATAAAATATGTCAAAGGAAAAGAATGATATGAAAAAATACGCAATTTTCGCGATCGCCGTCGTTTTGACTGCGGCGATGCTCACTTCATGCCTGACCAAACTACCGCTCAACGAATCGTCCGCGCCCGAGTCAGAGACTTCGGCGAAGCCGGCAGAAAGCTCTGCGCCGGAAAGCGAGGCGGAAGAATCTTCGGCCCCCGTTCCGGAATCCGCGCCGCAAAGCGAAGAAGAAAGCGCGGACGAGAGTTCCGCCGAGGAAGATCCGAGCGAAGAACCGGGCGAAAGCTCGGAAGAAGTATCGGACGAAGAAAGCGTTGATATTTCGGAAGAGCCGAGCGAAGCGAGCGTTGAGGAAAGCTCGGAGGAATCCTCCGAACCCGCCGAAAAGACGGGCGAGCTCACCGCGCCGTATCTGAATACGATCAATTCCGGCAAATACCGCATACGCATTTCCGAAACGCGCACCGTGGGCGGCGAAGCGCTTCCCTACACGGTCACGGCGTATCACAAAAACAAGGCGATCTACTACGAAATAGAAGAAAGCTACGGTTCCAAAGTGACTTACCTGCGCAAAGGCGGCAAGCTTATCACGCTCGACGAGTTCTTGAAGACCGCGCTGGTTTCGGACGACGACGGCGAAGTGTTCGAAAAGAAGCTCTGGACCGGCGACATACGGCTTACGGGTTCCGGCACCGAACAGCTTTTCGACACCGATTATTCGTATGAAAAATACGTCGATTCCAAGGGGTTCGAGTTCACTCTGTTCTTCAACCAGAACGGCGAGCTCGAAAGATACCGCAGCTACGACAGTTCGGTTAAGGACACCATAGTCATTTCCGTTTCGATATCTTCAGATATTTCGGACGGCGTGTTCGACATCCCTTCCGGCTACACGGTGATAGAAGAATAACTGAACGGCAGGACGTCAAGGATCTTCATAATGAAAGCTCTTATAAAAAAACTCATCGATTTTCTCAAAGCGCGGCCGTACTGCCTGATACTGGCGATATGGCCGGCGCAGATAATCTGGTACGGGGTACTGAATCATCTGATCGTTCAGGATCCGTCTAAGAGCCATCTGATACATATACCGCTCGACGACAAGATCCCGTATATAAGGCAGTTCAGCGCGTTTTACATACTGTGGTTCGTGTTTATAGCGGCGTGCCTTATATACGTCCTCATATATTCCAAAAAGGACTTTCTGCGCTGCGCGGTCGGGTGTATGTTCACGCTGTACGTATGTATGACGTTCTGCACCGTATTCCCGACTTATCACGATCTGCGCGTCGCAGATACCGGCGGCGGTCTGACCGGGCTTATAGTAAAAATGATCTACGCCGCGGACGAGCCGACGGCGATATACCCGAGCATGCACGTTATGGTTTCGTACGTGCTGGCGATTCGGATGACTTTTGCCGAAAGCATGAAAGGCAAGATCTGGTGGAAAGCTTTCATCTGGTTCTTCGCCACGATGATAACCCTTTCGACCATGTTCATAAAACAGCATTCCTCTGCGGACGTTTTCCTTGCGCTGGCGCTGGTGATACCGTTCGACCTCATAGTGAGGTTCCTCATCCTGCCCGACAGGCGTTTTAAAGGAAAAGACGCTCCGGCCGGGGCGGCGGAAAACGACACTGTATCGACATAACTGTTTTACAAGAAAGAAGGACGAGATATGTATTCAAATTTCAGGTATGCCGAAATAAAACCGACCGGCTGGATAGCGCGCCAACTACGCATCCAGGCGGAAGGACTGGCGGGAAACTTGGACAATATGTGGCCCGACGTGAAGGACAGCGCGTGGATCGGCGGCGACAAAGAAGGCTGGGAACGCGTTCCCTACTGGCTTGACGGATTCGTGCCGCTTGCGTACTTACTTCGCGACAAAGGCATGATAGCGCGCGCTCAGAAATATCTTTGCGCAATAATGGACCGTCAGCAGCCCGACGGCTGGATCTGCCCGTGCAAGGATGAAGAACGCGGAAACTACGATATATGGGCGCTGTTCCTTATTTGCAAGGTGCTCGCCGAATACGGCGTGTATGCCGGCGACGACCGCGCCGTGGCTTGCGTTTACAAGGCGATGAAGAATCTGCACGGACGTATGAAGAACGGCACGACGGTCTTGCGCCACTGGGGCAAGTTCCGCCATTTCGAAGCCATGATATCGCTGACCGTAATCAAAGAACGTTACGGCGAAGAATGGATAGACGAGCTCGCGCTCCTGATAAAAGCGCAGGGCGCCGATTACGCCGACTATACGGAAGAATGGAAAGTGCCGATCTTCCGGTGGCAAATCGAAAGACACATTGTCAACATGGGTATGATGCTCAAGTCCGAAGCCGTGTATCTTCCCTTCACCAAAGCGGAATACACGGACGAGGCGCAGCGGCTTTACGATATCCTTTACAAATACAACGGCACCGCCGTCGGGATAATCACCGGCGACGAATGCCTTTCCGGCGTGAGCCCCGTCGCGGGGACCGAGCTCTGCGCGGTTGTGGAGACCATGTATTCCTGCGAAAAGCTGTTTGAATCCACGGGCGACGTCAAATGGCTGAACATGCTCGAACGTGTGGCGTTCAACGCGCTGCCCGCCACGACTTCGGAGGATATGTGGACGCATCAGTACGATCAGCAGGCAAACCAGATCGGCTGCGCGCATCTGCCCGGCAAATCGCCGTGGCTGACAAACGGTTCGGAAGCGAATATGTTCGGCCTTGAGCCCGAATACGGCTGCTGCACCGCCAACATGGGGCAAGGATGGCCCAAACTGGCGCACGGTATATTCTTAAAAAGCGAAAAAGGCGTGCTGGCGGCGATCCCGATGGCTTCGCGGCTCGACACCGTCATAAACGGAGTCAAGGTGCGCATAGAAGCAAAAGGCGATTATCCGTTCGCCGACAAGACAGTTTATACGGTAACCGCCGAAAAGCCCGTCAGGTTCGAGTTTTCCATCCGCATCCCCGCTGACGGTAAAGCCGAAATAAACGGCAAACCGCGTAAAAGCCGCATAGTCAGGATCAACAGGACCTGGCGCGGGACACAGAAGATAACGCTGGCACTCAGTTTCAAAGCCCGCCTTTCGCCAAGGCCCAAACAGATGTATTTCGCGGAGCGCGGCACGCTGGTGTTTGCGCTTCCGATAGAAGCGGAATGGAAGATGTGCGAATTCGAGCGCGGCGGAGTGGAGCGCAAGTTCCCGTACTGCGATTACGAGCTTTACCCCAAAAGCGACTGGGCTTACGGGTTCGATTCGGACAAACTGAAGTTCGGGTTCGATAAAACGGGTGATATTCCTTTCAGCGAAAAGAACGCGCCCGCGCATATCACGGCAAAGCTGGCTCCCGTTGAATGGGGTTACTTGCGAGGTTACACGACTGTCGCCGACCGCTGGCCAAAGCACCGCAAAGCGCTTGGCGAAGCAAAAGAGTTCACGCTGATCCCCTACGGCTGCACCAAGCTCAGGATGACCGAGCTGCCCAAAATAAAGAAATAAACAAGGCCGGCGGGCCCCGTAAAGGGTCCGCCGGTAAGTTTTTGCCGCATTCATTCGGTGGTGAGCATTTTGATTATTATATCCGATATCTTTTCCATGCGTTCGACCGAGACGAATTCGAATTTGCCGTGGAAGTTTTCGCCGCCGGTGCAGATGTTGGGGCAAAGCAGCCCCATATACGAAAGCCGCGCGCCGTCGGTGCCGCCGCGGATGGGGATGATTACCGGCTCCACGCCGCACGCTTTCATGGCGTTATACGCGCGGTCGACGATATGGGGAGAAGTCTCGACAAGTTCGCGCATATTGTAATAGGTGTCGATAATGGTGCAGGTGATAAGTTCCCTGCCGTATTTTTGGTTTACATAATCCACTATACGCTGCATACGGACTTTCTTTTCTTCGAACTTTGCCCTGTCGTGGTCGCGGATGATGTATTTCATCCGTGCTTCTTCCACGCCGCCGCTCATATTATTGAGATGGAAGAAGCCTTCGTATTTTTCGGTGTGTTCGGGACGTTCCCACGCGGGAACGAGCGTATCGATCTCGCGCGCGACGGTGAGCGCGTTTATCATTTTGTTCTTGGCGCTGCCCGGATGGATGGAAACGCCTTTGATATTGAGCACAGCAGACGCCGCGTTGAAGTTTTCGTATTCTATTTCGCCCAAAGCTCCGCCGTCTACGGTATAGGCGAAATCGGCGCCGAAACCGGCGACGTCGAACAGGTCGGCGCCGCGTCCGATCTCCTCGTCCGGAGTGAATCCGACCATTATATCGCCGTGCTCCACGCCGCTTTCTTTAATGCGGATAACGGCGTCCATTATCTCGGCGACGCCGGCTTTATCGTCCGCGCCGAGCAGCGTTGTGCCGTCGGTGACGACAAGGTGTTCGTTTACATAATTTTTTAAGTTCGGAAAATCCGCCACGGTCATTTTTATGCCCAGCTCTTCGTTGAGCGTGATGTCGCCGCCCTTGTATTCCACGACTTGCGGCTTTATGTTTTCGTCGCTCATATCGGGCGAAGTGTCGACGTGCGCGATGAAGCCGATCTTGGGGAATCTGCGAGTGGAATTTGCGGGCAGTTTTGCGTACACATAGCCGCGACCGTCGGAACGGACGTCCGAAAGCCCGGCTTCTTTAAGCTGTTTTTCGAGCAGTTCGCAGAGAACGAGCTGCTTGGAAGTGGACGGTGCCGATTCGGAATATTCGTTTGAATTGGTGGAAATGCGGGCGTATTCGACGAATCTGTCGAGGATATTCATATGGATGCACTTTCCTTTCGTTTGTCTGTGCCTCTATTATACAATAAACCGCGCCGCTTTGCAAATGTTTTTTGCAATTTTACTTGCATTTTTGCGTTATGTGATTATAATGTAGTTAGAAACAACGGAGGTAAAAGGCTATGATCAAAAAAATCACCGGCACCTGGTTCGAATTCTGGCATCACAACAGACCCGAGGGCAAATACTGGAACCCCATAATCACTTCATTTTCGGAAGAACAGTGGGAGGCGAAGGTCGACGAGATCGCCTCGCTGGGAATGAAGTATATAGTCCTTCTCACCTCGGCGCAGGTATACAATGACGAAGCGTGGGCGTATTTCAAAACCGATATCTATCCATTTGCGAATATGGCCGCCGAAGACCCCATGGGCGCCGTGCTCCGCGCCGCCGACCGCAACGGAATAAAGGTGTTTATGTCCTGCGGTTTCTACGGCAACTGGAATCAGACCGAAAACAATATGACTTCCCCCGAGGTGCAGGCCCGCGCGTTCCGCGCGATGGAACAGCTCTACGCGCTGTACGGCAAGCACGAATCGTTCTACGGCTGGTATCTGCCGGACGAGCTGGGAATATGGCCCTATTACCCTGATTCCTTTATCAAATATGTCAACGACTATACCGCGTTCGGCAAGGGGCTCGACAGCCGCCACAAGGTACTTATAGCGCCGTACGGCACAAACCACGCCAAGACCGACGATAATTTCGTGCGGCAGCTCGAGGCCATGAACTGCGACATAGTGGCATATCAGGACGAGGTGGGCGTTCGCAAATCCACTCCCGACCAGACGGGCGCTTATTTCAAAGCGCTGCGCAAGGCGCATGACAAAGCCGCGAAGAGCGCCATGTGGGCTGATATGGAAGTGTTCGAGTTCGAAGGCGACGTTTATAAATCGGCGCTCATCCCCGCGAACGTCGAGCGCGTGGAACGCCAGCTGGAAGCGATTTCGGAATACTGCGACGAAGTGCTTTGCTACCAGTATATGGGCATGATGAACAAGCCCGGCACCATAGCGTTCTGCGGTCACCCCGGATCCATAGAATACTACCGCGCATACAAAAAAATGATAGATGAAAAGGTGAAATAAAATGCAGGAAACGCCTCAAAACTCATCTAACATACCGCTCCTTGAACGTGTGCGCGCCTATTCGCAGAAAAGCTCCAAGGGGCACAGAAAAATAGCTGAATTCATACTCGACAACTACGTTTCGGCGTCGTATATGACCGCTTCAAAGCTGGCGCAGGAAGTCGGCGTTTCGGAATCCACCGTGGTCCGCTTTGCGATGAATCTGGGCTTTGAAGGATACCCCGAGCTGCAGAGCTCGCTGCGCAGCGTGCTCAAGAACAAGCTGACTTCGCTCGAACGTATAGAGATCGCCAACGAGCGCATGGGCGGCAACGTGCTTTTCGCCACCCTTTCCGCCGAGATCGACAACCTGCGCACCACTCTCGCCAACACCGATAAGGACAATTTCGATTCCATCGTGAATATGATCCTTTACGCCAAGAACATATACATCGTGGGCAACCGTTCTTCGACTTCGCTCGCTAACTTTATGTATTTCTATATGTCGCTCATCACCGACAAGGCGCGGCTGGTGCAGTCTCAGAGCGGCAGCGATATGTTCGAGCAGCTGTTCCGCATAGGCGAAGGCGACGTGATGATAGGCATAACGTTCCCGCGCTATTCCAAACGCACGGTCAACGCCATGACGTTCGCCCGCAGCAGCGGCGCGTTCACGGTGGCTATAACCGATTCGCTCGATTCGCCGGTGGCTTCGATCGCCGACAAGGTGCTCTGCGCGCGCAACGAGGTCTCGTCGTTCGTCGATTCGCTGGTAGCGCCCATGGCGCTCATCAACGCGCTGATCTCTGCGCTGTGCCAGGCAAAGAAAAAAGAAGTTATAAAGAATTTTGAAAAGCTGGAAAACATCTGGGATGAATACGGCATCTACGACAACAAGCAGAAATAACAGAATAGTCGTTATAGGCGGCGGTGCGGCAGGAATGCTCGCCGCCGTTTCCGCACGCGCGGCAGGAGCCGAAGTGACGCTTTTGGAAAAAAATCCTTATCTCGGCAAAAAGCTGAATATCACCGGCAAAGGGCGGTGCAACGTCACAAACAACTGCACCGTGCCGGAATATCTTGAAAACGTTATAAGAAACCCCAAGTTCCTGATGAAGGCGGCGTACCGTTTTACTCCCGCGGACGTGATGGGATTCTTTGAATCGGCAGGCGTCCCGCTCAAGACCGAGCGCGGCAGAAGGGTCTTTCCGCAAAGCGACAGGGCGCGCGACGTGACCGACTGCCTTGCGAAAATGATTTACGAACGCGGGATCCGCGTTCAGCGCGGCTGCGTTACGGAAATACTCGTAACCGACGGCGAGGTGTGCGGCGTGAAGTATTCTTCGGACGGAGAGAGACGGCGTTTGGAAGCCGCAAGCGTGATAATCTGCACCGGCGGGATGAGTTACCCCGCAACGGGTTCCGACGGAAGCGGATACGCGCTGGCGCGTAAGCTGGGGCACACGATCGTGACGCCGCGCGGTTCGCTGGTGCCGCTTGTAACGAAAGAAAAATGGCCGGGAGAGCTCACCGGGCTTTCGCTGAAAAACGTGAACCTTACGCTTGAAAACGGCGGAAAAACGTTGTTTTCGGAACAGGGCGAGATGCTGTTCACCCATTTCGGCATTTCGGGTCCGCTCGTGCTTTCCGGCTCAGCGCTCATAGATTCGTTTCCCTGCGAAGCGTTCATAGATATGAAGCCCGCGCTTACCGAAGAAACGCTCGACGAGCGCATAAGGTCGGATTTTGAAAGATTTATAAACAAACATTTCATAAATTCGCTGGACGATCTTCTGCCCAAGGCGATGATACCGCACGTGGCGCGGCTTTCGGGCATAGCTCCGCAAAAGCCCGTGAATTCGGTCACACGCGCCGAACGGCGCGCTCTGGCGGCGCTGCTCAAAGCAATACCGCTCACCGTTACGGGGACTCGCCCCGTGGAAGAGGCGATCGTCACCGCGGGCGGCGTGAACGTCAAAGAGATAGACCCTTCCACCATGCGGTCAAAGCTCGTCCGCGGGCTGTTTTTCGCCGGTGAGATCATAGACGTCGACTGCCGCACCGGCGGTTACAATCTGCAGACGGCGTTCTGCACGGGACGTCTGGCGGGCGAAAGCGCGGCGGACGCGATACAGAAAAAGTTGTGAATATTTTTTCATTTTCTCTTGCATTTTATAAATATCGGTGATATAATGACTCCTGTAATTTTTATTATGGGAGTTGATTTTTTAATGGCACTTGAAAACGAATACTTAAAGAAAGTTTACGAGACCGTCTGCAAAAGAGACAGCGGCGAACCCGAATTCCAGCAGGCGGTGCTGGAAGTGCTCGAATCTTTCCAGCCGGTCGTGGCGGTGCGCCCCGACATCGTCAAAGCGGGCATTATAGAACGTATAGTGGAACCCGAACGCTTTATTCAGTTCCGCGTTTCGTGGGTCGACGATAACGGCAAAGTACAGGTCAACCGCGGCTACCGCGTGCAGTTCAATTCCGCCATCGGTCCGTACAAAGGCGGTCTGCGTTTCCATCCTTCGGTATGCGCTTCCGTCATAAAATTCCTGGGCTTTGAACAGATATTCAAGAATTCGCTCACCGGCCTGCCCATGGGCGGCGGCAAGGGCGGTTCCGATTTTGACCCCAAGGGCAAATCCGACGGCGAAGTCATGCGCTTCTGCCAGTCCTTTATGACCGAGCTCGCCAAGCATATAGGCGCCGACACCGACGTTCCCGCCGGCGATATAGGCGTGGGCGCGCGTGAGATCGGCTTCCTCTTCGGGCAGTACAAACGTCTGCGCAACGAATTCACCGGCGTGCTCACCGGCAAGGGGCTTTCGTACGGCGGCTCGCTCGTGAGAAAACAGGCGACCGGCTACGGCCTGCTTTATCTGACCGAAGAAATGCTCAAATGCATGAAGAACGATTCCGTCGCCGGCAAGACCGTAGTCGTTTCCGGTTCCGGCAACGTGGCTATCTACGCCTGCGAAAAAGCGCAGTCTCTGGGCGCCAAGGTCGTGGCGATGTCCGATTCCAACGGCTACGTTTACGATCCCGCAGGCATCAAGCTCGACGTTATCAAGCAGATCAAAGAAGTCGAACGCGGCAGGATCAAGGAATACGCCGCCAGAGTCAAAGGCGCCGAATATCACGAAGGCTGCCGCGGGATCTGGAGCGTCAAATGCGACGTCGCTCTTCCCTGCGCCACCCAGAACGAGATCAACGGCGAAGAGGCCGCGATCCTCGTCAAAAACGGCGTGATCGCCGTCGCCGAAGGCGCGAATATGCCTTCCACCCCCGAAGCGATCGAAACGTTCCAGAAAGCCGGCGTGCTGTTCGCTCCCGCAAAAGCGGCCAACGCGGGCGGCGTCGCCACCAGCGGACTTGAAATGTGCCAGAACTCCATGCGCTACAGCTGGACCGCCGAAGAAGTGGACGCCAAGCTCAAAGGCATTATGGAAAACATCTTCCACAACATCTACAACGCAGCCGAACAGTTCGGCAAATCCGGCAATCTCGTCGCGGGCGCAAATATCGCGGGCTTCCTCAAGGTCGCCGACGCGATGCTCGCTCAGGGCATAGCTTACTGATAAGCAGCTTTTTCAAGACAAAAAACGGCACGGAGACCTGAAAAGGCTCCGTGCTTTTTGTTATTTGCGCTTCTTTCTTTTAAAAAACAGAGGGATAAGCCCCGAAAAGGTATCGTACCGCGCGTCGGGCTGCACTTGCACTCCGCGCCTGACGCCGCCGAAAACGTCGGCTTCGTGTTCCCACTTGGAGCTGTAATAATCGAACGGCAGTTTGTGCAGCCGGGCGAGCAGATTCGCCGTGAGCGAAGGGAACGCCACGCGCCGCAGATAGCGAAATAAGCCCAGGATCTCGAGCTGGCGCGTGTGGCCGTATTCGTGGCGGATGTTGGTTTCGTTATCGGCTTTTTTGCCGACGAACACGGCGTAGAACGAAAACGCGTTGGCGCCTATGGGCAGCGTGAAAACGCGTTTGCCGTTGTAATAGCGCTTTTGCTTTTTCAATTTATACGTTTAATTTGGCGTCTATGGCTTCCGCCGCCTTTTTGCCGGCGCCCATAGCCAGTATGACAGTCGCCGCGCCGGTGACGGCGTCGCCGCCGGCGTAGACGTTTTCTATGCTGGTGAGCCCGTTTTCATCAGCTACGATACCGCCCCATCTCTGAGTTTCGAGACCGGCGGTGGTGGATTTGATCAGCGGGTTGGGAGTGGTGCCGAGCGCCATTATGACGCAGTCGCATTCGATATCGTGCTCGCTGCCGGCGATTTCGACAGGTCTGCGCCTGCCGGACTGGTCCGGCTCGCCGAGTTCCATATCCACGACCTTTATACCGCGGACGAAGCGCTTTTCATCGCCGAGTATTTCGACGGGATTGGTGAGCAGGCGGAAGATGATGCCTTCTTCCTTTGCATGTTCGACTTCTTCCCTTCTGGCCGGGAGTTCCTCCTCGCCGCGGCGGTAGATTATGTAAACCTGTTCCGCGCCCATCCTGAGCGCGCAGCGCGCCGCGTCCATGGCGACGTTGCCGCCGCCCACGACCGCGACCTTTGCGGGGTGAAGCACGGGAGTGGAGGAATTCTTATACGCTTTCATAAGATTGACGCGGGTGAGATATTCGTTAGCCGAATACACGCCGTTGAGATTTTCGCCGGGGATGCCCATGAATTTGGGAAGCCCCGCGCCGGTGCCGATATAAACGGCTTCGTATCCTTGAGCGAAAAGTTCGTCAACGGTGAGCGTTTTGCCGATTATGACGTCGGTCTCGATATCCACGCCCATTTGTTTGAGCGTGTCGATCTCTTTTTGCACTATCGTCTTGGGCAGACGGAATTCGGGTATGCCGTACACCAGCACGCCGCCCGCGACGTGGAGCGCTTCGAACACCGTGACTTCCCATCCCTTTGCGGCGAGGGAGCCCGCGCACGAAAGGCCGGAAGGCCCGGAGCCGATGACCGCCGCCTTGTGCCCGTTTTTGACGGGAGGCGCCGCGGGCGCGGGATCCGAAGCGTTATGGTGATCTGCGGCAAAACGTTCGAGCCTGCCGATGCCGACGGGTTCGCCGTTCCTGCCGCGGACACATTTGGATTCGCACTGCGTTTCCTGCGGGCAGACTCTGCCGCACACCGCGGGGAGCGCGTTGCTTTCTTTTAAAACGGCGTAGGCGCCTTCGTAATCGCCTGCGCAGATATGCCTGATAAAGTCGGGTATCTTGACGTTGACGGGGCAGCCTTCGACGCACGCGGGGACTTTACAGCCGAGGCAGCGTGCCGCTTCGCTTTTTGCGAGCGCTTCGGTATAGCCGAAAGCCACTTCGTTGAAATTCTTTGCCCTTATTTCGGGCTTTTCGGTGGGCATAGGGTATTTGGTCTTTATGAGATCAGCCATTACTCTTCTACCGCCTTTCCGTACAGATTGCAGTATTCCTCGTGCGCTTTGCGTTCGAACGGCTTATACACCGAACCGCGCGCCATGGCTTCGTCGAAATCGACTTCGTGGCCGTCGAAATCAGGGCCGTCGACGCAGGCGAACTTTGTCTTTCCGCCCACGGTGAGGCGGCAGCCGCCGCACATCCCCGTGCCGTCGATCATTATGGGGTTCATTGAAACTATCGTTTTTATTCCGTACTGCTTGGTGAGCAGACAGACGAATTTCATCATGATGAGCGGTCCGATGGCTATCACGCAATCGAACTTTTCGCCCGCTTCTATGAGCTTTTTGAGCGCGTCGGTGACGAGCCCTTTTTCGCCCGCCGTGCCGTCGTCGGACATGAGTACGTAGTTTGAAGAAACGGCTTTGAATTCATCTTCGAGTATGACGAGATCCCTGTTGCGGAAGCCGACGACCGACGTGACCTCGCAGCCCTGTTCGTGCAGCTTTTTCGCCACCGGGAACGCGATGGCGCAGCCCACGCCTCCGCCTATGACGGCGACTTTTTTATACCCTTCCGTTTCGGTAGGTCTGCCCAGGGGGCCTGCGAAATCGGCGATAAATTCGCCCTGTTTGAGTTTGGCGAGCCGTTCGGTGGTCTCGCCCACGATCTGGAATATGATGCTCACGGTGCCGTTTTCGCGGTCATAATCCGCCACGGTGAGCGGTATGCGCTCGCTTTCGGCATCCGGGCGGAGGATGACGAACTGCCCCGGCTGCGCCTTGGCGGCGACGAGTGGTGCGGACACGCGCATAAGCACTACGGTGGGATTCAGGAACTTTTTGAATACAATTTCATTCATAAGCTTGCTCCGTTACTTTTTTTGCATAAATATTACCTGATATTATATCACCCTTTTTGCGTTTTGTAAATAGCGCAAATGAATTTATAGGCAGAATTTTAGCGCAAAACGCCGAGCGTTTTTGTGCAAGTCAGTTATTTTTTCTTGACAAACCGCGTTCTTTGTGCTACAATACACCTCGCACATGAACGCAGGCGTAGTTCAGTGGCAGAACATCAGCTTCCCAAGCTGAATATGCGGGTTCGATTCCCGTCGCCTGCTCCAGAAAAAACCTCGCGATAGCGAGGTTTTTTCAATGATGTTTGCCCCTTACGGGGCAAATGATGTGTGCTCTGCACATGATGTTGCCTTCGGCAATGATGTGTGCCTTCGGCACATGAAGGGCAAACATCGCATCATTGTGAGCGATAGCGAACAACATCATTTCTGCGCCAGCAGATTCATCATTAGCCGCTACAGCGGCGGCGGGTGCGTTTTGTACCTTTACTTTTTGTAAAAATGCATTATAATATATACGTAAGGCGGCACAAGACGGAAGAAAAGGGGGATGGGCGGCTGTGGAAGTCGGCAAAACGATAACCGAGCTTAGAACTGCGCGCGGGATGTCGCAGCAGGCGCTGGCGGATTCCCTCTTTGTTTCGAGAGAGCTCGTTTCCAAATGGGAAAACGGCACGCGGTGCCCGGATCTTACCACCGTGGAAAAGATCGCCGCGGCGCTGGGCGTTACGGCGGACGACATAGTGGATCCGAACGACCTGGTTTTTAAAGAACTTTTTGAATGCGTGCCGGACGGCTTTTCGCTTACCGAAGAGCAGATGACGGCAAAGCTCAACGTTTTCCTGCGCCGCACGGGCGGGCAGAACGCGGGGATATTTTTGAAGCGCTATTATCTGCTGCGGCCCACCGCCGAAATAGCGGCGGAATACAGAAAGAGCGAAAGCCACGTAAGAAGCATACTTTCGAAAACGCGCAAAAAGTTCAAACGCTTTTTAGAGGAGGATAAGACGTGAACGGGATGGACGTATACAATTCCATAACAAGGCTCGACGAAAACCTTGCGGACGGATATCTCAACGGCGGCAAGCGGTCTTTCAGAAAACGCCTTATAGTCAAGATAATCGCAAGCGTGCTGTTCGTAGCTGTGCTGATAACGGTAATAACGGTCATCTACAATAAATACGCTTCGCGGTTCGCTTTGTACGCGTACGACGAAAACGGCGAAAGCGTGCGGCTCATTCTGGAAACGACCGTCAACACCGTTCCTGCCGACAGGGACGCGGACGCTTTCGGCGGCAAGCACCCCTGTTTCAGTATCACCGTTTGCCCGGTGAGCGGGAACGGAAAGGAAATGAAGGAAAAATACGACGTCAGTGTGCAGTACAGGAGCCGGGAGGTAAAATCAGGCAGTACGAAAGACAGCAATATTATGATAACCTTTTCCGCCGAACGGAAAACGGGTTACGTGATAACCGGCTGGACGGACGAGATCCCGATGGATATAACGATAGTCATTACGGACAAGGAAACGGGCAAACACGCGGATCATTTTTACCTGAATATCAAGTATTCCGAATCCAAAGGAGCGTACGAGATAAGCGTCAGGCGCCGGAGTTATCTGCGCTGAACGCCATAGATGCAAACAATACGGACCGGAAGGTATTTCGCCTTCCGGTCCGCGGTTTTGTATGAGGAAAAAAATCAATAATTATCGGCGCTGACTTCGAAATAGCTCTGCGGATGAGCGCAGACGGGGCAGACTTCGGGGGCTTTGGTGCCGACGACTATATGCCCGCAGTTGCGGCATTCCCACACCTTGACTTCGCTCTTTTCAAAGACTTTTGCGGTCTCGATATTCTTGAGCAGGGCGCGGTAGCGTTCCTCGTGGCGTTTTTCTATCATCGCCACGCCGCGGAATTTGGCGGCGAGTTCCGGGAAGCCCTCTTTTTCGGCGGTCTTTGCAAAATCTTCGTACATATCGGTCCATTCGAAGTTTTCGCCGTCGGCGGCGGCTTCTAAGTTTTCGGCGGTATTGCCTATGCCTTTGAGTTCCTTGAACCACAGTTTGGCGTGTTCCTTTTCGTTTTCGGCGGTCTTTAAGAAGAGTTCGGCTATCTGTTCATACCCTTCCTTTTTGGCGGCGGAAGCGAAATAGGTGTATTTGTTCCTTGCCTGCGATTCGCCGGCGAAAGCGGCGAGCAGGTTCTGTTCGGTCTGAGTGCCGGAATACGGATTCTTTTTCATTTTACGTTTTCTCCTTTGTTTTTATTCTTTAATCCCATTATATACCATATCGGCAAAAAGTCAATGCCGAAAGGAACAAAAGGTGTAAACATTTTGACAAAAAACGTCCCCGCCGGTCGGAAACCTTGCGGCGGGGAGTAACGGAACGGGCAGCGTTTGCGCTTATTTTTTGCCCGGGAATTCGGGGTTGTAAGCGTAAAAATTCTTGCTGCTCAAGTTATCGCGTATCACGCGCAAGCCGTCGCCGAAGCGCTGGAAATGCGTCACCTCGCGCTGGCGCAGGAAACGTATGGGATCCAGCACGTCGGGGTCGTCGGTGAAACGGATGATGTTGTCGTAGGTCGTGCGCGCCTTCTGTTCGGCGGCGAGGTCTTCCATGATATCGGTTATGGCGTCGCCCTTGGACTGGAACGAAGCCGCGGTGAACGGCACTCCGGACGCCGCCACGGGGTAGATACCGGTGGTATGGTCCACGAAATAGGCGTCGAATCCCGCTTCCTTTATCTGTTCCGGGGTGAGGTTCCGCGTGAGCTGATACACGATCGCCGAAACGATCTCCTGGTGCGCGAGTTCCTCGGTGCCGACGTCGGTGAGTATGCCTATAACTTCTTTATAAGGCATTGAATATCTTTGCGAAAGATAGCGCATCGCCGCGCCCGCTTCGCCGTCGGGGCCGCCGTAGGCGGTGATTATGAGTTTGGCGAGCGCGGGATTGGGGTTTTTGATCTTTACCGGGTACTGAAGTTTCTTTTCATATTGCCACATATCGCGTTACCTCCCGTTCTGCCAGGGCCACGGATCGTCTATCCAGGTCCATGAATCCTGTTTTACGCAGTTTGCGGTCACGGGGCCGTACTGCGACGCGTACTGCGCGTGAAGTTCATTGCGTTCGGCAACGGCGCGTTTGTAAAATTCCATGGCTTTTTTGTTGTTGGGATGTCCGTCGAGATAAAGCACGGTCTCATGTATGACGAAATCCGCGTCCATCAACTTTTTAATCAGCGCTTCTTTTGTCATCGTCTGCATACTGCCGTTCATCTTTCGCCCTCCTGGCCGTAAAACGGCTTGACGAGAGTTTTGAACAGCGAGCCGTGAGCGAGAGCTTCGGAATAGTCCGTGTAATACCCCGAAAACGTCTGATACGGCACGTACGCCATGGTGAGCACCTGGATCTCTTCGGGCGCTTTTTCGTCTTCCCCGCCGTTCTGCGGCGCAGTCATCATACCGAGCATATCGTCAAAGCCGGCGTTCTTACCGAATATATCCATATAGATAAAACTCCGTATCGTTAATATTTGCAGCGGTATCCCGCTGTTCGTATTATATGCCCGCAAACGCGAAACGTGTCTTATTGCGCGATCGTATCATCCGAGCGCCACGTCAAGCGCCATCATGGACGAAAAGCCGAGCGCGAACATCAAAACGCCCGCGTTGGAATGTTCGCCCGCGGACATTTCGGGGATGAGCTCTTCCACGACGACGTAGATCATAGCGCCCGCCGCGAACGAAAGCAGGTACGGCATCGCCGGTACGAACAGCCCGGCGAAAAGCAGAGTCAGAAGCGCGCCCGCGGGTTCGACCGCGCCGGAAAGCACGCCGTAGAGAAATGCTTTGCCTTTAGTCACGCCTTCCGCCTTGAGCGGCATCGATATGATGGCGCCTTCCGGGAAGTTCTGTACGGCTATTCCGAGCGCGAGGGCGAAAGCGCCGCCCGCCGTGATCTCGGCGGAGCCGGAAAGCAGCCCGGCGTACACCACGCCGACCGCCATACCTTCCGGGATATTGTGCAGCGTGACCGCGAGCACCATCATAGTGGTCTTTTTGGCTTTGCTTTTTATTCCTTCGGCTCTGCCGGCGTTGAGATGCATATGCGGGATGATCTTATCCAGCAAAAGCAGAAATCCCATGCCGAGCCAGAAACCGGTAAAAGCGGGCAGGAACGCCCATCCGCCGATGTCTGCGCATTGTTCCATGGCGGGGATGAGAAGGCTCCATACGGACGCCGCGACCATCACGCCCGCAGCGAATCCGGTGAGCGCGCGCTGAACGGTCTGGTTCAGTTCTTTTTTCATAAAGAATACGCACGCCGCGCCGAGCGACGTCCCGACGAACGGGACGGCGATCCCCGCAATAACGTTTAAAAGCATCGTATTTCCTCCGATATTCAGTATAAACCCGGGAGCAAACGTTTTTTACGTCTGTTCCCGGGTCGGAAAACTGTTTTATTTCTTCTTTTTGCCGCAGCAGGAGCAGCCCATTCCACACGTCGCACAGTTACCCGTGCAACCGCCTTTACTGTTCTTTTTATCTTTTATGACGGAATATAAGGCAAATCCGAGCATGAGCAGCACCGCCGCTACGGTCGCTATGGTGAGCGCGTTATCCGCGATCCAGGCAAGCACGGTGATCGACTCCTTTCGAGTCCGCTTTCAGACTTTGACTTCTTTGGTGAGTCTGGAAGCTTCTTTATATTTTTTGAAGAACAGCATATAGATCATAAGTCCGAGCAGCGCGAACGCGAAAATGAGAGATATCACATTCACTACCGTGCCCGCCCCGGAAGCGAGGTTGCCGGTGAACAGGTTGCCGAACTGGTTGATCATAAGAGCTATGGCGTACGCGAAGCCGCATTCATAGCCGATGGCGAACCAGGTCCAGCCCGCGTTGTTCATTTCGCGCCTGATAGCGCCGATCGCCGCGAAGCAGGGAGCGCAGAGCAGATTGAACACGAGGAACGAGAAGCCCGCGATCTGCGGCACCGCGAAGGACGCTTTAATACCCGCCCAGTCGCCGTAGAGTATGCCCATAGTACCGACTATGTTTTCCTTGGCGACAAGCCCGGTGACCGACGCTACCGCCGCTTTCCAGTTGCCCCAACCGAGAGGCGCGAAGATCCAGGCGATACCTTTACCGATATATGAAAGGATGGAATATTCCATCTCCTCTTCCGTAAGCATCCTGAACGAGCCTTCGATCCAGCCGAAATAAGACGTGAACCAGACCACAACGGTAGAAAGCAGTATGATGGTGCCGGCTTTTTTGATGAACGACCAGCCGCGCTCCCACATAGAACGGAGGACGTTCTTGAGCGTGGGCAGGTGATACGCGGGGAGTTCCATGACGAACGGGGCGGGATCGCCGGCGAAACGCGACGTCTTTTTGAGCATTATGCCGGATACGATTATCGCCGCCATACCGATGAAGTACGCCGAAACGGCGATCCAGGGGGATTTGCCAAACAGCGCGCCGGCTATCATAGCGATGAACGGCAGCTTGGCGCCGCACGGGATAAAGGTGGTGGTCATTATCGTCATACGGCGGTCGCGTTCGTTTTCTATAGTACGCGAAGCCATTATGCCCGGGATACCGCATCCTGTGCCGACGAGCATAGGTATGAACGATTTGCCCGAAAGCCCGAATTTCCGGAAGACACGGTCGAGCACGAACGCGATGCGCGCCATATAGCCGCACCCTTCGAGAAATGCGAGCAGGAAGAACAGGACGAGCATCTGCGGCACGAATCCGAGCACCGCGCCAACGCCGGCTACGATACCATCCTGTATGAGGCCGTAAAGCCACTGAGGAACTCGTGCGTTCCCTTCGCTGTCGAGCAGCGCTTTATCTATCAAAGCGGGAACGCCGGGCACCCAAACGCCGTCATCCGCCGGATCGGGTTCATCAAACCCCTTATCTTCAAAATATGCGACAGCCTGTTTAAATGTCAATGCGTTGACGTCTTCGTCGGCGTCGTCCGGAACGGTATCGAAATACACGGTGACGGTATTCACCTCGAGCGTCTCGTCGTCCGTGACTTCCGTTTCGGCGGAGGATTTGTCCGAAGTGTAGTTTTTGAGAGTTTCTAAAAGCGTATCCGCGTCGAAATCTCCGTCTTCGGTATCGAATTCTATTCCGTACGCCGCAAGCGCGGTGACCGCAGCGTCGTAGTTTTCGGTTTTCTCTTCATAAGCGGCGCTTCCTATTCCGAACAGGTGGTAGCCGTCGCCGAACAGGCCGTCGTTCGCCCAGTCGGTGGCGAACGAACCGACCGTGACCATCGCTATGTAATAGACGAGGAACATAACGACCGCGAATATGGGGAGCCCCAGCCATCTGTTGGTGACGATCTTGTCGATCTTATCGCTCTTAGTGAGCTTTTTTTCGGTCTTCTTTTTGTAGCACGCCTTGATGACTTCGGCAATATAGATATATCTTTCGTTGGTGATGATGCTTTCGGCGTCGTCGTCGAGCTCTGTTTCCGCCGCTTTGATATCGGCTTCGATATGCGCGAGCGTTTCGGGGGAGATTTTCAGCTGCTCGAGCACTTTTTCATCGCGTTCGAATATCTTGACCGCGTACCAGCGCTGCTGCTCTTCGGGCATGTCGTGGACGACGGCTTCTTCGATGTGCGCGAGCGCGTGCTCGACCGGCCCCGAAAAAGTGTGCTGAGGGATGGTCTTTCCGTTTTTGGCGGCGTTAATGGCGGCTTCCGCCGCTTCGGCGATGCCCGTCTCCTTGAGCGCGGAGATCTCGACTACGGGGCAGCCGATCTGCCTTGAAAGCTCGGCAACGTTGATCTTGTCGCCTTCTTTTTTGACGACGTCCATCATATTGACGGCGACGACTACCGGGATGCCGAGTTCGGTCAGCTGAGTGGTGAGATACAGGTTCCTTTCGAGGTTGGTACCGTCGACGATATTCAGTATGGCGTCGGGATGTTCGCTGATAAGATAGTTTCTGGCGACTACTTCTTCCAGCGTGTAAGGCGAAAGAGAATAGATACCGGGAAGGTCGGTGATGATCACGCCTTCGTGCTTTTTGAGCTTGCCTTCCTTTTTTTCGACCGTGACGCCCGGCCAGTTGCCTACGAACTGGTTCGATCCCGTCAGCGCGTTGAACAGCGTTGTCTTTCCGCTGTTGGGGTTGCCCGCGAGGGCGATCCGTATTTCCATAATTAATGTTTCCTTTCTGCTCGACGTTAGAGCTTTGAACGGCCGGCGTACGCCGGCTGACGCCTGAAAAATGCTGTTTTCACTCTACTTCTATCATTTCCGCGTCGGATTTGCGGATAGACAGTTCGTAATTCCTTACGGTGATCTCAATAGGATCGCCGAGCGGCGCTACCTTACGGACAAAGACCGGAGTCCTTTTGGTGATACCCATATCCATAATGCGCCTCTTGACCGCGCCTTCGCCGTGAAGCTTCACGACCGTGGCGGTCTCGCCTATCTTTACGTCTCTGAGCGTTTTCACTGTTTGTTTCCCCCTTATATCGTTTATACCATTATCCGTCTGGCCAGCTCGTCGCTGATTGCCACACGCGATTCTTTGACTTTGACGATGACGTTTTCGCCGAGCGTGTTGACGATCAGCACTTCCCCGCCGACGTTGAAGCCGAGATTTTCGAGATGCTGCCTGATCTCCGGCGATCCGCCGATCTTTTTTATGATCTGCGGTTCTTCTTTTTCTGCTAAGCTGAGCGGTATCATATTACTTCCTCCCGGCGTGCGATTAGCGCATGCTAACCGTATGCCTTAAATAATAGGTTAGCTTTGGCTAACCGCATTTCCGTAAAATATGGTTAGCAGCCTCTAACCTATATATATTATAGTTAGCGCATGCTAACTTGTCAAGTGTTTTTTCAAAAAAATCGCGGGAAAACAAAAAATTTTTATTATCTTATTGAAAAAAAGCCTTTTATGCTGTATAATAATATAAAGAAACGAATGCGCTGAAGGAGGACTCACAATGACCATACGCGAATCCGGTGAAATGTATCTGGAAACGATATACGTTTTGTCGCAGACGTCTTCGACGGTACGTGCTGTTGACGTGGGCGCGCAGATGGGCTTTTCCAAACCCTCGGTCAGCCGCGCCATAGGTCTGCTCAAAAAAGACGGGCTCGTCACGACCGACGGTCAGGGATATATAAAGCTCACCGAACCGGGCGAAAAGAAGGCGAAAGTCATTTACGAGCGCCATACCCTGCTTAGCAGGCTGCTTATGGATCTCGGCGTCGACGAAGCCACCGCGTCCGAAGACGCCTGCCGCATTGAGCATTATATAAGCGAAAAGACCTTTGACGCGATAAAAAGGCACGTCAGACAATACGGAAAAAAACAATAACTGTTTCATACATGCCGCGCGGCGCGTGAAAACGCGCCTTTTTGTTTTATTAAAAAAGCAAGACCGGTCCGAAGACCGGTCTGTTCTTTTGAAACACAGCGTCTGTTCCCTATTTTATAAGCAGGAACGCCGCGAACAGCGGGGCGAGCGTATTCGCCACGGTGGACATCATCTTAATAAAAATGTCGAGCGCGACGCCGACGACGTCTTTGCGGGTGTCGCCGATTGTATCGCCGGTGACAGCGGCTTTATGCGCCGCGGATCCTTTGCCGTGTCCGGCGAGCATTCCGCTTTCGATATACTTTTTGGCGTTATCGAACGCGCCGCCCGAGTTGCCCATAAAGATGGCGCGCGGGATAGCGACGATCGTCGCGCCGACGAGTATGCCGCCGACGAATTCCCAGCCGAGCACGAAGCCGCCCACCGCGGGGATAAGGATGGCGAGGATCGACGGGAAGAGCATCTTGCGCAGGGCGCCTTTGGTCGCCATACGCACGCATTTGTTGTAATCCGGATGTTTGGTGCCTTCCAGCACGCCGGGTTCGGAAAGCTGGCGGTCGCCTTCGTCCGCCATTTCACGCGCGGAATCGATGGTGTTGTCGGTGAGGATGGCCGAGAAGAATTCGATGAGCGCGCCGCCGACTATGCCGCCCGCGACGACGAAGAATTTGGCGAAATTGAGCACCGGTTCGTACACCTCGCCGGGGACGTGGACGTGCGCTGCGTTGACGAACGCGACGATGAGCGAGACCGTGGCGAACGCGGCGGAGCCGATGGCAAACCCTTTGCCGATGGCGGCGGTGGTGTTGCCGACGGAATCGAGTTTATCGGTGATCTTGCGGACGTCGTGTTCCAGATGGCAGGATTCGGCAAGGCCGCCGGCGTTATCGGCTATGGGACCGAACGCGTCGATGGAAACGGTGGTGCCGACGAACGAAAGCATTCCGAGCGCGGCGATTGCGATGCCGTACGAGCCGCAGAGCAGGCCGGAGATTATGAGCGAAGCCGCGATGATGAGCACCGGGAACAGGACCGAACGGGAACCGACGGCATCGCCTTTGGTAACGACGAACGCTTCGCCTTCGGTCGCCATTTCGGCGATCTTGCGGGTGGGTTTGTAATCGGCGGAGGTGTAGTATTCGGTTATCATACCTATGGCGACGCCGGACGCGATACCGAGCGCCATAGAGACCAGCGGAGAGCCCCAGCCGATCTTCCATTCATCCAGCAGTGCAAAATTGCCTCTGCCGAACATCAGGTACGACGCGCCTGTGCCAAGCGCCAGCGTGAGGCCGGACGAGATATAGGTTGCGAGGTTGAGTTCTTTGGAAGGATTGCTGCCCATCTTCTTGACCGCGGCGAAAAGCAGCCCGAGCAAGCAGCTGATCAATCCGCCGCCGGCGACGATGATGGGAAAGATTATCATACTCTTGAAATAATCGCTGCCGATATCGGCGCCGCGGTTGGAGAACAGAGAGACGGCAATCATTATGGAAGCGGCAATAGTCGCGACGAAGCTTTCGAGCAGGTCGGAGCAGTTGCCGGCGATATCGTTGACGTTGTCGCCTATAAAGTCCGCGACGACATTGGGAACGCGGGAGTCGTCCTCGGGCATATCGTGGCGGATCTTAGCCAGTATGTCAGAAGAGATATCCGCCGCTTTGGTATAGTTGCCGCCGGCGACGCGGTTGAACATTGCGACCAGCGAGCAGCCGAGAGCGTAAGTGGTGATATTCATAATTACCGGATTGGCTTTCATCGCCTCGATGGGGATAAGGCCGCCGCCGGTGACGCTGACGCTTTCGGGATCTATGGGCCAGATCATAAGGATTATGATGAGTCCGAGCATACCGAACGCCTGAACGGAAAGTCCGGATATGCTGCCGCCGCAGAGCGCGACCTTGACGGTCTGCCCTATGGAACGAGTCTCGCGCGCTTTATTGGCGGTGCGCACGTTGGCGTAAGTGGCGCTGCGCATGCCGAGTATGCAGACGCAGCTGGACATCGTGGCGCCGAGCAGGAACGTGACGCCGGTCCATTTGCCGATGAAGAGCGTCAAAACCACCGCGAGCAGTGCGACGACCACGCCGATGGTCTTGTATTCGGTCTTGATGAACGTGGAAGCGCCCGACCGGATTATGCCGGCCATCTCGACCATTTCGGGAGTCCCTTCGTTCATTTTGCGGATTCTGATGTAGTTGAAAATGACGTAACAGATCGCAAGGACGATCAAGCCGCCTATGATCAGCCACCAGTTCATAGGTTCCATAAAAGGATACCTCCTGTATAGGATTGTTGTTTCTATGCGAAACGGGCTTTCGCAAAAAAAGCCCCAATTCAACATACGCATATATCTTATCATAATTATCACCATATGGCAACCATTATTTTATGTGATTCTGTACAACCATTGACGCTTTTCTTTGTGGATATTGCCGAGCATGAAAGCGTCGCCGCCCGGAAACGCATGCTGCGCGGGCAAAAAACGAAAAAAGAGGATTTTTTACTTGAAAAATTTGTTCAAAAAAAAGGATTTTTGAAAACTTGCGCGTATATTATATTGTATATTCGCGAAAATGGATAATTATTGCTAAACGGAGGCGGAAAGAAAAGAATGAAAGAGCAGGTCTACAAGATGGAGCGCGAGTTCTTCTGCAAGAACGCGTTCCTTTCGGAAAACACCGCGGGCAGACTGCGTCCCGTTGAAGAATGCCCTCTGCGCACGCCTTTTCAGCGTGACCGCGACAGGATAATCCACTGCAAATCGTTCCGGCGGCTGATGCACAAGATGCAGGTCTTCCTGGCGCCCGAAGGCGACCATTACCGCACCCGACTCACCCACACACTGGAGGTCACTCAGATCGCGCGCACCATAGCGCGCGGCATGATGCTCAACGAGGATCTGACCGAAGCGATCGCTTTGGGGCACGATCTGGGGCACACCCCGTTCGGCCATTCGGGCGAGCACGCGCTCAACGCGATATGCCCTTTGGGATTCAAGCACAACGAGCAGAGTTTACGCGTCTGCGACAAGCTCGAAAACTTAAACCTCACTTACGAAGTGCGCGACGGCATCGTCAAGCACACCAGCGAGATCGCAAAGACCAAGGAAGGTCAGATAGTCCGCTGGGCGGACCACATCGCGTATATAAACCACGACATAGACGACGCCATACGCGCGGGCATACTCTCGCCCGACGATATTCCAAAGGACGCCTGCGAACTGTTCGGCTACACGCACGGCGAGCGGATTTCCACGATGGTTGACGCGGTCATAGCGCACGGTTCCGACGGCGATATCGGGATGGACGAGCCCTACGACAGCGTGATCAAAGCGCTGCATTCGTTTATGTTCCAGGCGGTGTACTATAATCCCGTGGCGAAAAGCGAAGACCACAAGGTCGAAGGCATGATCTTTACGATGTATGACTATTACAACAAAGATCCGAAGAAACTGCCGCAGGAATATCTTAAAAACGCAGACGAAGACGGCATAGAGCGCGTCGTGTGCGACTATATCGCGGGAATGACCGACAGATACGCGATATCCGAATACGAAAAGCTTTTCATACCCAAGGTATGGCAATACAAATAAAAGGTGACAAATGGCTTTTTCAAACGCTTTTTTAGAAGAAGTTAAAGAGAAAAACGACATAATCGAAGTGGTCGGACGGCAGGTGCCGCTCAAGCGCGCCGGCAGCAACTACGTGGGGCTGTGCCCGTTCCATTCCGAAAAGACGCCGTCGTTCACGGTGTTTCCCGCCACGCAGAGCTATTACTGTTTCGGCTGCGGCGCCGGCGGCGACGCGGTGACGTTCGTGATGCAGACCGAGGGACTCGACTACCCCGCCGCGATCGAGGCGCTCGCCAACCGCGCGGGGATCCCAGTGGAAGAAGACGGCGCGCGCACCGGCGAACGCTCGGTCAAAAAGCAGCGCGTCATAGGTGCCACTCGCGAGGCGGGCAGATTCTTTTACGCCAAGCTGATGTCGGCGGAAGGCGCGGCCGCGCGCGAATACTTGAAAAGGCGCGAGATCAGCGATCTTACGATCAAACGGTTCGGCATAGGTTACGCGCCAGACACAGGTTTTGAGCTGACGCGTTATTTAAGGGACAAGGGCTTTACGGAAGAAGAGCTTAAAGCTTCTTTCCTGAGCGGTGTGTCGAAAAAAGGCAACCTTTACGATATCTTCCGCAACCGCATAATGTTCCCGGTGTTCGACCTTGCGGGCAGTCCCGTGGCGTTTTCGGCGCGGCGGCTCAACGAAGCGGACGAGCGCAAATACGTGAACACCTCCGACACCCCGGCTTTCAAGAAATCCCGTATACTCTTCGGGCTGAACATAGCAAAATCCACTTCCGACGGCACGCTGATACTGTGCGAAGGCGCCGTTGACGCGATAGCTTTGCATCAGGCGGGATTCGACAATGCGTGCGCCACGCTGGGGACCGCCATCACGCCCGAACACGCGCGCATCATAGCGCGTTTTGCAAAGACCGCGTACCTCGCCTACGACATAGACAAAGCAGGCAGGGCGGCGACCGACAAAGCCATGCATTACCTGAACGAGGTGGGCGTGGCGACAAAGATAATCAATCTGGGCACCGAAGCAAAGGATCCCGACGAATATATCAAAAAATACGGTGCCGATTCGTTCCGCCGCCGCCTTAAGGGCTCGGAAGGTCAGAACGAATACACGCTCAACACCATAATCGGCAAGTACAATATGGATATCCCAGACGAAAAGGCTTTCGCCGCGCGCGAGGTGACTTCGTTCCTCGCTTCGCTTTCGAGCGGCGCGGAACGCGATATCTACACCAGTTACGCCGCCGGAAAGCTGGGGATAAACCCCGCGATGCTCGCCGACGACGTGCGTCGCGCGGCTGCATATCTGCGCAAGAAAAACAAAAACGACTACGACGAGAATATGAAGCGCGACGCCGAAGGGTTCGGGGACAAGGTCAACCGCGACAGGGTGCGTTTTTCTTCGGCGGCGACGCTGGAAGAGCGCATTCTGGGAATAATGATAACGCATCCCGATCTGGCGCCGGACGCCGCCGGGAAGCTTACCGAAAACAGCTTTGTGACCGAGTTCGGCAGGCGCGTGTTCGCGGCTTTTGAAGAGTCGTTCCGCAAAGGCAGCGCGCCGCAGATATCGACGCACGGGTTCACTCCGGCCGAGACGGCGCGTATATCGCGCATGATGGCTCAGCGCGAGACGGCGCACGAAAACAGCGCTTCGGTGCTCGACGAGCTGATAACCAAGCTCGGGAGGCAGAAAGAGATGACCGAAGCCGACGAGAAGATAAAAGAAGACCCCGCTTCGTCGCTTGCGGATTATATAGAAAAACTGAGAGATAAAAAATAACACACGCTACATATAGAAAGGAAAACCAAAATGGACGAAAAAACCAACATTCTCAACGAACTCGTCGAACGCGGCAAGACCAAGGGCGCCATTTCCTCCGCCGAAGTGCTCGAAGCGCTCGACGACACCGACTGTTCGATCGATCTGCTGCTCAAAGCGTACGAGCTGCTCGAATCCAGCGGCGTGGAGATCACCAACGACTTTACGGATTCCGAAACGTTCGATATCCCCGAAGACGAGCTCACCGAAGAGGATATAGACGAGGATCCCGAACAGGTGGAAAATTATCTTGCGCAGGAGGGCGTTTCGATAGACGACCCGGTAAGGATGTATCTGCGCGAGATAGGCAACGTTCCCCTGCTCACCGCCGACCAGGAAATGGAGCTTGCGCGCCGCATGACCGCCGGCGACACCGCCGCCAAAAAGCAGCTGGTGGAAGCCAACCTGCGCCTTGTCGTAAGCATTGCGAAACGCTACGTCAACAGAGGTATGTTCTTCCTCGACCTGATCCAGGAAGGCAATTTAGGTCTGCTGAAAGCGGTCGAAAAATTCGATTCGTCCAAGGGGTTCAAGTTTTCGACTTACGCCACCTGGTGGATCCGCCAGGCGATAACCCGCGCCATAGCCGACCAGGCGCGCACCATAAGGATACCCGTCCATATGGTCGAGACAATAAACAAGGTCTGCCGCATTTCGCGCCAGCTCGTCCAGGAGCTGGGGAGAGATCCCACCGAGGAAGAGATAGCCGAAGAAATGGGGATGCAGGTCGAAAAGGTACGCGATATCCTTAAGATAGCGCAGGAGCCCGTTTCGCTCGAGATGCCCATAGGCGAAGAAGAAGATTCGCATCTGGGCGACTTTATCGCCGACGAAAACGTCCCCGCGCCGCAGGACGCCGCTTCGTATTCGATGCTCAAGGAGCAGCTGTTCGAAGTGCTGCACACGCTAACCCCGCGCGAAGAAAACGTGCTCAAGCTGCGTTTCGGTCTTGAGGACGGCAGGCCCAGGACTCTTGAGGAAGTGGGCAAGGTGTTCAGCATCACGCGTGAACGCATACGTCAGATCGAAGCCAAAGCGCTGCGCAAGCTGCGCCATCCCAGCCGTTCCAAACGGCTCAAGGACTATCTTGAATAATTCTGCAGAGGTACGATACGATGCTTAATAAACTTAAAGAAATCGAAGATTCCGGAATAAACGAGATCAACGGATCGTCTTCAACCGCCGCGCTCGAGGAGCTGCGGATAAAATATCTGGGCAAAAAAGGCGCGCTCACTTCCATACTGCGCCAGCTCGGCACGCTTTCTTCCGAAGAGCGCCCCAAGGTCGGCGCCGCCGCCAACGTGGTGAGACAAAAGATAGAAGCCAGGATCGAACAGAAGCTCGCGGAGCTCGAATCGCTCCAGCTCGACTTCAAGCTCAAGGCCGAAAAAGTCGACGTAACGCTGCCGGGCAGAAAAAAAGAAATAGGCCATCTTCATCCGCTGCGTTCCACCGAAAACCGCATGATAGAGATATTCGTGAGCATGGGTTTCGATCTGGTCGAAGGGCCCGAGGTCGAATCGGTCTACAACAATTTCGACGCGCTCAACGCGCCGGCCGACCATCCTTCACGCGATGAGACCGACACATTCTATATTTCTGATTCCGTAGTGCTGCGCACGCAGACTTCGCCGGTGCAGATACGCGCCATGCAGACGCGCAAGCCGCCGATCCGCATCATTTCGCCGGGCAAGGTCTACCGCTGCGATTCGCCCGACGCCACCCATTCGCCCGTGTTCCACCAGCTCGAAGGTCTTGTGATAGACAAACACATAACGCTGGGCGATCTTAAAGGCACGCTCGACCTGTTCGCGCAGAGCATGTTCGGCGAAGGCACAAGGACGAGACTGCGCCCGCACAACTTCCCCTTCACCGAACCTTCGGTGGAAGTTGACTTTTCGTGTTTCGCCTGCGGCGGCAAGGGCTGCAAGCTGTGCAAGGGCGAAGGCTGGATAGAAATGCTGGGCGCCGGCATGGTGCATCCCAACGTGCTTGCCGGCTGCGGCATAGACCCCGATGAATACACCGGATTCGCATTCGGCGTGGGCATAGAACGCACCGCCATGCGCAAATACAACATCAACGACCTGCGCCTTTTCTACGAAAACGACGTGCGCTTTATCGGTCAGTTTTAAGTGAGGAGGAATAGGTCATTATGAAAGTTTCGCTCAACTGGTTAAAAGATTACGCTTCTTTCCCCGCCGACATCCACGACTACACCGAAGGGATGACGATGTCCGGCACCAAGGTGGAAGGCTGGGAAGCTTTAGGCGAAGATATTGAAAACGTTGTGGTGGGCAAAGTGCTCTCCATGGAACGCCACCCCGATTCGGACCATCTTTGGGTCTGCAGCGTGGACGCCGGCGGCGAAAGGCCTTTGCAGATAGTGACCGGCGCTCAGAACGTGCGCGTCGGCGATCTCGTCCCCGCCTGTCTCGACGGAGCAAAGCTCCCCGGCGGAAAGACGATAAAGACCGGCAAACTGCGCGGAGTCCTTTCGGAAGGCATGCTCTGTTCGATTTCGGAACTGGGGCTGACTCTGCACGATTTTCCGTACGCCGTCGAAGATGGTATATTCATCCTTAAAGAAGACTGCAAGCCCGGCGACGATATACGCGACGTGCTGATGCTGCGCGACATTCTGGTGGATTTTGAACTGACGTTCAACCGCCCGGACTGTCTTGCGCTGCTGGGTATCGCGCGCGAGACCGCCGCGACTTTCCGCACCGCGCTCAAATACGAAGAGCCGGTCGTTGCGCCCAAAAACGACGGCGACGACGTGACCGGATACGTAAGCGTTAAGGTGGAAAACCCCGCGCTCTGCCCGCGTTACACCGCGCGCGCCGTCAAAAACGTAAAAATAGGCCCGTCGCCGCTCTGGATGCGCGCCAGACTCCGCGCCTGCGGCGTGAGACCCATAAATAACATTGTCGATATAACCAACTACGTCATGCTCGAATACGGTCAGCCGATGCATGCGTTCGACCACGAGTTCATAAAGAGCAAATCCATAGTCGTGCGCAACGCGCGCGAAGGCGAAAGCATCATAACGCTCGACAGCGCCGAACGCAAGCTCGACCCTTCGATGCTCATTATCGCCGACGGCGAACGCGCAATAGCGCTCGCGGGCGTGATGGGCGGCGAGAATTCCGAAATAAACGACAACACCGCGACCGTCATTTTCGAATCCGCCAACTTCAACCGCGAAAATATACGTTTCACCTCGCGTGCGGTGGGACTGCGCACCGATTCTTCCAAACGTTTTGAAAAAGGGCTTCCGCCCTACAACGCGCTCCCCGCGATCAACCGTGCGTGCCGGCTCGTGGAAGAGCTGGGCTGCGGCGAAGTCGTGGACGGCGTGATCGACGTCTGCTCGACCGACATAGCTCCTTATAAAGTGGATTTCAAGCCGCAGCGCATAAATCAGATACTCGGCACTTCCCTTTGCGACGCCGAGATCGCGGACATACTTTCGCTCATAGGATTCAAAGCCGAAGGCGACAAGGTCACCGTTCCCGCGTACCGCACCGATATCGTCAACACCGCCGACCTCGCCGAAGAAGTGGGCAGGCTTTACGGCGTTGACAAAATAGAAGGCACGCGCTTTGAAGGCAGGGCCGCCGAAGGACATATCACCCCGGGCAAGCAGCTGTGCAATCTGCTGGACGAATACTGCACCGGGCTCGGATATTCCGAAATATACACCTATTCGTTCATATCGCCGCTGTGGTTCGATAAGATCCGCCTTTCCGCGGACGACGCGCGCCGCGACGCCATAAAGATACGAAACCCGTTGGGCGACGAGACTTCTATAATGCGCACCACCGCGCTGCCTTCGATGCTTTCATGCATATCGCTCAATTACAGCCGCCACAACCTGAGCGCAAAGCTCTTTGAAACCGCCACGGTGTTCAGAAAGAGCGGCGAGATGTCAGACGAGCGGAAGATATTGTGCCTTGGCAGTTACGGAAACGGCGATTTCTTCGATATCAAAGGCGATATCGAAGCCATACTCGACGCCCTGGGAATAAAAGGTCGTGCGTTCGTAAAATGTCCGGACGAACATTCCTACCATCCGGGCAGATGCGCAAAGATCTATTGCGGCGATACCTGCATAGGCGTGTTCGGTCAGGTACATCCGCTCGCCGCGCGCGAATTCGGCATTGAATGCGAATGCTTCGCAGCCGAGCTGGAGCTCGACGCGCTTGGCGCCTGCCGCGCCGAACCGCAGTATGTGCCGATACCGGTGTTCCCCGCTTCGGAGCGCGACCTTGCGCTGGTGATGGACGAAGACGCCGAAGCCGGAGCGGTCTGCGACATCATAAAGAAATACGGCGGCAAAGCGCTGGTAAACGTGAACGTCTTTGACGTTTACCGCGGCAAAGGCGTGGAGGAAGGCAAAAAGAGCGTGGCGTTCCGGCTCACGTTCCGTCTGCCCGACAAGACGCTGAGCGACGAAGACGTCGACAAAGCCATAAGCAAGATACTCAAAAAGCTCGGCGAAGAAGCCGGTATCGCTTTGAGATCTTAGTGTTACCGCAGGGCGGCGGACGCCGCCCCCAAAACCCTATTGCATTCGACACAAAAACGTGCTATAATAATATCAAATATATAAACGGGAGGCAAAAGCAATGGAAGAGAACAACAAGACAAGACCGTTCAGCATTAAAGAGCAGGAAGAGATCCAGATGCGCAACGTGCTCCAGTGTGTGTACGATTCGCTCAAGGAAAAAGGCTATAACCCCATCAACCAGCTCGTGGGCTATATCCTTTCGGAAGACCCCACCTATATCACCAACCACAACAACGCGCGCTCGCTCATACGCAAGATCGACCGCGACAAGCTTTTGCGTTCTCTGGTACAGAACTATCTTAAGCTTTGAGAAAGGAACTTTGATAATGGGCGAAGAAATAAAAACTTTGATGTATAAAGGCAAGCCGCTGGTAAGGCAGGGGCAGTTCCTTTATTACGGTTTCCCCGATGACAAGGCGATTCTGTTTATGAACATACTCGAGACCAAAAAGTCGGGAGACCTGGATATAGCCACGCGCGTGCTCGTGCAGATACAATCTACCGACGACGAGCTGAGTTTTGCCGACAAGGTGCTGAAACAGTGCGAAAAAGGCAGTTTTTACGAAGCGTTCGAGATAGGCACCATCTGGCTTTGGCGCGAGCTGAACAAAAACGAACAAGGCAAATAATGGGGTAAAAGTTATGAAACTGACTTATCTCGGCACCGCCGCCGCCGAAGGGTGGCCCGCGGTATACTGCAACTGCGACCACTGCAAGCGCGCAAAGGCGGCGGGCGGAAGGAATATCCGCACGCGCAGCCAGGCGCTTATCAACGACGATCTGCTTATCGACTACCCCGCCGATACATACGCCCACGCGCTGTTCAACAAGCTCGATCTTTCGGCGGTGCGGTATCTTATTTTCACCCACGCGCACATGGATCACTGCGAGCCGCTGGATCTTGCGTTCCGTGCCGAAAGCTGCTACGCCCACGATATGACCTGCGCAGACCTCGATATCTACGGCAACGAAGCGTGCAAAAAGCGGCTGGAAAACGCACTTGCGGTATATCAAGACGAAAGGGCGAAATACAGCTACACCGTCGTAAAGCCGTTCGAGCCGGTGGAGTTCGGCAATTACAAGGTGACTCCGCTCAAGGCGCACCATTCGAGCCCCAACGATTTGGTTTACATAATCCAGTCAGATGGCAAGACGGTGCTCTACCTGCACGACACCGGGACAAAGATCGAAGATTCCATTGAATACCTTGTATCCAACAAGATAAAGGCCGACCTTGTGAGCTACGACTGCACCTTTGTGGCGCTCCCCAGCGGAGGCGGACACATGGGGCTCGACACCAACGTCGTGATGCGCGATCTGTTCCTTGAAAAAGGGATAATCGATACGAACACGGTAAACGTCATCAACCACTTTTCGCATAACGGCAAGCTCATCTACGACGAGCTCGTCCCCGTCGCGCGCGAACTGGGGTTTGAAACTTCCTACGACGGGATGGTAATTGAGGTTTGATCCCGTACAATGAACAATCAGCCAAGGAGGAATAATACTATGAAAACAAAAATTATTATCTATTTGCTGCTTCTTGTATTTGTTTTGGTATCATGCAATAACAATAACGTCAATGTATCTGAAGAAATAAGCCGCGACGACAGTATACCGGCTGTTTCCGACACGGAAAGCAGTGGGGCTGAAAGCAGCGAGACTGAAAGCAACGAGACTGAAAGCAGCGAGACTGAAAGCAGCGAGCCCGAGGCCGGGTTTATGAATAAATACGAGTTCGATCCCATCCCTTCGGCGGAAACGTTCGCCCCGGGGAAGCTCAACGTATATAAGGATCCCTACCCTTACGGCGAGGAAGGCCCGGAATTCGAAGTGACCGAAGCGATGATGAAGAAATGCGAAAACGACCTTCACGCGTTCACGCTGACGCTGGACGAAATTTACCGTTCCGGTCTGCAGCTGAAAGACGAAGAAGAAGGCACGTACGGGATAGAGCAGAATAACACGTATATCATTGCCGGACCCGGCAGCGAGATGCTGATCTATTATACGCAGCCGCGCAATGAACTGAACGCGACCGAAGACGACCTGCTCGAACAGGACATAGAATTCCTTGACGAGTTGTTGGATTTTTACGGGTTCGACCGCACGAAGCTCACCGTAGTTTCCGAGAAACTGATCACTGCGGAAAGTACGACCGTTACGTTTGTGATAAGCGAAACCGTCAGAGCTCCCGCGGATCTTGCGGCGGCGGCAATTTCGCGCTGCGTTAAGATAAGTGCGACAAACGGCATGATCACGGGCATAAAAGCCATATCGTACGAGCTCGAGGCCGAGAAAAGCGCGGACGCGCTGACATACGCCGAAGCGAAAGCGAAACTGCTTGCGAACGAATACTGCAAAGACAATTACGATCTGAGCGTGATACCGCAGCTCACCGAAAACGATATCGCCGGCTGCACGCTCGTTTATAAAGGCGTATACGACGACGAGCGAAACTGGTTCGCTCCCGGTTCGGACAAATACGTTCCTTATTACTGCTTTTACGTTACGGCAGATGCAAACGGCAATATGACGAAGGCGTACGTTTGCGCGTTGAAGTAAAAGGATTTCATTACAGAGGGGGGGAAAAAACATCTGTATGAAAAAGACGGTAATATTTGTTTTGATCATCGTTACGGCATTTTGTTTCTGTTCCTGCGCAAGCGACTCGAAGCCAGCCGGATACGTGGATTTTGACAAGCTCCCCGCCGGATACCTCACGGAAAACGCCATAGAAGACGGCTGCGTGGTGTTCGTGGGCAATAAGATTATCGCCGGCAAAGAGGTCTGGGACGCGTTTATCGCGGACGTCGGCAAAAACGCCGCGTGCATAGTGCGTGTCGCGACCAAACAGAACGAAAAAGATTCGTTCCGGTTTATTGATCTTTCGTACGCGGATTCGGCTTTCAGCGTCAAAACGAACGACGGCATCGACAAGAGCTACAAGTTCCTGAACCACTACGCGCCCGCCGACGGAGACGACCCCGCGATCGAGCGCTATGCGCTCACCAACGAAGAAAACATCACCTACGCCGAGATCGAAAGACGGCTTGCAAGCAGTCTCGCAAATGACTCGATAGACGTTTTCTTTGTCTATTTGGACATAGAATAAGCTTGCTTTAAAAGGCGAAGGAAAAGCGCTTCCGCGTGATTGCGGAAGCGCTTTTTATAAGCATAACAGGTTTACATAATTTCTTTGAGCTTAGAATATATCTCGCAGAGCGGAAGCCCCACGACGTTGAAATAATCGCCGTTTATGCGTTTTACGAACACCGACGCCCTGCCCTGGATCCCGTAAGCGCCCGCCTTATCCATGGGCTCGCCGGAGGCGATATAGCTTTTGATCTCTTCGCTTGAAAGCTCGCGGAATTCGACCTCGGTCACCGAGCAGCCGGTGTATTCGGCGCCGCCCTTTATTACGGCGTATCCCGTGCAGACGTAATGCGTTCTGCCCGAAAGCGCCGTAAGCATACGCCTTGCGTCTTCCGCGCCGCGCGGCTTGCCGAATATTTCGCCCTGCAGGTACACCACCGTGTCGGCGCCGAGCACGATATCGTTTTTGCCGCAGACCGACGCGACTTCGCGCGCCTTATAGAGCGCGCTCGCCACTGCGTATTCCGCGGGCGGCAGCGTTTGGGGCGGGTTTATTTCGTCTTTTGCGGGGCGTACGGCGAAGCGAAGTCCCGTGAGTTTCAATAGTTCTCTGCGGCGCGGCGATGCCGAAGCAAGAACGAGCATATGCGTCAACTCCTTTATACCTGCGATTTTACCACAAAGGAAAGAAAAAGTAAAGCGTTTTGGCATATTTACAATGCGCAAATAATAGTTATTAACGGTGTTACATATGCGTATATCAGTTACGGGAATAAGAAAAAGCAAAAGTTTTGCCATCGTCACGCTCGTCTTTCTGGCCGCTATGGGCGCGGTCGCCCTGGTCGCTGCGATAACGCGCCGAAACGAAGAGATACGGTACGCGGGGACTTCGGAGGCGCTTGCGTCAGACAGAAAAGACATATACGCGGTGATCTGCCGCGGTACCGGAACGCGGGAGACCCGGGATCTGGCGTTTGAGATATTTGAAGAACGCGATGTGAAGGCTGTGTTCTTTATAAACGATTCGACCGATGTAAACGCCGCGAAAGCCGTACTTTCGCACGGGCACGCGCTGGGCGTGGATTGTTCCGGCACTCGCGGGATGAACAAAAGCGAGTTCCTGCGTTGGCTCGCGGCGCAGAACGACTTTCTTTTCGCATCCACCGGCAGGCGCCCGCGCTTCTGCTGCGCGGACGGGGACGCGTGCCTTTATGCGCGCGAGGTGTGTAAAACGTACGGCCAGTTCTGCGTGAATGCGGCAGAAATCATAAACGCCGGCTACGCGGAGATAGAGCGCGGCGGCGTGGTGCTGTGTTCCTTAAAAAATGCGGATACCCTTTACGCATTTGCGCAGGCCGCCGAGCGGGCGGCGGCGCGCGGGATATACCCCGCGGGGCTGTATGAGCTGTTTGAGGAATACGGCGGCGTTTTTATTGCACGGTACGGGCGAATTTATTGGGAAAACTATTTACAAAACGCGCAAGGTGTGTTAAAATAGTGTATCAATAAACGGAGGTGTTTATAAATGTTCCCTGTAGGAGTTCAGGTCTATTCGGTGCGCGACGTCGCCGAAAAGGACTTTTACGGCACTTTAAAGCAAATCAAAGAAATGGGTTACGACGGCGTTGAGTTCGCCGGTCTTTACGGCCACGCGCCGGCGCAGGTCAAGGAATGGCTCGGCGAGTTGGGACTTGCGGCGGTATCGGCGCACGTTTCGATCGACGATATGCTTTCGGATCCGGACAAGCTGTTTTCTGACTACGCGCTTATAGGGTGCAAATACATAGCGGTACCCTACCTTGTGGAAAGCCGCCGTCCCGGGCACGAAGGCTTTGAGCAGACGGTCAAAGAAATAGCCATGCTCACCGAAAAAGCCGCTTCCCACGGCATACAGATGATGTACCACAACCACGATTTCGAATTCGTCAAGCTGGGCGACAAGTACGGCTTTGACATTTTATACGAATCCGTTCCCGGTCTGGCCACCGAGCAGGACACCTGCTGGGTGAACGTCGGCGGCGAAGACCCGTGCAAATATCTCGTCAAATACGCCGGGCGCGCGCCCGTGGTGCATCTTAAGGATTTCGTTATGAAAGACCGCGACGTGAAATCCGGCCTGTACGAGCTGATCGGGATCAAACCCACCGAGCGTCAGGCCGACGAAGGCGACTTTGCGTTCCGCCCCGTGGGTCACGGAGTCCAGGATATCCCCGCCATACTCGACGCGGCGAAAAAAGCCGGTTCCGAATGGATCATTGTGGAGCAAGACCGCGAATGCCTCGGCTGGAGCTCGATGGAATGCATAAGAAAGTCCATAGACTACTTAAAACAGGTCAATAAATAAATCCTTTAAAAGGAGCAACTTGAAATGACATTAGTCGTTCTTGCCGCCGGGCTGGGCAGCCGATACGGCGGCGAAAGCAAAAAGCAAATAGATATCATAGGCGAAAACGGCGAGATTCTGATGGATTATTCCATTTTTGACGCCATCCGCGCGGGGTTCGACCACATAGTGCTGCTCATCAAACGCAAGCACGCCGATATTTTCCGCGAAAAAGTCTGCGCCAAGTTCGAAGGCAAGGTCAAGGTCGACCTGGCGTTTCAGGACGACGACGCATACTGCGGCGAGTTCAGGATGCCCGAAGAGCGCAAAAAGCCCTGGGGCACCGGGCACGCGCTGCTCTGCTGCCGCGACGTCGTGGCAGACGACAACTTCGCCGTAGTCAACGCCGACGATTTTTACGGCTACAACGCGTACCGACTCGGGTTCGAGCATCTTTCGCGCGCGAAAAAGGGCGAATACGCCATGATCGGATATCTGGTGCGCAATACCGTCACCGACGAAGGCGGCGTTTCGCGCGGAGTGTGCTCGGTGAGCCCCGACGGATACTTAAAGCACATAACCGAAACGCACGAGATCACCAAGGGTCCGGATTGCATCTACTACCCTACTCCGGCGGGCAATATCAAGCTGGAGCCCGACACTGTGGTCTCGATGAACTTCTTCTGTTTCACGCCCGATTTCTTCGACGTGCTGGAACGCGGTTTCCACGAGTTTTTAGAAGAAAACTCGCCTAACCTGAACAAGTGTGAATTCTACATTCCGCTCGCGGTGCAGATGTTCGTCGACGAAGGCGGCATACTGCGCGTGTATTCCACGCCCGACAAATGGTTCGGCGTGACGTATATCACCGACAAGCCCGTGGTCATCGAAGGCATAGCGGGTCTGACCGACGCCGGCCTGTATCCCCGCAAGCTGTGGTAAAAACGTAAAACAAAAGCGCCCTCTTTGCGCAAACAAAGAGGGCGTGTTTTTATGTGTATCTCACGTGCAGAAAAGCATAAATACCAGCGCGTCGTACCAGTCGGTGCATTCAAAGCGGACGGTGTAGGGGTCGGCGAGCTTTGCACCCGGGAAGTATGCGTAATTGTGGGCGCTTTCCTGCTTTTTGTACTGGACGTCCACTGTAAAGCGTTCCGGGAGCCGCGGCAGGCAGGAACACGGATCCTTGCGCAGCGCTTCTTCAGCCGCATCGTAGATGAGGCCGCACGCGATCTCCGGCAGCGGAGCGCGCGTGGCTCCGCCGGTCCCGAAACATACCGGAACGGCAGTGATGGCGGGTATGAGCCGTTTTGCGAGCGAGCAGAGGTGTTCGTCGCCGGTGACGAGCACGGTCGGCACGCCGTTATACGCGCAGGAATACGCGTTGATCATAAATTCGCTGGCGAATTCGCCGTTGATCTTTATGAATTGCAGCGACGTGGACATAGTGTGCGCGAGCGGGCTGCCGGAAGAGAATGCGGGCGAATGGTAGCCGGTGAACGCCGCGGCGGTGAACGTTTTGTCGATGCCGCTCACCATAACATACGGATCTCCGGTCCAGCTGCGGATGATCTCGACCCCTTCGCTCTGGGTAAGCTTATCGGGATACAGATTTACGGCGTAGTCGTGCGCGTCTTTTATCAAGACGTTATCGAAGCCGCTTTCCTTTGCGGCGCGGCAGACGGAATCGACTTCTTTGGTCATCTGCGTGCGGAAATATGAGTCTTCGAGATCAGTCTCTTTCCAGCGGGCGATGCCGCAGGTGCCTTCGATATCGGCGGAAATGAACAGTTTTTTCATTTTATGTATCCTTTGACGTTATAGTATTCTTCGACTTTTTGCAAAAAGAGGTTGTAAAGCGTGCCGTTTTCACGGCTGAAAGTCTTTGTTTCGAAATCGTATCTCATCTGCTGCGGGCAGTTTTTCTTTTCCGGGGCGAAATCGTAATGCTGTTTCACCGCGGAAAGGTCCAGGTCGTAAAGCTTCAGCAGCGCCGCCGTGAGCACCGCGGCGTTTTCCAGCGCCGCGAGAAAACGAGGTTCCCACGCCGCGTACGCTTCGCCTTCGTATACTCCGGGAAATCCGTTTACGCAGATCTCTATGCCTATGCCGTAATAATTCCCCTGCCCGAAGCTGGTGTCGCCGGCATGCCACGCCGATTCGTGGACCGGGATATGTTCGCAGATAAGTTTGTCGTCCACCGTGAAATGCCAGGACGCCTCGCGCGGGGTCGGCGACGCCGCCTGGCCGTGGATATAGCCGTTGTGCCACGCCGCGTCGCAGCGTTCGTCGTAGTTGCCGGTGTTATGTATGACGACGTACTTCTTGGTTTCGGGCACGTGACCGGGACGGATATGCGAATCCGCCGGGATGTGATCTATGACGAAGGGGACGTGTTTTGCGAGCTTTAGCTGACGCATAAATTATACACCACCACAAATATATTCGCCGCGGCGAGAAAGCCGGCAAGCACTATGTAGCGCACGCGTTTGCCCTGCAGTATGGCGCCGGTCCCGCAGGCGAGGGCGACGACGACGAAAGCGAGACAGGCGTAAAGCACGGTGCCGGTCTGCTGCGGTTCGCTCCCGTCGAACGTTATGCTGGTGCGGATGGTCGGCGGAAGCAGGAACACGGATACGATATTCAGTATGAGCGTGAACGCCGCAATAGCGGCGAAGATAATAAGATACGTTCTATTCTTCATCGTTTACGAGCAGAGTCCATGAACACGAGTTTTCCCAGTGCGTGCCCGACGCGACCTTGGTGTATTTGCTTGAATCGAATTTGGTGAAATACAGTTTGTTTTCGTTGGTGTTCATATCCCAGTACATAAGCTTGTTAGCGTTCTTGAACCCGTCGACCGAGTCGTTTTTGGTGTAGACCTGGATGAGGAACGAATACTCAGTATCTTTGTAGCCGTAGATATGCGCGGCGGAGGCGGGAAGGTTGCCGTAGAACGGGCCGGAATAATCGGCCGCGCCGACTTTGAGCGACGCCGCTTTTGCGGTCGTGCCGTCGTCTTTGAGGAAATCTATGTACAGGCCGTGCGTTTTGGGCACGGGGAACATGCACGAATACGAAAGCTGATACCAGCAATCCTTGACGAAATCGTAAGTGACGTCGAGGAAAATATCCCTGCCCACGACGGTGTAGGTGCGCACCACGTTGGCGTAATAGTTGCTTACGTCGCCCCAGTTGAGCGTCGTCTGTTCCTGCATAACGAAGCGTTCAAAGGTGTGCGAAGCGCCCACCGCCGAAAGATCGACTTCCTCGCCGGAGGTGCCTTCGAAGAATTTCAAGCTGACGAGCGATTCGTTGCCGTGGTTGCCGCCCGACCACACCACGCTTGCGGAAGACGAAGGAGAAGCGCGGTAGACGTATTCCCAGTCGGTGCCGCCGCCGGCGAGTCTGACGCCGCCGATGCTCCAGGTGCCTATGTTCCAGGTGCCCCAGTCCTTTTTGTCAAAAGTGAGCGTTATGTTCTTTCCGCTCGCGTCGGCGGTGGTGAGCGTGTAGAGGATACTGCTAGTATGTTTTACCGTCGCCTGCGCAGTCTGAGGAACGGAATCTTCCACGAGAGCGTAGTTTTCGGGGAACAGCACGTGTCTGAGCAGATGTATGGCGTCATTGGAATCGATTTTGCCGTTGCCGTTAAAATCCGCCGTGCCTTCGATGGAATACGATTCGGGGAACAGTACGTGTCTGAGCAAAAGTATGGCGTCGTCGGAACTGACGATACCGTCGGAATTGTAGTCGCCGGTGATGAGGATGTCGTAACTTACGGCTACGCTTTTATCGGAATACTGGACCAGCTTATATCCGTTTGCGAGCGCGCCGGTGGTGACTTCCCTGCCGCTTTTGTCCAGCACCTGCACGCCGGCCATATTCACGAGCTCGCGGCAGAGAGACGCGGGGGTGTCGCCGGCGACGACGCCGAGCACCTTGCCGTCTTCGAGAGTGAAGCGGCTGCCGGAGCGGAACTCGAGCGGCCATTCTTCGACGCTCAGTACGCCGGTCTCGATTATACCGGTCTGTTCAGTTTCGGAGCTTTCTTCTTCATAAGACTCTTCTTCGCTCAATTCTGATTCCTCCACTTGGACCGTTTTTGAATTGTATACTTCGATCTCGCTGCAGAACATAAACACGCCCGAAAGCGGGCTGCCCACGAGCATCTTGACGTAACGCGCGCTGACAGGTTCGCTGAGCTTGCAGACGAAATCGCAGATATTGCCTCCCTTGGCGCGGGCCGAAACGGGTTCGGAATATGTGACGCCGTCTGCGGAAACACAGAACTTGAGGTACAACGGGGCGTCGATGCCGCTTGTCGCGTAATTGATCATTTCGGCGCGGAATTCGATGAGGCCTTCTGTGACCGAACCGAGATCGATGACGACCTGCCCTTCGCCGTTCGTTTCGGTATACTTACGGTAATCGAAAGCGTGCCAACAGGTGCCGTAGAGGTCGCCGGTGTTCTTGACGCCGTCGGTGAGTTCATGACCGTCGATATCCTGATACCCCATCTGCGGAGGGGTTGCGGTGAACGGTTCGGAAGCGACGTAGGTCTTACCGAGCGCCACGTTCCGGTCCGCGACGTAGACCGTGACGAGATCGGCGGCGACGACCGAACAAAACAGCGGGACGAGCAGCGCCGCCGCTATGACGTAAACCAATAGTTTGAAGCGTTTCATGATCTTCACTCCTTTTTATGTATGCAGCAGGCGCACGCCTGCTTTTGCGGCCATTGCTAAACCGTGCCGGAAAGATCCCCGCCCGAAAAGCGGCCGCTGCTTTCGGGGCAAGGAAACGTATCCCCGGAACAATCGGGGGGGCGCGGCGACGCGCTTTCGGCGCGCGAGCGCGTAAGCGAAAACCCTTTTTTGCATAAATTACTCCTTATTTTGCGGAATATCTATGCTTCATCGTGTTCATTATAACACATTTTATACGTCTTTACAAGATTATTTGCGTTTTTATCTTGACTTTTTGCACCGATATGATAAAATATTGCCGTAAACTAAAAAACAGATTTGCGGAGGATATATCATGATAGTCAGAACGCCCCCGATGGGATGGAATTCCTGGAACACTTTCGGACCGAATATCAACGAAGAACTCATCAAGACCACCGCCGACGCGATGGTCGAAAACGGCCTGCTGGAAGCCGGATACAATTATCTGGTCATAGACGACTGCTGGGCCGAACTCAAGCGCGACGAAAATCACCGTCTCGTTCCCAGCAAAGAGAAATTCCCCAACGGAATGAAAGCCGTCGCCGATTACGTCCATTCGAAAGGACTGAAATTCGGCATGTATTCCTGCTCGGGCACCATGACCTGCGCGGGGTATCCTTCGTCTTTTCAGTATGAATTCATTGACGCCGCCACGTTCGCCGAATGGGGCGTGGACTTTTTGAAATACGACTACTGTTTCAAGCCCGCAAGCGTGAACGGCGACCTGCTTTACAAGCGCATGGGTATGGCGCTCGCCAACTGCGGCAGAGACATACTGTTTTCCGCCTGCTCCTGGGGCGCCGACGGGACTCATGAATGGATCAAGACCACCGGCGCGCATATGTGGCGCTCGACCGGCGACATCAACGACAGCTGGCAGAGCATTAAAGACCTTTACGAAAAGCAGATAAAACTTCAGCCGTACAACGGCAAGGGCTGTTTCAACGATATGGATATGCTCGTCGTCGGTATGAACGGCAAGGGCAACGTGGGACTCAAGGGCTGCACCACCGAAGAATACCGCACGCATTTTTCGATATGGGCGTTCTTCAATTCGCCGCTGATGATCGGCTGCGACGTCAGGAACATGACTCCCGAAACAAAAGCGATACTTACCAACAAAGAGATAATCGCCCTCAACCAGGACGGCGCGCAGCGCCAGCCGTTCAAGATCTGCGACTACTGGGGCAACACCGCCTGGTGCAAACAGCTCGAAGGCGGCGACCTTGCCGTGGCGATACTGAATCTGCAGGAGCATGACATCACCCCGTTCTTTATATTTGCGGATATGGGGCTTGACCGTTCGTGTGCAGTTCGGCTGGAAATGACCGATCTGTGGACCGGCGAAACTCTGGGCGTTTTCAGAGATCAGTTCAAAGCAAAACAACCGCTGAAAGCGCACGACTGTCTGATGCTCAGGTGCAGGATCGTCAATGAATGAGACCTGTATAAAATGCGGTGCCGTTCTGGACAAAGACGATATCGGCGCGCATAAAAAGCTGGTTGACCGCGGCGCGCAGAGCTATATGTGCGTAAAATGTCTGGCGCGCCATTTTGACGTTACGGAACAAAAGATACGCGAAAAAATAGCGGAATTCCGCGCTCAAGGGTGCCTGCTTTTCAAGTGAAGGCGTATAATGATATAAACCGGTATATTTTCCCCTTTTTCGGAGTTGACATCAGATGAACAACAAACACGATTTTGACACTTTCGTCGCCGAGACCGCGCGCAAGTTGGCGCTTCGCAGCGAAAAGCAGGCGGAGACCATAAACCGTTCGGGGCTGAAATCGCAGGTGGAAACGCTGATACTGCTTTTGCGCAGTGCGATGTACCCGCGCGTTTTCGGCAGCTGCACGCGCGAGGATAATTATATAAGCGACGATATACGCATAGCGCTGCACCGCGGCGCGCTGCTTTTGTACGACATTCTGTACGACCTCGATCCCGCAAAAGACGCCGTGAAAGCCAACGCGACGGTGTGCGATTTCATTTCAGGGCTCGACGAGATATGCGCGCTGACCGAGACCGACGTCCGCGCCGCCTACGAGGGTGACCCCGCGGCGAGGAGCGAGACCGAGATCATGCTCGCCTACCCCGCGTTCGAGGCCATAAGCATCTACCGCATAGCCCACCGGCTTTACGTGCTGGGCGCCGAGCTCATCGCCCGTATGATGACCGAATACGCCCACCGTCTCACCGGCATCGACATCCACCCCGGCGCCGAGATAGGCGAATACTTCTTTATAGATCACGGCACGGGAGTCGTTATCGGCGAGACCTGCACCATCAAAGACCACGTCAAGCTTTATCAGGGCGTGACGCTGGGAGCTTTGAGCTTTAAGCTCGACGACAACGGCAATCCCATTAAAGGCATAAAGCGCCATCCCGATATCGGCAGCCACGTCGTCATATACGCCGGCGCCACGATACTCGGCGGCGACACCGTGATCGGCGACAACACGGTCATAGGCAGTAACGCGTGGATCACCCATTCCGTTCCCGCCGGAAGCAAAGTATTCTATACAAAACAGGATTGACTTAAAAAGAAAGACGGCTTTTGCAAATGATTTGCAAAAGCCGTTCTGTTTTATATTTTAACTCTGAATTCGGCGCCGCATTTTGGGCATTTGACGCCGTGTTCACCCTTTATGCGCTGCAGCCGCAGCTGCGCCTTGCAGGTCGGGCATTTCATATAGACGTGAGTTTTTCTGTCTTTGAAACGGTTCTTTATGCGCACAAAGAACAGTTTTATCTTTTCCCAAACCGAAAGGAACGCTTTGTTTTCGCGCAGACGCGTCTGGATCCTGCGCGAAAACATCCGGTAGACCGCAAAAGCCATTATGACGAGCTGGATTATATAAATGACGAGCGAACGGGCGAATATATTGACGAACGAAAGCGCGACCGCGGCGACGACAAGCGCCGTGTTGAGCTGATCGGAGCCGTAACGCCCGTACATAAACTTACGCAAACGGTCAAACATCGTCGGCCTCCGCGCGCACGGCCGAGCCGATCCGCTCGCCGATATGTACTGCGGTCTCTACGCCTTCCGCGGAATTGCGGACGATATCTTCGTCCAGAACGGCGACGCCCTTGCGGAGCATCACCACCACGGTGGAACCGCCGAATTCGAACATTCCCTTTTCCTCGCCGCGCACGAAAGCGCACGCCCCGGAAAGGTTGCTTATCTTCCCCACGAGCATGGCGCCGATTTCCGCCTGTATGGCTTTGCCGAAGTTTTCGGTCTGCATAACGGTGTATTCACGGCAGTTTTGTCTATAATAGTCATACCGCTCCAGCGACACGGGCTTGACCGTGTGGAGCACGCCTTTTATATGGATGTTTTCGCCCTTGGTGCCGGAATCGAAATAGCAGTAGCGGTGATAATTGTCGACCGTGAGGCGGAAAACGAGCATATATCCGCCGTTGAATTCAGAAGCCAGCGCGGGATCCTTGAGGAATTCCGCCGCGCTGTACGGCGCGTTTTTGATATAGAAGACGCTGTCTTCGCTGATAGTATAAGCGGTGAGTTTGGAATCGCAGGGGGCAACGAGCGCGTCCTTATCGGAGCATACGCGCAGGTTTTCGGGCTTGAGACGGCGGGTGAAAAAGTCGTTGTAGCTTTTATACTCGCGCTCCTCGTACAGGGACATATCTATGCCGTTTTCTTCGACAAACTTTTCTATGCGCCTTTTAGAAAAGCGTGAATTCATGTAGCGCCCCACGACTTTTGCGGTAAACGGCTTGTTGGCAGCTTTGAGCAGTACGCGCCCGAAAGCGTTGCCGTAAAGGAATTCCAGCGTTTTTTCGTCCGACTTAGAAACGTATTCCTCGCCGGATCTGCTCCTGACTGAAGGACCCATTTTATACTTCCTTTTTATTGATGATGGAATGGCGTATATGGTTTATCATAACCACTATCGCAGAAATGATCAACCCGAAATAGTAGTTTGCAAAGCGTATGAGTATCATAGCGCCCGTGGCTTTTTCGGGTCCGAATGTGTTCTGATACATCATAATGATCGCCGCCTCGTTTGCGCCCATCCCGCCGGGGAGCGGAAGCGAATCGACCGCGAGCGCTATAAACGCCTGGACCGAAACGAAATACAGATACGAAAAATCGTTCCGCCCGAACGAGCGGTACACGAAGAACGCCACCGAGAAAAAGGCGAGACGCATAAAGAATATTATAAAGAACAGTTCGGCAAGAAACAGCTTGTGGCCTTTGATGTCTTCCGCCGCCTGACGGTATTCTGTAGTGAATTTGTAATACGATTCCTGAGCTTTGTCGAGATCCTTTATGATACGGAGCTTAGAGCCGATGCGGATGATGAACCTGCCTATGGCAAATGTGAGTTTCTGATAGAACATCGTGACGATGGCGAGCGCGATCATACCCAGGCATACGATAAGCCCGAAGAACCACAGCACGATAAACAGCGTTCCAGCGGCGAACCACACATCGTGGTACATAATGAGCGCCGCAAGGTTGAGGAAAAGCAGCACTACTTTGAAAAGCACGGTCAAAAGCACCGTGGAAAGCGTCGCGGCGGACGCCGGGACGTCGTCCTTGGTCATGTAATAAACGACCATCGGCTGTCCGCCCGTGGCGGAAGGAGTTATAGCCGAAAAATAGAAATCGGTACAGCCGTAGACCACCCCCTTGACGAGGTTGGTCTTTACCCCCTTGAAACGCAGCGTTTCGCGGCAGAAGAATCCGTAAAGGATAAAATAGATAAAGATCATCGAAAACGCCGCGAGCACGAAACGCCAGTCGGCAGAGGTGATGATGTCGAACACTCTGCCGAAATCGATGTCTTCTTTGCCGAATATTATAAAATATGTCAACACAAAAAGCAGGACCATGAATAGGATACTGAGTATCAAGTTCCGCTTTCTTTTAGATTTATCCATTTGTGGCTCCGTCAATATAATATCACTTTATTATATACAGATTCAATGCGGTTGTCAATACGTATTTTTTTGTGAATTTTTTGCTCTTCACTTGACATATCTGAAAAAATATATATTATTATATGTGTAGTAATATATACTTATGCTATTAAGGAGAAGTGTACCTTGCGACTGAAGAAAATGCTCGTCCCCGAGGCAATGTACAACGACATATACGAAATAAGCGCAGACGAGATCGTCGCCAGAAACAAAAAGGGCGTCATTTTCGATATCGACAACACCGTCGCGCCGTACGAGATCGCCACGCCCACCGACGAGATGAAGGCGTATTTTTCGAGTCTGGTAGGCGCCGGGCTGCGGATTGCTTTCGTTTCGAACAACAAGCACGACAGGGCGCGCATTTTTACCGCCGAGCTTGGCTTTTTCTTCGTTTCGGACGCTTCCAAACCTTCACCCAAAGGCATACTCCGGTGCATAGACCATTTAGAATGCACCAAAGAAGAAGCGCTGCTGGTGGGCGACCAGATATTCACCGACTGTCTGGCGGCTCACCGCGCGGGCATAGAATGCTTTCTGGTCAAGCCGATAAAAGACAAACCCACCGCATTTTTCCGCCTGAAACGGCGGCTTGAAAAGCCGTTCATAAACATCTATAAGGCGCGCAAAGCGAAAAAGATGGAAAAAGAAAAAGAAAAGGAAAGCAAAAATGAAAAGGACTGAATTCGGACCAGCCGGCAATTCCCTTTCGTTTTACGCGGACGGCAAGAAGAGCACGCTGCAGGCGTTTGAATGGCTGAAGCAAAAAGGGCTGGACGCATACGAATATCAGGGCGGCAAAGGCATTTACGCAAGCGACGTGACGCTTGGCGCCCTTGGCGAGGAAGCCGCGAAAAACAGCATAACCGTTTCGCTCCACGCGCCGTATTACATATCGCTTTCTTCCGTTGAGGAAGAAAAACGGCAGAACAGCGTGAACTACATAACGCGCTCGGCTTCCGCCGCAGATCTTTTGAAAGCGCGCGTGTTTGTGGTACATTCGGGTTCGGCGAGCGGGACCGACCGCGAAGACGCGATGCGCCGCGCCGAAAGCACGCTTTTTGCGGCGGCGCAGGCGCTGGAAGACGGCGGGTATTCCGCACGCGCCGGGCTCGAGACGATGGGCAAGTTAAACCAGCTGGGCACGCTCGACGAAGTCATACGGCTGTGCAGAGTAAGCGAAAAGCATTTCTGCCCCGTGGTGGACTTCGGGCATCTGAACGCGCGCACGCTGGGCGGCATAAGTTCGGAAGACGACTACAAGCGCATATTCGATACGATATCGCGCGAGCTCGGCGCGATTTACGCCGAAGAGCTGCACTGCCATTTTTCTAAAATAGAATACACCAAAATGGGCGAAAAGAAACACCTTACGTTTGAAGACGAGGTCTACGGACCTTCGTACGAGCAGTTTATGAACGCCGTGGTTTCGCTGGGAGTACATCCCACCGTGATATGCGAATCCGACGGAACGATGGCGGAAGACGCCCTGACGATGAAAAGATACTATGAAAATGAATGCGGAAAGCAAAAGAACGGTTAAGAAAATACTCATATGGTGCGGCGTTACGGTTTTGCTGTGCCTGCTGCTCGTAATCGCTGCGAACCTTACAGTCATTTTTTCGGCAAAGCCGCGCGTGATAGCGCAATCCGACGCCGAAAGTCTGAACGCCGACTGCATACTGGTACTCGGCGCCAAAATAGAAGGCGACTACCCTTCCGACGTGCTGAAAGACCGCCTGGACGTGGCGATAGAATTATATCAAGCGGGCGCGGCACCGAAGCTTTTGATGTCCGGCGACCACGGCACGGACGGCTATGACGAGCCTTCGGTGATGAAACGGTACGCCATAGAACACGGCGTGCCTTCATACGATATTTTCTGCGACCACGCCGGTTTTAATACCTACGATTCGCTCGCGCGTGCGAAAAAGGTGTTCGGCTGTCAGAAGATCATCGCCGTTACTCAGGGCTTTCATATATCGCGCGCGGTGTTTTTGGGCAAGGCGCTTGATATCGATATCTACGGCGTGACGAGCGACCGCAGCCCGTACAAATTTTCGAACCACGTGCGCGAATCGCTTGCGCGCGTCAAAGCGGTGTTCACGGCTGTGTTCAAGCCCGAACCGCGTTACCTTGGCGAAAGTGTTCCCATAACCGGCGACGGGAGAGTCACCGACGATATATCGTTTGATACCGGAGAAGAATGAAATGAAATTTGACGAAATAACCGTAAAGACCAATACTCCGGGCGCCGATTTTCTGGCGGGCGAGCTCATAGTGAACGGCATCACGTCGTTCGCTATAAACGACCCCAGGGATTTTTTGCAGATAATAGACGAAAAATCGGTACCTTTTGATTATTACGAAAGCGACCTGGTCCCTGAAGACGTAGATACCGTTTCGGTCACCGTGTACCTCACGCAGAACGCGCAGGGCAGGGCGAGGCGCGAATTCGTGCTTATGACCGCAGATTCGATGAAAAGCCGCCCCGAGTTCGGGAATATAGAGATAACCGGTTCGGTCAGCGACGACAAGGATTGGGAAAACAACTGGAAAGAGTTCTTCCACCCCGTGAAGATAGGTGAAAAGCTCATAATCAAGCCGTCGTGGGAGGAATGCGACCCACAAGGGCGGACGGTGCTGGAAATAGACCCCGAATCGTCGTTCGGTTCCGGCAGGCACGAGACCACCAAGCTTTGCCTTGAATCCATAGAAAAACTGCCGCTCGCGGGCGCGGACGTGCTCGATATGGGCTGCGGCAGCGGCATTCTGGGGATCGCCGCCTGTCTGCTCGGCGCAAAAAGCTGCGTCGGCGTGGATATAGAGGAAAACGCTGCGGAAATAACCGAAAAGAACGCGCGGATCAACGGCATTCCCGAGGGGACCGTCACGGCGCTTTGCGGCAACATACTTGAAGATAAAAAACTGCTTGAAAAAATAAAAACGAAAGAATACGATATAATACTTTCCAACATCGTCGCGGACGTGCTTTGCGAAATGCTGCCGATATTCAAAGATCTGATCAAAGACGGCGGCAGGATAGTGCTTAGCGGAATAATCGCGCCGCGCAAGGAAAAAGTGCTCGCGGCGCTCGAAGCGAATTCGTTTGCGGTGAAAGACGTACGGTCAGAAAACGACTGGGCGGCGATCGTCGCGGAAAAGGCATGCATATGAACGAAGACATAGCAAAAACGATGCGCTCGCTCGAAGCGCAGATCGAATATCATTCCAAAAAATACTACGACGAAGACGCGCCTGAAATTTCGGACTACGAATACGATATGATGTTCGAAAAGCTCAAAGTTCTCGAGGCCGAGCATCCCGAGCTGGCGTCGCCGTCGTCTCCTACGCACCGCGTGGGCGGACACGTCGCCGAGCGGTTCGAAAAAGTCACGCATCCCGTTCGTCTCGGGAGTCTGACCGACGTGTTCGATTACGAAGGCGTGCGCGCCTTTGCCGAGCCGTTGATAAACGAAAACAAAGGTCTTGGCTTTTGCGTTGAAAACAAAATAGACGGGCTTTCGGTTGCGCTGGAATACGTAGACGGCGTGTTCGTGCGCGGAGCCACGCGCGGCGACGGTCTGGTGGGCGAAGACGTCACGCAGAACCTTAAGACCGTGCGCTCCATACCGCTCAAGCTGACCGAGCCGCTGCCGCACATAATAGTGCGCGGCGAGGTGTATATGCCCAAAAAGGTTTTCGAAAAACTCAACGAAAAGCGCGAATCCGAAGGACTTCCCCGCTTTGCCAATCCGCGCAACGCGGCGGCGGGTTCGCTGCGTCAGCTCGATTCGCGGCTGTGCGCCGAACGAAAGCTGGAGATATTCGTGTTCAACGTACAGCTCTGCGACACTCCCCTGCCCGCGACCCATTCGGGGTGCCTTGATTATCTGCGCACGCTGGGATTCACTGTCTCGCCCGATTTCGAAGTCTGCACGACTTACGGGCAGATGATAGCAAAAATCGAAAAAATAGGCGCGCTGCGCGCGTCGCTTCCCTTTGGCATAGACGGCGCGGTGATAAAGGTCGACGACCTTGCATTGCGCGAACGCATGGGCGACGTTGGCGCGGTCCCGCGCTGGGCGGTGGCGTACAAATATCCGCCCGAAAGCGCGCTGACAGTCGTGCGCGACATAGTGATACAGGTCGGGCGCACCGGCGTGCTCACGCCCAAAGCGGTGCTCGAACCCGTGCTAATTGCGGGGTCGACGGTCTCCGCCGCGACGCTGCATAATATAGATTATATACGCGAAAAAGACATTCGCATAGGCGATACGGTAGTCCTGCGCAAAGCGGGCGATATTATCCCCGAGATAGTCGAGGTAGTCAAAGAAAAGCGCCCGCCGCAAGCGCGCGAGTTCGTTATGCCGGAGTTCTGCCCTTCGTGCGGCGAAAAGACCGTACGTGAAGAGGGCGACGCCGCCGTGATGTGCATCAATTCCGCCTGCCCCGCGCAGCTCCACCGCAGCATAACTCACTTTGCCGAGCGCGACTGTATGGATATAAGGACGCTGGGAAAAGCGCTGGTGGAAAAGCTTATAGAAAACGGGATGCTCGCTTCGGTCGCCGATATCTACACGCTCGACGAACAGCGTCTGGCGTCGCTCCCCGGAATGGGCGAGCTTTCGGCGCGCAACGTCATATCCGCATCTGAAAGCTCCAAGACGCAGCCTTTATCAAAGCTGATAAACGCGCTGGGGATACCGCAGGTGGGCGAAAAAGCGGCGAAAACGCTTGCCGCGAGGTTCGTGACGATGGACGCGATACGCGCCGCGACCGAAGAAGAGCTCGCCGCGGTCAACGACATAGGCCCCGTGACCGCAGGGAATATCGTTTCGTATTTTGCGACTCCGGCGAATATCAGAGTGATAGAAAAGCTTAGAGAATGCGGCGTGAATATGACCGAGCCGCAGACGCGGACCGGCAGTTCGCTCGAGGGCATGACAATAGTCGTCACCGGCAAGCTGGAGCATTACACGCGCGAAGAGATAGAAGACCTTATCGTTCAAAACGGCGGAAAAGCCGCCTCATCGGTATCGGCGAAGACTTCGTTGCTCGTATGCGGCGAAAACGCGGGAAGCAAGCTCGCAAAAGCCAATTCGCTGGGGATAAAAGTAATCAGCGAACAAGAGTTTTCGGAATTGATAAACGAATAAAAGGAGATATAAAGATGAACAAATCCATGCTCAGAAAATACGCGGCGCTGATAGTGAGATGCGGCGCCAACGTGCAGAAAAAGCAGGAAGCGGTGATCTACAGCGCTGTCGATCAGCACGATTTTGCGCTGATGCTCGCGGAAGAATGCTACCGCGCGGGCGCTTCGGAAGTCACGATGGAATGGACGTATCAGCCCATCACCAAGCTGAATTACAAAAAGATGACGCTCAAAAAGCTTTCGGAATACCCCGCATGGCGCGAAGAAAAGCTGAAGCACACGTCTAAAGTGCTGCCCGCCGCGATACACATACTTTCGGAAGATCCCGACGGGCTGAACGGAATAGATTTTGAAAAAGTGGCAAAGGCGCGCCAGGCGATATTCCCCAGAATCAAGCCCTACCGCACCGCGATGGAAAACCGTTACCAGTGGACGATAGCCGCCGTGCCTTCGCCCGCCTGGGCAAAAAAAGTGTTCCCGGGAGAGCGCGCGTCGGTCGCAATGAAAAAGCTGTGGGACGCGATATTCGCCACCTGTTACGTGGAAAAAGACAACGATCCGCTCGCCGACTGGGCGAAACGCAACGCAGATTTCAAAAAGCGCAGTTCCCTGTTAAACGAAAAGCATTTTGATTATCTGCACTACAAATCCGAAAACGGCACCGATTTCAAAGTGTGGCTCATGCCCGAATCGCGCTGGGGCGGCGGCAGCGACACGACGCTGAGCGGCGTGACGTTCAACCCCAATCTTCCCACGGAGGAAGTTTTCACTGCCCCGTGCAGAGGCCGCGCAGAAGGACGGCTCGTTTCGACCAAGCCGCTTTCGTATAACGGCGCGCTTATAGAAAACTTTGAATTCACGTTCAAGGACGGCAAAGTAGTATCGCACAAAGCCGAAAAGAACGACGATCTGCTTGAAAAGATGATAACGATGGACGAAGGCGCAGCATATTTGGGTGAAGTGGCGCTGGTCCCCAAAGGTTCGGGCGTGGACAAGTGCGGCGTGCTGTTCTACGAAACGCTGTTCGACGAAAACGCCTCCTGTCACATAGCGCTGGGTTCGGGGTACGCCGACTGCCTGGAAGGGTTCGAGAATATGACGCCCGACGAACGCAAAGAAAAAGGGCTCAACGATTCCATGATCCACGTCGATTTCATGGTCGGCGCGGAAGATCTTTCGATTGTAGGATACAAGGACGGCAAACCCTTTGAAATATTCAAAAACGGCACCTGGGCGTTTTGAGATTTGGTTTACATAATTTTGTAAAATCGCTTGACATATCGGGCAGGAACGGTTATAATACTCTTGCTTGAAACATATTTTCTTGTGAAATATGCAGTTTCGGAGGCAAATGAATGTCTGTTCTCGAAGGTTTACTTTACGGGCTGCTGCAGGGACTTACCGAGTTTTTGCCCGTGTCGTCGTCCGGCCATCTGGCGCTTGCGCAGAACATTTTCGGCGCAAAGGATATGGAAACGAATTATCTGACGTTTACCGTCCTTTTGCACCTCGGCACGCTGGCGGCGGTGGTTTTCGTATACCGCAAAGACGTGTGGCTTATGATAAAGGGCTTTTTCACACTTATGAAAAAGCTGTTCACTTCCCGCCTGCGCGAGGGGCTAGATTACGGCGAAAAGCTGTTTTTGCTTGTGTTCATAGCGACTCTGCCGCTTGTGGCGGCGGTGTTCCTTGAAGACAAGATCGAAAGCGTTTCCGGCGTGGTGTGGGCGATAGGTCTGCTGCTCATAGTAAACGGACTGATGCTTTACGTGGCCGACAAACTCGCAAAAGGAGATCTTTCCGTGCAGGACGCCAAACCCCGCCACGCGATATTTGTCGGAATAATGCAGATCCTGGGGATATTCCCCGGAATATCGCGTTCCGGCGCCACCGTGACGGGCGGACTTTTTTCGGGGTTCGGCAAAGAAGACGCGGTGAAAATTTCGTTTCTGATGTCGATACCCGCTATAGCCGGCGCGAACATACTCAAGATATTCGAACTAAAAAACAATCCGCTGCCCGAAGGTTCGCTTCCGGCGGTGCTCTGCGGCATTGCCGCGGCGGTGATTTCGGGTTTTGCGGCAATAAAGCTTTTGCAGTTCATTGCAAAGAGCAAAAAGCTTTCGGTCTTTTCGCTGTATTGCGTGATCATCGGCGCGGCGGCGATAATCTACGATATTATTAACTAACAAAGGTTCGGTGAAAATGGCGAACAAGAACAAAAAGAAGAAAAACAATAACAAAAAGAACGAATCCGCCGTAAAACAGCTCAATCCCAAGACTCAGAAGGCAATAAAGAACGGCAGCGTGAAAAATGCCGCCGAAAGCGAGACCCGGGTCAGAAAGCCGCTCGGATTTATGCCTTATTTGCTCGGCACGATAGCCGTGCTGTTGTTCCTGCTCCTGATAATGCAGGATAACGCCGGGTATCTCGGCTCGGTGCTCGCGCCGTTTTTCAAGGGGCTGTTCGGTTACGGCGCCTTTGCCATACCCGTGTATCTTCTTGCCGTGGCTCTGCTTTGGAAACGCGACCGCAAAAACGGCACGTCGGGCGCGAGATATCTGCTTTGCATCGCCAATTTCATATTCGTGCTGGTGCTGATACATATGCACACCGCCACTCCCGAACAAAGGTCGTTCGACCAGGGCGAAATATCGTTCTTTAAGGCGTTTTATGAAAACGGGACGCAGGGCATCGGCGGCGGAGCCATAGGCGGCACGCTGGGCAGCGGGATAGAATTCCTGCTCAAGCCCGTGCTCACTTATATTATAGGATATTTCGTGGCGATCATAACGTTCCTGTTCCTTATCGGCACCTCGCCTTCGGCGATAGCGCGCGCCATAAAGAAATCCGCGTCGCAGGCCGCCGAAGCGCGCCGCGAGCGCGAAGCCGAGCTTGAAGAACAGGCCCGCCTTGCCGAGGAAGAAGCGCGCAAACGCAAGCCGGCGGAAGCCGCTCCCGCGCGTAATACCGAAAAGAAACGCAAGTTTGAACTGCCCGAGATACCGGATATCGACGAAAACGAACAAACGCCTCCCGAAGAGATGATACCGGCGACCCCGATCGTCGTTCCGACGGAAGAAACGGTCGTCGAACCCGCGGTCGATCCGCTTGACCAGGGCAACTACGAATCATTCTTCAAAGAAGCCGACGGCGACGCTCCGCTCATAGACAACCCGTCCGAATTCGTCGACCCCGCCGTTAGCTCGGCGGAATTCAATTCCGACGCCGTGACGGTAAAAGAGACCACGCCTGTAAGCGAGGACGGCGAAGCGCTCGTACCCGAAGAATATCCCGAGGACGCCACGCTCGAAGAGGACGCGCCTCCTCCCGTTCCGCCATACGTTTTCCCGCCCATATCGCTCCTTTCGGAAGGCAGCAGCGATTATCTGCGCCAGGATCCCAACCGCACGCAGCTTATCGGTCAGAAGCTGGTTTCCATCTTGCGCACTTACGGCGTTAAAGTCACGCTCGTTTCCACGAGCTGCGGCCCCGCGGTGACGCGTTACGAAGTCCTTCCCGACGAAGGCGTGCGCGTCAGCCGGATAGAAAGCCTCGCCGACGATATACGTCTGCGCCTCGCCGCCTCGAGCGTGAGGATAGAATCCAACATCCCGGGCAAAGCCGCCATAGGCATAGAGATCCCCAACGACACGTCATCGGTGGTCAAGCTGCGCGACCTTATAGACAACGACATTTTCCGCAGCAACAAATCCAAGCTGTTCGTCTGCCTCGGCGTGGACGTGGGCGGCAACCCCATATATTTCGATATCCCCGATATGCCGCATCTTATCATCGCCGGCGCCACCGGCATGGGCAAATCGGTATGCATAAACTCCATTATCATTTCGCTCCTCTACCGCGCCAAGCCGGACGAGCTGAAATTCATAATGATAGACCCCAAGAAGATAGAGCTTTCGTGCTACAACGGCATCCCGCACCTTATGGTGCCCGTCGTCAATGATCCGCGCACCGCGGCGGGTTCGCTCAACTGGGCGGTCAACGAGATGGAGCGCCGCTATTCGCTTATGGAGTCTTTAGGCACGGCGCGCAATCTTGACGAATACAATTCCATTGTCGAAGGCGACCCCGAGCGTGAAAAACTGCCGTACGTGGTGATAATCATCGACGAGCTTGCCGACCTTATGATGACTGCGAAAGACGCGGTTGAAACTTCGATCTGCCGCCTGGCGCAGAAAGCGCGCGCCGCGGGTATATACCTCATACTCGGTACGCAGCGGCCTGACGCGACGGTCATCACCGGCCTTATAAAAGCCAACGTGCCTTCCAAGATAGCGTTCACCGTTTCTTCGGCGATCGATTCGCGCATCATACTCGACGAAAGCGGCGCCGAAGCGCTGCTGGGTAAAGGCGATATGCTCTTTGCGCCGGTAAAATCGATGAAAAAGATACGCGTACAGGGCGCGTTCGTAGACGGTAAGACCGAAGTCAACGCGGTCTGCAATTTCGTACGCAACACTGCGCAGGCGACTTACAGCGACGACGTTATGAAGATGATCGAACAGGAAGCTTCGCAGTGCGGCAAGCAGGCCAAGCACACCGCGGCTCCCGTTTCCGGCGGCGACGAGCAGGAAGATCCGCTCTTCCTCGACGCGCTTGGCATAGCGTTCGAATACGAGACCATGGCGACTTCCCTACTTCAGCGCAAGCTTTCGGTCGGTTATTCCAGAGCGCAGAAGATGATAGATATGATGGAAGACCGCGGTTACGTGGGCAAGTTTGACCCCGCGACCAAAAAGCGAAAGATAATCCTCACCAAGGAAGAATATGATGAACTCAGACTCAACAAATCGTCCGCGCAGAGCGAATAGAGCCGTCGCCGCGGCGCTTATCGTATGCATACTGTTTGCACTGACCTCCTGCCGCCGCAAAGCGATACGGATAACAAACGAGGAAGCAATGCCGGTGCAGACGGTCATTGACGCCCAGGCGAATCTCGACGCCGCGCTGTATATTTCGGCGTTCCCGCCCGATTTCATAGCCGCGGCGCGTGCCTATTACGAGCTTACGGAAGGCGTTTCTTTAGAAGAATTCCTTACGGATTCATATATCGTCCCCGCCGCCGAAAACTGCGAAACAAACTACGGCAAGGGCTTTGGGTGCGAATATCTGGTGCACGCGATCATTGAGCATCCGGTCGCCGAAAACGAGCGAGATTTTGCCAAATATATCGATTACAACGTGATCGATTACGATATGGACGTGAGCCGCATACAAAGAGCGGTAAAAGCCGTGGGGACGCTCAATTCCTGGGGCGACGACGCCGAGGATTCCGATTCCGCTTCGTACGTACTCATTCAGACGGACGGCGTGTGGTATCTGCATCCGATGTACTTTTTGACCATATACTGAAAACGCAAAAAAAGATCCGCCTTGAACTCGGGCGGATCTTGTTTTTTATTTGCTGCTGTAGATGATGAACAGTACCAGCGCGGCGAGCATAAGCACGGCGCCTGCGCACAGATAGTGCAGGTACGGGGATTTCTTTTCCAGCCGGCGCTTGCGGTATTCGTAGTAGCTGCGGCTTTCGCTTGACAGGTCCTTGCGCAGCAGTTTGAACCACAAAGACACCGAATAGCCAAGCATAGTGAACGTTCCGGCGTTAGCGGAGATCACGAGCAGACCTACGCCCGCGATGAGGACGCCGCTGACAAAGCACGCGTCGCACAGAGCGTGGAACGTGTCTTTGGGCGTTTCCTTGGAAAACGCGCCGAGCAGGAACATAAACCCCGCCGCCAATGCGACACCTGCCGCCAGCGTTATGAGAAAGCGTTTGAGAAACGCTTTTCTTTTTTCGGCCGCGGAAGGAGCGTTGCCGGTGCTGACGACGTTCAGTTCGTTTTCTTCCATAGATCAGCCGTTGTCTTCCGCGCGGAATTTGCGTTCCTCGGCGTCGTTGCAAAGCACGAAATGACCGGGACGGATCTCGCGGAAGGTGGGCTGCTGCTGGGAATAATCGTGCTCGAGTGCGCTTTCGTAAATTATGCGCTTACGCTGTTTTTCGTAATTGGGGTCGGGCAGCGGGATCGCCGAAAGGAGCGCGCGCGTATACGGATGGAACGGATGCGCGAACAGCTCTTCGGTCTCGGCAAGTTCGACCATACGGCCGTAATACATAACGGCAATGCGGTCAGAGAAATACTTGACGACCGAAAGGTCGTGCGCTATGAACATTATGGTGAGCCCCATCTTGGTGCGCAGCTCGTTGAGCAGGTTGATGACCTGCGCCTGGATCGAAACGTCGAGCGCGGAAATAGGTTCGTCGGCGATGATGAGGTCGGGGTTGAGCACCATTGCGCGCGCTATACCGACGCGCTGGCGCTGACCGCCCGAAAACTCGTGCTGATAACGTTCTGCATGTTCGGGCAGAAGTCCGACCATATCGAGCACCTCTTTGACGCGGCGATCGATGACCTCTTTATCCTTTTCGCCGGAGATTATGAGCCCTTCGGCTATGATCTCGCGGATAGTCATACGGGGGTTGAGGCAGGCGGAGGGATCCTGGAATATCATCTGCATACCGGTCATTACTTTGGCTTTTTTGGCCTTTTTAACGTCGATCTTTGCTTGTTTGATATCTTTTTCGAGCGCTTCCGCCTCGGCGGTCTTGCCTTCTTTTTTAAGCTGTTTTAACTGCTTTTTCTTATCCTTGATACCGCTGCTTATGCGATATCCCTTGAAATAGATGTCGCCGCCGGTGATATCGTAAAGCTTGATGATATCGCGGCCCGTGGTTGTCTTGCCGCAGCCGGATTCGCCGACCATGCCGAAGACTTCGCCGCGTTTGATATCGAACGAGATATCGTCCACGGCTTTAACAACGGCGCCCAGGCCGAGTTTGAAATACTGTTTAAGATGTTCTACCCGGAGGAGTACTTCTTTTTCTTCAGCCATTGTTCACGCCTCCGTTTCTTTGCATTCTTTCGATACGGTCGAGTATGATCTTTGGAGGTTCGACCTTGGGGGCGTCCGGATGGAGCAGCCAGGTCGCCGCCTTATGCGTGGGACTGATGTCGAAGAAAGGCGGCATTTCTTCAAAGTCGATCTTCAGAGCGTATTTGTTGCGCACTGCAAAGGCGTCACCTTTGGGCGGGAACAGCATATCGGGCGGAGTTCCGGGTATGGCTTCGAGCTTATCCTTGGTGTCGAGGTCGGGCATAGAGGAAAGCAGCGCCCAGGTATACGGATGCGCGGGTGCGTAGAAGACGTCTTCGGTAGTGCCGTATTCCACGATCTTACCTGCATACATGACCGCGATCTTGTCGGCGACGTTGGCGACGACGCCAAGGTCGTGGGTTATGAATATGACGGTGAGCTGTCTTTCGCGCTTGAGTTCGTTGATGAGCTCGAGTATCTGCGCCTGAATGGTAACGTCGAGCGCCGTAGTGGGCTCGTCGCAGATGAGGATGTCGGGGTTCGCCGAAAGCGCTATGGCTATGACCACGCGCTGGCGCATACCGCCGGAGAACTGGAAGGGATACTGTTTGTATCTCTTGCGCGGTTCGGGGATACCGACTTCTTCCATAAGGCTTATCGCCTTATCCTTGGCCATGGCTTTGGTGACTTTATAGACCATCTTGGACGCTTTGTCTTTGATATAGTCTATTATCTCAACGCCGTAGTTCGAAAAATCGGCGAAAGAAGCTTTTTCGATCTGGTTATTGTAATTTTCGACAACTTTATCAATAGCGAGCTCTATATTGTGCCGATAAAGCTCCATATTGATATTGTCGGCAAACTGACGCTGTTTCTTGGGGATATGCTTACCGGCGGCTTTGCGCTTTTCGAGCTTCTGCGCGCGGACGTACGTATCCATAGCGGCGCCGAAGGTGGTACGGAAAGTATATGCGTAGCTGTCTTTGTCGATATCCAGGCGATCTATGCCGCTTTCGACGGAATCGGAAAGCGTTTCGACGAGCTTTTTATAAGCTTTTTCGTCGCGGTCGGGGTCGCACACGTTTTCGGAAAGGTACTTGCGGGCAGCTTCGAGTTCGGTTACGGCTTTCTTCTTGTTTTCGATAGAAACGTCGAACGAATACTTGACGCCGGAACGCACGCCCTTCAAGAAACCGAGCATGAATTCGTCATCCAGCACTTTGCGCGTTCTTTCGTTGAGAGCCGCGATGTCGGAATAATCCTGCGCGGTCTCGGGATGCGCGTAAACGCTGTAGCCGAGCGTGAAGAAATTGGGCTTTTCGCGCTCGCAGGCGGCATTGAGTCTGGATATAAGCTCGTTGAGCTTGCCTTTGATGACTTCTTTGTCGCCGCCCGAAACATAGACGGCTTTTTCGGCTTTTACGGAAGCCAAAAGCGCCTTGTATTCTTCGTCGGTTTCGCGGATGAGGAATTCGTCATAAACCTTGTCGGCCGGTTTGAGCATTTGATCGATAAGCTTGCCCACGGCTTTGGGAGGCTGATTTATGAGCTGAATAAGGATATGTCTGGTGTTATTGACGGTGTTCTGAGCGTGATCGTAAGCCGCGTTGTAATGCGCCTCAAGCTCGTTGCCGGATTCGACGAACCCGGTGAGCGTTTTGATATCGGCTGCGGTCTTTTCGGGAGTGGAAGCGCCTTCGTAGCCGTGCTCGTACGCGCCGTTCATTGCAGAATTCAAAACCTTGAGCTTTTCTTCGAAATCGGCTTTGGATTCGCGCTGGTTGGCTTTGCCGTTGAGGATCATCGCTTCGGTGAGCTGTTTGCCCACTTTGATGATGGGGTTCAGGCTCGAAAGCGTATCCTGGAATATCATGGAGATCTTGTTGCCGCGGATATGGTGGAAATCGTCCTCGGATATCTTGAGGAGGTCCATGCCGGAATAGAGGATCTCGCCGCCTTCGACTATGGCGTTGCCGGCGAGTATACCCATAACTGCGCGCATGGAGACCGATTTGCCCGAGCCGGATTCTCCGACTATGGCGAGCGTTTCGCCTTTTTCGATGTCGAACGAGACGTCGCGCACGGCCTTGACAGTGCCGTTATTGGTCTTGAATGATATGATTAAATTTTTAACAGAAAGTATAGCCATGATTTATTCCTCCGTTCCTCTGAGCGACGGGTTGAAAGCGTCGCGCAGACCGTTGCCGAACAGGTTGAATGAAATCATCAGCAGAGAGATGATCACTGCGGGGAAGAAAATAACGTGCGGATCGGTGGAAAGGTATTTTTGCCCGTTGGAAAGCAGCGTGCCGATACTTGTCATATCCTTGCTCTGGAAGTTGACTATACCGAGGAACGAGAGCATGGATTCCGAGAAGATGACGCTGGGTATAACGAGCACGGATGAAGTGATTATAGTGCCCAGAGAGTTGGGGAAAATATGTTTCCACATTATTCTCATATCGCTGGCGCCGAGCGTGCGGGCGGCGAGGACGTATTCCTGGTTCTTAAAGCGGTAGAACTGCGTCCTTACGCGGTAGGCAGTACCCAGCCAGCCCGTCAGTACGAACGCGAACAGAAGGCCCGTGAACGCCGAAACCTTGCCTGTCTGCACAAAGTGCTGTTGGAACAGCGTGGCGACTATAATAAACGGAACGTCGGCGAGTATATCGGAAATGCGTTCCATGATCATATCGGTGACTCCGCCGTAGTAACCTTCGATAGCGCCGTAAAAAGCGCCGATAGTGAGGTTGATTATGGAAACGCCGAAAGCGAGCAGCAAAGAGATGCGGGCGCCGGAAGCGAGGCGTATGAATATATCGTAACCCTGGCCGTCGGTGCCGAAGATATGAGTAGGTCTGCTTCCGTCGTGCATATAGCGGTAATAATTGTAATACAGCACGCGGACCTGGATCATAGTCTTGTCTTTATTGACGTAGTCAACGACTTTGCCTTCCGCGTCGCGCTTATAGTTGTCTTCAAATCCGTTTGCCTGCAGATACTCTAAAGAAGCGCGGCCGCCTTCTTTTGTGATCGGCACCTTGCCTATACTCTTATACCAGCAGTTGGCGTCGTCGGGATCCATGCAGAATTCGCTGTCATAATCGATCATGGGATATATGACCCGTATACCGTTGGCGTTTTCCCAATCCTTTATGCGTTCGTATTCAACGTCCGTGATGGTCTGATAGCTGAAACCGACGCGCATGACAGTGTCGACATCGCAGTAAGTATAATGCATGCCGGATTCCATGACGGAATCTTTGGTGCTGACTATGCAGGCGTATTCGGAATCCGTCGCCTGCTGCCAGGTGACGTTGCCGTTGCCGTCGTAGTCTTCGGCGCCGAAACCGATGCCGTAAAGGAGCGCGAGATAGTTATCGTTGAGGCGCATCTCTTTGTCGCCGTTCCAGAAAGGAAGGCCAAGCCCGAGATCGGGGCGGCAGAGCGCATAGTTGGCGTCGCAGTCGCTGACCGCGTAAGACGAGAAGACCGGTCCGAACACGGCGAAAAGGATGATGAGAAGTATGATTATGGCGGCTACGATAGAGCCCTTGTTCTTTTTGAAACGGAGCCAGGCGTCTTTTAAGAAACCAATGGGCTTGGTTTCGAATTTCTGGTCATGAAGCTGCAGGCCGCCTTCGGCGAACTGTAGCTTTTCTTTGGGAATGTTCCTTATGTCCATTATTCCTGTCTCCTTTCTTTATCTTTCGCCCATGCGGATGCGCGGGTCAAGGAAGCCGTAGCTCAGGTCTATGAGGATGTTCGCGGCAAGCCCTATTACCGTGTAGAACATGCTCGAAGCCATAAAGACGTCGTAGTCTTTGAGGTTTATACTCTTGAGGAACAGCGCGCCGATGCCGGGCACGCCGAAGATCTGTTCGATGATGAGCGAGCCGCCGATAACGCCGACAAACATGGATATAATGGACGGCAAAATGGGCACCATTGCATTTTTGAGCGCATGGCGCACGGTCGCCTGCGAACGCGTAAGACCTTTAGTGCGCGCAAGCAGCATATAATCGCTGGAAAGCTGTTCGGTAAGTTCCGCGCGGGTAAAGCGGGCGAGACCGGCGATATCGCCGAACGAAAGCGAAAGAACAGGCAAAACCATCGAATGGAACATTGTCCACGAGAACCAGGAGCCACCCGCGTCGTAAAGCGACGAGGTGACCAGCGGGAACCACCCGGCCTTGAACCCCAGTATATACTGCACCAGGAACGCGTAAACGTAGCTTGGCACCGATATAAACAGCATTATAAGGACCGAGATCACCTGGTCCTGCCATCTGTTCTTTTTGATAGCGGCAAAAATGCCGAGCATTACGCCCATCGGTATGGAAAACAGCAGCGAATAGACGTTTATGAGCATCGTGGGCGGCAGACGCGAAGCGATAACGTCGCCTACGTCAGCCATATAGTCGATCTTCCACGAAGTGCCCCAGTCCCATTTGGTGAGGATGTTCTTCGTGTAGATCCAAAGTTGCTCCATAATGGGTTTGTTATACCCGAGCGCTTCGCGGCGTGCTTCCTCGATACGCGCCGCGTTGCCCTGCCCGATCGACTTTTCCACAGGCAGGAGCTTTATAAGCACGAACGACATAACGTATATTACGATAAGCGTCAGCAGCATCGCGCCTAATCTTTTGAGTATGTAAATGAATTTTGCCATCTTTCAATCTCCCGAACATATATCGTTTATCGGTCCGTGAAACCGCTTTCGCGGCCCGGTAAACAACATATGCTTTTGGTAAATATAGAATAAAACGGGAAAACCGAAGTTTCCCATAAAATGCCTTGCGCAAGCGCGGTCAGAAGACCGCGCTTGCGTCAAGATGATTCGATTCAATTCACCGCATACAGCGGTAAACGTCAATACCGTTGATTACCGTTATCAGTTGTAGGAAAGGGTGCCGCCCTGTTCTGCAACGTATGCAGCCCAAGCATCGTCATCATAGTTGTAGGTCATAAGACGGATTCCGCCGTAGCCGTACATGATGTTGTAGTTGAGAGTAGCATACTTGATCTTCTTGGAGAAGAGGGTAGCAGCGGTCTCGGCTGCGAAGGGGATGCACTGATAAGCGTTGAGAACTTCGTATTCGAGAGCGGAGAGAACGGCAAGTTTAGCGTCGGGATTGGTGAAGGCTCTTTCCTTGACGGTTTCATCATCGTTGTAGATGTTGCCGTTGAGGAGCTTAGCCCAATCCTGGAGCGATTTTTCCATGGTAACTTCGCCTTCGCCGTAGAAATCAGCGGTGATGGTGCATTTGACAACAGAGGGGTTCCAGCCGCAGGATTCGTGGATCTTGTTGAGGCCGCCCATGTAATCGGGTTCGGTGTAGCAGCGGATGGAGGAGAACGGATAGAAAGCAGCACCGCCCCATGCGCCGCGGATCATTTCGACTTTACCTGCAGCAACGTCGTCGTAACGTTTTGCAGCGCCGCACTGGAATTTGAATTCGATCTTGCCTTCGAGCGGAGTGCCGACGGTAGCAGCTGCGCAGTACTGGTTGAGCAGTTCCTGCTGCTTGGTGTCGTCTTCGTCGAGGGTGGTGGCGGCGGAGCACATGCAGTTGATGACGATCTTCTGGCCGTCGGTGTAGTTGCCGTCAGCTTTGGCGGCTTCGTAAGCGGCGGTGAAGAGTCTCTTGGCTTCTTCTACGTCGTAACCGGTGACAGCATTGTAAGCTTCCTCGGCGGTAGCGTAGGTCTTGCCTTCGCCGTATTCGATACCGTACAGACGGAGGACCGCATTGCGGGCTTCATCGGTATTACGATAGATGGATTCGGTATCGTTGGCTATGTTGTAGTAGTACAGATAGTTGTACAGATAGTAAGCGGGTTTGTAAGCCGGAGTTGCCTGTTTGGCAAAGTCGGCTCTGTTGATGGCGAGAGAAATGGCCTTACGGAAATCTCTGTAGGAAAGGATGCGTTTGTTGATAGAGGTGTCGCCCTGTTCAAGAGCGGTCAAAGCGTTGATATCCGTAGCGAAAATGTAACGGAAGGTGTAGGTTTGATCGGTCTTGAGGAGGTAGTCGGACATCTTGTAGGTGGGCATATCGGTGGAGATGAGGTCCACGCTGTCGAGTTCGCCCTTGAGGAAGAGCTGGATCGCGGTGGTGTGGTCAGCGATGACCTGGCATTTGATAGCGGTGGTCTGATACTGGCCTTCATGTTTGCCGTCGGTCCAACCGTACCACTGATCGTTCTTTTCCATAACGAAGAGTTTGTCTTTTTCGAAGCTGGTGAGCTTGTAGGGGCCGAACGAGCAGTAAGTATCAACGGAAGTACCGTAGTTGGTGGTGACAAGGTCTTTTTCCTGTTTCTTGCCGGCGTCGTAGATATCGGTCTTGACGAGCCAGTTGCTGGTGAGGTGAACGAGGAAGTTGAACATGTCGCAAGGATCCTGGCAGATGTAGGTGAGTTCATAGTCGCCGGACTTGTAGATACCTACGTTGGCGAAATCGAACGGATCGCTGAACGTGCCGGTGTTGTAGAACATCATCTCTTTGCCGTACATTTCGATCTGAGCGGGATCGGTAATACTGAAGAGAGCGAGGACCTGTGCAATGAGGCCGTCGACAAGCTCTTTGTTGTCGGCGTTGATCTCAACGTAGCCGAGGTAGTTGGCCTGGGACTTGAGTTCGCTGAAAGCAGCAAGGCCCTGGAAGCCGCCTTCTACGTTCTTGATCATGCCGTAATCTTCCTGCAGCGAGTTGATGCTCTCGGGATAGAGAGTCATATTGGTGGCGCCGAAGTTGAGATACACGGTGTTGGCTTCGGTATCGAATGAATAGTCGCCGTTATCACCTTCGTAAGGCGGTACGATAGGTGCGTAGACAGGGAGTCCCGAGTTGAAATACTTGTCGGCGTTCTTTAAAGAAGCGTCGCCGGAAGTATAGGTGTTGGAACGGTAGTTCTGCATCTTGGGGTCAAGCAGACGCTGGATGGATTCGATGTAGCTGTCTGCATTGATGGGGGTGCCGTCCTGCCATTTTGCATCGGGGTTAAGAGTGATCTTGTAAACGTACTCTTTGTCGGCGTCAGCGGGGATCTGCCATTTGTCTTTGTCGGCAAAATCCTTGGTTATGTCGTCGACTGCGGTAGCCATTTCGTAGACCCATTCGAAGTTGACGCCGTCGGCAGCTATAGTGACATCGACGAAGCCCATTTCGCAATAGCCGGCGAAATAGTTGTCGGCGTTGGTCTCCCAGGAATGCGGGTTCCAGTTGAGAGGACTTGCGCCGAGGAATTCATTCAGCGTATAGGACTTATTGGAGTCTGAACCGCTGCATGCGCCGAGAAGCGCGGCAGAGAAAACAAACAGCACAGCCAGTACGCCGGCGAGAATTTTCTTTTTCATTTTGTTCCTCCTATGAAAAAAATGTTTTTTTGTCTTACCGATTTAATTTTTCAGGCAAAATTAAATTAGTTTACTCTGTATTATATCACAATTTTTTTATATGTCAAGAAAAATTTGTTTGTATTTTCATTATTATGTACTTTCGGATGCGTTCACGGCAGAAAAAATGCGCGATTATGCAAAAACAGAATGCATAATCGCGCTTTTATACATTTTTTCAGTGTTCTTTGAACTGCGCGAAAAACTCGCGGGACTCTTCTTCGGTCATAACTTTATCGAAAAGTTCGGAAGTGCATTTATAGGCAATGCCGTTCCTGTGGCCGTTCGTCCCCGACTGGATCGAGCAGTAGTATTCGCCGCCGCCGAGGCATTCAAAGCCGTAGGGGGTGGAAAACTTATACTTTGCCTCTACCCTGTCGAGCGTGGGGGCGATACGGTAGAGCGTCTCTTCCGCCTGATACGGATATTTCTGACCGTAGGTGGTGATCCAGAAGCAGCCGGTGTCGGGTTCGTAATCGAGGTTCTGTATGCCGAACACGGTGTTTTTGTTGGGGATATAGTGTACCTTTTCTATTTTGTTATCAGGACCTATCTGAAGTATCATCTCGTGCGCGTACTGTTCGCCACTGTTGGTGGCGACCGCCACGAACATGCGCTCCTCGCCGGTATCCGGCGCCTTGCCGAACGCTATGCCGTCGATACCCTGAAAACCTCCGACGTCGTTGTTCTTCATTTCAAGGCATTCGTCGAGCTTGATCTTTTCCAAAAGACGCAGATCGTGATCGTCGTAAACGTAGACGTAGAACGCCGACCAGTCGCCCCAGAAAGTCCAGGGCGAAGGATCAGCCATAAAGCTGACGTACACCTTGCCGTCGTGCCAGTCCATGCCGCCCAAATGGCCGTAATCGTCGCAATGGACCTGACAGATCACAGTACCGTTGATATTAGTCTTTACGACGCTGTCGGTGAACGACCAGAACATATACTTATGCTCCGCATCGGACGTGAATCCCTGCATATGCTGATTCTGATTGCATACTTCTATATATTCCATTTTGCACCTCATTAAAATAATATTGTAATCATTTGTCAAAAACGGCGTAGCCGCCGAGATCCGGCTCGCCCCACAGCTCTTCGTAATCGGCGCCCAGGTAGCACGCGAAAGTGGTGACCGCGCCGAAGCCGAGGGCATCGTAAAACTCGAGGTCTCGCCTTATGAGTTCCGGATCGGCGTTAAGCTTTTTGGGCGGTTTTTGCCAGCCGGAAAACATGGAATTATCCAGCCAGTATTCAAGCACTTTTCCGTCTTTTGCGCCGAAGAACGCCGCGAGCTCGCGCGCGTTGCGCGCAGAAGGCGCGTTTTCGGAACATGACATCGGTTTGCGGAAATCGCGGTCGAAGGGCGCATATTCAAGGTACACGCCGTCTTCGGGCTCTACGGATGACGGCGGTTCCGAAGCGCCGCAATAGGCGAGATACGACTGTCTTCCCTGTATATCTGCGCGCCTGACTCCGCGCTGCACGGCATTATACACCGCAAGCGCCTGATCGGACGCCGAAAGGCGCGAGCATTCCGGGCAGCGGCAGCATTTATCGCGCACGTCGTCCAGCCAGAAACAGTAGCGGTGGGTGGAAGACGGCAGCTTTTTTGCCAATTCGCAGGCGTTTTGCGAAATTATTTCAAGCGCGTCCTTATTGGAAGCGCAGCAGTTGTAATCGGCGTTCCTGCCGCCGTTTTCGTCGAGCCGGAAATATTCCGGATGTGCGCCGAACAGTTCACGCGGGAGCAGCAGCGACATAACGTGCAGTTCGTATTCAAGCCCCACGCCGTGAGACATGAGTTCACGCACCGTTTCCGCCGCGGAAGCTTCGAAGCCATGCTCGGCGAGCTCGCGCACGCGCTCGTGCGAATCGCCGCCTCCGACGGGATGTATGCCGAGTATATCGATATCGGAACCGAGTATGACTTTTTTCCAGGTCTGCGTTATCTCGTCCGGGTGGACGACAACGCCTTTGTGCAGTATCAAACGGATCACCTCTTTTGCTCAATTATATATTCGCAAAAATGGTTTGTCAACATATTTAACTTGACATACGCCGTTTTTTTTATTATAATCGGAATATCAACTTACAAAAGGTGGATTGTTATGAAAAGAGCGATTTCCCTTCTTGCTCTGCTGCTCGCGCTCGTTATGGCGCTTCAGCTGGTTTCGTGCGGCGGAGCAAGCGAAGAAAGCGGCGCGGTGTCGGAAGAGCCGTCTGCCGAAGACAGCTCGGAGGAGGTTTCGGAAGTTATGAGAGATCCCGGTTTTGAAATGCTCAAGGACGGCGTGCTGCTCTGTGACATCGTGATCGCTTCGGACGCGGCGTCTAAAGAGACCGCCGCGGCGAAGGATCTGCGCAAATATATAAAGAAAATGACCGGCACCGATCCCAAGATAGTGCGCGAAAGCAAAAAGACCGACGACGTAAAACACATCTACGTGGGCAAAACGCTCCGCTCAGAAGAGCTGGGCATTGAAAAGCCGACCGGTTACCCCGGCGTCGAGCGCGTGATAGTCGATCAACGCGAGGGCGATCTGTTCGTGCTCGGCAACGACGACGGCAACTACAACGGCACGCAGTTCGCGGTCAATATGCTGCTCGAGCATCTGGGCTGCGGCTGGTTCGGCGAAGGCGAGCTGTGGGAAGTCGTTCCCGAACTGAAGGATATCGATCTTACCGGCTTCAGCATAGACCACTCTCCTCGTTTCAATTCGCGCATCACCCGCGTTTACAGCGGCGATTGGCAGGTGGCGGAAAAGTGGTATCTGGGCGGGAACAAATCCCTTACCGGGCACTGGCTGTTCCAGATAGCGCCCGCTTCGATGTACTCGCAGCATCCGGAATGGTACGCGCTCACAAAAAAAGGAACGCGCGATCCCGCCGGGCTGGATTATTTCCAGTTCTGCTATTCCAACGACGAGTTTGCCGAATACGTGGCGCAGAAGCTGGACGATTATTTCGCTTCGCATTCCGACCTGATCTCTATGACTATAGCTTACAACGACGGCTGGAACGAGCATTTCTGCGAATGCGACAAATGCAAGTCGCTGGGCAATCAGTCCGACGTGCTGGTCCACTTTGCGAACAAGGTGGCAAAGCAGATATACGAAAAATATCCCGACCGCACGCTGCAGATATATTCCTACCATATGACTTATAAGCCGCCGATAAACAGCGTAAAGCTGGAACCGAACGTTGAGCTTATGCTCTGCCGCGAAACAAGTATGACCAAGCCGCTCGATATAGATTATTACAGAGCCGGCTACGACAGCATCACCCGCAACACCTATGACAAATCATGGCGTCAGAACGCCATGGAATGGATAGAAAAAACTCAGCCGCAGCACATTTCCGTTTGGGACTGGTACTGCATTGCGGCAGGCGATTCCAACTGGAAGACCATACCGTGGGTACAGGGCAACGTCGCCACGCGCAACCAGGATCTGTGGGAGGAAATGGGCGTTGAATACATATTCTATGATCAAGGTCCCGCGGACGGATATCTGGAAGACGCGTCCTCGTTCGACCTGCGCTGGCCGCTGTGGTACGTGGCTTCGCGTTCGATGTGGGGCACCGACATGACAGGCGAGGAACTTCTGCACGACGCGTGCGTCAAGCTTTTCGGCGCCGCGGCGGAACCGATGTTCAACTATTATAAAAAGCTTGCGGAAATAAGCGAAAACAGCGACGAATACAGTATGACCTGGGTCCCAGCCAACGTGAGGAGATTCTACGTAAAATACAAAGACGAACTAATTGAGCTGACCGAGGCGATAAAAGAAGCGCGCCGCGACTGCACCAAAATCGAAAAAGAACGCATAAACAATCAGCTCGTCTACTGGGCGGAACTGCTCAATAAGATAAAATAACATAAAAATAAGAAGACCGTCCGCGGAAAACCACCGCGGACGGTTTTGTTGTTCAAGAAAGGTTCAGAGCGTATATCCGGCGTTAAAAGCAGCAAGGTTTATCTCGACCGTTTTGGGCGGCACCGTGGAGCGGATAGCGTTTTCCCACGCTTCGCGTTCCATGCCCAGATATTTCGCGGCAACGCCGAGCAGCACCACGTTCACGCTTTTTGCAGAGCCGGCTTTTTCGGCAAGCGAGAGCGCGTCCACGGTGTGAAGGCGCACACCGGTAGCACGGAGCTTTTCGGCTATGTCTTCGGGATACTGCGCCTGACCGGCGATGACCGGCATGGGGTTGATCTTTTGCGTATTGGAAATGAGCACGCCGTCTTTTTTGAGATACGGCAGCCAGCGCGCCGATTCGAGCAGTTCGAACGAAAGCACCATATCGGCTTCGCCCTTTTCTATCACGGTAGAAGCCACTTTGTCGCCGAAACGTACGTAAGTGACGACCGAGCCGCCGCGCTGCGACATCCCGTGGACCTCGCTGACTTTGAGGTCGTAGCCCTTGTTCATGAATACGACGCCCATAAGCTTGGAAGCGAGCAGCGTCCCCTGTCCGCCGACGCCGGCGATAAGAATGTTGTATGTCATATCACTCATCCTCCCCGATAGCGCCGACGCGGCAGGCGAAAGCGCATATACCGCAGCCGATGCACTGGTTTTTATCTATGACCGCGCGTTTGTTTTCGACCGATATCGCAGGGCAGCCGACCTTGAGACACGATCTGCACCCCACGCAGTTTTCCTTTATGACGAGCGGCTTTTTGCGTACCGCCGTCTTGAGCAGGGCGCACGGGCGGCGCGCGATGACGAGCGAGGGCTCTTCTTTTTGCAGCTCCTCGGCTATGACCTTGCGGGTGGTCTCGACGTCGTACGGATCGGTGACGCGCACCGAAGAAAATCCGACGGCGCGCGCGAGCGCTTCGAGATCGACCGCGACGGTGGGATCGCCGTGGATGGTGAATCCGTTGGCGGGGTTGTTCTGATGCCCCGTCATGCCGGTGATGGAGTTATCGAGCACTATAACCGTGGAAAGGCCTTTGTTGTACGCGATATCTATGATACCGGTTATTCCGGAATGGATGAAAGTGGAATCGCCTATGACGGCGACCGAGCGCTTTGCCTGTTCGGCGCCGCGCGCAGTGTTGAATCCGTGCAGACCCGAAACGGAGCCGCCCATGCACAGGCAGGAATCCAGGCTGTCGAGCGGTTTCTGCGCGGCGAGCGTGTAGCAGCCTATATCGCCCGAAACGTAAACGTCGAGTCCTTTGAGCGCGTAGAACAGTCCGCGATGCGGGCAGCCCGGGCAGAGCACCGGCGGGCGCGCCGGGAACTGTTCGGGGAACGTGCGGTATTCGTTTTCCTCGTCAAGCACCGCTTTGCGGATGATCGACTGCGAATATTCACCGCAGAACGAGAACAGCGCCTTGCCTTCGCATTTTATGCCGTGCTTGAGGCAGTGAGTTTCGATTATATCGTCGAGTTCTTCGCAGACTATGAGGCGTTCCACGCCTGCCGCAAACTGTTTTATAAGCTCCACCGGCAGCGGATTGACCATGCCGAGCTTGAGGTAGCTGGCCTTGTCGCCGAGCGCTTCGTAAGCATAATTGAACGTGGTGCCGGCAGCGATTATGCCGATCTTTCCGCCTTTTATTATGCGGTTGATCCCGCTCGTTTCGGCGTATTCCCTAAGCTGTGCGGTGCGCTGTTCCACAAATACGTGGCGCGCTTTTGCCATTGCGGGCATCATGACGTTTTTGCCCACGTTCTTGACGTACGGCTTTTCGGGCGCCGCGACGCGCTCGCCTGTTTCCACGGGTGAACGCGAATGCGATATGCGGGTGGAAAGCCGCAGCATCACGGGAGTATCGTATTTTTCGGAAATCTCGTAGGCGAGCATGGCGTATTCCTTGCATTCGGCGGAATCGCACGGTTCGAGCATTGGCACTTTGGACGCTATGGCGTGGTGGCGCGAATCCTGTTCGTTCTGCGAAGAATGCATTCCGGGGTCGTCGGCGACGCCTATTACCATTCCCGCGTTTACGCCTATGTAAGACGCGGTATAGACCGGATCCGCAGCAACGTTGAGCCCGACGTGCTTCATTCCGCAGAATGAACGCGCTCCTCCCAGAGCCGCGCCGAAAGCGACTTCGCAGGCGACTTTTTCGTTTGGCGCCCATTCGGAATACACGTCCGGGTATTTTGAAATATATTCCGTTATTTCGGTGCTGGGAGTGCCGGGATACGACGATACGACACGCACGCCGCTTTCGTAAAGCCCTCTGGCCACCGCCTGGTTGCCGAGCATTAGTTCTTTCATTTCTGTTCCTTTCCGTTAAATGCGTGCACCTTTTGAATTATTATTCGCAAAAAGCGCGGCGCCGTGTATAATTCCGTAAATATATTACTACTTTTCTTATTCGAATGCAATACCATTTTTGCAAAAAAAAGCCGCCTGCGCAGGCAGCAAAAGCGGCAAAATGAACATAAGGGGCGTCAGGAATAAAAGACCCAGATCAGAATATACCCCACTCCGACCGCGGCGAGCGTGAACGGAACGCCGAATTTCATAAAAGTCCCGGTCTTAACGGTATAGCCGTTCTTGCGCAGTATGCCGATACCGGTAATATTCGCCGAAGCGCCTATGGGCGTGAGGTTCCCTCCAAGCGTGGCGCCGCAGAGCAGACCGAAATAGAGCAGCTTGGGATCGATGACCGTTCCACCGGCGACGGAAAGCCGCTGCGCCAGCACCGCGATGACGGGAAGCATCGTGGCGGTGTAAGGGATGTTATCTATAAACGCCGAAAGCATCACCGACACCCAAACGATGACGGTATAGACGAGGAACACCGAACCGCGACCGCCGCTGCCGCCGAGTTTTGCGATGGTGTCGCCTATGAGATCTATGACCCCGGCGCGTTCGATGCCGCCTATGACGACGAACAGCCCGGCCAGCAGCCCCAGCGTGTAATAGTCGATCTCTTTGAGCGATTCTCTGACGACTGCGAAACCGCGCGTTTTTATGATCTCACGCAATAATCCGACCAGGAAGAAGACAATGCATATGAGACCGTTAGTGATCTCGGGTTTATAGAACTGCCCTTCCGCGGCTGCGTCCTTATACGGTATGAACGACACGGCGATGAGCGCGATTATGGTCCCCGCAAGCAGGAAAGACGGGAATTTGTCTTCCACTTTGGTGCGCGCGCCGGCGCTGACCGGTCCTTTTTGTTTGCGGAACATAAAGTAGAGTATGGCCATTGCGGCGAGGGCGCCCGCCTGGACGATCCAGAACATCCCCGGTTTGCCGTCGCACACGAAGAAGTCGGCGAAATCCAATTCCGCGGCTTTTGCGAGCAGTATGGAAGTGGTGTCGCCCACCAGCGTGGCGGCGCCCTGAAGATTGGAAGACACCGCTATGCAGATGATGGCGGGGACGGGCGAGACGTCCATTTTGCGGCAGAGTTCCAGCGCAACGGGCGCGATCATCAACACCGTCGCGACGTTATCGATGAACGCCGAGATGAGCCCTGCAAAGACGGACAGCGCGAGGATGGTCATACATATGTTTTTGGTTTTGGAAATAATGATATCCGACATCAGTTTGGGCATTCCCGAACGGATGAAAAGGAACACCGTCCCCATGGTGCCGGCGATCATCATAAGCACGTTCCAGTCGATCTCGGCAAGCGCGTCGCCGAACGAATAGGCGTAACCGTCGAAAAATCCGAACACGCCTATGAGCACGAACACCAGCGCGGATACCGCGGCGATATACGGGCGCGCTTTCTGGAATATCATCATGAGCGCGTATGTCACGCCGAATATTATGAGCGAAACGAGTGTGAATTCCTGCATATTCCGTAAAACCTCCGGCAGTTCATATCAACTGGAACAGATAGAACTTGAGATAATTCGTCTCCGGGACGTTCCACAGCACGGGATGGTCGGGAGACTGGGCGCGGGCTTCGATCTGTTTGAGCGAAACGCCCGCTTCGGCGGCGGCGGAAGCCACCGCTTTTATAAACAGCTTTTCTTCCATAAAATGCGAACACGACGCCGTGGCGAGATATCCTCCGCGCGGAAGCAGTTTCATGGCGCGGAAATTGATCTCGCGGTATCCGTGCGACGCGGCGCCGACGGTGCGGCGGCTTTTGGTGAACGCGGGCGGATCGAGCACGATGAGATCGTATTCTTTCTTTTTGCTTTCGGCAAGAGCCGGCAGATAATCGAAAATATCGGCGCAGACGAAATCGATTTTGTTTTCAAAGCCGTTGAGTCTTGCGTTGCGGCGGGCGCATTCCAGCGCCGTTTCGGAAAGATCTGCCGCCGTGACGTGTTCGGCGCCGCCTTTTACGGCGTTGAGCGCGAACGAACCGGTGTGGGTAAAGCAATCGAGCACGCGTCTGCCTTCGCATATGCGCGAAAGCGCGAGCCGGTTGTATTTCTGGTCCAGGAAGAAACCGGTCTTCTGGCCGTTTTCGAAATCGACTTCGTATTTTATACCGTTTTCGGTAATTAGCGCGACGGTGGAAGCAGGGTGCGGAACGGATCCGTACCAGCCCTTGTACTGCGGCAGCCCTTCGAGTTCGCGTATGGCGACGTCGTTGCGCTCGTAAACGCCTTCCACGGGATACCCCATCTGCGCGAGCAGCTCGCACAGCAGCGAATATATGAGCGGTTTGATCTGTTCCATACCGTATGAAAGCACCTGCGAAACGAGCACGTTTTCAAAGCGGTCCACCGTGAGACCCGGCATACCGTCGGCTTCGCCGAATATGAGGCGGCAGCACCGGAAATCGGTCCTGCCCATAACGGCGAGCCGGTAATCCAGCGCGTATTTCACGCGGCGACGCCAGAATTCCGCGCCGTAGGTTTCGTTGGCGTTGGAAGACAGCACCCGTATGCCGATCTTGCTCTTTTCGCTGAAGAAACCGGTCCCCAGATACGCGCCCTTTTGCGAAAAAACGTCGGCAAGCGCGCCGTTTTCGCATACGGCGGGCGTTTTGACGAACTCTTCGGCATACACCCATGGATGCCCCGCGCGAAGTGACAGCTCGGCTTTTTCGCTGACCGTGAACGCGGGGAACGCGCGCTGTGTTTTCATATGCAAACCGCTCCTTCCCGGAATTTTCGACAATTATTATATCCTTTTATTCAAATGGTGTCAATACCTTTTTCCACTTGACATTTTTATGCGGCTATAATATAATATCGGCATGAAAGGAAGCGCGATCGGAGCGATCGCCGCACGGAACGATCATTATGAAAAAAACTGTGTCTTTACTCATCATCGCCGCGTTGACGGCCGCCCTGCTTTGCGCCTGCACAGCGTCGCCCGCGGACTCGCCGGACGGTGAACAGACCGGCGCCGAAAGCGAGATCTCAGCCGACAGCGCGCCCGAAGATATATCATCCGCTCCGTCGGCTCCGGCGGACGAAAGCGGACCCGCGGACGAAAGCGAGCCGTCAGCGGTCGAAAAAGACTGGCCCGTGCTCAGCGGCACGTTCATACAGCCGTATCTGCTCGAATCTTTTTCCGACAAAAAAATGCAGAAGCACTGCGACTATCTGCTGGAAGCCGGTATCGACACCATAATCCTCCAATGGTCGCTCGCCGACAAGGACGGCGCAGTCACCGGCGCGTTTTATCCCTGCGGATTAGGCGATAACGGAAAGATATATTCCTCGGTCGCGGACCGTCTGCTCAAGACCTGCGAAGCAAAAGGGATGAAAGTCGTAATGGGACTCAACAATCCCGACACGTGGTTTTCCAAGGTGCTTGAAGACGTTGAATGGTACGAGCGCGAAGCCGATCTGGGCGTGCGCGCAGCGCGCGAGATATACGCGCTTTACAAGGAAAAATACCCTAACGCGCTTTACGCGTGGTATTTTACGCCCGAGTATTACAGCGGCATGGGCAAAAACGACCGCGCCGCCGATTTTCTGAACCTATACATAGATCCGCTCAACGAGCTCGACCCTACGATGCCCGTGTATTTTTCGCCGTTTTTGAAGAGCAGCGTCACTCCCGCCGAGACCGAACGGCAGTGGACCGAGATATTCTCGCTCACGCATTTCAGGCCGGGCGACGTGTTCATGCCGCAGGATTCGGTGGGCGCGGGCGGAATACAGCTTTCGGAACTGGATACGTATTTCGCCGCACTCAAACGCGCGGTCGACACCTGCCCGGACCTTGTGTTCATGGCAAACAACGAATGCTTCACCGGCAGCTACAAAGCCGCGTCTTTCGACCGCGTGGCGAAACAGATAATAATAAGCGGCAAATACGTAAGCGGCAACGTCACGTTCGCGTATTCGCATTACGTTTCGCCCGACGTGGTCGGCAATTCCGTGCTGCACGGAGAATACGTGCGCTACTTTGAAACGGGCGAATACGACGAGCCCGAAACGGAGCCGCGTTTATCGTACGACGGCCCCAAAACGATGGTCTCGCTGGGTAAGCCCTACACCGGAGCGGTGAGCTCGCGCGGGGACGGCTGGGACGACGACGGCGTCAAGCTAACCGACGGCGACATACCCGGCTGCAGCGGCAACACACACGCGTATTTCGGCGCGAGCTGCAAGGGCGCAGAGATAATCATAGATCTGGGCGAAGCGACCGAAAACATTTCGGAATTCGCACTTTACACCTGTTTCGGAAGCTGGGGCATCAACAGTCCCGACAGCGTGACCTACTACGTTTCGGAAGACGGCGAGACCTGGACACCTGCGGGCGACACGGTATATTCGTATACGCTCGAATTCGCCGAAAAGACGGACGAATGGTCGCTTTACGATTTTAAGCTCGTTTCTTCCGCCCCGTTACGCGGCAGATACGTAAAGGCTTCTGTTGACTGCAACGGCTGGCTCTGGATAAGCGAGTTTGCGGTCTACACCTACGACGCCGAGGAAAGCTGAACGAAATGACCGGCTTTGAACTTGAGATACTGAGATCGATACAGTCGATCAAATGCGGCTTTCTGGACGCGGTGATGCCGGCGATTTCTTCGCTGTGCAACTGGGGCGCGCTGTGGATAGCCGCGGCGATAGTGCTTTTGTGTTTTAAAAAGACGCGCAGATGGGGCGTGACTCTGGCGGTCGCGCTGATCTTGTGCGGGCTTCTGAACAATATCATACTCAAAAACCTCATTGCGCGCGAGCGGCCTTTCGTCGTGGATCCCACGATAAAGCTCATAATAGAGACTCCGCGCGAATACTCGTTCCCGTCGGGGCACACGCTCACGAGTTTCGCCGCCGCGACCGTGTTTATGTATTACGACCGCAAACGCCTGGGGATCGCCGCGCTCGTGATCGCGTTCCTGATAGCGTTTTCGCGGCTTTACCTGCAGGTGCACTTCCCTACGGACGTGCTGGGCGGCGCGGCGCTGGGCGTCGCGTTCGCTTTTGCGGCGATAGGTATAACCGAAAAGCTCATACCCGGGATCCGGCTGCGCAGAGCAAAACGCGGCGGGGAGCAAAACGAAAAGGAGAACTGAAAAATGGCGCTTATTCATCTTGATTTCTTTTCCAACGTACTGGGAAAATGCGTGAAAGCGGACGTCATTCTGCCGCAATCGACGACGGGGCAGATAGGGCTTGAGGGGAACGCCGGGAACGAATTCCCCACCCTGTATCTGCTGCACGGGATGAGTGACGACGAGACTATATGGCAGCGCCGCACGGCGATAGAACGCTATGCGACCTACCGCGGCTGCGCCGTCGTTATGCCCACGAGCGACCTGGGCTGGTACACCGACATGGAATGCGGATATCAGCGCTACTACACGTATATCGCAAAAGAACTCCCCGCGATCTGCCGTTCGTTTTTCCGCGGGATGTCGGCGAAGCGCGAACTGAACTGGGTCGCCGGTCTTTCGATGGGCGGCTACGGCGCGCTGAAGACAGGGCTTAACGAAAGCGAAAGCTTTTCACGCGCGATATGCCTTTCCGGCGCTTATACGATAGAAGAACTCCCGCGCGCTCCTTACTGGAGCGCGATATTCGGCGAAGGAGAAGCCCGCGAAAAACACACGATAACGCACGCGATAGATTCGCTTGTAAAAGAAAACCGCCCGAAGCCGCTTATCTATATGGCGTGCGGCACCGAGGACACGCTTCTTTACGACAGCCGCAAAACGCGCGATACGCTCAAAGAAAACGGCTTTGACGTGACGTATTCCGAATCCGCCGGCGGCCACACCTGGGAATTCTGGGACAAGCAGATAGAGATCGCGCTGCTCGACTGGACGAAACGTGACTGATGATACATTCTTTTGAACTGCTCGGTATAACGGTATATCCGTTCACGCTGTGCGCGCTCGCGGGCGCGGCGGCGTTCGCTCTGCTCGCATGGCGGTTCGCCAAACGGCACGGCGAGACCGAATACATTATGTTAAAACTTCTTATAGCGGCGTATTTCGGCGTCGCCGGCGCGCTCTTGTATGACACGCTGTTCAAGTTCATAGAAACGGGCAGGTTCGTTTTCGGCGGCATATCGTTTTACGGCGGGCTGATAGGCGGCGCCGCGGCGCTGTACGTGCTGTGCCGGCGCGACAAAAGCTCGTCGCTCACGCCGATCGAATGGATGGACGGCATGACTCTGCCGTTTCTGGCGTTCCATTTCTGCGGCAGGATCGGCTGTTTTCTGGGCGGCTGCTGTTACGGAAAGACGACCGAAAGCTTTTTGGGCGTGTATTTCCCCGATATCCCCGAAGACAACGTGTTCCATTACGGTCAGAAATGTCTGCCGACGCAGCTGTTCGAGGCGGCGGCGATAGCGCTGTGCGCGCTGCTTCTGGCGACGCTTTTGAAAAAGCGCAGATTCGTGAATTATCTCATCCTCTACCCGGTCTGCCGGTTCGTTATAGAGTTCTGGCGCGGCGACGACCGCGGCTCGACGGGGTTCTTCCTTTCGCCCTCGCAGCTCGTTTCGCTGCTGATACTCGTCATACCGGCGGTATATTACATAAAATCCTGCAGAAACAATAAAAGGAGCGTATAAAACCATGGAAAAATTCAACGTAGGTATAATCGGACTCGGCTGCCGCGGCAGCTGGGCGGTGAATGATATACTCACCGAGCGCGAAGACGTAAACGTTACGTTCGTCTGCGACGAATACGAAGACCGCACCGAGGTAAGCAAAGCGGTCGTGGAAAAGAAGCAGGGGCACACTCCGCACACTTCGCTCGACTGGCACGACGTCGTCAACTCGCCCGACGTGGACGTGGTGGTGAACTGCACCGCGTGGGAAGGGCACGTGCCCATAAGCACCGCCGCGATGGAGGCGGGCAAGCCCGTGGCTATGGAAGTAGGCGGCGCGTATCAGCTTGACGAATGCTACCGGCTGGTGGATACATATAAAAAAACAGGCATCCATTGCATGATGCTTGAAAACTGCTGTTTCAACCGCGAAGAGCTTATGGTCCTCAATATGGTGCAGCAGGGGCTCTTTGGCAAAATAGTGGCGTGCAGCGGCGGGTATCAGCACGACTTGCGCGAAGAGATAACTTTCGGCCGCGAAAACCGTCATTACAGACTGCGCAACTACAAGGCGCGCAATACCGATAACTACCCGACCCACGAACTGGGCCCCATAGCAAAAGTCCTTGACCTGGGCCACGGCAACAGGATGAAATATCTCGTTTCGATGGCGACGGGCAGCTGGGGACTGAACGACTACGCCCGGCGCAACGAAAAAGCGGATCCCGAACTGAGGGATTACAAATTCCATCAGGGCGACATAGTAAAGACCCTGATAATGTGCGAAGGCGGCGAGACCGTAACGCTCACGCTCGACACCACCCTGCCCCGCAGCTATTCGCGCGGGTTCACGGTGCGCGGCACCCGCGGCGCCTATTTCGAAGACGGCGACGGCGTGTTCCTCGACGGCGTGAACAACGAATGGGACAAGAGCTTTTACAACAACAAGCAGCAGTTTTTTGAAAAATACGACCATCCGCTGTGGCAAAAAGGCGGCGCGCTGGATTTCCGCGGCGGACACGGCGGCATGGACTGGCTGGTGTACGACGAATTCTTCCGCTACGTGCGCACCGGGAACACCCCCTGGATCGACACCTACGACACCGCTTCGTGGATGAGCATTACCCCGCTCGCCGCAAAGTCTATAGAAAACGGCTCCGCACCCGTCGAGATCCCCGATATGAAAGAAAGATAAAGACGCAATAAAACAGAAACGCCGCGCAGCAAGACCGCGCGGCGTAATTTTGAAAAAGTATAATAAATATATACTTCCCGTAAACGCCGAATTGTGGAATGTTGCTAAGAAAATACTGCAAATTTGGTCAATTATGTCTATTGACATTCTGTTACTATCAAGTGTATAATTTGTAGGGAGGAAAGTATTTAACAGAATGGCTATGTGAACTGAAAGGAGTAAATATGAAAAAAGTATTATCTTTTACGATTTGCGTTTTGTTGCTTGTTCAAATCTCTTTCGTTTGTATTCCTTTATCGGTATCAGCTTTGCCCAGCACACTTTCTCAGAATAAAGTTTACTTAATTAAGAACGCAGCAACAGATATGTATCTTGGCCAGAGCGGTTTGGATTTAACGCCCTGTTTTGCTTCCACAAACACTTTAACGTATGGCCCGAATCAACTTTTCCGGCTGACTGAGTCAGGAGGCTCAGGCTTGATTATGCCTATGACCACCTGTTCAAACAGTTTGACTTCAAATCTGGCGCTCAGCTATTACAACAACGGGCAAAATAATCTTGGCTATTTTGTATATTTTACCACCGCGACTGTTTCAACTTTTTGGACAATTACAAAACTTAACAACGGGAATTATACGATACGTTCCACATACTATGGTAATAACAACAATTATTTGTCCATAGACTCGATATCAGGTAACGTCGTGATTTCTTCATATAGCGGTGCATATTCTGAATGGATAATTACTGAAATCAGCAACGATATGTACTTTAATAGCGGATATTCTTATATGACATATCCAAGCAACGCATGTGCAAAGAGCTCATTGGATGTAGAAAATCTGTTTTCTACAAGCGTTTTACTTGGAACTGAAGATTGGAATGGATATACGGATTATGTGAATATAACATATCTAAACCATAATCAAAGTATCCCAGCCGGAAAGCAGGATTTCATTAGTATAACGACCGACAATGATTATCTGCCAGACGGCACTTTGGCGCGGTCATGCCCTGTGATTGCTTACACCCCTAGATATGAACCAACCACTAGTGAACTTAATGCTAATTGGCAATATGTAGTTATTTTAGTGAACACAGATGCTATTGTAAACGCTAATTTAAGCGATTACGCATTAAGAGCGCTATTCGCGCACGAAACAGGTCATTGTTTAAAACTCAAACACACAGTTTCAAGTGTAATCTATACTTATTACGTCAATTATATCCCTTCAATGATGCAGACCACATTATCTAATACTTACAACGGCACCAGATATGATTACGCGTATCAACATTATATTTGTTATCACCCGACCGCTTATAATATTCAATCGCTTATAAACAAATGGAATTAAAATCAGAGAAAGGAGATTTTTATGAAACAAATGAATAAACTGATCGCCCTGTCGTTAGCGCTCATCGCGGCTTTATCGATCATACTCACTGCATGCTCTAAACCGACAGACGCAGGCCCGTTGGACGCCGAGATCGCAGCTCCCGAAGCAAGCGCCGTTGAAACGGCAAAAACCGTTCCGCAGACTTTGGCAGGCAGCGAAATACTTGAGGTAAAGAGCACCGTTATAGAAGATGATTTTGAATATCCTTTGGAAAACCGCACCGAAAACCAGATCCTCCCCGATTTCGGCAAAGTCCAAAACGGATTGGATATGTGTGTTGTTTATGCTTTTACTGACCTTGACGACGTACTGCGACAATACCTCAAGCCTGACGGAGCCATTGTGACAGGTCGTAAAATATCCTGCGTCAGCTACAGTAAATTTGAAAAAACGGAATATTATTATGAATTCAGCGAAGTCGTAAAAGGTGATATCATAAGATATTACACTATCACCCGCTTTCTGGTCGAAAGCGTAGCCGAAGGTCAGGGAATAAAAGCAGGCGATATCATAACGGTCATAGAAGACTATTCGTTCCTCGACGACGGAACCGCATACCAAATGATGCCGCTTTACGCGCCGCCCGTTTATGACGACGAAAAATATTTGCTCATCGTTTCACCGGATACCCGCGAATATACCAACGTCAAAGACGCCTGGGATATAAGGATCGCCGTACGGATCGACGAATTCAGCAGGAATTACGAGCAGTATTCGATAGAAGAAACGCTGCAATTCGAGCAAAAGCGAGGGTATTTTTACAGGTTCGATATCGCCAAAGAGATGATCGAACGTTTTGTAGACGGAAAATAAAACATCCCCAAAACAGTAACGCCGCGCAGCAAAACTGCGCGGCGTAATTTTTATCGCTTATACGTATTCGCTTATGTAACAGAAATATCACTGCCCGTTGAGCTGATAATCGCCGGGGAACAGCACGTAATTGAGCAGCATCACGGCGTCGGACGACGAGACTCCGCCGTCGCCGTCGAAATCGGCGGGCTGATATATGAGGAAATCATCCGAAAAAAGCGTGTGCCTGAGCAGGAATATGGCGTCGTCGGAATCGACCGTGCCGTTGTTATCCATGTCGCCGACCGTATATTCGGGACCGGTCTCGGGCGGAGCGGCGGTGAAAAAGCCGAAATAGCTGTAATACCGTCCGCCGGCTATATCGATATACATACGGTAAACGTACGAGACCCCGGGATACAGCTCGACTCCGATCTGTGAAACGCATTCATACTGCGATATAACGAAAGTATCGACGGAATTAAGGTTCAAAATCTCTTCGTACGAACCGAGCATCACGCCCGAGGTGGTGTAAAGCTCGATCCCTCCGCGCTCTACGTCCAGAGCCGACGCCCCCCAAAGATCGGTGCGCATCGCCAATATGGCGTCTGTCGGCAAAACGAGCGACGAAGCGGGAAGCTCGCTCCAGTCGGCAAGCACGGTGATATCCGGCTCTTCGGGTTCTTCGGGCTCTTCGGGTCCCGAATAACCGGAGCCAAGGCCGTAACCGACGGATTCGTCGACTTCGACGTTTACGTAATGATACCCTTTTTCAAACGAGCATTTTTTCCAGTCTTTGACCCATTTGCCATTGCTGTTGTAATAGCCGAACCGCTGAAGCACGCCGTTGTGCATACGGTAATGGGTATCGCTGATATAGACCTGATCCTTGTGTTTTTCGGCGGTAAAAAGCGTGTCTCCGCGGCGCTCGAGTATGATGATCCAGTGCGGATCGGATATCTTTACGATATCGCCGGTACGGATATCGGCGGCGCGTGAATAACGTTCGCCCTTCCAGCCGTAGGTGCCGTACATATAGTATTCGAAATCCGAACACAGCGAAGCGCACCCCCAGGCGCTGTACAGTCCGTGCTCGGGCATTTTTCTGTCTCCCCACGGAGTGCCGGCGTCCCAGCGGTTGTCGCTGATGAACTGTTCGTACATAGCCCTGTACCCGGCGTACGTGTCGTAAGAAGTGGCCGCGGACACGGAAAACGCCGGTATGAGCAGCGCAAGCAAGAGAATAACGGAAAGCGTTTTTTTGATGATCTTCATAAATAATATTCCTGTTCTGTTTACTCAGCCGAACAGCTCTTCTTTAAGGTAGGCGCGGGTAAATGCTCTTCCTTTTATATCGTGACATTCAAAACGGATGTATTTCCAGTCGTAATTGAAATCAATATCGAACACGGCGCCCGTGATATCGTCGGCAAACGAGCGTACGGGGCGCGAAGCGCGCGATTCGGTGCGCAGGATGACTGTGCGGCAGGGCGAGCATTCAAGATGCACCTTGCCGTCTTCGTAATAAAGCGAATTGATAACGGGACCGGTCGAAGCGTACATGTCGCCGTTCTTTACGGCTTTGAAGAATTCGCCGTATTCGAGTTTGGGCATACAGATCATATCGAAACCGCCGAACGAATCGTTATAAGGCGATTCGAGCGACTGACACGCGTTGTGGTTGTCGTCGGTGGCGGAAGGGCACGGATATTTGCCGGCTATGAGGATCTGCTCGTATTCCCTGTCGCCGTAGCCGTTGACCATCTCTTTTTCGCAGCCGGTGTTGAAAACCTCGAACAGGTCGAGACCTTCGAGCCCGATATAATCGGGGCTTGACTGCAGCGACCAGCGCGGATGGTTGTACTGCGAAAGGAATCCCGCATCGTGCGCGCGGCGGATCATATCGTTCGCGACGTCGACGTCGTAGGCGCGCTCGACGGGGATAAATTCGGTGCGCGTTTCGTCCGAAGAAAAGAAATTCAGATGGTAGGTGCGGGCGCTGAGCCAGCTGCCTTCGAAACGCTCGGTCATATCGATCTCGAGCGAGGTTATGGGCAGGAAGCGTTCGTCTTTGAGTTCGACGTGCGGCACGAGCTTGTTGTGGTCGCTGAACGCAACGATAGAATACCCGTGCGCGAGATAGTTTTCTTTATGCTGTTCCACGGTGAAACGTCCGTCGGAATAAGTGGAATGGCAATGCAGGTTCGCTTTGTACTGGACAGTGTCGGGAAGCAGATACTTTTTCATTTCCGTTTTTGCCTTTCGGCCGTATTTACGGCGTTTTTTGTAAATTAATAAAAAATTAAACAAATCAACATTATATATTATACCTTTTTGGCGGCGTTTGTCAAGAGGGACTCTTGACTGAAAGCAAGATTTTGTTTATAATATCAGCATGGCGCGCGGCAATTACCGCCGCCGTGATATTTTACTTTGACAAGGAGACATCCAATGAAACTTACCTGGAAAGAAAAATGCGATATCCTGGCTCAGGATATGTGTATGCGTCATCTTTTCGACACCCTTTGTCTTATGGATCAGGAATTCGCCGTATGGCTCGAAGACGGCGAAGTAAAGACATATGATTACAAATATCTTAAATCACACGCGCTTGCATGCGCCGAAAATATAGAAAAGATAGGTCTGGGCGAACCCGGCGGCTGGACCGGGATCGCGGTGGACACCTGCAAGGAATGGCCGATCTTCTTCTGGGGGCTGCTCGCCTCCGGAAGAAACGCGCTGCTTCTGGATCCGTCTCTCGACGACGCCGGTATAGCTCATCTTATGAAACAGGCCGGCGCCAAATCGCTCATCACGCGCCGCAAACGCGAACTCGACATACAGCAGATCGCTCCCGAAGAAGCGCTCGGCGCCGCCGACGCACCAAGCGAGGGTTACGAGCCGCACTGGGCGGATCTCATAGCCGCCTGCACTTCCGGCACCACCAGCACGTCGCGCGTGTACGTTTACAACGGCGAGGCGGTCTGCCGTCAGATAATCGGCTTTGCCAAACATCAGCAGTACCCCTGCCTCACTTCCGAAGAATTCGGCCCGCTGAGAGTAGTGGCGTTCCTGCCCTTCAACCATATATTCGGGCTCATCGCCAACCTTATCACCATGCCGTTCCAGAACCAGTCGCAGATATTCCTTAAAGACCGCGCGCCGCAGACGATACTCGAGACAGCGCGCAAATGCGACGCCAAAGTCATACTCACCGTTCCCCTGCTCGTCAATTCCATTTCCTCCACCATAAAAAAGCGAGTATCGCAGCAGTCGGCGTTCAAGCGCGGCGCTTTCAAGGTGATGCAGAGCATATCACTCACCTGTCAGCGGATCAATCCGCTGTGGGGGCTCAAGGTCGGCAAAAAGCTCTTCAAATCCGTAAATAAAAACCTGTTCGGCGACGGATTCAAAGAATTCGTCGTGGGCGGCGCGCACACTCCCGAAGAGCATCTGCGCACCGTGAACTCGCTGGGCTACGCCGTGACCGTGGGGTTCGGCATGACCGAGACCGCCATAACTTCTTACGAAAACAAGATCGACCTCAAGACCCGCCTTTCGGGCAGCGTGGGACTTCCCCTCCCCATCACCGAATATAAGGTCCGTCCTGACGGGAACGATCCCAAACACGGCGAGCTGCTCATCCGCTGCAACGCCATGCACATAGGCCGTATGGATAACGGCGTGATGGTGCCGCCCGTGGTCGACGAGGACGGCTATTTCGCCACAGGCGACGTGGTCCGCATAGGCGATAAGGGCAGGATGTGGATCGAAGGCCGCATAAAGGACGTCATCATAGGCGAATCCGGCGAAAACGTCTACCCCGACGAGATAGAGGACACCTTTGCCGGGATCGAGGGAGTCGAGCAGCTGGCGGTGTTCTGCACAAAACCCGGCGAGACCGAGCTCGTCACCGCAATGTTCAACGTCGGCGACAAATATAACGACAAAGAATACATAGCTTCGCTCGTCGCGGAGGTCGACAAACGCAACAAGACTCTGCAGCCGCTCAAACGGCTCAAGGCGGCGTACGTCACTTCCAATGCGCTGCCCGTGGTGAGCTCGATCAAGATCAAGCGCGCCGCATTGCGCGAAGGCATAGAAAAAGGCACTTTCGCCTGCAAACGCATAGCGCTGGGCGGGGTCGAATACAACGAAGAGATCAAGCCCGCCGGCGAAGCCGCGTCCGTGCCAGCAGGCGAGGATCTGGAAGAACTCAAGGCAAAGATAAAAACCTGCTTTGCCAAAGAGTTGGAGATCGACGAATCGCTGATAAAAGACGATTCCACGTTTGCCGACGAGCTGGGCGGCGACAGTCTGCACCGCCTGGGCGCTCTGCTCAGGGTGGAAGAGGAATTCGGCGTGAAGATACCCGAAAACGCATACGAATACTGCACCACCGTGAACGATCTCGCCGCGCTTATCAAAGACCTGCGCGAAAAGAAAGCGCGGTAAAGGAATAAAAACAAGACCGGCAGCCGAACGGCTGCCGGGTTTTTTATGCGATGTTCAGGTCAGAGGATATTCGGAGGGGAACAGCACGTGGCGGAGCAGATACACCGCGTCGTCGCTGGTAACGAAACCGTCGCCGGTGAAATCGGCTGTGACGAGGGGGTCTTCGATATTGTAAGCCGCGGGGAACAGCACGTAGCGGAGCAGATACACCGCGTCGCTGCTGTCCACGTCGCCGTCGCGGTCGACGTCGCCGCGCTGATACTGCGCGCCGGCTGTGACGGTGACGGTCACGCCCGTGCCGGCGTAAAGCTGGGAAACTTCGATATCGGCGTTAAGTCCGTAACGGACGTCGAACACCTCGAAAACGTGCGGCGCAGTAAGGTCCGAGCCGGGGGTCTGCAGATACGGTATGGTGACGCTTTGCCCCGAGGCGAACAGGTTGCGCTTTTGCCCCGTGCCTTTGAGGATACTTTCCACGGTGACCCAGTCGATATAGCAGAATTCCACCACGCCGGGCGTGGTTGAAACGAGGATGAGCTGATCTTCGATAGCCGCCGGGAAGTTCGACGCCACGGGCGTGACGATATAGCCCGAACCCGTGGGGATGGAGAACGCCGAAGTGTCGTACCTGAGCTTGAAACGGACGCAGGTGATGTAGTTATCTACTTCTACGGCGGGCACGGATTCCAGCGTGAGCTTGAGACCGCCGCCGGCCCCTTCCGTAAATTCAAATCCCACGGAAAGTCCGCTCTGTCCCGCGGCGAAGACCGAACCGAGCGCAAGCAGCGCCGCTATGACGAAAGCCGCCGCGGCGGCAGCCGCTTTTTTGAATAATGTCATATCTGTCCCCTTTCCGCAAAACAGAATTCTTTTATGATTTGCAGTATGATTATAACATCAGCCGCAATGTTTGTCAATAGACAAGATACGCGCGCAAAGCATCTTTGAGCGAAAAAGCGTTTTTATGTTTGAAATACAGCGAAAATCTATGTATTTTGCTATTGCAATTTTAATTGCTTTGCTGTATTATTATGTACAATAGTATAAGAATGCCGTTTTCTACCGGCCGACTGTCGCCGACGCCGCGCGCGGCGCACGCGACTTGATTAGTTTTATGATTTCCTTAAAGAAGTTTTCCCCTTCTGTCGTCGCCTATTTCGGCGAAAAAGGCATTGCCGCTGACGAATGCCTTATGAGCTGCGAAAGCGACCTGGGGACCGACGGCGTGAGCAAAAACGTTTACGCCCTCGTAACAAAAGAAAAAATAGCCGTTGCCGAAGGCTTTATCGGCTTTGAAGGCAAAGCCAAAGCGAGCGCGAGGACCGAGATATTCACCTGCACCGCCTACCGCGAATTTCTGCTTGAAAAATGCGAAAACATCAAAGTGGAGCTTTTCATTTCGAGCGGACGCGCGGTCTGCGATTACGAAGGCGAGACCGCCGAGATCGCCCGCTTCACCTTCGCCTGCCGCCACGATGTAAACATACTTTGCGATATTGCCAATCAGCTCAAAAAAGACGGCAAGATCGACGAAGAAAAGCTTAAGCACGAAAACGAAGACGAGCATTTCTGCCCCAAGTGCCACCGCAGATATCCCGACCAGGACCGCAAGATCTGCCCCAAGTGTATGGAAAAGGCCAAGCTCGTAAAGCGCCTGCTCAAGATGTTCGTGAGATATAAGTATTACATTATGCTCATACTGCTCACGTTCGCGCTGGTCGCGGGGCTGAGAGTCATAACGCCCTACGTTTCAAACAAGATGTTCATAAGCGACGTGCTCACTCCGGGCGGGAGCATGTACGGCGAAATAGGCAAGATCCTTATCATGATAGTGGGCGTGCGGCTCATATCGCTGCTGATTTCCATAGTGAACGGCATCATTTCGGCAAAAGTCGCCGCGGACGTGGTATACGATCTCAAGAAGACCATCTTCAACACGATAGGCGGTCTTTCCATGCGGTTCTTCACCAACCGTCAGACCGGCGGACTTATGACGCAGATCAATTCCGACGCCACCCAGATCTACTGGTTCTTCTGCGACGGGTTCCCCTACCTGCTCACCAACATGGTGCAGCTCCTGGTGGTGCTCGCCGTGATGCTGACGATGGATCCGCTGCTCACGCTTTTCACATTCATAACCATACCCGTGTTCTTTCTCACTTTCAAGATCACGTTCACCCTGTTCGAAAAGCTACACGCAAGGGCGTATTCCAAGCGCCGCGCGTACAATTCGCTCATCTCCGACGTGCTCAACGGTATGAGAGTGGTAAAATCCTTCTCACGCGAGGAAGAAGAGATGGGACGTTTTCAGAAGCGTTCCAAGGCACAGGCAGACGCGCAGGAAAAGATAGGCGTCACCGCCAGCAAGACTTTCCGCACCATCGGCTTTATAATGAAGCTGGGTTCGTTCGTGGTCTGGGGCGTGGGCGGCTGGCAGATAATCCAGCATACCGGCGGTATGGACTACGGCAGGCTCGCCACTTTCGTGGCGTACGTGGCGATGATATACGACCCGCTCGATTTCTTCGCCGATATTTCCAACTGGTGGTCCGAATGCCTAAACGCGCTGCAGCGTCTGTTTGAGATAAACGATTCCATACCCGAGATAAAAGAAGCCGAAAATCCCGTAGACGCCGACGTGAACGGCGAAGTGGAGTTCGACGACGTGGTGTTTTCATACGAAGAAAACCGCACGGTGATAGATCACGTTTCGTTCAAGGTGCCCGCCGGTTCGACACTGGGCATAGTCGGGCACACCGGCGCCGGTAAATCCACGCTCGCCAACCTGCTTACGCGGCTTTACGACCCCAACGAGGGCAGCATAAAGATCGACGGCGTGGATCTGAAGGATTATTCGTTCGACACGCTGCGTCGTTCCGTAGCCATAGTATCGCAGGAAACTTATCTGTTCCGCGGCACCATAATGGAAAACATACGCTACGCGCGGCCCGACGCCACCAACGAAGAGATAATAAACGCGGCGAAGATCGCTTCGGCGCACGAATTCATAATAAAATATCCCGACGCGTACGAGACCGTGATAGGTTTCGGCGGCAAGGAGCTTTCAGGCGGCGAAAAGCAGCGCGTTTCGATAGCGCGTGCGGTGCTTAGGAACCCCGCCATACTCATACTCGACGAGGCGACCGCAGCCATGGACACACAGACCGAGCGTTCGATTCAGGAAGCGCTTGAGAAGCTGACCAAGGACCGCACGACGATAATCATCGCTCACCGGCTTTCGACCCTGCGTGAAGCTGACAAACTGATAGTGCTGGACAAGGGCAAGATGCCCGAGGAAGGCACGGCTCAGGAGCTTTTGAAGAAGAAGGGCAAGTATTACGAGCTGTACAAGATGCAGCTCGAGGCCCTTAAGACCATAGGCATTGAGGAATAAGCGATATGGAACACAAGAACGATTTTTTGAATATTGTAAAGATCGAATACCTTACCCCCGAAAACGCCAAGTTTTCCGAGACTGCCAACGGGTTTCCCAAAATGGAGGCGTTCATACCCAAGGTGAAAAAGGACGACCTTGAAGAAAGCGTCGACGATACCGCGCCCGTGTGGCAGGATCTGGGCAGGGTGTTCTTCCACCGCGCGTTCCCCTACGACAGCGCCGAAAATTTCATTTCGGTCACCGATAAGGAAGGCAACGAATACGGGCTGATACGCTCACTTTCGGAATTCGACGGCGCGGGGCGCGAGATCATAGAGCGCGAGCTCAAACGCAAATACTACACTCCGGTCATAACAAAAATAAAATCCGTCAAAGAGCGGTTCGGGTATTCCTACTGGGAGGTCGAGACCGAAAGCGGGAGCGCCTCGTTCGCCATGCACGACACGTTCCGCAACACCGCGAAGATATCCGAAGAGCGCGTTGTGCTTACCGACGTCGACGGGAACAGATACGAAATAAAGGACGTTTTTGCGCTCGACCGCAAAAGCTACCGCAAGATAGAGCTTTATCTCTAAAGGAAATTCTTATGTTACCGAGATTAAAGATCGACAGTCATTATTACGACGACGCCATGCAGCGCGCTGCCGAAGCGTTCGGCGCCGAGCCGCTGTTCGGGTTCAGGTTCGACCTGGACCGCGACAACGTCCCGTGCGCGGGGTACGGCTGCGCCGACGCCGAAAAGGTATGCGTATGCCGCGGCGAAGAGGTCATGACTGCCGAGATCGACTCAATGGACGATATAGAATACGTACAGTATATCGGCTGCGCCGCCATCGAGTACACGTTCGACGGCGAAAGGTACGAACTTTGCAGGTCGGATATGAAAAACGCCGTGGCGCTGCAGAACACCGTGAAGCGCCTGCGTTCGCTGCATGAAGGCAAGGATATAGGTCATATAAGCGAAAACGAAGACGAGACCGCCTGCCCGGTGTGCGGCACTCCGTACCGCGCCGGCTCAAAGATATGCCCCAACTGCGCGGACCGCAAAAAGCTGCTCACGCGGCTGCTCCCCGTGGCTAAACCGCACGCGGTCCCTCTGCTGATAAGTCTGGCGCTGTATTTCGCGGGGGTCGGCTTAAGCATTTACAACGGTATGATCAACCGCACGCTGGTCGACGACTATCTGCACACCGACACGCCGAAACAGGAAGGTTTCTGGTGGGTGATAGCCGTGATGGTGGGAGTGGCGCTGTTTTCGGCGCTGCTGCCGATGGTGCGCGGCATTATATTTGCGAAAGTGGGCAACCGCATAACGGTCAAGCTGCGCCGTGACGTTTACGAAAAGGTCCAGGCGATGTCGCTTTCGGGCATCAGCCGCCGCACCGCGGGCGAGATAATCACCCGCGTCACCTCGGATACCGACGTGATGCGCGAATTCCTCGTTTCGATACTCCCCGACGTGCTGCGGATTTCGCTGACTTTCATAGGCATAAGCATAGCGATGTTCATAATCAACTGGAAGCTGACGCTTATGATACTGATACCGGTGCCGCTCATAATACTCATGTTCTATTTTCTCAGGACCTTTATGAACTCCATCTACCACCGGCAGTGGCACGCCGAGGAGGCGGTCAATTCCCTGCTGCACGACGTCTTTTCGGGGATACGCGTGGTAAAGGTGTTCGGTACCGAAAAATACGAAAGCGAACGGTTCGACAAAGCGGCGCGCAGGGTGCGCGATATTTCCAAAAAGAATGAAGTCACCTGGAACAAGATAATGCCGTTCGCCGAATTCCTGCTTGGCATAGGCGAATACGCCATACTGTTCTTTGTGGGTTCTGCCATAATCGCCGGCACTTCATCGCTTGGCGAGCTCACGCAGTTTTTGACGTATGTCGGACTCATCTACGGACCGCTCAGACAGGCGGCGTTCCTGCCCAGGCGCTTTGCAAGAGCGATGACTTCCGCCGCAAAGGTCTTTGAACTTATAGACGAAGAACCCGACGTCGCTAACGGCGAAAACGCGGTGGATCGCGAAATAACCGGCAACATACATTTTGAAAAAGTGTATTTCGGCTACAACAACTACGAAGACGTGCTCAAAAACATAACGCTGGATATAAACAAAGGCGAAATGGCGGGCATAGTCGGCCGCAGCGGCGTGGGCAAATCCACCATGATAAACCTCGTCATGCGTCTGTACGACGTACGCAGCGGAAGAATAACCGTGGACGGCGTGGACCTGCGCGATTACGACCAGCACTGTCTGCGTTCGCAGATAGGCGTGGTGCTGCAGGAAACGTATCTGTTCAGGGGCACCATATATTCCAATATAGCATACGCGCGCCCCGGCTGCACGAGCGACGACGTCATACGCGCCGCCAAGCTCGCCAACGCGCACGAATTCATAATGCGTCTGCCCGACGCCTACAACACGCTGGTCGGCGAGCGAGGCCAGACTCTTTCCGGCGGCGAACGCCAGCGCATAGCGATAGCGCGCGCGATACTGCGCGACCCTAAGATACTCATACTGGACGAAGCGACGGCTTCGCTCGATACAAAGACCGAAAAGCTCATACAGGACGCGCTTGAAAAACTCATTTCGGGCAGGACGACGATAGCCATAGCGCACCGGCTTTCCACGCTGCGCAACGCGACCAAGCTCGTGGTGCTGGAAAAAGGCGAGATCGAAGAAATGGGCACGCACGAAGAGCTTATACTCAACAAAAAACGTTATTACAAACTCGTCATGGCGCAAAGGCAGATGTCCAAGATGAAAAAGAGCGACACGACGAAACCGGAGGTCATCAAATGAAAAACACCGAAAAAACAATGGATAAGATCGTAGCCCTGTGCAAAGGCCGCGGATTTATCTACGCCGGCAGCGAGATCTACGGCGGACTTGCCAACACCTGGGACTACGGCCCTTTGGGCGTTGAGCTCAAGAATAACGTCAAGCGCGCGTGGTGGAAAAAGTTCGTGCAGGAAAACCGCTACAACGTGGGGCTCGACGCCGCCATACTCATGAACCCGCAGACCTGGGTGGCTTCGGGACATCTGGGCGGGTTTTCCGACCCGCTTATGGACTGCCGCCAGTGCAAGGAGCGCTTCCGCGCCGACAAGCTCATAGAAGACTGGGCGGCGGAAAACGCATACACGCTCGAAAAGCCCATAGACGCGTTTTCGCAGGCGGAAATGAAGCAGTTCATAGACGATCACAATATCCCCTGCCCTTCCTGCGGCAAGCACGATTTTACCGATATAAGGCAGTTCAACCTTATGTTCAAGACCTTCCAGGGCGTTACAGAGGACGCGAAGAACACCGTGTATCTGCGCCCCGAGACCGCGCAGGGCATATTCGTAAACTTTGCCAACGTACAGCGCACCACGCGCCGCAAGCTGCCGTTCGGCATAGGGCAGATCGGCAAATCGTTCCGCAACGAGATCACGCCGGGCAACTTTATTTTCCGCGTGCGCGAATTCGAGCAGATGGAGCTTGAATTCTTCTGCAAACCGGATACGGATCTGGAATGGTTCGAGTACTGGCGTTCGTTCTGCCGCGACTGGCTGCTTTCGCTGGGGCTCAAAGAAGAAAACCTACGCCTGCGCGACCACGACAAGGAAGAGCTTTGCTTCTATTCCAAGGCGACCACCGATTTCGAGTTCCTGTTCCCGTTCGGATGGGGCGAGCTGTGGGGCGTCGCCGACAGGACGAATTACGACCTCACCCAGCACATAAACTGCTCCGGTCAGGATCTGACCTACTTTGACCAGGAACAGAACGAGCGTTATATCCCCTACGTCATAGAGCCCTCGCTCGGCGTGGAGCGTTCGGTGCTGGCGTTCCTGTGCGATGCGTACGACGAGGAAAACATAGGGACCGAAGAAAAGCCCGACGTGCGCACCGTGCTGCATCTGCATCCCGCGCTGGCGCCCTTTAAGGCCGCAGTGCTTCCGCTTTCCAAGAAGCTGGGCGACAAGGCGCAGGAAATAGCCGACGAGCTTTGCAAGTACTTCCCCGTGGATTACGACGAGGCGGGCTCGATAGGCAAGCGCTACCGCCGCGAAGACGAGATAGGCACCCCGTTCTGCATCACCGTGGATTTCCAGACCGTGGGCGACGAGAACACGCCCGCCGACGGCTGTGTGACCGTACGCGACCGCGACACGATGGAACAGGTGCGTATCCCCATAGCCGAAGTGCGCAAGTATATAGAAGACAGAATGGTATTCTGAAAACAAATACGGCTTTTGCGGCGTACGCCGCAAAAGCCGTTCGCTTATATCGCTCTATCTTCCGCCGCCGCAGCCGCCGCTTTCGCGAGGCGGTTCGGCATAAGGGTAAAATTCGCCGTAGGGGAAACCCATCTTGCCGAAGACCGAGCAGGGATCGGCGTTGCCCTGAGGCGTGGATTCTTTTTCAGGCAGGCAGAAATTGCAGGCGGGCAGCATAAGCTGCACGGGGCGTTCCATGCGGATGACCGTGAACATCCCTATGGTGATATACACGCGTTTGGAACCGATATCGTCGGTGAAATTGCCTTCGAAACGGCAGCAGACGGTCTCGGGTATGGAATCGGCGGTCAGACAGCAGCTGCCGAAAGGTCTGCACCTGTCCATTAGTTTGACGTCGAGCGCGACCGGCTGAGCCACTTCCACGCTTACGGTGGGCAGAGTGGGCTCGGTGCTGCATTCGAGGTCTTTCTGCGTGGGGCAGAACGAATTGTGACGCGGATCGGACGTGAACACGGCGACGTTCTTTTCGCTGCCGTAAAGGATTATCTTCTTATCGTAGGCGGCGAGCCCCGTGACTTCCACGGATTTTCCGCTGCACATACAGCATTCCAGCGTGACGCAGAAATAGAATCTTATATTCACCTGGTAAAAGCCGCGGTTGAACGGGACGCTTTCCAAAGAGATGTTGGTATCTATGACTTCGACGTTCCTGCACCGCACCGCGTTGGCGTGATCTATGGCGTCCTGATAACAATCGCAGAAGTGTACGCGAATATCTTCGAGACAGTCTTTATCCCTTGCGGAATCAAAGATCTTGTTCACGCTAATGCAGCACACGGGGTCGGAGGGCTTTCCGCACAATGGGCGGTTTTGAGGTCTTTCAACCATTTACGTTTTTCCTCCCGTTGAGTATTTAGGAAAAATGCTTTCCTGTTACAGATTATGCAATTCGCGCACCGTGGTGCGCAAATAAGGAAGGTACCGTTATGTTTCAGGTCCACGAGATAGCCCCGTTTTACAGACCGGATTCAAGAATCCTCATACTCGGTTCTTTCCCTTCGGTCGCTTCGCGGCGCGAGGGATTCTATTACGCGCACCCGCAAAACAGGTTCTGGCGCGTGCTCGCCGACGTTTTCGGCGAAGAAACGCCTTACGGCACGGACGCAAAAAAGGAATTCCTGACGCGGCGCAAAATAGCGCTTTGGGACGTGATCGCCGAATGCGACATAGAAGGCAGCGGGGATTCTTCGATAAAGGCGCCGGACTGCAACGATATCGCCGGACTGCTCAAATCGACCGCCGTGACCGCGGTTTTCACGACCGGTGCCAAAGCGTACGAGCTGTACGAAAAGCGCGTTTTCCCCACTACCGGCATACACGCGGTGCGGCTGCCTTCAACCAGCCCCGCCAACGCCGCGTATTCCGCCGAAAAGCTTGCCGAAATATGGAGCGAAGAAATAAAAAAAGTATTGACATAAGATATTTTGTATGCTATATTTAATTATACTTCTTATCAAGAGAGGCGGAGGGAACTGCCCTGTGAAGCCCGACAACCTGCGCGGATGCGCCGTGTAAGGTGTCAATTCAGCGGAATGCACATTCCGGCAGATGAGAAAACGCACGCAACGCTTTTCGTCTGCCGCCGCAGGCGATTTTATTTTTCCCCGCCGGAAAGGACGAATATCATGATAAAAAGGTTTTTCACTTCCGAATCCGTGACCGAAGGACATCCCGATAAGATCTGCGACCAGATCTCCGATTCCGTGCTCGACGCCATAATAGCAAAAGATCCTACGGCGCGCGTCGCGTGCGAGACTTCCTGCACGACCGGGCTCGTGCTCGTAATGGGCGAGATCACCACCAGCTCTTACGTCGACATCCCCGCGATAGTAAGGAGCACCATCGCCGAGATCGGTTACGATTCTTCCGAAAAAGGTTTCGACTCCGCCACCTGCGGGATCATCACCGCAATAGACGAACAGTCCGCCGATATAGCGCTGGGCGTTGACAAATCGCTTGAAGCCAAAGAGGGCGAACTGAAAGATAAATACGACACCGGCGCCGGCGACCAGGGCATGGTGTTCGGCTACGCCTGCACCGAGACCGCATGTCTTATGCCGCTTCCCATTGACCTTGCGCACCGCCTGGCGAAACGCCTTACCGAAGTCCGCAAGAACGGCACCCTTCCCTATCTGCGCCCAGATGGAAAGACCCAGGTCACCGTGGAATACCACGACGGCAAGCCTGCCAGAATAGACGCAATAGTCGTTTCTTCGCAGCATTCCGCCGACGTTGAACTCGAACAGATACGCAAAGACGTGATCGCAAACGTAATAAAGCCCACCGTCCCCGCCGAACTGTATGACGAGAACACCAAGATATTCGTAAACCCCACCGGCAGATTCGTGATAGGCGGCCCGCACGGCGACAGCGGTCTCACCGGCAGAAAGATAATCGTCGACACATACGGCGGCTACGCCTGCCACGGCGGCGGAGCTTTCTCGGGCAAGGATCCCACCAAAGTCGACCGTTCGGCGGCTTATATGGCGCGTTACGTCGCCAAGAACATAGTCGCAGCCGGACTCGCCGAAAAATGCGAGCTCCAGATCGCCTACGCCATAGGCGTTGCTCAGCCGCTTTCTGTCCACGTGAACACTTTCGGCACCGGCAAATACACCGACGAAGCGCTCGCAAACGCGGTCAAGGCAGTGTTCGATCTACGCCCCGCAGCAATAATCGAAAAACTCGATCTTAGAAAGCCCATTTACAAAAAGCTCGCCGCTTACGGTCATTTCGGCCGCGAGGAGTTGGGCGTGAAGTGGGAACAGACCGACATGACCGATAAGATAAAGGCGTTTTTCGGCGAATGATTTATTTGCCGCCGCGCGCAAAACAAGAAAGGAGACGACATAATGAAAAGAACGGTATCGTTTTTAGTGATGATTTGCCTCGCTTTTTCGCTCTTTGCTCCGCTTGCGGTTTCGGCTGATCCCGGCGAGGAGATGGTCGAACTGGCGGCCGATATAGCCGACGCTCTTATGAACAGCATCGCATCGGACGGTCACCCTGTTGTGGACATTTCAAAATACAACCTTAAATTCCCCGACGACGTGGATTTTCTGCGCGACACATGCGAATACTTGCGCTATTCATACCCGGATCTGTTCTTTGTGGATTTCAGCTCTTATTCAACGGGCATACAGAGTATGACGTCGATCAAATCGCTCACTTTCAACTACAGGTTCGAAACGCGGGTCCTTTCTTCCAAGCGGCAGGAATATGAAAAGCTGCTTGGAGCCTGTCTGGACGATATCGCGGGCTGGAACCCCACTACCGATCTCGCAAAAGTGCTTGCGGTACACAGATATCTCATACAGAATTTCGAGTACGATCTCAATCTTGAAGTGCGCGACTCTTACACCATGCTCAAAACGCGCGCAGGCGTTTGCGAAGGTTACACCTCGCTGTTCATCGCACTGCTCGCCCGCCTGGGCGTAGAGGCGTCGTTCGTTATCAGCGAAGATATGGTCCATGCCTGGAACCTTGTAAAGATAAACGGCAAGTGGTACCATATCGACAACACCTGGGACGACCCGACATACGCTCTCGGAGGCGGAGAGTCTTCCACCGGCAACGTGCTCGACCGGATATCGGACAAGAACTTTTTGAAGAGCGACGCGGCGTTTCTGGTTTCCTCGCCCGAAAAAGGCAAGCACTACGGCGCCAAAGCTTACTATGCCTGCACGAGCACTCTTTACGACGGGTATTTTTGGGATTCCACGCACAGCGGCGTGTTCTCGTTCGGCAACGACGATTTCTGGTATATAACTTTGAATGGCACGTTTATGCATACCGGGAGCGAAGGCTACGCCGAGCTCGCGTATATAAACGACCGCTGGTACACATATCAGGACGGCAAGCGCACAAACAGTTTCTATTACGACGCGAATTCCGGAATGCCCGCCAATTATTCGGTGCTCGAATTCTACGCCGACTGTTTCTATTACAACGACTGCGACCACGTTTACAAATACTCGATGGCCGACAAAACATCGACTGTCGTGTTTGAAAACGACCCGGCCGAAGGCAACATATTCGGTATACGCCGCAACGGCAACGTGCTTTCCATAGAGATAGCCAAAGATATGCAAAACCCCGGCGTGATCAGGACGATAACGCTTGAGGAAGGCGCGCTTTACTGCGATTTCAACAAAGACGGCATAGTGGATTCCGACGACGCGATCTATCTGCTCAGGCACATACTCTTCCCCAAGGACTTCCCCGTAGATTACGAGCCCGACTTGAACGGCGACGGATTGTTCGATTCCGACGACGCCATTTATCTGCTCAGGCACGTACTCTTCCCCAAAGATTTTCCGCTGAACTGAAATCAAACCAATAAAAACGCGCTCCCGAAACGATTTTTCGGGAGCGCGTTTGCGTTTGCGCTTTTATTTATCGTACGGCTCGAAGACCGTATAATCTTCGACGATACCTATTTCGTCGATATAAAACCGGTTGCCGTCGTACTTGCCGCCTTCGGAATAGTCCCAGAACATATAAACGCCGCGCACGGTATTGGAATGATACGCATTGTTCACCGATTCCACGCGCACTCCCGTACCGGCGCGGTATTTGAAATCGCTCACGGGGAACGCCAACCAGCCTTTGAAGCCGTGCACGTCGCTTCCCTGCTGATCGCCGAAACAACCGTCGTTGCCGTGGGTATAGCGCTCCCATTTGTCCGCGCCTTCCGCCATATACCAGAAATACTGATCGGTGCGGTAGTCTTCTTCGTCGGTGGTGAAAAGCGAACCGTCATCCGCCATCAGGCCGAAATTGGCTTTTCTGAAGCCGACGTCGGTGAAATCGACCCAAACGCGCAGATATCCCGCCGCCGGGAATGCGGTGCTCCATTTATTGGTCCCGTTCGCCAGAAGATAAAGTCCGCGGTTTTCGGCGTCCGTCGACCACACCGCTATGCAGGGGCTGCCTTGATACCCGTGAGACTCGTCGAGCGCGAAGCAGGCGGAAGCCGAGCTTTCGCCGCTGTCCCACGCGCCTGCGAAAACGTCGCCTGAAGGCGCTGCGCCGTACGCGAGATTCCCCGCCGAACGCGAAAGCGCCGGCTTGCCGTCTTTTTGCGGAAGCACGTCGAAATTGGTGAAAGTCCCGCTGTACGTCACGTCGAGTTCGCTTGAATAGACGACCTCATCAGCCTTGACCGTCCTGAACGACGCGCGTATCGGCTCGCCTTTTTTGCCGAAGCAATCCACGGGAGTCACCGCGACTTCGTATTCTTCGCCGTCAGCGAGCGCCGTGATCGTAAAAGGAATACTTTTTGCGAGCGGCTCGAAATAATACTCCGAAAAACAGGCGTAGTGCAGTTTTTTGCCGTCAGACGACGTGCAGTCGATATCGTAAGAATAGATACATTCGCCGTCGTACGCCTGCGGGAAGCGGATCACCGCGGAATTTTCGTTGATGCCATAGATCTCAATCGAGGCGCCGTCTGCAAAATAAGGGATATCGGCGTTTTCCGCGCGGTCCTTATAGCGGAAAAGCGACGGATCCTTTTTTGAATCTATATAATAGACCATGGTCTCGTCTTCGCCGTCGGTGTTGGAAGGGGTTTTGAAAAAGCTTTTGGTAAGGATATCGTAAGGCATCACCTTCACGCGCCAGTCCGCGGATATTTCGACTATATAATACTGGCCGGCGTTATTCGCATTCGGAGGTATGGTGCCGTACGACATACCGCTTTCCATTTCGAAATACGAAAGCGTGCCGGTGCCGAAGGCGGTGAATTTCCCTTGCCAGATCGACCTCGGATCGTTGACGGGACCGTGCGAATGACCCGAAAAATCGATCACCTGCGGATATGCCGACAACGCGTTTTTGATCTGCGCCGAATTTGAAGCGTACCATTCCGGCGAAACGTAGACGGTGTCCTTGATATGATGATGCCGGAAAACGATTATGGGCCGGTCGGGGCCGCCTTCCTCGGCGGCGGCCTTGAGCTCTTCCTTGAGGAATTTTACCGACTGCGCCGAATAACCCGTTTCGGAATCGGGAGAGATACCTATGAAATGGATGCCGTTTATGACTATGTGCTTATCGAGCGTGTCGTCCATCTCTTTGAGATACACCAGCGCGCCGCCTTCGTAAAGCTCGTGGTTGCCCATGACCGTGATGAGCCGGGTCCCTTCCCTGATACCCGCGTCCGCCGCTTTTTTGAAAGCGGCGTATTCGTAGGCGAGGCCTTTATTGGTGAGATCCCCGACAGCTATAACGGCGTCGAGCTTATTATATTCGGGATCGCTTTCCGCATACGCATACGCGGTGTTGAACAGTTCAACGAATCTGCGGTACGAAGCGTCGGACGCAGAACTGATATGTATGTCCGAAGCCACCGCAAAGCGTATTACGGGCACGAAGGGCGTTTCGGGCTGAGGCGCGGAAGTTTCGGGATCCTCTGAGGTTTCGGACACTTCCGGGCTTTCTTCGGAAACTGTCCCACCCGGGGCCTCGCTTACGTCGGGCGCGGAAGGCTGCCCGCTTTCGGTGCCGGCGGCCCCGCCGCACGAGCAGAGCAGCGCCGAAGCGCACAGTGAAAAGCATAGTATCGTAACAAAAAGCCTGTGTATTTTCATATTCTTCTCCCAATAAGGCAAAAGGACGCAGTTCATTGCCTGAATCCTTTTCCGATTATTTCGCTTGTATTGGTGATAAACATAAAAGCGTTTGGATCGCATTTTTTGACGTAGCGCTTGAGCGCGAGCGCTTCGGAACGCTTGCACGCCACCATTATGAGCTTTTTGTCTTCGTGCGTGAAGCCGCCCTGAGCGTCTGCGATAGTAACGCCGTGGTGCAGCTTGTTCATTATGAAGCCGGCGACGGCTTCGCTTTGCGTAGTGACGATCGTGAAGTATTTGCAAAGCGTGAGGTTTTCGATAAATACGTCGACCGCCGTGGTCTTGATGATGAGACCCATGAGAGAAAACATACCCGTTTTTATATCAAACACGAAGAACGCCGCCGCGGTGATGATGCCGTCAGTGACGAGCAGCGCCTTGCCGATATCGAGATCGGTGTACTTGCGCAGTATCATGGCGGTTATGTCGGTGCCGCCGGTCGACGCGCCCATATTGAACACCAGAGACGAGCCCAGCGCCGAAAGAAGCATGGCATAAAGCAGTTCAAGGAACGGCTGGTCGGTGAGCGGCGCGCTCATGGGGACGAATTTTTCCAAAAGCACCATAGCGCCGGAAAACAGCAGGCTGGAATAGACCGTCTTGATACCGAACGAGTTGCCCACGAAGATAAATCCCAGAATGAGGAGCAGCACGTTGAGTATGAGGACCATAGCCGACGGCGTTATGGCGGGGATGATACCGCTGAGAAGCAACGAGATGCCGCTGACTCCGCCGGTGGTGAAATTATTGGGGAACTTGAAGAAATACACCCCCGCGGCGAGCAAAAGCGTGCCGAGCGTGATGAGGACGTATTCCGTTATGACTTTTTTGACCGAAACGCGCATTTTCGGACTTGCTGAGTTTATTTGCGACAATTTTACCGCACTTCTTTACTTTTTGAATTTAAAAACATGATCGAACCCGGGGTTCTGCCGGTGCGCTTCGCGCGTGACGGCGATCTGCTGGCGGACCTGCTCGGGACGTACCTCGTGGGGGACGCCTTCGGTGAACAGGCGGTAGATCTGATCGTAGTAGATGCGCACGGCGGCTATGAACGGCGCCTGAGGATCGCCGTCCCAGCTTTCTTCGTACCATTTGAGCGTTTCGCCGCAGTACGCCGGTAATTTTTCGGGCGTGGTGTAGTACGCGCCGACCACGTTGTGCTGATCGGGAGCTTCGGAGGGTTTGAAGTATTTCCAGTCTATGTGCGACATACTGCCTTTAAGACTGCCGCACGAGCCTTCGACCTTGTAAGTATAAAGCGGATACGCGTCGGCGGACGAGATCTCCAGATCTATAACGGGCTTGCCTGGATAAGAAAGAATGAGCTTGCAGTAATCCTCGGCGTCGCCGAACACGTTGAGCGAATCCATACGGCAGAACACATCGGGCATTTTGTCGTACATATCGAGTATGTTCAGCGCCTGGTCGAGCGGATGGGGTCCGGTGTTAGCCAGAGCGCCGCCGTTGTTTTCGAGCAGGCACTGCCAGTCCCAGCGGCGGGCGTAGCCGTTGAACTGGATGGAGACCTGGGCTATGCGCCCGAGAACGCCGCTTGCGATTATCTCTTTGACTTTTAAGAAATACGCGGCGAAACGAGACTGCTGGAATATGAGCATTTTGCAGCCGTGCTTTTCGGCGGCGGATTTGAGGATATCGAACTGTTCGACAGTGGGGACAAAGGGTTTTTCGGTAAGTACGTTGAAGCCGTGCTCGAACAGATCCTTTGTAATATCGTAATGAAGAAAGCTCGGCGTGGCGTTGACGACGAGGTCGATATCTTTTCTGTCCAGGATGTCGCGATAATCCGCAAAGACCTCGCAGCCGTATTCGCGCGCGGCACGTTCGCGGCGCTCGGGTATGGGGTCGACCACGGCGACCACTTTAAAGCGTTCGGTATCGGATTTGAGATGCAGGCCGTGGATGTCTCTTCCGCTTCTTCCCTGCCCGAGAATTGCCAATTTGAGCTGTTTCATGGTAAAATTCACTTTCGTAATGATTATTTGTTCGTCTGCAGTTATTATAAAGCACAAAACGCAAAAAGTAAATAGCTATTTGCCTATGTCGGCGTATTTTACCGTAAAAACTTCGGGAAACGGCGAATCCGAAAGCACGCCGGCTTCAAAACAGAACACCGCTCCGCCTGGGACGAGATAGAACGAGCGCGGCGTAAGGCGCGAACGCACTTTGCGCTCCGCGCTTCTGCGGCAGAACGGAACGCCCGAACCGCGCTTTTCGCCTATCTGAGCGCAGATGTTTTCATAAGCCGCGGCGCGCTCGCGCGCGGAAAGAAACGCGCGTACCGTTTCGAGTTTTCCGTCTCTGACGTTCCATGTCTGCGGAACGCGCGCGGAGATCCCGCTCTTTTCGCCGTCGAAAACGCGCAAGTCGACGGCGACCGAAACGAATTCTTCGTCGGCGTATGTGACGCGCGAAGTCATGACCGCGCCGTAAGGGAGGGAGCTGCCGCCGGCGCACGCGCGCTTGAACAGCTTTTTGCGGCAGAAAGAATCGAACTGTTCGCGCATCTCTCCGTAAAACGCGTTCACTTCCGCAAAAACGCCGTCGCTTTCGGAAAATTCAGGCAAAGTTACCGAGCTTATGACGCGGATATTCCCGTTTCCGTCGGGATATTCACGCCTTTCTTTGATCATTTTATAAGATTTTTCCATTACTTTCACCGGTTAGATTCTATGTGCGTCCGACGCACGTTATTATTCCGCAAACGAACGCGAGCAACAAAAAGAAGATCCCTGCGTAAGTCACGAGTTCGGCGCAGACGCCCCCGCAGACGCGCATAAAGAGGCCTGTGCACGCGCCTGCGAAACCGGATACCGCCGCGCGCGCGGGGCGCGCCTTGCAGATATGCGCCGTACACGCGCCGGCGGCGAGCGCAAACGGCAGGTGGTATATCCGGGCAGCGGGCATCGCTTCGCCCGCAAAGAACGGCATGAGCAGAATAAACGGGATAGATACGGCAAACAGTATCCTCCCGGCGCCGCAGACTCCGCCGCGCCCGGCAGCGCACGCCGACACGGCGAAGAGCGCGAAAGCGGCGCACAGGCCGGCACCGTATGAAGTATACAGATAATGCAGCAGTAAAAGTACCGCCGCGGCATAGACGAACGCCGCGCCTCGCTTTGCGCCGCGCAAAAAGGCAAACAGGACAGCCGCCGCCGTGAACGCGACGGCGGCGAGCAGGGCGTTTTCGCCCGAGAACGACGAGACCGCCGCGGCGGAAGCGAGGACAAGCGAAAAATCGATCACAGGTCTTCCCTCCTGCCCAGCGTTTTTTGCGGCACGGCGAGCACGAAATCGAACATAAAATCGCGCCGAAACGGCATTATACCAAGCAAATACGGTACGCCGAGTTCGCGTTTTGCGCACAGCACGCACAGTACCGCACCCGTCGCCGCCGCGATCCCCGCAAAACCCGCGGCGTTCGCCGCAAGCAGGAACAGCAGCCTGAGGAGCGACGTGGTGTTCATATACACCGGGACGACGAAATTCGCCACCGCCGAGACCGCAACCGCGAGTATTACCGTGGTCGAAGCTATACCCGCCTGTGTCGCGGCGTCGCCGATGATGATAGAGCCCACTATACCCACCGCGTCGCCCACCGAGCGCGGCATACGCAGGCCGACCTCGCGCAGCATTTCGAACACCAGAAGCATTATGAGCAGCTCCCAGAACAGCGGGACCGGGATTCCGCGCCGCAGTTTTTCCATGACTTCATACAGCTCCGTGGGGATGAGCTCGTGGCGCGCATCCGACACTATCAGAAAAAGCGATGGCAAATAGAGTGCCGTGAGCAGCGAGGCGAAACGCAAAAGCCGCATAAAAGTGGCGTAGAACGGCGAACGCAGATAATCTTCCGCCGACTGCAGCGATTCCATAAAAATATACGGCGCGGTAAGCACGAACGGCGAGCCGTCGCATATGACGACCGCCCTGCCCGCCGCGAGCAGGCTCGCCGCCTTATCGACTTTTTCGGTATACCCGAACGACGGGAAAAAACCGTATTTGTTCTTACGCAGCTTGGATTCCAAATTGCCGCTGTCGACTACGACCGACAAATCGGCGCTTTGCAGTTTTTCGCGCAGTTTTTCGGCAAAGCCGGGAGGGACGCGCCCGGCGACGTACATCAGCGCAACGCGCGTGTGCGTGACGCCGCCTTTTACGAAACGCTCACATTTGAGGTCGGGCGTACGGATTATCCGTCTTAGCAGGCTGACGTTCTTATCCATATCCTCAACGAACGCGGTCTGAGCTCCCTTGACGGTTATATCTGTTTCGGCCTTTGCCGCCGCCCTGCCGAAATAAGTGTCGGCGGAACAGACCGCGCAAAGCAGTTTTTCGTTCTGCAGCGCCACGAACGCGCCGCCTTCGCAAAGCGAATCGAACACTTTCTGCGCGTCGGCCGTTTCTTCGTACGCCGCGGCCTGCAGGATATCGCCTATGGAAGATATCTGCCCGGCGTCTTCCGCGTCCATAAGAGGGCGCAGGATCTTTTCGCTGATATAATTTTTATCGGCAAGTCCGCCGAGCGAGCATACAAGGGCGCATCCCCCTCTGAGCGCAACGCGCCGCACCGAAAGGTCGGCGCACGATTCGAAACGTCCGCGCACTGCGCGTTCGGCGGAATCTATGTTTTCAAACGTCATTCACTTATCACCCGCAAGTTATTTTTTACCGCTTTAAAAAATATATTCCATTATAAAATTATTAACTTATTATCTATTGACACGGATGATTTAGGTGGTATAATATAATTCGACAATATACAATTTTAGGATGGTCTTCGTATGAAGCTTAGGATCTTTACAATAGTACTTACCGTGCTTGTCATTTCCATGACTCTCGTCTCGTGCCTCGTCACGCTGCCGCTGAACGACTCTTCTTCGGAAGCCGATAAGAGTTCTTCGCCGGCGGAAAGTTCGGAGCCGGGAACGAGCGGCGACCCGGTATCCGTGCCCGAAGACAGCACGCCAGACACCTCGCCCGAGCAGTCGCCCGACCCCGCGTCGCAGGACGTAACGCACGAGGAAAGCAGCGAGCCGCCCGTGGAGGAGTCGTCGACGCCGCCTGTTGAGCAATCGTCCGAACCGCCCGTGGAGCAGTCGTCCGAACCCCCCGCTCCGGTATCCAAGGACCCGGTGGAAGAATCTTCGGAACACTCGCGCGAGCCGGTATCGCAGCCCGAGGAATACGACTATATCCCCGACGTGCCGGGACTTCCCTACACCTCGTACGAAGGTATGACCAAGAGCAAGCTCACGGCTTCGGAATACGACGCGTATTTCAAGGATTCGATGTTCATAGGGCTTTCGATATTCGTGCATTTTTCCACCTTCAACGAGACCATGCTCACCAAATATCCCGGATTCTTGGGCAACACGATAATATTTGCGAGATCCAACTTTTCGGCGTACAACAACTTCAGGTATAAGCCCACCGACGAAGATTCGGTGCATCCCAAACTTAACGGCGTGAAGATGACCTGCGAAGACGCTGTCAAGGTATCCGGCGTGAAGACCGTGTATCTTTCGATAATGGCGCTGAACGAGCTGGGCATTTACAAAAACGACTGCGTAAAGAAAACTTACGACAGCACGGTCAAGCTCATAAACGCCATAAAAGCCAAATCCCCTTCGGTGGAGATAGTCATACTGAGCAACACCTATATGGTGTACGATTTCAACAACTTTAAGAACTTAAACAACGGCAACATTTCGGCGCTGAACAATATGATGCTCGATTACTGCAACGAACACGGGATGGATTTCATCGACGTTTCGACCATGCTGATGGACGGCAACGTGCTCGCCGACAAATACTGCCGCGACGCGCATTCCGGCAGCGGCTGCCATTTGAACAACGACGGCTTCGCCATCTGGACCTGCGTGTTCCGCAATTACGCGTATCTCAAACAGAAAGGGCTTTACGAAAACCCGCCGTTCATGCCCACCTACACCAAGAACAAATAAAGCATTTTGAAAAGAGGGACCGATATGAAAAAAGCATTAGCGTTGCTGCTCGTAATAGGCTGCGTGTTCTGCGCCGCCTGCGCGGGGAGCGAAAAGAAGCTCGCCTGCACGATGGACGGTCTGTTCGATATGATATGCCAAGTCAACGCCGAAGGCGATATGTTCGCGCGCAGCGCAGACCGTCTTGAAGAGCTCGGCATACCCGCGGACAGCTTTAAGGCCGGCAGATTTATGATACCCGAAGAAAGCGCCGGAGTTGAAACCATAGCGTTTTTCGAAGCCGTCGACGGCGATCAGGCGAACGTGATCAAAGCCGCGCTCGAAGCGTACGTGAACGCCACCAGAGTGGAACAGAAAGACTACAACGCCGAAAACTATCAGGTAGCTCTCGACGCCGAAGTGGTAAAGGAAGGCAACTACGTTTACCTCGTTATGTCCAGCGCCAAAGAAGCGATACTCAAGATAATCAACGACAATCTCAAATAAAACATTCAGAGGCGAACAATGAATCTCAGACACCGCAAAAGAACGGCGCTCATAGTATTCTTGCTGTGCCTGCCGTTGGCTCTAATTGCGTATTTCCTGTTCACTTTCACCAACGAAAAACTCAACGCCGACGAAATAACGAATATGGAGATAACGAGCGACGGAGCGGAGACGGTCGTATACACCGACCGCGAAAGCATAAGCTTTTATACCGAGCTGTTTCTGGCTTCCTCCAAGCTCAATTCGCCCATGCGCGAGCTGGAAAACGAACCGGCGGTTAAGGTACGGCTCGAGCGCGAGGATTCGGTGCTCACGTACGTTATCTACCCCGAGCTTTCCGAGACCGGATGTATGTTCACCGATCCGCGCGGCGTGTGCTATCTTATTCCCAAGGAGGACGCGCGCGCAATGCTTTCGCGCAAGGAATTCTCGTTCCTATACGTGGCTTCGGCGCTCCCCGAGTTTAATATCGTTTCGGGGTCTTCTAAGACCGAGATACTGCCCGTTTCGTACGGCTGGTATTATAAAAAACAGGACGGCGCGTACGAGCAATACAAAGAAAAACCGGTGACCGAAGGCGGCGAATATGCGCGCATCTATTCCAACCGCAGCAATTCGATGACCTTCAGCCGCAAGCCGGACGAGCTGAGCGTGACCATAACCGACAAAGACGGCAACATACTGCCGCAGACCGAGCTCGGACCTCTGGTCTTCGGCAACGACACGGTGCTCAAAGTCACGGTGAACGCCACATGGCTCCGCACCGGCGCGGGCAACTGCGACGGAAGCGCGTCTTACGATTTTGAACTGCTTTACGATATACCCGCCATTCTCACGCTTTCTTCCGATACGGCGCAGATAGGCGGAGGCGTGGTGATAAACGTAAGGTTTTTGAACGAAGACGAGACCGTGACGCTTAAATCCGGGCTCGACCTGGGAGAACTGTATTTCACCGAAAACGAAGGCGTCAAGACCGCCGTGCTGGGCGTTGCGGATACCAATTTCCCCGGCAAATATGAAATAGAGTATACCATAGGCGATAATACCGATTACTTCGACCTCACCGTGGCGGGAAAGACCCAGGACGAAAGGTCAGAGATCTACCGTATGAGCGTGAGCGACGAGCTTTACGAACAGGCGCTGAGCGATTCCGCCAAGGCTGAGCTGAACGGGATAATCGAATCCATATACGCGACCGCCCCCGAAAAGACTTATTCGGTGCTCGGTTTCGCCAAGCCGGTATCTTCGGGCAAGCTTGTCCAGCCCTACGGCACGCGCGTTATCGCCAACGTGAACAACACGACCGACACTCATCTGTTCTACGCCATAGGCAACACCTATTCCGTGGATAAAGAGGCCGGAGTCTACGCCGCCGCCAAAGGCAGGATCGCCTATACCGGCGAATGCGGGACTTTGGGCAAAGTGGTCATAATCGACCACGGCTGCGGCGTTTTCAGCTGGTACTGCGGACTCAGTTCCATAGAGCGCGGCGAAGGCACCGAGGTCGGTCCTTCCACGTTGCTGGGCAAAGCCGGAGTCAACCCGTACGACAATACTTCCACGGTGGTGTTCTGCGTCACCGCAGGCAAGGTGTTCATCGATCCAATACCCTGAAAATAACGAATATACAACAGCATCATGCCGCGTCTTTGCCAAAAGGCGCGGCTTTGTTTTTGCGGAAAGGAAGAAAATGTATGAAAAGGATAAGCGTGGCGGTAATGCTCGCGACCGCGGCAACGGCGACGTTTTTGTGCGGCGCGTTCCTGCTTTGGGGAGGAGGCGGCATAGAAGCCATACCGGCAAAGCGCGAATGCGCGGAACTGCTTGCGGCGTGTCTGACCGAAAGCGTAGGCTTTGCGGTGCTTTGCGAATACATACTGTAAAAAGGCAGACGGGCGGTCCGGAAAAAACGGCCCGCCTTTTTTGTCAGTTCGTATTGACAAACGCGCGGCGCGGGAGTATAATGTAAGAAAAATAAGAAAGGTAGGAAATGTATGAAAGACAAAGCCGAAGGACGCTTTATCGTCAGCGTCAAGGTCGGTCCCAAGGGGCAGATCACCATACCCAAGGAAGCGCGCGAGATGTTTGATATTTCTGTAGGCGACACTCTTATGGTCCTGGGGGACAAAAAGCGCGGGATAGCGCTTTTGAAAGACGAAATGTTTTACGGTTTGATGGAGGCAAACGATGGCGATAAAAACGCATGAACTGTGCAAAGAGTACAAAGACGTAAAGGCGGTCGACCGGCTTTCGCTTGAAATAAGCGAAAACGAGATATTCGCGCTGCTGGGCGTGAACGGAGCGGGCAAGACCACCACGGTCAAAATGCTTTCATGCCTCACCCGCCCCACTTCCGGCGACGCCGAAGTTATGGGATATTCGGTGACGAAAGATCCCGAAAAAGTCAAATCGGTCATAGATATTTCGATGCAGGAGACCGCAATAGGCAGAAATCTGACCGTTATGGAAAACCTGAAATTCTACGCCGGGATACGCGGGCTTGACGGATCCGCCGCTAAAGCGCGCATAGACGCAATGACCGAGGCGTTCGGATTTGAAAAGGTGCTCAAAAAGCGCGGCAAGACGCTTTCCGGCGGGTGGCAGCGCAAACTTTCGATCGCCATGGCGCTGCTTTCCGAGCCGAAGGTGCTCTTTCTGGACGAACCCACGCTGGGGCTCGACGTGCTGGCGCGCCACGAGCTTTGGGATATGATACACAGGCTCAGAGGCGGCACGACCGTGGTGCTCACAACGCACTATATGGAAGAAGCCGAAAAGCTTTCGGACCGCATAGGAATAATGAAAGAAGGCAGACTTATAGCAGTCGGGACCGCCGAAAGCTTTATCCAAAACACCGGATGCGCGAACTTTGAAGACGCGTTCATCGCGACGGTGACGGAAGGGGGCTTGAAATAATGAAATCTCTTAAACGTATTTACGCGTTCGCCGCAAGGAACATAAAAGAGACGATACGCGAGCCGCTCACGCTGATATTTATGTTCGCGTTCCCGCTGTTTATGGTGGCGCTGTTCTATTCCCTGTTCCATTCCGCCGCGCCGCAGTTCACGATGGCGAATCTCGCGCCCGGGATGATGGTGTTCGGCCAGGCGTTCATTACGCTGTTTTTAGGCATACTCATCGCGTCCGACCGCGCATCGTCGTTCGTCATACGCCTTTACACCACCGAGCTCAAACCGATGGAATTCCTCGCCGGGTACGAGCTTTCGATGGTGCCGGTCGCGCTCCTTCAGGCAGTGCTCATTATGGCGGAAGCTATGATCATAGACCCCTCGTTCGCTTCGTGGAACGTGCTGCCCGCCATAATCATAGGACTTATCCCCGCAAAGCTGTTCCTTTCGTTCGGCGTGCTGTTCGGCTCGTTCTGCACCGAAAAGACGGTCGGCGGCGTGTCTTCCATAGTCATAACCGCGCAGTCGATGCTCAGCGGTATGTGGTATCCGCCCGAAGGGCTGAGCGGCGCGTTCGTCACGCTGATGGACATACTTCCCTTCAAGAACGCCGCGCTCGCGGTGAGCAGCGTGGCGACCGGCAACGTGAGCGTGGAAAACACGCTTGTCCCTTCGCTAATCGTGCTCGGCTACGCCGTGGCGATATGGATAGCCGCGGTGTTCATCTACCGCCGCAAAATGATCCAGTAGCTGCATCTTGACACACGGCGTTTGCGGATATATAATATTGATATCCCCAAACACGAAAGGAGAGCCGTTATGCCCTCGTTTTATGCCAGAGTGACGCTCAACTATTCCTACGCACAGAAAATGATAGAAGAACAGAAATCGCCTTTTTCGGATTTTGTGAAAGGATTCCCCGCGGAAGCCGGATGCGTATCGGTGAACGAAAGGTTCACGTTCGGTATATTCCGCGTAGTCGCTTCCGACTCCGATTCGTGCCGCGGGATGATAAAAGAAGTCTGGGACCGCACGTCGGAAGGCGACGGCGGCGATATAAGCGTTTTGCTGACTCCCGACGACGGCAGCAGCACCGCCGAACTGATGCGCGTCATTTATAACGTGTATTACGGCGTGGAGCCGTATCAGGCGCTGGTCACCGAACTGACAGCGGCGATCCCTCTGCTCAAAGAACGCGGAGCGCTTGGCGCCGTCAGAAAGCGCAACTACCTGTTCGCCATCGACGGCGGATGCGGGTTCACGCGGCTGCTTTCGTCGTTCGGCGACTATCTGCACAAGATGCAGGTATACGAATCCACCGAGGAAGAGCGGACCAAATACATAGAATACAAGCTTTCAAAGGAAAGCGGCAATGGCTTTACGGGCGTGGACGATTTTATCGGCGCGCTGCGCGAAGGCACCGAAAAGCCCGACCTGAGCATTATAGGCGTTGATATTTCGTCTTTTCTCGAAGGGCAGAAATTCGACGAGCTCAGAAACGTGCTCCGCCGCATGGAACGCTACCAGAACGATTATATCTTTGCGTTCCGCATTCCCTTTTTGGAAAAGAAAGCCATGGACGACGTGGCGTCGGTCATCGCGGACGTGTTGTATTTGAAAGTGATACAGATCCCGCCGCTCCACGATGCCGTGATGTACGATTTCGCCTGGGACTGCATACGCGACCTGGGTTATTCTTGCGACAGCACGCTGGCGGAAACGCTGTTTGCGCGCATACGCAAGGAAAAACAGGACGGCCGTTTTTACGGGTTCAAGACCGTTGAAAAGATCATAAACGAAGCCGTGCTTATAAAAGCGAACCGCGACGCCGCCGAGGAATACGCCGGCAGAACGGTCGACCGCAAGACGATAATGCCCGCCGACGTGGAGGCGCTGAACCCCAAAGAAAAAGCCAAAAAGACCGGCTACGACGAGCTCGCCGAGCTCATTGGCATGGAAAAGATAACCCAAAAGGTGCGCGAGATCGTCGCACAGGTCAGGTATTCGATGAAACAGGAAAAAGTCGACCGCCCGTGCATACATATGCGCTTTGTTGGGTCTCCCGGCACCGGCAAGACCACGGTGGCGCGTATAATAGGGCAGATCTTCCGCGAAGAAGGCATTCTGCGCAAGGGCGCGTTCATGGAATATTCCGCGCGCAGTTTATGCGCCGAATACGTGGGTCAGACCGCGGTGCGCACCGCCGCGATATGCCGCGACGCGTACGGGTCGGTGCTGTTCATAGACGAAGCATACGCCCTGTACGACGGTTCGCGTTCGAGCAACGACTACGGCCGCGAGGCGCTGACCACGCTCATTTCGGAAATGGAAAACCACCGCGACGATATGCTCGTCATAATGGCGGGCTACACCGACGATATGGAGACCCTCATGCAGGGCAACGCCGGATTGCGAAGCCGTATGCCGTTCATGATCGAATTCCCCAACTACACGCGCACCCAGCTTTACGAGATATTTATGCTGATGGTGAGAAAGAATTTCGACTACGAGCCCGGGCTCGAAGAGGAAGTCCGCAAATTCTTCGATTCGATATCGCAGGAATACTACGACTCGCACGAGTTCGCCAACGCCCGCTTCGTGCGCAACCTTTACGAGCGCACCTGGTCCAAAGGCGCCACCCGCGCCGCGCTCGAAGGTCTGCCCCGGCTGAAACTGCTCAAACAGGATTTTATTGCGGCGAGCGGCGAAAAAGAGTTCGGCGAAAAGCTGCAGAAAGAAACGCGCATAGGCTTTTAAGAAAACGCAAAACAAAAGGAGCTTTTCCGTGAAATGCACGGAAAAGCTCTGCTTTTTATTCTGTTATCCGGCGTTTTCGGCGAAAGCGGAAGGTAGTAGCGAAAATGGCTTTGTCGGCAAGAAGTATGAGCTGCGGCAGCACCGTAAGCACCGCCAACACGGATATCACCGCTCCGCGGCCCACGGCGTGGCCTATATGGCCCACGTAAACGTCGCTTACGCGGTAAGCGATTATGAACCCCGCGGCCGCCATTATGGCGCCGGAAGTGATAAGAGTGGGGAAGCTTTCGTTGACCGCGCGTTTGACGGATTCTTTTTTATCGTACGTCTTGCGGTTTGCGAGATACCGGCTCATCATAACTATGGCGTAATCTATGGTGGCGCCCATCTGGATCGCCGAAACGATCATATACGTGACAAAGGAGGCGCGCATACCGAGAAGGTACGGGATCGAAAAATTGATCCAGATACTGCCTTGGATAACGAACACCAGCACCGCCGCCGCGACCGGGCTTTTGAAGGTGAACAGCAGTATAAGGAACACAAACACCACCGTCAGCACGGAAATGAGCACCGAGTCGCTCTTATACGAATCGCGCAGGTCGCGCGCCACGGCGATATCGCCGACTATGAGCGCTTTCCCGGACCCGAACTCGTCTTCGCAGATCGAGCGCAGAGTTTCGACGAACCGCTCGCTTTCTTCGCCTTCCACCGGCAGCGAAGTGCTTATCAGCAGCCGGTCGTATTCTTTGCCGCAAAGCTGAGTGTACGCGGTCTCGAGCTGAGCGCGGTAAGCCGAAAGCATACGTGTCTGTTCGGGCGTGAGCGCGACGGCTCCCGAATCGATCTTGCCGAACAGATACATCGCTACGTCAACAAGCGGGAACGCGAACCCGGATCCGTCGTCGACGAGCGCGCGGATATCGCCGTTTTCAAGCCGAAAACCCTTGTAGAGCAGATCCGCATCTTCGCGGCTCACTCCAAAAAGGTTCGCGAATTCCGCGGACGTGAAGCGGTCGGTGACGTATCCGCCGCCGAATTCCGCGCTTGCGAGCCCCAAAGCAGAGACCACGGAAGGAAGCCGCGTTATCCTTTGCAAGGCGGCGCGCTGAGCGCCGTATTCGCCCGCCGGGACCAATATCACCGCCTCGGCGCCCGGATGAAAAGTTTCATCTATGGTACGCATGGCGTCGCGGCTTTCGGAACTCACTATTTCGGAGACCGACGAATCGCTGAAAGCGTATTCGGTCTTGCCGGAAAGGATCACCGCTGCGGGGAGCGCGCACGCGAACACTATGAGGAACACCGGTATCTTTTTGGCAAGGAACGCTCCCCATCCGCTGATATCCGGCACGAGCGAGCGGTGCACGGTCTTCTTAAGCGGTTTCTGGAAGACGTATATCATACACGGCATAAGCAGGAACACGGTGAGCATACTGCACACGATCCCTTTTGCCAGCACTGTGCCGAGATCATATCCCAGGCGGAACTGCATAAGCATCAGCGCGACGAGGCCCGAAACGGTGGTCAGCGCCGAAGAGGATATTTCTTTTATCGATTTGGAAAGCGATACGACGAGCGCTTCCCTGCTTTCGGGGCACTGCGTGAGTTCGAATTGATACCGGTGGGCGAATATGATGGCGTAATCTATTGCGAGCGCGAGCTGAAGTATGACCGCGACCGAATTGCTGATGGAAGATATTTCGCCCAGCCAGTGATTGGTGCCCATATTGAAAAGCGCGGCGAAAACAAAAACTATTGCAAAAACGACCACTTCGAAATAGCTTTTGGAAGTGAAAAGCAGCACGGCGGCGATAACGACGGCGGCTATTGCCATCACTCCGATCATTTCGCTTGCGAGTTTATCTATGTAATTATTGCCCATTTTGGCGTAAACGTAGTTTTCGTGACCCGATACCAGTTCGCGTATCTGCTCTACCGACCGCGTGACCGACTGCCCGCCGGGGCGCGACGAAAGAGACACGTCAAACAGCGCGACGTTATCTTTGAAATGCGAATCCGACGAATCGAACTCCGTCATAACGACGTTTTCCACGCGCGATATTTCGTCGGCGATAGACTTTGCCTGTTCAAAGGTCACGCCTTTGACCATCACGCGCGCGGATTCGAACGGCGGGAATTCTTCTTCCATTGCGGAAAGTCCGCGCCTCGTTTCGGAGCTCGGCGGCAGAAAAGCCGCGAGTTCGCCGTTGGTCTTCACTTTTCCCAGCGAAAGGGCGCAGTACACCGCGAAGACCGCGAACAACGCGAGTATGATATGGCGGTATTTGACTGTGCGCGCAGCGGCGGAATATGCCATGCCCTTCTTTGCAAACGTTTTGTTCGTACTTTTCAAAAGACGCCTCCGGACGACGTAATCAATATGATACAATATTATACACAAAACGACACGGTATTTCAATACCCTTTTTATACCTCCGCGCCGTCTGTTTTTGGCGCTTCCATCTTGATTTTTAAAACCATATGTGCTATAATCCACTTTACCGACCGGTTTTCACTTTTATTTTCAATTTTTAATTTTCAATTTGCAATTTGCAATTTGCAATTTGCAATTTATATTCGCGGGTATGGCGGAATCGGCAGACGCGCCGGATTTAGGATCCGGTGGGAGACCGTGCAGGTTCGACCCCTGTTACCCGCACCATGCAAAAGACCCGCTTAAGCGGGTCTTTTGCAATGATATCCGTTCCTTCCCCATTCCCCAAAACTCGCTTCGCTCGTTTCGGGGGCCCCTTGGGGCGCCGGAACGGGTGATATATGCTTCGCATATGATATCCCCTTCGGGGGTGATATACGCCTGCGGCGTATTGACGGGGTCCCCACAAAACCCGCGGGTTTTGTGGGGGTGTCAGGAACGGGTATTATATCATATTGCGACGAAGGAGCAATATATCATACGGCGCAGCCGTATATCATATCGCGTCAGCGATATATCATTTATCCTGTGTTATGAATATTCTGACCAAACAGTACAAATCCGAACCCAAGGCCTATTGGCGAAGGGTTCGGATTTGTCGTTTATTTCGGCGATCTGAATTTGACCTCAGGCAAAAAAACCAAAAATGAAAAACGGAGGTCAAGAAAATGAATTTGAACATCGGTAACATCGGAGTCTGGGGGCGCGGGTGTCCGGTGGACACCTCTGCCGAAGGCAGAAGCGCTGACCGAGCCGGCAGGCGAGATCCGGCATTATGAATATCTCAAACAAAACCGCCCGTCCACCGTCGGCGTTATGCGTATGAACGGAACGCTTGAAGGGTATCTCAAAGAGGTCAACCAAGAAGCAACAGAAATGCTTGAAACGCTCGTCCGGCAGTATGCAAAGGCAGAAGGCGTCACAGAAGCCCTCAAGCGATCGGATCAGCTTGAATGGGTACGCCATATGAATAACATCCGCAACCGCGCCGAAGAAGTCGTTCTGAACGACATCATTTACCGATAAATGTAAGAGGCGGGGAGATCAACTCCCCGCCTCATCTTTATGCTCTGGAATCGAATAAGTGGAGATAGTCAAAAACCCTTAACTAAGTTTTTGAATTTCTCTTTTCGCCCAATCGACACACTCGCCGTCGTTAATCCCGTAGTCATCGGCAAGAGATTTGATAATCATTTTCCAAACATCAATCGCTTCGGCATTCTTTTTAATCTTGGTATACAGAAATGCTTGAGCGTAAAGCGCATCCAATTCTTTTGGAACAGGAGCTGCCTCGTATGACTGCTGATATAACTGCAGTGCAGCATCGATGTCATGAATGTTATCGAATCTTTCTGCTATCTTGAAAAGTAATTCGCAGTCGCGGTGGTTTTCATTCGCTGCGGAACGCCAAAGCGCAATCGCCTTGTCTTTGCGTCCCAAAGCAAGTTCAATATCCCCTTGATAAATCTCAAATATTGGTCTTTTTTTAGATGACAGCATCAGAGAAGCAGCATCATCGCAACGACCGTGCGTGATATAAATATCGATCAATGTTTCTACGAGAATATCGTTCTGTTTATTTTTTGAATACAGAGCTTCAAAAAACTCGATTAAACGATCCGATTCGTCTCGCTTTTCTCTGATTCTTGTCAGTTTTCCAATCAAAGCAATGTTTGAGGGCTCGATCAACAATCCTTCTTCGCAGAGCCGACCGCAAGCCAGTAAATCTCTGTTTTCACGATGTTCATACAACTCTACGAGAAGAATTCGTGCGTTGTTGTTCTGTTTTTCTTCGCTCAATAAACCTTTGAGATATCGTTCTGCCCACAAAAAGTTTTCGGGAGCTATCGAATACTCATCCCGGATCATTTTGCTGATTCGCTCAATATAATCGTCTTTATTCATTGAAAACAGCGTATCGATGCTGACGCCGAAAAACAAGGCAAGCTGAGGGAGAATTGCGATGTCTGGCGTTGTTGCGTTTGTTTCCCATTTAGAGACTGCTTGAAAAGATACGCACATTCTGTTCGCAAGTTCTTCTTGCGTGATACCCCGCTCAGTACGAAGTTTCTTTATTGCTGCGCCAAGTTTAAGTTCCATAAGGATACCTCCAAATAATAATGATGTTTATCACGTGACATATACATTATATCGTCGAGTATAATAGAATTCAATAAACACTTGTTAGAATCAACTCGCTTGTTGAGAGAATAGCGAGTTGATTTTCAACCGAACATTTGCCCTTCCTAAGCAAAAAAACTTATACATTAGGCGAGTATATAATAAATGGCACCGAGCCAAATTATACATTTATAATTGACAACTATAATTGACAACGCAAAAATAAGGCGGGGAGATCAACTCCCCGCCTCAATGATTTCAGCAAATAATTTCAAGAAAAACAATACGCCTTTTATCAAAACATCCACGTCCCAAGCTGTTATTTACACTTGAACGTTATTTCTTGCTACTTGTTTATCATCATTGTCGATTTCATAAACAAATACAGCGACTGGCTTTTCTTCATCGGATATCATCAGCACGCCGGAATCTGCAGCACATTTGCCGATATAGCCGACAGTTCTGAAAAACAGAGTCTTGCCGACGATCTTCTCCACGATTGGCTCAACACTTTTCGGCGCGTGCTGTTTCATCAGATCTACGGCAATATCCTTTAACTCTCCATAAAGCGCCGCCATATCACTGATCTGTTTACTAAGCATCGATTCAACTTCCGCAAGCTCGCGTTTTGTCAGGATCATATATTCGTCTTTTCCCGAATCGAGTGAATCTTTGACAAGTGAGCCGTTATAGTTGTAGTGGCATATTTTCGGCAGAATTCCGAAATCCGCAAAAGCCGCCGCATAACGGTCATTGATTTCGGAGTATCCAGCAAAAGAGTAACAGTCGTTTTCTTTAATGACCAACGTTTCTTTTTCCGTGTCAAATCCCGACTCATCGTAATCTGTTCCATAATTGATTCCCGTTGCACCGGAATAGATCTCGTCTGGATTACTGTCGGACAAAGTATTCTCAAATACTCCATGTCCTCTATGCATGATCAGCCACAACAGCGGCCAGAGCAAATGATTTTCATCGAGCGTGTTTCCACGAAAACCGATCTTGCGCAATTCCGGGAGGAGGAGTTTTGTGTCGCTTATGATTTTGCCGATTTTACTTACACAAAGCTCTTTTGCTTTTGAATAGAATTCCAGCGTGTAATCCGAAGTAAAAATCACAAGATTTGTCTGGTACTTGCCGCCTGGAAGCGCTGAAATCAGCTTGTATTTTTCGAGCAGAGCTATCTCGTCTTCCATATAGACCGACGACACGCCGAGCTCAAGAGACAATTCACGGATCGTCATTGGAGTATAATACGCGCTGTGAAGTATGTTTCCGGGCAACTTGCGATTGAACAGATTTCTGTATTCGCGGTTGAATTGCCCTGAGAATATCGTAACAAATTCAAATTTTGCGGGGTTATAGCTTTTTTCGCCAAACTGTCTTTCCATACCGATACCTTCTTTCAGTAATTGCCTTGTTTTAAACAGGTGATACTTCACCATTTCAAGGCTGATGTTTTGTTCTTCTGCTATTTCTTTGCAGGACTTGTTTTGGAAATAAAAGGCAAGGCAAACCTCACGGTGAGTTTTGGAAAGCAAAGACAGTTCGCGCCGCAGCAGATTCAGGCTTTCGTTTTTGCGCTCGCTCTCGATCAACTCTTCCTCCGGCGACGCTCCGGCGTCAATAAACGTATCGTCGTCGGGCAACGGCGAAAGCGACTGCCGGCGTTCCTTTTGCTTTATGAATTTGCGGAACGTATTTTCCGCAATTTTCCACAGAAACGCCCAGAACGCTTCGTCGTCTTTGATCCTGTTTGCCGATCTCAAAACCTCGTACACGATCTCTTGGGCCAGTTCGTCCACATCGTCTTTGTCATAAAGGCGCGCGAATGCGTAGCCGTAGATGTTTTTCAGGTTATCTGATATCAGCTTTGCCGCTTTTTGGTTTTCCATACCGTTCCTTTTCCTTTTGAAAGCTTTCGCCTATATAGTATCGGTCGGTGTCTTTTGGTTAATTGTGATCAAATATTTTTTTGCCGCCGAATTTCTCCGACGACAAAAATCATTTCTTTTTATGTTCTTTTTCTCCCTCAGCCGGTTTATTCTCGCGTTGCGCCTTCCATTCTTCAAACTCGCGCTTGCCTTCTTCGGATTCAAAGAAAGCGCGGATGTCGGGGAGCATATCGTCAACGATAGCTTGCAGGACGTATTTTGGTACGTCGCATTCGGCGCTTCGCCGCGCAAGCATACCGGCGCATTACAAAGCGGCGTCAAGTCACCCGGCCTCATCATTCCCCGACGTCCACTGGTACGCAATGCGCGGCGAGCCGTCGGCGATGTATATGGTGCCGCACTTTACGAATCCGTTCGATTCGATACGGCGCTGCATGATCTTATTGTCGGCATGGGTGTCGATCCTTATGTTTTGCGCAAAGCTCTTGCAAAAATCCGCCGCGCATTTGAATATGCCGTGCGTTTTTCCGTCGCCCGCTATGCGGTGGATCGTAACGTACGGTCCGGAGTTGAGCCACGCGCCGCCTTCTATGCGCGCGTACGTAGGGTCTTCGCCGCTTATCAGCGCGAATGCTCCGTGCACGCCGTCTTCGTCATATACAGCCATGCAGTACCCTTCACGGATATCAGTTTGGACAAGCTCCGGCGAAGGGTATCCGCGCCCCCACTGGCGGGGATTCCCGCTGCGTATCATAAAACCCCGCGCGTATTCGTATATCTGCATTATGCGTTCGAAATCCTTAGGAACGGCTTTTCTTACTTTAAGCATATTATCACATACCTTTTATTTACTATACCATACCGCCGACTGAAAAGCAATACAAAAAAGCGCAAGACAGACGCGCACAAATAAAAAGCGCGTTTTGCAAAATAATCATTGACAACAGGCAAAAATTATGATATACTCACAAAAGCTCGGTGGAAGTAGCTCAGTTGGTTAGAGTATCAGGTTGTGGCCCTGAGGGTCGTGGGTTCGAGTCCCATCTTCCACCCCAGCAAAAATGGCACGCGCAAGCGTGCCTTTTTGCAACTAAATCCTTCCTCCCAATTCCCCGAAACGAGCGATACGAGTTTTGGGGAACGGGGTCCGCGATTTCACTAAGTGTTTTATCATCCCGCAAGAATCATTTCGTCTTGCTTTTTTAACAAAAACATTGTATAATAAAAGCGCGAAAAGTGGTATAAAGTCATTGTACCAAATTTGCGCGGATCTGCGGGAGGAGAAGATGGGAAAAGTGAAAAAAGCTCTGGCGTTTGCCGGAAAGCTGTTGTTATACTACGCGGCGATACCGTTTATCGCATGTCTGGTCGGCGTCGTCTTCTATTTTGGGTTACTCGACTTTGCGGTCGTGCCCGCCGCCATACTCTTGATATATATCTTCATCCGGTGGAAAAAGCTCCTCGATATGCGCGAAGCGGCGGTGATGAACATCTGGATGTTCGCCGCGGTGGCTATAGTGTTCGCTTTTACCGCAGTCATTTCAAAAGGCGATTTCACGGGCGCGTCGCGGACGATCATCAGCGTGGTCTGTTTTCCGTTCATAATCGTTCCGTATTCGGATTTTACCCTTATAATCGTAGCGCTCGTCACCTATTTTATCGCGGCGCTCACCTGCGCGATCTGCGCGGGGTTCCGCGTTAAGGCGGCGCGTTCTGTCATAGGCGTGATCGTCGCCGCGGCGGCGTTGTTCGTGGGGTTCAGAGCTTACGGCAACAGATCGGAAGTGAGGTACGCCGGGCACGGATTTAAGTATATGCACGGCTATTCGAGCACCGATTTCACCGATTACACGGTCTACGCTTCCAAATCCAAGCTCGTGACCCCCGACACGGATCCCGGCTATATGATAGAAAACGAAGAAGAAATGCCGGTGATGGACGGGGCCGAGGCGTGCTATCCGCTTTACGCGGCGTTCGCCAAAGCCGTTTACAAAAATATAGACGTCATCGAGCGCGAATACATACAATCCGGACAGGATTCGGGAGCAAACGGAAAGATAGTCACGTTCACCAACACGGTGGTAGGATTCGAACGCCTTGTGAACTGTGACGCCGATCTGTTTTTCGGCGCACGGCCCTCGAAATCGCAGCAGGAATACGCAAAGAATGCGGGAGTGGAGCTCGTCATCACACCCATTGGCAAAGAGGCGTTCGTGTTCTTTGTTGAAGACGACAACCCCGTCGATTCGCTGACGAGCGAGCAGCTCAGGGCGATCTACCACGGCGACGTCACTAACTGGAAAGACATGGGCGGCAAAGACGAAGAGATCGTTGCGTTCCAGCGCCCGGAAAATTCCGGCTCACAGACAATGATGCAGTATTTTATGGGCGAAACGTCTTTGATGGATCCGAAAAAATACTACGTCGCCGATATGGCGGGCGTTTTGGACGTTGTCGCACAGTACGCCAACGAAGCCGGCGCTTTGGGATATTCGTTCCGCTACTTTGTGGAAGAACTTCAGCAGGAAAAAGGCGTAAAGCTTATATCTGTTGACGGGGTGGCGCCCACTTTGGAAAACATAGAAAACGGCACGTATCCGCTCACGGTGGATCTGGTACTCATAACCCGCAAAAACAACAAAAACGCGCGCGTGGAACAGATGATAGAATTCATCCTTTCGGAATCCGGTCAGGAGATTATACGCAAGACCGGCTACGCCGCTTTGGGAAACTGAAAAGAAAAAGACCGAAATATTGAAAGGCACGGACAGATGGATATTCTGGAACTTAAAAACGTATCGTTCAGCGTGGCTGACGAAAGCAGCGCCAAAGAGATAGTGCGCGACGTGGATCTCAGCATACCGTACGGCAAGCTGATCGCCGTCACCGGCCCCAACGGCGGCGGAAAATCCACGCTCGCCAAGCTTATAGCGGGTATAGAAAAGCCCACCGAAGGCGCGATATTCTTCAAAGGCGAAGACATAACCGAAAGATCGATAACCGACCGCGCAAAAGCGGGGATCGGCTTTGCGTTCCAGCAGCCGGTAAAATTCAAGGGCATACGCGTGCTCGACCTGCTGCGCATCGCCGCGGGCAGAAAGCTCACGGTCGCCGAAGCGTGCGAATTCCTTTCGCTGGTGGGGCTGTGCGCGCGCGATTATATAGACCGCGAGGTGAACGCCAGTCTTTCCGGCGGCGAACTCAAACGCATAGAGATCGCCACCCTGCTTGCGCGCAGGACCGAGCTCGCCGTGTTCGACGAGCCGGAGGCCGGCATAGACCTGTGGTCGTTCAACAACCTTATAGACGTATTCCGCCGCATGCGCGACGGGATGGACGGCGGTTCAATTATCATAATTTCGCATCAGGAACGTATATTGAACATAGCCGACGAGATCGTGGTGCTCAAAGACGGCCGCGTGGCAAGCCGCGGCAGCCGCGACGATATACTGCCCACGCTGATAGGCACATCCGCCGCGGTGAACTACTGCGTTAAGATCGATCCCAACGGGAGGTGACGGCATGAAAGAACTCGATACCATTCAAAAGCGGCTGCTCGAAGAAGTCGCCGACCTTCATACCGTACCCGAAGGCGCGTACAACATCCGCGCAAACGGCGAATCCGCCGGGAGAAGATCCACCGAAAACATAGAGATAACTTCCAAGACCGGCGTGAGCGGACTTGAGATACGCATAAAGCCGTTCACCAAAAACGAAAGCGTACATATCCCCGTGGTCATAGCGGAAAGCGGGCTGAAGGAAGTGGTCTACAACGATTTTTACGTGGGCGAAGGCGCCGACGTCGTCATCGTCGCCGGCTGCGGGATCGATAACTGCGGCAGCCAGGATTCGCAGCACGACGGCGTGCACCGCTTCTTCATAGGCAAGGGCGCGCACGTCAAATACGTGGAAAAGCATTACGGTTCCGGCGACGGCGCCGGCAAACGCATACTCAACCCGGTGACCGAAGTGTACCAGGAAGAAGACAGCTTTGCCGAAATGGAAATGGTGCAGATAAAGGGCGTGGACGATACGCTGCGCACCACCAAAGCCGAGCTCGCAGGAGGGGCAAAGCTTATTGTGCGCGAACGTCTTATGACGCACGGCGAACAGAACGCGGTAAGCAAATACGAAGTAGCGCTCAACGGAAAAGGTTCGAGCGCCGACGTGGTTTCGCGCTCGGTCGCGCGCGGGGATTCGCACCAGGTTTTCGACGCCAAGATAGCCGGCAACGCCCCCTGTAAGGGACATACGGAATGTGATTCCATCATAATGGACCGCGGACGCATACTCGCCGTCCCGGGGCTTGAAGCCAACGACACCGAAGCCGAGCTGTTCCACGAGGCAGCCATTGGCAAGATAGCGGGCGACCAGCTCATAAAGCTGATGACTCTGGGGCTTACCGAAGCCGAAGCCGAAGAGCAGATAATCAACGGATTCCTGCGTTAGGAGCGGCCATGACACAGCGCGAACTTATTCTTGCCGGCGGGATCTACGACCCGACCGACCCAGAACTCGCCGCCGAGCAGGCGGAATACAGCAAAAAGCTTTTTGCGTTCAATTCCCTGCCGCCGGAGGATATGCCCGCGCGTGAACGCTATTACAGCGACACGTTCGCTTCCGTGGGCGAGGGCTGCTATATAGAGCCGCCATTCCACGCCAACTGGGGCGGGAAAAATCTGCACGTGGGCAAAAGGTTTTACGCAAATTTCAATTTCACCGCGGTGGACGACGCGGATATCTTCATAGGCGATAATGTGCTTATCGGCCCCAATGTCACCATAGCCACCGCCTGCCATCCGATCGACCCCGAGCCGAGGCGCAAGGGCCTTCAGTATAACAGGCCGGTGCACATAGGCGATAACGTTTGGATCGGCGCGGGTGCGATCATCCTGCCGGGCGTGACCGTGGGTGAAAATTCTGTCATTGGCGCGGGCAGCGTGGTCACAAAGGATATCCCCGCGAATTCGGTCGCCGTCGGCAACCCCTGCCGCGTTATCCGCACGGTAAACGAAAACACTTGACACAATAGAGATCATATAGTATAATAGCAAACGCTCCGCAAAATGCGGAGCGGATAACGGGATGTAGCGCAGCTGGTAGCGCGCGTGGTTTGGGACCACGATGTCGCAGGTTCGAACCCTGTCATTCCGACCAAAAAAGAGCAAAAGGGGGTTTACCTCTTTTGCTTCTTTTTTTATTTATAAGACAGGGTTCGAAGGGCGCGTGTTGAATGACGTGCCGGTGGCACGTCAGACCGCGCCACCGCTCCGCCCGCAGGCGGGCGAACCCTGTCATTCCGACCAGAAAAAGTCCGGCGCTTGCGCGTCGGACTTTTTCAACTCTATTCGCCTTCGGCGAGTTTAATTGCGTTGCAGTGTTATTCGGCTGACGCCGAGTGTTATTGCGCTTCGCGCAGTTTAAGGCGAATAGAATATCACTTCGAGCGAAAGCTCGAAATATCACTTTTCGCGCAGCGAAAAATATCACATCACGCGTCAGCGGGATATTTCACTCTTGTAAGGTAGCAGGCTCGGTGAGTCTGCTCGTTTTTTCAGCCGGTATTAACGGTTACGCAACTTAAAAAAGTGTGTAAACCCACTATGACACTTTCACGGCTTCGTCGTGCAAAGATGCCAGTGTGCTTTATATCAACGCAAGAAATCGAAAAAACTTCGTCCAGTCACTCACGCTCGGCATCAACAACTCGTTGAGTTGACAACAACAAATTGATAATTGACTTCGCTTTATATTCTGATATAATGAAGTTACACCGGTGAATTCAAATGCTTGGAGGAAATATGAATATCAAAATAGGAGCAAAAATCAAATCACTGCGAAAGCGCGACGGCGTGACGCAGGAAAAGCTGGCTGACGCTTTGGGCGTCACGGCACAGGCGGTCAGCAAATGGGAAAGTGAAATCGGTTATCCAGACCTTGAGTATCTAACACCAATCGCAAACTTTTTCAATATCACGATCGATGAACTCTTTGAACACGATCTTATTGAGAAACAGCGAAAGATCGACGACTACTGCGCACGTTATGACGATCTGGCACGGAACTGGTCGCCGCCGGAAGAACGCGTCGAACTGATGCGTCAGGCACTTGCCGAATTTCCTGCAAACGAAAAGCTGCTTTTCCGTTTGGCTCAGGCTTTGTGGTATAAATGGGAAGACGCATGGCGTTCTTGCGACGAAATTGGCGTAACCATTGACGGCAAGTACCGCCGTGATCAAAACAAAATCAGGGCTGTGCCCGGTTGGGAGGAACCGTGCCGGATCATGGAAGAACTGCTTGCGGTTTCCGTTGACGATCTTATCCGTTATGAATGCACGCAGCTTTTGATATTTATCTACAGTTGTATCGGCGAAAAAGAGCGGGCTATCGAACTGGCGGAGCGCTATCCCGATTCCAAAGACTCCTTTTTGTCGGTGGCCTTTATGAACAGTTACGATGATGAAGCCGACATGTACAGTCAAAGGCTCATGATTGACGGTCTTCACAATTTGCTTTACCAGCTTTTAAGACAAGTTAAAACACCGGCGGACAGAATTGCCGCCGCCAACAAACTGATCGATCTGTATAGTTTTCTTTTTGGAGAGGACTGCGGATTTTATCACGTGCATTTTTATTATCTGTATCTTGATCTCGTTTCCGCTCTGCTGGATCTGGATCGTACGGACGACGCTTTTTCCGAACTGAATCACGCTTTTGAACACGCCAAAGCGTTCGATGAGTTTTTGGATAAGCTGCGCAAGGAGGGAGAGTATCTCTATTCATCCTCTGTCGTAAGCAAGTTGAAAAGCAAGTCTGAAGAAGTCTACGCAACAAAACAATTACCCGAGTTTCTTGAAAACGTGTTGTTGGATAAAAACAACGTATATTTCAAAAAACTGAACGACGATCCACGGTTTATTTCTCTTGTTGAGCGCGTCAAAGAAGCAATAAACCAAGATAAATAAAGATTCCCGGAAACTGAAATTGATGAAAAAGCTGAAAAATACAATCTCAGACACAGAATTCACCTGTATATCTGTTTCGTACGAGCAGCAGAAAAACGCGAACTATTCAGTAAGCTATTGCCGTGAATTCTTGCAAACGTGTGAAATGACAAGCAGAATGTGCAGATCGCTCGGGCATTGGCATGTGTATATCATCATAGAATTCACTTGCGTTATGAATATTCGCACCAACACAAGAAGGGCTCCCCTTGAGGGAGTCCTTTTTGCGCAGTTGAAGCAGAAACAGGGTTCGAAGGGCGCGTGTTGAATGACAGCCCGGGCAGCAATAAATAAAGAAAGGAATAATTCTGCTTTTTGTTTTACACGGATCGATTTTGAGGCTTGAAATTACAAAAGCGGCATGTTATAATATAAGTAATTCAAAAAACAGGAGGTCACACATGAAAAAAATATTAGCGCTCACGCTTGCACTTTTGGTGCTCGTCAGTCTGGCTGCTTGCGGAAGCTGCGGCAGTCCCGTCGACAACAATACAAACAATTCCGCCGCTACCGGCGATGATCAGCAATCCGGAAATGAATCCGGGAACGGCAACACTTCGCAAAGCGGCAGTACCGCCGAACCGGCTAAACTCACCGGAAAGCTCAATCTCATCGAACTCGACGACAGGGATCCGTCCGTACTTCGCGGCGTGACCATCAAAGGCAACTGTGCCGGCACTGCGGATGGTTTCAACAACAGAGAGTCTTCCCTTACCGATGTCCGCTGCATCTTTGAACTGAACGAGTGGGTCTATTTCTACCCGGATACCGACGCGACCTACGGACTCAGAGTCTGGATACTCAAGCACCGCGACGATCAGGAATATTACAACACCTGCAAATTCAGCGACCTTATGCCGAACTTTGCAAACTATTGCGATCTTCATTATCCCGAGGATGAAGAAAATCCGGATGAATCAGAATGGGGCAGCTTCTACCTGAATAAGGAAGAATGCGAACCCGGCTATTACGATTTCGTTTTCACTTATGAGGGAAAAGCCATCGCCACCCTGCTGACCCGCTTCTATAACGAAAATGAACTCACCGTCAAATCCGACGCGGAGCTTGAAGCGCTGATGCACGAATGACCGGCGCCGCGTTTTAAGAACGTTTTTGAGCGTACAGGAACGACGCGGATCTGATCCCCGGCGGCAAAGCCGGCGCCTGTGATAAGTCACCATAAAAAAGCAGCCTTTTGGCTGCTTTTTTCCAATGATATACGTTCATTGCGGGAGCGGATATCATCTTGCGGCGGTAAAAGAATATATCACACACGCCTGCGCGAGAATATCGTTTATCTCACTTCCCCGCAAACTTTTCGCGCACGGCTTTGCAGCGCATGGCGAATCCGCGGATGGAAGCGTTGTCGAACCCGGTGATGCCGGAAGAGTACGTATCGTTCAGTGGTTTCGCGAACCGTTCGGGGATATTCGACGCGCCCACCAAAGCGCCCATGAACGAGCCGACGGTGGCGCAGTTGCAGTCGGTGTCCATTCCGCAGGTGAGGGCGGTGCAGATGGCGTTTGCGAAATCGCCTTTTGCAAAGAATATGCTCGCTATGCACACGGCGGAGTTGTTCAGCGCGTGGACCGCGTTGTATTCGGGCATTCCGTTTATCACGCGATCGGCGAGCTCTTCGCGGCTCTGCGCGGTCTCGCCTATCTTTTTGGCTTCGAGCGCCGTTTCGTAAAAGCGCGAACGTTTTGGCACGAACGAAAGCGCGGTATCGAAGCACTTGTTTATATCTTTTTCGGTAAACGCCGCGGCAATGAACGCCGCAAAGAACATCGAAGAATAGACGCCGTTTTTGATATGCGAAAGGAACGAATCCTCGTACGCCATCTTCGCCGCCGCCGCGGGCAATCCTGCCGCGCAGTAAGCGTAGCCGTCTATGCGGATCTGCGCGCCGATCCATTCGCGATAAGGGTTGCGGTATTCGTTTATGCGCTCTCTTTTGAGTATTTCGAGCGCGTGCTCGGGTCTTCCCCACGGGCCGAATTCATCCACCGAGGCAAAGTTCAGGTACACCTGGTTTTCGGCAGTGCATACGTAGCGGTACGGGATGGAATACATCCAGTGCGCGCCCACGTCGTAACTGTCGAATTTAAAGCCCATCCTTTCGCAAAGCAGCAGAGCCAGAACGGTAAAGCGGATATCGTCGTCGGGAGGCATGCCCTGTATTTTTTCGTCGGTCGCAAATCCCTCGTTGCGTTTATCGCCCGATACGGTGGGGACATAGCCGTCTATGGGATATCTGCCGGCGTTTTTATACCATTCGCGTATCCCTTCGCCGTTCCACAGCTCCACCGGCTGGCCGAGCGCGCATCCGGCGCATCTGCCGAGCCACGCGCCGTGGAAATAGTCGTCGTCCACAGGCGACACTTCGCCGTCTTCTTTGAAGGCCGCTTCTTTTTTTATGCCTTCCAAGTCGCTGGGTTCGACATACGAGTAATCTTTGCGGAACGGAAGCGCCATGAGCTCGTCGTAGAGCGCGGAAAGCTCTTTCTTATCGCCCGCGCATTCGGTTATGCGTTTTTCGCATTCCGCGCGGTCGATGACTCTTCCCTCTTCGACGAGCTCGTCGAGTTCTTCGCGAATAAGTATTTCGATCTTCTGATACCCTGCCATAATGATGCCCCTTTTTAGATGATCGGTTTTTCGGAAGCGCGTTTTCTTTGCGATATGATGTATAATTATACACTAACACCTGCCGTTTGTCAATGGATCGGGCATAAAACAGGGCTATTTTGCTAAAATTACGCATTTGCGGCTTGCAAATAACAAAACGACAGGTTATAATTAGTAAAAAGGAGGATTAATAAATGCCAAAGAAGATATTTGCCATGTTTCTGGCGCTTCTGATCGCCGCCGTCTTGCTGTGTTCCTGCGACATTTCCGCAGCAAACGGAGACCAATCGAACACCGGAACGAATTCCGACGACCCTGCCGTCGGCGACGGCACTTCGTATTCGGATTTCATCACCGTCATGACCGAGATCAAAGGGTACGGCGACAGGATGGCGGAGATGGGGCTTCCGGTACAGAGCGAATACTATTATTCGTTCGCCGGCGCTTCGGCAAGCGCTTTCCGGTTCGCCGCGGAATACATACTCTGGCTCAAGGGCGAAGGCGAAACGTTCGAATCGTTCACTTCCGGCAGCCGTTACGCCGGCTGGGAAAGGATCGCCGAGATCAATTACACTTCGCCGTATCCGAGCTATTTCGAAGGGCTGATCCTGGAAGTTCAGGGATTGACCGAAGAATGCTTCGATCCCTATGCTTCGGCGGCGATAATGCCGATGTTCCCGGAGGAAGGGCTGGATTTTTATTATCTTAAATCCATGAGCGTGGAAAAGCTGTACGCGCTGCGCGATTCTCTGCGCGCGCTCGAAGATTCGATATACTCGGCGTACACGCCCGTACTCAACGGGCACGAATGGGACAAGCTGTTTTTCGACGCCGAATACCTTATAGCGCTTTCGTATCAAAGCGTTCAGGCGGAAGACTACTCTACGGCGCTGTATTACGCGAAACTGGCGCTCAAAGCGGATCCGTTTTACGCGACCGCGTGGCATAACGCCGTGATGTGCGCGATCTACGCGGAAGAGACGGAGCTTGCGGGCGGATATATCGACGAAGGGCTCGCGGTCTTCCCCGAAGACGGGCAGCTGCTGGAATTCAGGCAGATGATGCTGGACATAGCAAAAGGAATGGAGGCGGGACAATGAAAAGGACAGTCATGATATCGGCGTTAGTGCTCGCGGCGGCGCTGCTCTGCCCGCTCCTGTGTTCTTCGCTTTATGTTTCCGCCGCCGGCACATCCGGGAATATGGCGGAGATAATCGGCATAGATTACGACCGCATAACTCAGAAGACCTACGGCGGGAAGAAATCGTATCCCGTGGAGCTGAAGCTTGGGAGCTTGACTTTTTCCGGCGAGCTGTACGGCGACTACGGGCTCACCTACAAAGAACTGAACGACATTATTTACCGGACGCTGGAAGAAAAAAACCTTACGGTCGAGCGCGTCGTAACGGTAAAGAACATCGCCGCGCGCGCGCAGACCGATGCGGCGCTCTACTGGGGCGACCAGGTCCTGGAAGGACTGCTTTCGTACCTTACGATCCCGTTCATACCCGTCAGCGCAGGCGATTACTATTCGTACAAAGTCCACGGCGAAATAGAGCCCGGGGTAAAATCGGCGGTATTCAGCGCTTCGAAAGCGTCCGCCAAAGAGGCGGTGCGCAGGGCGGCGAATCTTGCGGGAAAAGTGGGTCGAGTGGGCCGCGTGGCTTCGACGACGGCGGGGCTTCCCGGTCTGGGGCAGATAGTGAACACCGCAATGGTCGGGTCTTCCTGGCGCGAAGGCAGCAACCGCTTTGAAAACTATCAAAAGCTTCTTGAAGATAACCTGGCATTGATAAACGATTTCTATTCGACCTGCAGTCAACGCGCCGCCAAGCTGGTAGAAGACAAGGACGTGCAGAACAAGTGGAAGATCAAATTCGACAAAAACAGAAACTACAGAACTTACAACTGCACTTTCTGGGGGATATCGGGCAATCTGATGAGCTGTACGCTCAGCGGAGAGCTTTCGAGCGCGGACAACAGTATGACCGGCGCGTATACCGGAACGCTGTGGCTGGAGTTTGCGGCGGAAGATTTTTCGCCGGTCGAGACCAACATCGAAAAGACGACAGGCCTGAAAAGCGTGATAGGCCTGATTTACTCGACGGGAGGCTATAAAAAGACCGCCGACACGGGCGGCAGGACGACGCTGAAATGCGAATCGCAGGGGCAGCTCACCTTTTACATAGAAAAGACGGAAGGCACCGTAAAACCTAACGTCGTAGGAACGCTTTCGGGCGATAAGGAGACGGAATTTTCGTTTGACCGGCATTTGGAATGGCGCGACGAGACGTATGCATCGCTCGGCGCTCACGGGTTCACAGAAGCCGACGTCACGAGCGGCAGCATCGATTCAGTCAATATGAAGACTTCGTCGATAGCTTACGGCGATAAGGGCGGCGGCGAATCGACAAAGACCGACAACGATTACAGGCAGGATCCGGGCACCGTGCTCGCGCCGCTGGAAAAAGATCCCGTGATTATTATCTATTTTTCGTAACAGACGGTAAATACGCGCAAAAGGCACGCGAAAGCGTGCCTTTTGCAGTTGTAAAAGCCGTAACGGACCGGATATTCGCCGGATTCAATCGAGCGGCACTTTGAACACTTTGTTTGCGAATTTGGGGAAAAGCGGCGAAAAATCTATGTATTTGTCGCAGAATCTTCCGAAAAGGCCGATCATAGGAGCGTTGACCGCGGCGATGATGAGCGTCCCCGGTCCGATGAGCGAAAGGTCGAACCTGCCGAACAGCGCGAGCATAAGCGCTACGGCGACGGTGAGCGACGACATATCGTATATCCACTTGACCTTGTTCATATTGTATTTTTTGACCGTGCTTATTTCTTTTACCGCAAAATCGTACGCCTGCTGCGGCAGATAGCTGCGCAGCATGAGCGCGATGGAAAAAGAGGTCACGAACGCACCGGCGATCATATAGATTATCTGCAGATACAGCTCTTCCGCGGGATCGGCACCCAAAAGAAGCCGCCACATATCGAGCGTGAAGCCGTATATGAGCGCGGTGACGAACGCAAGCGGATATGATATGGTGATGCGCTTTACGAAAAGCGCGAGCAGCAGAAGCAGCACGCCCTGGACAACGTATTCGGCAAAGCCGAACGTGAATACGGGCGCGACCGGTTCGAGATACGAAGACAGTATGAAAGCAGGCGCGACGACGTGCGAAACGCCGAGTCCGCTCTTGGCGGATATGGCTACTCCAAGGGCGCAGAGTACGATCCCGACGGCGTACGCCGCTTCGCCGAACCGGCGCACGGGTTTTACGGTTTTTTCCGACATAATTACTCCTAACGGTTCTGATGGACGTTGTTGGACACGCGGCGCCGCATTGCGCCGCTTACGCTTAATTATAACGCCCGGAGACGGCAATGTCAATAAGCATACGCGCGCTTTGCGGCTCTTATTTTTGTCGTGAGCGTCTTTGCGCGGCGAAATGAAGAAGGAACCGGTCTTGCTTTTGTGCGCCAAAGTATTAACACTTGATTTTCGGAAAACGTTGTGATATTATTATCATATAGTTTGAAAACAGGAGCGTAGCGCGGCGATGAAGATAACTTTTTTGGGCCAGGCGGGACTGCTTTTTGAAAAAGAGGGGCTGACGGTCATGGCGGATCCGTACTTTTCGGATTCCGCGGCAAAAGAAGACGAAAGCAAGCACAGGCGGATCCCGGTGAAGACTTCCCTTTTGAAGCTAAAGCCGGACGTGCTCGTTTTCACGCACGATCACACGGATCACTACGATGAAAAGACCGCGAAACGAATACTTCCCGGCGACGGCGGAGTCACCGTGCTTTCGCCGCGCTCGGTCTGGCAGAAGGCGCGCGAACTTGGAGGCGCCAACAATTACGTGCTGTTTGACCGCGGTACCGAATGGACCGAAGGCGGCGTGCGTTTTACCGCCGTAAAAGCCGTTCACAGCGATCCGTACGCCATTGGCGTGATAATAGAAGACCTTGAAGACGGGCGCAGGTATTATATCACCGGCGACACCCTTTACGGCGAAAGCATATTTTGCGATATCCCGCGCGATATTTACGCGCTCTTTCTTCCCGTGAACGGCGAAGGAAACAACATGAACGAGCGCGACGCCATGCGGTTCGCCGCGCGCGTAGGAGCGCGCTTCACCGTCCCATTCCACGTGGGATTGCTCGACGACAAGACCGACGCCGGCTTTGTTTGCGAAAACAAAGTCAGCCCGAAAATATACGAGGAGATAATACTGTGAAAGTTACAGACGTAAAAGCATTTACCGTAGACTGTTTCCGTACCAACTGGGTGTTCGTGAAAGTCTATACCAACGAAGGCATAGACGGCGTGGGCGAAGCCACACTTGAATACAAGGAAAAAGCTCTGCTCGGCGCGGTGGAGCACATAAAGGAATATCTCGTGGGCAAGGATCCGCGCAACGTGGAAAAGCATTTCCACGATATTTACCGCGACGCGTACTGGCGCGGCGGAGCCGTGCTGATGTCGGCGCTTTCGGCGGTAGAGACCGCGCTGTGGGATATCCTGGGCAAATCGCTGGGCGTGCCCGTGTACGCGCTGCTGGGCGGAAAAGTGCATGATTCCGCGCGCATCTACGTCAACGGCTGGTTCGCCGGAGCAAAGACGCCCGCGCAGTTCGCCGAAAAGGCAAAGCTCGCCGCCGCGCGCGGCGTGACCGCGATGAAATGGGATCCGTTCGGCAAATCGTATTTGCAGATATCCAATAAAGATCTCGACACCGCGCTGGAATGCGTCGCCGCGGTGCGTGACGCCGTGGGCGAAAGCGTGGATCTGCTTATAGAAGGCCACGGGAGGTTCGACGTGCCCACCGGTATAAAGATAGCGAAAGAACTGGAGCAGTTCAAACCTATGTTCTTTGAAGAGCCCACCCCGCCCGACAATCTCGAAGCGCTGAAAGCGGTGCGCGACAAATCGCCGGTGGCGATATCGGCAGGCGAACGGCTCTATACGCTGAAATCGTACAAAGACCTTTTCGAAATGCGCGCGGCGGATTATATCCAGCCCGACGTTTCGCACGCGGGCGGGATAATGGAGCTCAAAAAGATCGCCGCCGTGGCGGAGGCGTACTACATCCCGTTCGCGCCCCACAATCCGTCCGGCCCCGTGGCGAACGCCGCCACGCTCCAGCTCGCTGCCTGCTGCCCCAATTTCTGCATACTCGAAATAATGTACAGCGACGTCACCTGGCGCAAGGACGTGACGAACGAATCGCTTGAATACGCCGACGGCCGCATAAAGATACCCGAAAAGCCCGGCATAGGCGTTGAGATAAACGAGGAAGAATGCCTTAAACATCCGTACAAGCCGCACACGCTGAGGCATTACACGGGCGCGCTGACCGATATACGCCCGCCCGAAACAGAATTCTATTTTTAAGGAGTTTTACCGATGTCCAAAGCTATTTTTGTGACCGGAGCGGCTTCCGGCACGGGATACGCCATCGCATGCCTGTTCGCAAGCCGCGGTTACGACGTGTTCATCACCAGCCGCAGCAAATCAAGCGCCGAAAAGAGCGCGGCGGAAGCGGCAAAGAAATACGGCGTTTTCGCCAAGGGCTACGAATGCGCCCCGGTCGACGAACGTCAGGTAATGGATATTTTCGCCGATATCGATTCCACCGGCAGGACCGTAGAAACGCTGGTCCTGAACGCGGCGAATCTGGGTTTTGACCCCAAAGATCCCGCCGCCGGCCAGGATCTGTGGACCGTGAGCGTGGAGGATTTCAGGAACGTCTTTGAGACCAACCTGGTGTGGAATTTCACGATCGTCCGCCAGGCGGCGCTGCGGATGCGCGGCGCGGGCAAGGGCGCCGTGGTTTTCATAAGCTCCAACACTTCCTACCGCGCTATTCCCAACCGCGCGGCGTACAGCGCATCCAAAGGCGGGATCAACGCCTTTGCAAAAGCGCTCGCCGTGGATCTGGGCAAATACGGCATCCGGTGCAACGTGATACTCCCCGGCACCATAAAGACCGAACGCTGGCACGCGATGGGCGGCGGTAAGAAGATAAGCGGCGAACTTGCCCCCACCGGCGATATTTCGGATTTTGACGACATCGCCAACGCTGCGTGGTTTTTAGGCACCGACGAAAGCCGCAACGTCACCGGCGCCGAGCTTGCGGTGGACGGCGGAATGTCGTGCCAGCTCTACCCGCAGATACTGAACGATCTGCTGAAAAAAGAGAACGAATAAAAGGATCTTGAAAGATGAAAAGCATTATTGACCGTATGACCGAATACGGCGTGATCCCCGTTATAAAGCTCGATTCGCCCGAAGACGCGCTGCCGCTCGCCTCTTCGCTCAAAGCCGGCGGCCTGTGCTGCGCGGAGATCACTTTCCGCACCGACGCTGCTGAAGAAGCGATAAAACTCATTGCAAAAGCGCACCCGGATTTTTTGCTCATCGCCGGCACCGTGCTCACGCAGGAGCAGGTGAAAAGGGCGATCTCCGCCGGCGCGCAGGCGATAGTAAGTCCCGGGCTGAACCCCGCGGTGGTTTCGTACTGCCTGAGCAACGGCATTCCAGTGATACCCGGCGTATGCACGCCGAGCGAGATAGAGACGGGGCTTTCGATGGGGCTTGAATACCTCAAGTTCTTCCCTGCCGAGGCGGCGGGCGGCGTGAAGATGATAAAAGCGGTATCGGCGCCGTATACGCGCGTGAAGTTCATGCCCACGGGCGGTATCAACGCCGCAAACATAGCCGATTATCTGGCGCTTCGCTCGGTTTTCGCCTGCGGCGGAAGCTGGATGGCGACGGATAAACTTATAAGCGAAAGACGCTTTGACGAAATAACCGCGCTCACCGCACAGGCGGTATCCGCGGTCAAGGAGGCACGTAAATGAGAGTAGTTACTTTTGGCGAAATAATGTTGCGGCTCGCTCCCGAAGGCCATTACCGCTTTTTTCAGAACGACAGGATGAACGTTTCTTTCGGCGGCAGCGAAGCCAACGTGGCGGTGTCGCTGGCGAATTTCGGCGCGGAAAGCGTTTTTGTGAGCAAACTGCCCGCCCACGCCATAGGTCAGGGCGCGGTCGATTCGCTGCGCGCTTTCGGCGTGGATACGAGCCATATCGCCCGCGGCGGCGAGCGCATAGGCATATATTATCTTGAAAAGGGCGCGTCGCAGCGCGGTTCGGTATGCATATACGACCGCAAAAATTCCGCGATACAGCAGGCGTTCGCCGACGAATTCGACTGGGACGCGATTTTTGAAGGCGCTGACTGGTTCCATTTTTCGGGCATCACTCCCGCGCTGGGCGCCAACGTTGCGGAAATATGCCGTATCGCCTGCGCCAAAGCCAAAGAAAAAGGGCTTAAAATATCGTGCGACCTGAATTACCGCGCCAAGCTGTGGACGCGCGACGAAGCAAGAACGGTGATGACCGGGCTTTTGAGCTACGCCGATATCTGTATTGCCAACGAGGAAGACGCCAAAGACGTGTTCGGCATAGAAGCCGAAAATACAGATATCACCGGCGGAAAGCTGAACAAAGACGGCTACGTTTCGGTGGCATCGCAACTGACGGAACGGTTCGGGCTCGAAAAAGCGGCGATCACGCTGCGTTCTTCGATTTCGGCGAGCGACAACGACTGGTCCGCTATGCTTTACGGCAAAGACGGGTGCGTTTTTTCCAAAACCTACCGCCTGCATATAGTCGACCGCGTAGGCGGCGGCGATTCGTTCGCCGCGGGGCTCATCTATTCCCTGCTCGCGGGCAAAAGCGACAAAGACGCCGTGGAGTTTGCGGTGGCGGCGAGCGCGCTCAAGCACAGCATAGAGGGCGATTTCAACCGCGTTTCGGTGAGCGAAGTCGAAAAGCTGGCAGGCGGCGACGCTTCCGGCAGAGTCCAGAGATAAAAGGCGGTGTGTTTTATGAACGTTAAAAACGATTTGGAAAAAATGCAGAACGAACTGTACGCCGCGATAGCGGCGACAGACAGCGCCGAAAAAGCGCAGTCGCTGCTTGCGGACCTGTGTTCCAAGCGCGAAATAGAGCAGATGGCGCAGCGCCTGCGCGCCGCAAAACTGCTTTTCGACGGTTTCACCTACAACGAGGTCATTGAAGCCACGGGGATATCTTCCGCCACGCTCAGCCGCGTTTCGCGCTGCGTGCAGTACGGCAAAGGATATTCCGCGCTGTTTGAAAAAGGCAAAAAATAAAAGCCGCGCCCGGATCTTTGGGACGCGAAATGTGAAAGGATCATGTTTTATGAAAAGATTTGCTTGTCTGCTTATATGCGTTCTTTTGATATGCGCGTGCTTTGCCGCGTGCGCGAAAACCGAACCCGAAACGAGCGCCGGCGAAAGCTCGGCCGAACCTTCCGCACCCGCGGAAAGCGAGGGACCCGGCGTTGAACCGAGCGAAGAACCCAGCGTTGAACCGAGCGTTGAAGAAAGCTCCGAAGACAGCGAGCACGTCGCCATACCCGATGGGGTAAAAGTCATAACAAATCTGGATTACGACAACGGCAAGGGCAAAATGGGCGACAGCGACGGCCCCGCTTACTGCGTGTATTCCAACGTGGGCTACAACAAAGCCAGCATGGATATCAAAATAAGCGAAATGAAGATAAACACCCTGCGCACATCGGACAGGAAATACGTAAACGCGTATATGTTCCTGGGGTGCGATATCTACAGCGGCTCGTACTGGACGAACTGCTTCGACTGCGGATTCTGCTGGTCGGGCAGGAACGCCGCGTGGCATCTTTTCTATAACATCTACACCCCCGCCGACAAGAGTCAGGCCGGCTGGTACGAATCGAGCGTGCGGCTCAAGAAGAACCACGACTACAGGCTCACGCTTGACACTTCCGAAAAAGACGAGCTCGCCACCATAATCGTTTACGACCTGACTAAAGACAAAGAAGTCGACCGCGCCGAGTTCCGCGTGAAAGGTATGAAATGCGACGGCTCCAACACTGCGTATCTTATGGATTTTGCGCTCGATTATCCCGGGGACGTGAAAAAGGACACGAACGGCGACCCCAGCGACGACAACTGGAAAGAGATAACTCTTTACAACACCGACGAGAATCTTTATATGCGCAACGTGATAGTTGAAAACGTGAAGATATATGCCGGCGAAAACGAATACGTGTGGGACGATTCACGCACTAAAAACCGCTCGCTCTGGCCGGATATCAATATACCGGAGATCGACTACGCCTGCACCAAGGTCATTGCGGACGAGGAAAACTACGATTTTTCTTTCCGCGTGGACCTTGATATGAACCGGGAACAGCAATAAAAGAAAAAACGTGCAGAAAGATCCCCGCGCCGAAACGGCGCGGGGATCGTTGCTTTTAATTGCCGAAAGTCACAGAATGCGCGTATTTGAAAGCGTTTTCGCCCCACACGTCCGGAGTATCTGAAGCGAACTGCACAACATAGAAACTGTTTTTGCCTTTAAAGTAAAACGTGAGGTAATAATTGGTCAGCTTATACAGCGAATAATACAGTTCGTATTCGCAATACACCAGCCCGTCTTTTTCTTTTACTTCCGCGTCCTGAACATCCGGGTCGTTGGCCATGATTTCTTCGGCGAACCCTTTGGCGTCTATGATCGCCGCCGTGGGAACATAGATGAACTCGATCTCTTCGACGTATATCGAATATCTGTCGCAGAACAGTTCATAGCCCTCTTCTTCGGTCGTCCTCTCTTCAAAATCGCGAGTGAGGGTTATAGACATTTCGCCCACGGTGAACGTCTTGGGCGTAAGCTTGCGCACGAACGAATATATGACGCCGCCAACGGCCGCGCAAGCCACTATCGCGAGCACGATGCGGGTAACGGTCGCGGAACGGCTCTTTTTGGGGGCGGACGAAGAAGCGAGCTCGCGCGCCGCGCTTTCCTGCCCTTTGAATACGAACACCGCTCCGGCGTTTACGAAATTCTGCACGCTGCCTTCTATGCGGACGTCGTCGAATCCGGGTTCGACCCGGTACGGGGCGCACAGGCACAGGTCTCCGCCTACGAACACACGCGCGCCGTATTCGCCTATTTCAAAGACTTCGGTCTTTCCGTTCTTAACGCTCCCCAGCTCGCGGCACTTCACGCCCTGTATATCTACGGCGCCGCTGTAAGGGTCTTCTATAAAAACCTTCAGCTTTCGCAGGCTCAGCACTGCGGATCTGCCGCGTATTACGGTCAGTTTTCGCATACGGTATCATACCTTCCTTTTTTTATTTTATCGCTGCCACAGCATGAGTAAACCGGACGGAACGCGCGTATCCGAATATCTCGTCGCGCTGATCGACGGCGGAACGGGTGCCGAATTCGACGATCCAGTAATTCTTTTCGCCTTTGAAAAAGAACGACGTGAAGTGAAGCGTGGAAGAGTCTTCGTAAATATACGTGTATTCACAATACGTGAGCCCGTCTTTTTCTTTTGTTCCGTCGCATTCGAGTTCCCACGCTTCTATTATGGTCTGCGCGTAGTCCGCCATAGTGGGGAACATCATATCGGTGCCGTATTCTTTGCCGCTCGGGCCCATTTTATAAACGTAAACGACCATATCCGAATTGCGGTAGATATATTCGTCGTCTTCCGCCGACACGAGTTCGAACCCGGTGTTGAGCGTAATGGTGAACTCCTCTATGCTCATATCCTTTGCCTCGATCGCGGCGCGTTCGGCGAACCTGACGGTCGACGCGCGTTCGGTTATCTCGCCGCGGTGCGCGCCCGGCTCGTGCGTAGAAAAATCGAGCATCCAGAAGCTCTCGTTCCCTTTGTAAAAGAAACTCACGTAATACTGCGTGTCGTTGTATTCTTCGAAATAATGCTCGTGTTCACAGTAAAGAAGTCCGTTTTCTTCTTTTAAGCCGTCACATTCCAGCGAGTTTGATTCGATAAAATGCAAAGCGAAATCTTTGACCGTAATAATTTCTAATCCGGAATAAAAGATGATCGGGTATTCGTAAACGAACATGCTGTAATCGGAGTTATATACTTCCGGAATTGCCGGTGCGTGTGCAGCATCGACGCTTTCGGTTCTGAAGCTTTCGTCGAGCGTGACAGTAAGTTCGCCGAACGTGAAATCCTTTGGCTTATTTTTGCGGAACACGCGGAACAGCGTTATTCCCACGGCGGCGCAGACGAGCAAGATCGCCAGAACGCGTATAAGAGTACTGCGTTTTGTATTTTTGGATCTGATCCTTTGGGAAACTTCCTCTATTTGCGATTCGTCGCCCTTTACGGCGAAAGCCCTTCCCACGCCGCTGATACTTACGACCTCGCCTTCGAGAACGACGTCCTCTTCCCCTTCGGGCAGATCGTGCTTCCAACTGAACGAGCTGCCGACGAACAGTATCTCCGCACTCTTTTCGCTTATCTCATACGTCGCGCTCGCACCGTTTTTCAAAGTCCCGAGAAGACGGCACTTTACGCCGTATAAATTGATGTTGCCGTTTTCTTCGTCTTCGGCGAACACCCGCATACTGCTGAAGCGGGCTGTATTCGATTTATTGCGTATCACGGTAAGCTTGCGCATATACGGCTTTCCTTTTTTCGGTATTTTTGTCATTATAGCACATTTAAAAACCCGTGTCAATCCCCATTGCTTCACGGACACGCGGCAGAACGCGAGCATATAATGGCGTGACGGGGCATACGCCCCGCAAAGCTACAAGGAGGCCACCAACACAAATGGCAGCATTCTATAATCAGGCGTCGCTCACCTACAGCGGCGGCACCGTGTATTCCAACGTCGCCGCGGGCGAAATAACCGAAGTGCTTTCGGCAAGCAAGACCGCGGTCAACGGCGAATACACGCAGGGCGACGCGTTGACCTACGTTATAAACATCATCAATTCGGGTCCCGCGCCCGTGGAAAACGTCGCGGTGTCCGACGATCTGGGCGCGTACGAGTATGGCGGACAGACGCTGGTCCCGCTGACCTATATCGAAAACTCGATAAAATACTTCGCCGACGGCGTGCTGCAGGCGGCTCCGGAGGTAACGGCGGACGGCTCGCTCGATATCACCGGCATAACCGTTCCCGCCGAAGGCGAAGTGACGCTGGTGTATTCCGCCGAAGCGAACGAATTCGCGCCGCTCGGCGAAGGAGGCGTTATCACCAACACCGCGACCGTGACAGGAGGCGTCGAACCCGTGACCGCGAGCGCGACGGTCAACGCCGGCGGCGGAGTGATACTTGAAATGCAGAAATCGGTATCGCCGGCAAGCGTGAAAGCGAACGGGAACGTGACATATACGATAACGATATATAACTACGGTCCCGCCGAAGCCGGAGCGGCCGAAAATATCGTGGTCAACGATACGTTCGACCCTCTGCTTACCGATATTTCGGTGACGTTTGACGGAAAAGCATGGACTTCGCCCGAAGATTACGCCTACGACGCGACCACCGGTGTGTTTTCCACAGCAGCCGGGAACGTGACGGTCCCCGCCGCGGTCTTTACGCAGGATCCCGCGACCGGCGCGTGGAGCGCGACTCCCGGAAGCGCTTCGCTCACCATTACCGGAACGTTATAAATCACAAAAAAAGCGCCCGAAAGCCATGCGGCTTTCGGGCGTTTGTTGCGTCGGGGCAAAACAATGCAGACCCGTATAAAGAGCAGTCGAATTCTTTAAACCGTTCGGAACTGCGCAATGCGCAGCGCTTACAGTTTATGAAAACGCATTATTTCAGACGTTTTTTATCGACACAATAACGCGTCGGCTATGCGCTGCGCGAGCGCGGTCTTTGTGGGCGGGTGTATGCAGTCGGTCTCGCAGATATCGCGTGAGACTACCAGACGTGCGTTACCGTCGCGTTCGCAGTAAAGCTCCTGCGCGCGCTGGATCCCGCGCCAGCCGGATGAGTTCACGGCTATGCGCTCGTCGCAATCGGCTATCTGCACCAGAGAGACGCGAAGCGTTTTGTCGCGGAACGAACGGCGCATCGTGTCAAATAGGCTTTCGAGTTCGGATGCGTAGATCGCGGCTTCCGCAGGCGACGCGTCGCTTTCGCCCTGATACCACACGACGCCCGAAAACGAAAACGGAAACAGCGTGCAAAGCATCGAGTCGTATATCACGGAATTGCGGTTCCAGTACGCGAATTCGGGGATAAAATGGTCGCAATAAAGTTCTTCGTCGGGCAGGCGGAAACGGGTGGAATCTTCCGGCGCAAGCCAGCTTTCTATGCAGGAAGCGCCCTGAAAACACGAAACGAAACCCACGCAGCCGCCCTTCTCTTTGCGCACTGCGCGGGCAACGAGATACCCCAGCGCGGACCATTTGCCCACATTCCCGGCTGCCGCTTTCTGCCAGCCGTCGGACATTTTGACGGGGTCGTTTTCGTCCCACGGCCGCGCGACGAAAAAGCTGCGCATCATTGCGTCCGAGACGTATTCGCTTTCCTGCGTGTTGGATTCTTCCAGCCGGAATTCGGCGTTGGACTGCCCCGCCACAAGATACACTAAGCCAACGTAAACGTCGTTAAGCGTGACGGTCTCGGTCCCGTCCGTGACGGTGAGCGCAAACGGTCCGCCCGCTTCGCGCGCGGGAAAGCGCACGAGCCATTTGCCGTCTTTGCATTCGGCGCTGACCGTGTCGCCGCGGAAGGCGGCGCATATATTCCCTTCGCCGCTGCCGAACACATAAACGGGTTTGTTTTCGGCAAACACGGCGTTATCGGTAAAAACGGGTGCTAATTTCATATCGCTTTTCCCTCCGTTCATTCGTCCTGCGGCCACACAAAAGTGGGGTTCAGGTCGTGTTCGCCGTTATCTATGAGCAGGTTCTGCCCGGACATCGAGCGATTGACGACGGTGAGGAACACCACCCAATCGGCGACTTCCGCCGGAGTCATCCATTTTTTGAGCGGCGTGACCGCCATAATGCGGTCCCAGAGAGTTTTATCGTTCATGACCGGGTCGTTGAGCGGCGTGAGCACGCCGCCAAGGGAAATGGCGTTGCAGGTGACGCCGCGCGGCGCCAGCCGTATGGCGACGTTTTTCATATACCCCACAACGCCCGCTTTGGAAGCAGCGTACGCGGGGAATTCCTGCCCCGACACCGCCGACGCCGACGCGTTGAACAGCACCGACTTGAGCGCGGGATTTGAAATCATGTATTTTTCGGTGACGCCGATCGTCCCCGAAAGGTTGTTTTTGATATCGTCTTTTCCGTTCTGCGCGCCCGCGTTGTTGAAGAGGATATCGGCGTCCGTGATATCGGGGAGAGATCCGGCGTCGGTGATATCCGAGATGAAATGCGTATAACCTGGGTGCGAGACGGCGGCGGGCAGAAGATCTATGCCGCAGACCGAATGCCCCAGCGAAAGAAAGCGTTCGGCGACGGCGGCGCCTATACCGCCGGAAGCGCCGGTGATTATTATCTTCATAAGTCAGCCTCCCTTACGTGTTTAAGGTATTCTTCGCCAACGCCGTCTTTTTTCCAGCTTTTGAGCACCGCGTAGCCGATAGGCGAAAAGAAGATCTCCATAAGCAGTTCGAGCGATGCGCCGATAAGAGAGCAGGTCACGCACTGTAGCACGGTCCACGAAAAGCCGTCCCAGAATATCGGCGCGAAGACCGTGAAGGTGAGCAGTGCGAAAATGAGGTTATCTATGAACTGCCCTACAAAAGTGGAAATATAAGTGCGCGAGACATACGCGAGCTTGCCGTCCGGGTCTTTGACGAACAGCCTGCCTATTCCCCAGTTGAGGAAATTGTTGACGATAGCCGAACACAGAAACGCGACCGTGCTGGAAAGCAGGATGAACCACGTTCCGCCGATGATGGTGTTGAACGCCGTATAGTCGGTCTCGGTGGGAATGACGCTGACGACGAAATAGATGAAGCACACGAGCAGATTGACGCAGATGGCGAACACCGATATCTTGGTGGCGGCTTTTGGTCCGTACGCCTTGGTTATGATATCCATGCACAAAAAAGACAGCCATGATACCAGTATGCCGCCGTCGATCGCCAGCGCGCCCGACTGATAGATTGTTTTGTTGGCGAGCAGGTTCATGGTGACGACAGAAATGGTAAACAAAGCCGTTATTACCGCAGGGATACTGCGGAAGAGCAGTTTGGTATCCGCCCATCCGCGCATAAATTTGTTTTTCATTTGTGTTTTCTCCTTGGTTTTGATTTGTAAAGCGGAGGATTTAGAGGCCGAACTCCGCCGTTCGGGATATTCCGTTCGCCCGTATTGTAGCACAGACGCGCGGAATAGTCAATAGCAAAAAAACGGCGTTTTTACTTCCCTTTCTTTAAAAAAGAAAAAAGCCGGGCGGGTGCCGCGCCGGCTGTTTTGATATTTGACGTATCTATCTCTTTGCGCCGTAATATTCCCTGTACAACCGGTTGAGGTTACGGGCGGAAAGGTATATCGACTGCGGACTTAAAAAATGCGAAAACTCAAAAGTGATAAGCTTTTCGACAATGCCTTCTACCGCCTTTATCCTGCGCTTGAGCTGATCGAAAGGGATCGGATAATACAGACGCCGGACGTCGCGTTCGAACGTTTCCACGTTGGACCACAGCGCGATACCGTGTTTATCGCATACGGTCTTGACCGCGGAAACGTAGGCGGCAAGCTCGTCCAGCGGCGCGGTGCCGTCCTGGAAAGCGCAGAAATCTATATCTTTGCCGCATTTTTCCCAAATATAGTCCCACTCTTCGGCGGTGCGTTCGGGAGTGAACGGTTCGGCGGAAGTGACGGCAGAACGGAAGAACGGGCTCACGAGCACGTATTTTTCCGGAGTAGAATCTTTATACAGCGCCGCCAGGCCGCCCATAGTATCTTTGAGGTTGAGTATCCTGTCGTATCCTTCGTGCGGGACATACCATCCCTTGAACGACGGGATATCGCCGTAGCGCGCGACGAATTCCTTAATGAACTTTTTGTTCTGAGCGATCTCGTTTTTCCAGTCGCCGTTGTTCCATGTGAGATTGCTTATATATCCGCCCACGAAAACGGTCATATTGCGCTTTGCCGCTTCTCTGAGTATGAATCCGGCAAAATCGTCGTCTTCGTCTTTGAGCGTGGGAAATATCTTTGAAGGATAAATGCATTTGCCGCAGAACACGGCGCGGGCGAAAATGAGGGTGTCTATGCCGACTTCGGCCATATTGTCGAGCTCTTTCGCCCATTCTTCGTAAGTCCAGTTGGAACACGGGATATCATAAGTGACGTCGTCGATAAAAGTGCCGGTTATGGGAAAGTTCGTTTTCATAAGATTGTCTTCCGCCTTTCGGTTTATTTGCTTTTGCCGCCGTAGTAACGTTTATAAAGATCGTGCAGGTTCCGCGCGGATATATACATGGACTGCGGACTTAAGAAATGCGAAAACTCAAACGTGATGCGCTTTGCGACTATACCTTCGACTTCTTTTATTTTTCGCTTGAGCAGGTCGAAAGCGATGGGATAATACAGATTCCGCACGTCGCGTTCGAACGTTTCCACGTTGGACCACAGTTCTATGCCGTATTTTTCGCACACCGTTCCGACCGCCCTGAAATACGAAGCCATATCCCCAAGCGGCGCGGTGCCGTCCTGGAACGCGCAGTAATCTATGAACCTGCCGTGTTTTTCAAAAATATAGTCCCATTCCTCGGCGGTGCGTTCGGGAGTGAACGGTTCCGTCGACGTGACCGAAGTCCTGAAAAACGGGCTGACGAGCACCGGTTTTTCGGGGCAAAGTTCTTTGCAGAGTTCGGCGAGGCCCATAATCTCTTTGAGGTTCAGTATACGGTCGTAGCCTTCGTGCGGGATATACCATCCCTTGAACGACGGGATATCGCCGTAGCGCGAGACGCATTCTTTTACGAATTTTTCGTTTTGCGAAAATTCCGTGCGCCAGTCGCCGCCGTTCCAGGTGAGGTCGCTTATATAGCCGCCCATAAAGACGTCCATTCCCCGTTTTGCCGCTTCGTTGAAGATGAACCCGGCGAAATCGTCGTCTTCGTCTTTTAGCGTGGGGAATATTTTTGAAGGATAGACGCATTTGTTTTCGAACGCGCCGCGGATGAATATGAGCGTGTCTATGCTCAATTCCGACATATAGTCGAGTTCGGCCGCCCACTGTTCACGCGTCCAGTTCGCTTCCGGTATGCCGTAAGTAATTTCGTCTATAAAAGTGCCGGTTATTGGGAAATCTCTTTTCACAGACAGTATCAGCCGCCTTTCGTTCGGGTCGATCGTTCATTCCGGTATTTCGGAAGCTTTGCTCTTTTGCATATTCTTGGTGACGCACAGCCGGTTATAGCCGTCGACGCGCCGGTACGCGACCGTATCGGAAAGCGACCTGACGATCGTTATTCCGTTGCCCCCGCCGTCCGTATCGCCGTAAGACGCATCTTCGGCGGCAAGAGGGTCGAAAGCCGCGCCGTTGTCGGTAAGCGTCAATTCGAGCGTACCTTCCGCATAGCTGAATGCGAGCGATACATAAGGCGAAGGCACGCCTTCGAACGCGTACGAGATACAGTTGTTCAAAAGCTCGTCGATGATAATGCCGAGCTCGGAAGCGCATTCGGGATCGAACGGCCCGAAATGCTCTTCTACCCTGTCGCAGACCGCGGGGATATCGTCGTAGCGGGGATCGTTCAGCTCGATCTTAAGCGTGTCCGCAACGGAAGCGCAGAGCATAGTCACGTCGTCGAACTGCTCGGTTTCGCCCGCGAAACCGCAGAGCGAAGAGTAAAGGCTTTGCGTATAGTCTCCGGAACAGCTATCCATGACGCCGGCGATACGTCCGTAGCCGAACTCTTCTTCGGCGGTATTGATGCCCTCGTTGAGTCCGTCGGTGAACAGAAGCAGCACGTCGCCCGGCTCAAGCGTTATCTCGTCGCTTTCGTACGTCATGTTTTCAAAAGCGCCGAGTATGAAATTCGCTTCTTCGGCGATCTGTTCCGTGCGTCCCCCGTGCTTCAGGAACGGTTTTTCGTGCCCTCCGCGCAAAAAAGCGAGGCGGCCGGTGCGTTTGTCGTAGATCGCGAAAAACGCCGTTATGAAGAGCGCTTCCGCATTGTTGCGGCAGAGTTCTTCGTTTATGTCGCGTGCGAGCTTTGCAAGGTCGCTGTCTGCCAATACGCGCGCCTTTATCATTTCCTTCGTCATCATCATGAACAAGGCGGCGGGCACCCCTTTGCCCGAAACGTCGGCTATATAGAAGAACAGGCGGTCTTCATCCAGCGGGAAATAATCGTAAAAGTCGCCGCCGACTTCCTTTGCGGGGTGCAGAAAGCTCGTGATGCGCAGGTCGCCGAAACGCATTCCGCCTTCCGGAAGCGCCTCTTTTTGTATGCGCGAGGCGACGCCGAGTTCGGCATTGAGTTTTTCTTCTGCCGCGGTCTTTTCTGCCAGCGTGCCGGCGTAATCGACTATTGCGTTCTGCATGAGCCCGAACTTGGACGCGAGCTCGCCGATCTCGTCGCCGGTCTCGACGCCCGAAGGCACCGGAACGGGCTTTTCGCCGTTTTCAAGTTCCGTGGCGAACGATTCGGCAGACCGCGCGAGCTTTTTGATATTTCTGACAATAAGTATATCGGCAAACGCGAGATAAAACAGCGCCAGCACCAGCGTGGCAGCCAGCATGAGATACAGCGTGGAACGTGTGTAACCGTGCACGCTTTCCATGAGTTTTTCGGAATACTGTCCGTAGCAGACGTAAGCGACGGTCTCGCCGGTAGCGGGATCTTTTACCGGCGAAAGCGCGTAAAACAATCCGTCGTCGTAAAACGCCGCGGGCGTTTCGCCGGAAAGCAGGACTTCGTTAAGCTTTTCGCCCGGTTTTTCTATTTCGCACGGAAAACAGTAGCCGTTCAGCGCTTCTTCGCCCGCCGCGCCGGTCTCGTCGTACGGTCCGTCGATAAGGTGGACTATGTTGCCGCGTTCGGAATCGTAAAAGAAAGCGAAACCTCTTTCGGCTTCGTTGGTCATTTTCACCAGACCGAGATACTGGACCGAAGCCATGTAATTCATCTTTCTTTCAATATTCTGAAACGTGGCGCCGAACGCCCCTTCGGGGGGAAACAGCCCGGCGATGAGCGAATCGTAATACTCCTTACGTTCTTCAAAGCTTGCAAACGACGCGCCGGGGCCGGCGCGGCTTTCGAGCTCCGCGAGATTTTCGTCATATATCGACTCTATCATAGAACGGTATTCAATAAAAAAGCTGATATAATTCTTTTCGAATATGCCCGCGGTGCTGTTCGCCGAATCGAGGCAGTCTTCCATCGCGTCGTTCTGCGCTTTTTGAGTAAAGAGGCGGTTGGTCGTAAAAACGGCGACGAAGATCAGGGCGACCGAAAGCGCCGCCGTGAGTAGCATCAGCTTATGCCGTATCCTGAAACGTCCGAACCGCTGACCGTTGTTTTTCATACGATCGTGAACGTCTTGTTGAAGCCCGAAACAGCGAATACTTCGCGTACCACCCTGCCGGGATTCCTTATGATGAGCTTTTTGCCGCAGGCAGCGGTCTGCTTATGCAGCGCCACGAGCAGACGGAGCCCGGCGGAAGAGATATAATCGACTTCGGTAAAATCAAAGTCGATATCCACGCCGTCGGCGCCTACGGGATCGATCTTTGCTTTGAGATCGGCGCTGTTGACGGTGTCGAGTCTTCCGGAAGGCTTAAGGTAAAGCGTTCCGTTTTCTTTTTTGATGATTGCTTCCATTTGCTGTTTCCTTTCTACTGTTGTGTGGGTATCTGTCAGACGTCTTCCCTGGTGAAATATCCGAGCGTGTCGAGCGATTCGATCATGCGGCGCAGATAGTTTTCGTCGGTTATGGGCCATTTGTATCCCAGACGGTACAGCGCCTTTACGGTAAACGTGTTATCGGTCTTTATAAAGGCGTGCACATGATGGTCGCTCGACGAATAGGTCAGCAGCGACGAAACGAGCAGACTGCGTTCCCCGTTCCTGAGGAAAGAGGACAGGCGTTCGGAAAACTCCTCTTCCGGAACGGTCTCGATATCGAATCCGCAGCGGTTCATTTCGGCTATCACGTCGCCCATCTGCACCTCGTGAGAGTTTGCGGAATGGAACGTTGTGAACTTTTTATCGGTCTTTGCGAGCAATACGACCGTCTTTGCCACTTCATCGACCGGTGAAAAGTCGACCGTGGAATCGCAGGCGGAGACCGGGAAACATCCGAGCGCCTCGTATGCTCTGAGACTCTTGATAAAGCTGTTGGTTATGGAATTGATCTGGAATTCGCCGTCGCTCTGGCGGCCCATGAGGTTGCCGACGCGTATCATCTTGGCGTCGAGCCCTTCGCCTATGGCGTCGATGATGGCTTTTTCGGCTTTGAATTTTGAGTTGACGTATTTGTTCGAAATATCCTGACCTACGTACAGGCGGTTTTCAGCCATCCTGAACGTGGGCTCGAACTTGCCGTCGATGTTTTCGCCGGCGACCGAAAGCGTGGATATCTGCACCAGGCGCGCGCCGTGCGATCCCGCCACCTTTATAAGGTTTTCCACACCGTGGAAATTGATCCTTTCGATAATGTCGTCGGATGCGAAATGCTTGACGCACGCGGCGCTGTTGATGACGGTATCTATTCTTTCATCTTTCAGCTTTTCGGCAAGGTCGGCGTTGGTTATGTCGCCGTCGACGACCTTGATGAGACCGCCGTATTCTTCCTCGAGCGGCGCGTCGAAATAATACGCCATCATAGCCGAAAGGCGCGTGGGCGCGTCGAGTTCATTGTTGCCGCGGCACAAAACGAGCGTTTCCACGCCGTTTCGCAGCAGCTCCCTTAAGATATGCGAACCCAGGAATCCCGTGGCGCCTGCCAGAAGCGTCCTGCCGAGCGGGCGTACGGCTGCTATTTCGTTGACGAAACGGACCGAATTGCATGCGAGCGCTTCCTCGCCGGAGATCTCGGCTGCCTCGTCTTCTTTACGCGAAGAGCCGTTTTGCGAACTGATATAATTTGCGAGCGAGCGGGCGGTGGGATTGTCGAAAACGTCCTTGTAAACCACGGGGTAGTTTTTGTTCATTGCGAACATGACCACCTTGGCGGCGCTGATGGAAGTGCCGCCGAGCTCGAAGAAGTTATCGGTCGCGCCGACGGTTTCGACGCCGAGTATCCCCGCGAATACCTTGCAGAATTCGCGTTCGAGCTCGTTTTCGGGCTCGCTCTTCACGCCGGATTCGGCGCTGCGCACGGGAGCCGGCAGCGCGCGTTTATTGACTTTCTGGTTCTGGTTGAGCGGTATCTCGTCCAGCTGCATAAACGCCGCCGGGACCATATAAGGCGGTTTTTTGCTCTTTATGAATTCAGCCAGCGCGCGGAAATCCACTTTTTCGTCCGAAACGACGTAGGCGGCTATGAATTTTCCACCGAACGCCTTATCTTCGAACGCCTGTATCGTAACGTTCTTTATGCCCGGATATTCGCGCACAACGCTTTCGACTTCCGAAAGTTCTATGCGGAAACCGCGGATCTTGACCTGGCCGTCGTTTCTGCCGATAAAATCTATGCTTCCGTCGGAAAGGCGGCGGACGATATCACCGGTACGGTAAACGCGCGAATAACGTTCGGAGGCGCTGAACGGATTGCTTATGAACGCCCTTGCCGTTTGCTCGGGAAGGTCGAGATATCCGCGCCCCACGCCTGCGCCGGAGATCCAGAGTTCGCCAAGAGCGCCGGCAGGCAGACGGTCGCCGTTTTTATCCACGACGTACAGCCGGTAGTTCCATAGTGCCGAACCGATGGGATTGCGGTAATACAGGCGGTCGATCTTTTTGACGGTGGAAAAGATCGTGCATTCGGTCGGGCCGTAGACGTTCCACAAAGTATAGTTCTCGGGCGGGGCGATCGGCGCGAGCGTCTCGCCGCCGACGGAAAAGTGAGTAAGGCTTTTGCCCGGCATGTTCTCGGCGAACATGCGCCCCATCTGAGTAGTCATAAACAGGTGCGAAACTTTATTTTCGGCAAGCGATGAATCGAGCTCGCCTAGATCGAGGCGCATATCCTCGGGGATGATATACACCGCCGCGCCGGAAGTAAGCGCGGGGTAAAGGTCCATCATATCCGCGTCGAAACCGAAACTGGCGTATGCGCCTACTACCGACTCGGAAGTGAGCGAATAGTGCGACTTGTACCACGTGCAGAAATTGACCAGATTCCCGTGCTCCAGCATAACGCCTTTGGGCGTTCCGGTGGTGCCGGAAGTATACAGCACTATGAACAGGTCGTTTCCGCCGAGGCGCGGGTACTCAGGAGTTTCCGCGGGGAGACCCGAGATATCGTCGATAAACAGCGTATCGCCGCCGTATTCCGAAAGCAGGCCGATAAGTCCGCGGTCGGAAACGACGAGTTTTGCGGAAGCGTTCTTCACCATAAAGTTGAGTCTTTCGGGCGGGTACGACGGATCGAGCGGTTCGTACGCCGCGCCGGCTTTGAGCGCGCCGATAGAGGCGATGACCATATATTCGCCCCTGGGCACGAGGATCGAAACGATATCCCCTTTGCCGACGCCGCGGCTTTGTATGTACGAAGCGACTTTATCGGTGAGCGCGTCGAGCTCCTTGTATTTTATGTGTTTGCCGCGGAATATCACCGCGTCGTTTTCGGGATATCTGCGGGCGGCGCGCCTGAACAGCGTAACGATATCGGTGTCTTCAACTTCGTATTCTGCCGACTGGGTACTGTCGATGCGCGCGGCTTCTTCGGCGGATAACATCTTTATGCCGTCCGTCGTGCCGCCCCGCATCATTTCGCGGAACACGGCGACGGTGCTTTCGATAAGCGATCTTATGCTCCATTCCTCGTAATAGCGCGCGTTGTATTCGCAGTCCAGACGGTAGCCGTTCGGAGTTTCGTAAACGAATACCGTAAGATCGGCTTTGAGCGTTCCGGTGCTGAGCTTTACGCTTTCGGCAGGTTTGCCGCCGACCGTGAAACCGATTCCGATGGCGCCTTCGTAAACGAACATAACGTTCGCTTTGAGACCCGAATTGCGGGAAATTTCGGAAAACGGGTAAATATCGTTGGCCATATTATCGGTAAGCTGTTTTGCAATACGGCGCACCGCATCTATACATTTTTCGCCCTTGACGGCGGTAAATACCGCAGGCAGCGTTTTGACGTACATGCCCACCGAACCGTACAGGCGCGAATCGCTCCTGCCGTTGTAGACCGTGGTGTAAACGCTGTCGTCGCGGCACAGGAATCTGGCGAGCGTGTAACCGAACGCGGCGTTCCAGAGCGCATTTGCGGTGACTCCCCCTTCTTTGAGGAAAGCCGAAAGCGCGGCGGCGTCCGAATCGGCATCCACCGAAAAGCCGCCGACGGCGTCTTTGCCTTCATCGCGGTCACGGATGGGCACGCACTCGGTATCGACGGGATCGAGGAGTTTTTCGTAATAGGCTTTGCCCTTACCGTAATCCCCGCCCTTGAGCCGTTCGGCTTCGTCCAGCGCGAATTCGTATCCCGTGTATTTTTCGATCTCTATTCCGTTTCCGCCGTACGCGGCGTCGAGTTCGCGGAGGAACACGACCAGCGATTCGCCGTCGAAAACGATATGATGCGCGTCAATGAACAAATACTTGTCGCCGTCACCGCTCACGATGCAGGCGCGGAACAGGTCGTCTTTAAGCAGTTCGAACGGCCTGACGAGTCCTTCGAGCCCGCCGGGGATATCGCTTTCAGACACGAGCCCGACTTCTATGCGGCGCGAATCGTCGCGCAAAGCGTAAACGCCGCCGTCTTCCGCGGATATGACGCGCATTTTGAGATACGGGTGCGCGTCGATCACTGTATTCAGCGCGCCGCGCAGGCGGCCGGTATCGACTGCCGGATCGAGTTTCAAAAGCAGCGGGATATTGTAGATCGTCGTGCCGGGGTGCGTGGTACATTCGACGAAAATGCCTTCCTGAGTTTTGGTGAGCGGATACTTATCGCGTAATTCATAAGTCTTTTCACGCTCCGCGCCTCCGATGGAAGCCGCGAGCGAACGAACCGTGGGGTGCGACGCGAGCTCGGAATTCGAAAAGCTTCGGCCGAACTCCTTGGAAAGTCTTATCGCAAACCGTATTGAAGACACCGACGTGAGGCCCGCGTCGGCAAAATCGGTAGTGACGCCGAAATCCTCGTGGCCCAATATACCGCTTAAAATGCCGAATATCACGGTTTCGGCTTCCCCCGAAGGAGGCACGGCGTCGGTCTTTTGCAGCTTGGGTTCGGGCAGCGCCTTTTTATTCACCTTCTGATTCTGGTTGAGCGGTATCCTGTCGATCTGCATTATATAAGCGGGGACCATATAGGGCGGCTTGTTTTTGCGTATGAAATCCGCTATCGCCGCCGTGTCGGCTTTTCCGTCGCAGACGACGTACGCCGCGATGAACCTGACGCCCGAAGGGTCGGCAAAATCCTTTACCGTGGCGTCCTTTACGCCGGGATATTTGCGTATTATCTCCTCGACTTCCGAAAGCTCTACGCGGAAGCCGCGGATCTTCACCTGACCGTCGCTGCGGCCGAGGAAATCGATGTTCCCGTCGGGCAGCATACGCACGATATCGCCCGTCTTATACATACGGGCAAAGCGCGGATCGGAATCGAACGGGTTTTTGATATACGCTTTTTCAGTCTCCTCAGGACGGTTCAGATATCCGCGGGAAACGCACGGTCCGGCGATATAAAGCTCGCCTTTCGCCATACGAGGCAGACGTTTCTTTTCCGAATCGAGGATATAGAATTTGTAATTGCTGTTGTGTTTGCCCACGGGAACGCGGTGATAGCGTTTATCCACCGGCTGTTTGCAGCAGAACACGGTGCCTTCCGTGGGTCCATAGCCGTTGTAGAATTTATAACCTTTCGGGGGATCGAGCGGAACGAGCTTTTCGCCGCCGACGATAAAGTGTTTGAGCGTTTTGAATTCGATCTCTTCCGCCGCCTGCCTGCCGACCTGGGTGGTTATGACCGTGTGTGTGATGCCGACTTCGTTGAAATATTCGCCCAAAGCGACAAGATCGAGACGCATTTCCTCGGGGATGACGTAAACAGCGCCGCCGCTCGTCATCGCGGGATAAATATCCTGCATATCGGCGTCGAAGCCGTAGGAAGCGTATGCGGACATCCTGGAGTCGGGGCCGCATTCGAATTCACGGTGACAGTATTTGCAAAAATTGAGTATGTTGACGTGCTCGATCATAACGCCTTTAGGCTTGCCGGTCGTGCCCGAGGTATAGAGCAATATGAACAGATCGTTGGGTTTGATATCCGCCTTGAACGGAGCGGCGTAAGGAAGATCGCAAAGCTCGTCCGTATAGAGCACGAGCCCTTTGAAATCCTTTATAAGGCCGTCGTATCTGCGGTCGAGTATCAGCGCTTCAGCGCTCGCGTCTTCGACCATAAAGCAAAGGCGCTCCGCAGGATACGTAGGATCCAGCGGCTGATACGCGGCGCCGCTCTTGATGACGCCGAGACTGGCGAGCACGATATATTCGCTCTTGTCGATCAGCACCGATACCACGTCTTCTCTGCCGATGCCTTCGGCGCGGAGCCGGGCGGCGATGCGATCGGTGATAAGGTCGGCTTCTTTATAAGTGTATTTGCGGTCTTTGAAGACCACGAGCGTATTGTCGGGATTCTTTTCGACCTGCTCGCGGAACAGATCGACGACGGTATGCGTGCCGTCGTAATAAGACATATCTGCTTCGTTCAGCGCGTCCTGCGCTTTTATCTCGCGGTCCGACGCGCAGAAAACGTCTTTAAGGTCTTTCTTGGTGAGCATACCGCGCAGCACGGAATCGTAAAGATCGATAAGATGCTCCACGGTTTCGGCAAGATACAGATCGCTGCGGTATTCGAACCAGATGACGAATTCCGGCCCGATGCGGTGGACTTCCGCCGCCATGGCGCTCTTTCCGTCCGGCACTACGGGATGCTCTGCGTAAATATCGCTTCCGCGATACGACGTTTTGTAGATATAATCGCCCTGATACGCGAACATTATATCGCTTTTAACGCCCAGGTCGCGAGACGCGTCGGCGAAAGAATAAAGGTTGTTCGCTATATTCGCCGTATGTTCTTCTGTCGCCCTTCTGAGCACGGAATCGACGGTGTCGGTTTCGCCGAACTCAAGGTGGAACGGCATTGTCTTTACGAACATCCCGCAAGAGTTCGCCAGTCTCGGATCCCTGCCGTTGTGAACGGTGGCGAACAGCGCTTCTTTTTCCATATTCATAACGGAAAGCAGATAAGCGAAAGCGCCGAGAAACAGCGCGGAGGTCTTGTAGCCGCCGCTTTTTACAAAATCCGAAACCTCTTTTGCGCTCACCGAAAGGCGGCGCTTTACGGTTTTATAAGATTTTTCGGGCAGTTTTTGATCTTCCGGCAGCGAGGAATCGCATTCCAAGCCGCCGAAAGCGGCAGTATAATACTCTTTTGCTTTTTCGTATTCCGGCGTGCCGCGGAGAACGTATTCTTCCTCGGCGTACTCATTGGCTCCTAAAGATTCCGGCTGAAGCTTTTTGCCGTCGTACAGATCGAGTACGCTGTTGAGGAAAAGGCGTATGCTCGCGCCGTCGAAAATGGTATGGTGAAAATCGAAAAACAGGTATTCTTTGCCTTTTACAGTGCAGAACGCGAGCCGGAAAAGCGGGCTGTCGGTCATTTCGAACGGCTCGATCGCGTCGGTGAACTCATTGAGTTCGCGCTCTTCTATAACGATAGGCGTTTTTACGATATGCTTCCGCACGCCGCCTTCGGGATCCGCGGTGAACTGCGTGAAAAGATACGGATGCAGCGCGAAGAACTCTTCGACAGCGCCGGCTATCTTGGCTTTTTCAAAACCTTCCAGCGGTAAAAAGCACGGAAGATTATACGCCGTGGTCTTATTGCGGCATTCGTAAAATATGCCGTATTCCGATTGGCTCAAACGATAGGTCTTTTCAGCTTTCATAAACGCTGCACTCCTCGATTGTAAAATCTTCGCTTTGCAGACACACAGATACGCTGTAACCGCATTTTGCAAAACTGTGTCTTATATATTTTTGTCCTTTGTAAACGACTTCCCCGTCAAAAGGCAGCGCGGGAATGAGCGCGAGCCCTTCCGCGATACCGCCGCCTTCCGCCTTGGCAAGACTTTCCTTTGCCGTGAACAGATCGAAAAATCCGCGCCCGCTTTGCGATTCCGCCGCCGAAAAGCAGACTTTCGCAAGTTCCCCGTACCCGCTTCGGTGTTTTTCCATATCCATGCCAACCTCGCGCGTACGGCAGAACGCTGCCGCGACGGTATCGACCGAATGCGATATGCTGAAGAAACCGCCGCCGGTGAACGGCTTGCCCGAGGGGGAACGCGCGATCGCCGCGCTTCGCCCGAAAAACCGCCTTGCAAGATACGCGCCGCCCACGGACAAAAGGCGGTCTTCTTCGCGCACGAACCTTTCGGCCTTTGCCTTTTCTTCGTCCGAAAGGACGGAAAGCATTTCTTCCAAACGGTTTTTTATTTGATTCAAATGCAAAAAATAAAGCTTTATTTTTTCCAAACCGCACTTCCGGAACACAGATTATGATTTTTCAAGTTTATTATATCATATAATATACGTTTTGTGAAGATTTATTTTGCAAAAGTATGCAAAACGGCGCAAAAAAAACGTCCGGCGGTATGCCGGACGTAAAAAACGACCGCGCAGCGCCGGGCGCTCCGGGGGACACCCGGCGAATGATGTGTTCCGCTGCTGCCCCGCAAAACCTGCGATTCTGCGGAGTCCCCGCGCGGAATATGATGTGCGTTTTCGCGCGCGATGATAGGCTTCGCCGAATGATAAACGCCTTTGCCCGAAAGGGCAATCATCATTGCCGGGATTTGCAGTACATATTTTCCGCCTGCACCGATATGTGACAAAACACCGGCTGAACAAAGATCGCTTTTCTCATTCAGCCGGTATTCCTTTTTGACTTTATACGAGCGACGCCGCGAACTCGCCCGCGCGTTTAAGATCATCATCTGCAGGGAGACCTTTGTTGATAAATATCCACGACGCGGCGCAATGGAATTCTTTTTCGCTTAAGTTTACGCCGAGTTCGTCAGTCACTTTTTTGACCGCTTTCCATGTGGACGCGCCGGAGGCGGCGGTGTTCATATTGACTACTTCGCTGATATTTTCTTTATTTCTTATAAGAAATTCCTTGACTTCCCTGTCTATATTCGCGGCGTACATCGCGTTGATAAGAAACAGTCTGTCGACTTTTTCATCAAGATCGCGCGCAACATCGAGCGCTTCGATACCGAGCGCTTCAGACACCGCGTCGGCAAGTTTTTTCGTGTTGCCCTTTTTTGATTTTGTAAAATAACGTATGGCTGTTTTCATTTGTATACCTCGTTTCGTTACGGCAAAGCCGATCTTTTCATTTAAGAACGTACGACGCGATGTAACGCGTATCGTCGCCGTGGAGCAATTCCGGTTCTGCGATCTCAAGCGACACGTCGAGTCCGCACTCGTTTGCGGCAAGCTCAAAATGGCAGAGCGCTATTCCCATATCGATCTTCTGAATATCCCAGCCGTCGCCGGAAACGTAGCCCTTGCTTTGCTTTTCGTAAAAATGCGCTTTATCGCCGCATACGACGACGCGCCACGGCTGCTTGTTGACCGCGGATGGCGCGAGCCGCACCGCCTGCAGAGCTTCTTTGAGCGCTCCGGCTTTTTCTTCGGTCAGCGGAGTTTCAAAGTTCCCGTCGAAGAACAGCACTTCGAAACCGGATCTGCTGTTCGCCTTGATCCCTTTTCTCATCATCGTTTCCCTGAACGACATCTTTTTTGCCGCATAGCCGACCGGGCTGACGCACGGCATGACTTCGTCTGCGGCGATCTCCATCGCACGCTCGAATGCGTCCCTGTTCATCGTCCCCGCGATCCACGTCGTGCCCACGCCTATAGATTCCGCGAAAAGAACGATTCTTTCAAAAGAGTATCCAAACGCCTCCTCCGCGCACGGAACGCGGCGCATCTTGCCGGCGATGAAGGTGTCGGTACCGACGATAACGGGGCTGGACAATCCGTACGTGCCGGCGTCGAGCAGCTTCCATGTGATCGGAATACCGTACGGGTTTTTCGCTTTTTCCGCAAATTCCATGATCGCCCGGGCGTCTTCCTCGCGCAGTTTCGTACCGTCGAAGGTGCGGACGCTCCGTCTTTTTTCAATAGCTTCCGATATTTTCATTTCCGTTTCTCCTATTAAAAATTTCCCGCTGCTGTCCTGCGTTCAAAATACTCGTATGTATCGTCCCGCCGGACGGGGACGAACCCGTTTGCCGCGATCATGCGGCGCGACCGAATGTTTTCGTGAACGCAGCGCGCCGTGACGCGAACGTTCAGCGTGCGTTCCGCATAATCCGCCGTCAGCCCGAACGCGCGGCTTCCGTACCCCTTGCCGTGAAAGGCGGGGAACAGCCGGCACCCGATCTCGGCGGAACCGTCGGAGGTGAAGTTCCACAGGATCGTTTCTCCGATCATAGGTCCGTCTTCGCTGTTCCGGACTGCGAAATTCACCGAGTCGCCCGCCTGCATATCGTATAACACCGATCCGTAAAAAGTATCTTCGGTCAAAGTTTCGTCAACGCCCGGATCTTCGCGGTAATCGTACCCCCAAAAGCGGTTGTTTTCCAAATCCGTGTTCAACGCCAGATACGCCTGCTTGTCGCTTTCGCGAATTTCGGTCAGCACGATATCTTTTTCCGCAAGCACCGTCCCCCGCGTGACTTTTGCGGCAGGAGTGCCGACGTGGACGAGGTATTTGTGGACCAGCGCCGTGGGATGATACTGCATTTTGGAAGTGCGGAGTCCCTCGTCGCCGGAATCGTCTTCACGGTTGACGTATTTCGGCATCCGCTCCGCCGTACCGCAAATCAGACGGACGAAGCCGGAATAAATTGTCGGGTACGCTCCTTCGTATTTTCTCAGCGCCTTTTCGGTGTGGATCAGCAGCATATCGCCCGAGATCTCTCCGATACTGAATGCCGCAAGCTTATCGTCGACAAACAGTCCCGCGGCGTAAAGTCCGAGCGCGCCGCGGACGTCGAAGAGCTTTTTCGTCTGTTCGAACTCGCGTTTTTCAAGCGCGCGCCAGTCGCGATGTCCTTCCGCGTACGCTTCCAGAAACTCCGCAACGATAAGGCGGTCGTCATCCGTCAAAAAACGAATATGCGGTTCACCGTAAAGCTTTCTGAACCGGTTTATATGATTCCGCTGTCCGCTGAATCTCTTCCCTTTGAAAGTCAGCGCGTCTTCGGCGCTGTATATGTAGTCGCTCCAACGCCTTTCGTAAGCCCACATGGCCTGCGCAAGGCGCTCGTCACCCCGGATCTTTTCCAGAGTCTCTTCGTCTGCGGCAAAGAAGCGAAGCGGAAGTCTGTTTTGATACGCGTACGCTTTCAGCTCGTCGATCATCCCGCCGGGGTCCGCACCGATCGGATAACTGAAAGCGACTTGCCCTCCGATGATTTCGCTTATCGAGAGGGTCTCGTTCCACTGACAGAACCGAACGTCCGTATCCCTGTTCCACATATACAGGTATCCCGCGGAAAACTCGCTGCAGAGCGAACGGTTTTGCCTGATATACGGAAGTACCTTTATGAGCAAGGTCTCAGAAAAAGGTTCAAATTGCAGCATAGATCACTTTTCGAGCTCCGTTTCGATCGCTTCTTCCAGCGTCATCGGCTTATCGGTCGGGGCGAAACGTCCGACGACGTTTCCTTTGCGGTCGATCAGGAATTTGGCGAAGTTCCAACCGATCCTTCCGGGTTTCTGTTCCTTAAGATAAACGTAGAGCGGATCGGCGTCTGATCCGTTGACCTTGATCTTGGCGAATCGCGGAAATTTCGTGCCGTATTTCAGTTTACAGAACGAGTCGATCTTTTCCGCGTCTCCGGGCGCCTGGAACGCAAACTGATTGCAGGGAAAATCAAGGATCTCAAAGCCGCGGTCGCGGTATTTTTCGTAAAGCGCCTCGAGCCCTTCGTATTGCGGAGTCAGGCCGCATCGCGTCGCCGTGTTGACGATCAGCAGGACTTTCCCTTCGTATTCTTTCAAAGGAACGCTGTTTCCTTTGTTGTCTGTTACAGTAAAATCATAAACGCTCATTTTTCGAGCCTCCTTATCGCTGATACGATGCACACTCAATTGTTGCTTATATACTTGACCGCTTCCGTCGCGGCCATCGCGCCGTCCGCCGCGGCGGTAACGAGCTGCCGAAGCGTTTTTGTGCGGTTGTCGCCCGCGACGAAAATACCGTCGCAGCTCGTATGGCAGTCTTCGCCCGCTTGCACGTATCCGGCGTCATCCAGCCGGACGAGATCGGCGAAGTTACGGTTTTCGGGAATACGGCCGACCGCGACAAACAGTCCGTTAAGTTCCACCGTTCTGACGGAACCGTCGATCTTATTCGTGACCTCGACCGCACGGAGACGTTTATCGGAGATCAGTTTAGTAACGTTGGAATTGTATATGAATTCCACGTTGTCTCTTGCAGCAAGGCGGCTGACGTTCGCTTCTTCTCCGCGGAAGCTGTCTCTCCGGTGGATGAGATACACCTTTTCGGCAAGATCCGAAAGGTACAGAGCATCTTCCAGGGCGGTATTGCCTCCGCCCACTACCGCAACGACCTTTTTCCGGTAAAAGTTACCGTCGCACGTCGCGCAGTACGATACGCCTTTGCCGACGAGCTTTTCTTCGTCTTCCAGACCGAGTTTGCGGCTTGCCGAACCGGTGGCGAGGATAACGGCTTTTGCTTCATAGCTGTTTTTTACCGTCACGACGGTTTTTTTGCCGTTTCCGTTTTCTATGCCGACCGCCTTTTCGAAAATGAATTCCGCGCCGAGCCCCTTTGCCTGTTCATACAGTTTTGCTGAAAAATCGTATCCGGAGATATGTGCCTCGGCGGGATAGTTTTCGATATCCGGAGTATTCAGGATCTGTCCGCCGTAGTTCACCGCCTCGAGGACCAGGACCGATCTTGCGGCGCGCCTCGCGTAAATGGCGGCGGTCATACCGGCGGGCCCCGCGCCGATTATGATGATATCGTACACCGTTCAATCCTCCATCAGCGCGGCTATGGAATCCTTGGGGATGAGCCCGATGCTCCTGTCGGTCTCCTTACCGTTCTTGAAAACCACCAGACACGGAATGGATGCGACTTCATATTCTTCGACAAGTTCATCCTCTTCGTCGATATCGACCGAGACGATCTTGTATTTGCCGTTGTTTTCCGCAAGCTCGTCAAGCATGGGTCTCATAGATCTGCAGGGGCCGCACCAGCCCGCGTTGAAATCGACGAGTACCGGGATTTCCGATCTAAGAACTTCTTCTTCAAAATTATTCTTTGTCACTTCAATAACTGCCATTATTTCATTTCCTCCTTCTGCCTGAAAAACGTTCAGATAAGCGCCGCTATCTCAGCGTCAAAATCCGCGGGATCGCTCGTGGGACCGTAACGCTTTACCACGTTGCCGCTGCGATCCACGAGGAATTTGGTGAAATTCCACTTGATATCGGACGGCTTACGGTACGTTTCGCTGAATTTTTCGATCTTATTCATGATGATCTTGTTCTTCATGCCTTTGACTTCTTCATCCGGCGCCTGCGCCTTAAGGAAGGTGAAAAGCGGTTCCTCGTTTTCGCCGTTCACGTCGATCTTGGCGAGCTGATCGAACTGAGTCTTATACTTCGCCGTGCAGAATTCATGGATCTCGCCTTCGTCTCCCGGCGCCTGATGGCCGAACTGATTGCAGGGGAAATCGAGGATCTCAAGACCCCTGTCATGATACTTTTCATAAAGCGCTTCAAGCGCTTTATACTGCGGAGTGAAACCGCATCCGGTCGCGGTGTTTACGACAAGAAGGACTTTCCCACGGAGGTCCTCCATATTGAGCGTCGCTCCTTTTCTGGCTTTTACGGTGTAATCGTAGATACTCATTGTTTTTTCCTCCTTAAAAATATTTATAATTATTTTATTGTGCCTGATCTTTTCGGATTTCTCCGCCCTTCAATCCTCAGCCCGCTCTTCATCGAGCATCTTGTATAAAACCGTGTAAAGCGACGTAGCTTCGTCGGGCGTAAGATGAAACTCCTTGGAAATGTTCTCCGGCACGCAAAGCGCTTCGTCCTGCAGCTTTTCACCGGATTTCGTCAGCGTGATCACAAGATTGCGCTCGTCGGTTTTGTCTTTTTCTTTCTTTATGTATCCTTTGTCTTCGAGCTTTTTCAAAAGCGGGGTGACGGTGTTCGATTTAAGATACAATGCTTCGCACAGAAGCTTTTCATTCACCTGCTTTTCTTCCCACAGGACCATCATAACGATGTATTGCGTGTAGGTCAGGTCAAGCTTGTCGAGCAGCGGTTTGTATTTCCTGGTTATCATATTCGACACCGCGTACAGCGGAAAGCAAAGCTGATTTCTAAGTTTGAGAGAAGCGTATTTGTCTGTCATTTATTCCACCTCTTGATTATGTCGCGTGCGACTTATCTGTTATTATTATATCGCGTGCGATACAATTTGTCAAGAGGTTTTTCTGCTTTTTTTAAAAAACAGTGCGGAATAAAACCGCACCGCCGACGAGTTTACCGGTTGTCGATGGTTTCTTTGCCATTTGGCATTAATGACTCTCCGCCAAAGATCATTTACCCATACGCGATGAAAGAACAGATCATATCCGCCCGCTGACAACAAACCGCGCGCCGCGTAATATGAAACGTCTTGATTTTTACACGGTTTTATGGTAACATATATTGAGTTATTATAAATCGGTTCAAGCAGAAATCTCACGAGGTTCCACAATGAGCGAAACATATGTTGAAGAAGCAAAAAAACGCTGGGGCGATACGGCGGCGTGGCGGGAGTTTGAAGCGCGGTCGGGCTCGGCAGACGGAGCGGCGGACGGGCTGATGAAGCTGTTTGCGCGGCTCGGCGAGCTGAAAGATCTTCCGCCGGAGAGCGGCGAGGCGCAGGCGGCGATCGCGAATATTCAGAAGTATATCACCGGGCATTATTACGAATGCACCGACGAGATCTTCGCCGGGCTCGGAGATATGTACGTTTCCGACGGGCGGTTCAGAAAGAACATAGACAAAGCCGGAGGCGTCGGGACGGCGGAATTCGCCCGCGAAGCGATACGCGCACGCTGCGGAAAAAAGTAAATCCACGAAGCAGGAGAAAAACAAATGAAAGTACTTATTATCAACGGAAGCCCGAGACCGAACGGCAACACGTCGGTCGCGCTCAAAGAAATGGTCGGCGTTTTCAATTCGGAAGGCGTTGAAACGGAGGTCGTTCAGATCGGCGGCAAGGATATTCGCGGCTGTATCGCATGCGGAAGCTGCAGCAAGAACGGCAAATGCGTCTTTAACGACGTTGTAAACGAGCTTGCGCCGAAATTCGAGGAAGCGGACGGGCTCGTCGTCGCATCTCCGGTTTATTACGCTTCCGCCAACGCCACGTTGATCGCCTGCCTCGACCGGCTCTTTTTCAGCACCGGCTTCGACAAGACGATGAAGGTCGGCGCGAGCGTCGCCGTCGCACGTCGCGGCGGCACTTCGGCGACCTTTGACGAACTGAACAAATATTTCACGATCTGCGGCATGCCGGTCGCATCCAGCCAGTACTGGAACAGCGTCCACGGCAGAGCGCCGGGACAGGCGGCGGAAGATCTCGAGGGGCTGCAGACGATGCGTACCCTTGCCCGCAATATGACGTTTCTGATGAAGTCCATCGCGCTCGGTAAAGAAAAATACGGGCTGCCCGAAAAAGAGGAATGGCAGCCGACGCATTTTATCAGATGATGAAAACCTACGAATTCGGCGATCCGAAAGCGGATACGATTCTTATTCAGCCGGCGGACGAATACGACCTTGCGGGTATTGAAAACGAGTTCTCGCTCATCGCCGCAAGCTGCGGCAAAAGCTTTCAGTTGATCGCCTTAAAGGTCGAAAACTGGAATACCGATCTTTCGCCGTGGAAAGCGCCCGCCGTGTTCGGCAAAGAGGATTTCGGCGAAGGAGCCGGGGAAACGCTCGCGGAGATATTGAAACTCTGCTCCGACGAGAGCAAAACGTATTATATCGGAGGCTATTCGCTCGCCGGGCTTTTCGCGCTGTGGGCGGCGTATAGGACGGACGTATTCAAAGGCGTTGCGGCGGCGTCCCCCTCGGTGTGGTTCCCGGGTTTTACGGATTATATGAAGAAAAATGAGATCAAGACCGGCGCGGTATATCTCAGTCTCGGCGACAAGGAAGAAAAGGCGCGTAACTCCGTGATGGCGACGGTGGGCGACAGGGTACGCGATACGTATTCCCTGCTCTCGGCGCGCGGCGTGAAATGCGTTCTCGAATGGAACGAGGGCAATCACTTCAAGGAAGCCGACGTCCGCACGGCAAAGGCGTTTTCGTGGGTGATGCAAAATTGAAAAGATCCCTCCAAATCGGGATCCGGTAATAAAACTGGAGGCACTTAGGTGAAATAATATGCTGAATCAATTTTCGAGAACACAGCTTCTGCTTGGGAAACAGGCGATAGATAAACTGCAGTCGAGCCGCGTTGCGGTCTTCGGCATCGGAGGCGTGGGCGGCTACGTCTGCGAGGCGCTGATACGAAGCGGCGTGGGAAAATTCGACCTGATCGACGACGATAAGGTTTGTCTGACAAATCTGAACCGCCAGATCATCGCCACCAGAAAAACGGTGGGTCAATACAAGGCGGACGTTATGAAAGAGCGGATGCTCGAGATCAATCCCGACGCCGAGATCACCGTGCGCAAATGCTTTTTCCTGCCGGAAAACGCGGACGAATTTCCGTTTGACGAATACGACTACGTCGTGGACGCAGTCGATACCGTTTCGGCAAAGCTCGAACTGGTGATGCAGTCGCAAAAACACAACGTGCCCATCATCAGCTGCATGGGCGCGGGCAACAAGCTCGACGGCAGCCAGTTCCGCGTCGCGGACATTTACAAAACGAAGATGTGTCCGCTCGCAAAAGTGATGCGTTATGAACTTCGGCGGCGCGGGGTGAAAAAGCTGAAGGTCGTTTATTCGGAAGAACAGCCTATAAGACCTGTCGAGGATATGTCGATAAGCTGCCGTACGCACTGCATATGCCCTCCCGGCGCAAAGCACAAGTGTACCGAACGGCGCGATATTCCGGGCAGCGTCGCGTTCGTACCTTCTGTTGCGGGGCTGCTTATAGCGGGAGAGGTCGTAAAGGATCTGACGACCGACGAAAGAAAAGAAGTAAAATAATATGAAATCGTTACTTAAAACCGGTTCAAGCGGAAATCGGGTTTTCCGTTTCTTTGCCCGACGAATGATATTGGCGCTTTCCGGTTTGACGACGTAAATAATGATCCCTACAAACAGGGATCTGCGGAGGAACAGTATTATGCCGGAATACAGTGAACAGGATCTGAAATACGCGGCGGAATTCCGTGAGGAGATCCACAAAGAAGCTCTGGCGAAAGTCAAGGCGGTTTACCCGGACGCCGATCACGTGGTCGACGGATATCCGGCGGACGCGTATTTTCAGAGAGTCTGGGATTATCCCGGAACGTGGTACATGGTGGTGGGGACACCCTCCCGGCGCCGGAGGCAGAAAAGACCTTACGGAGACCATTATACGTCAAACGCTTGAGTATTACAGGAATAAGGTAAACGTCTGTTCCGGCGATGAGTTTTATCGGCTTATCGCAGAATACCCGGATATCGTCTGCGATTACCGGCTTGTCGATTCCGATGATAGGAACGCGGACGCATCAGGCGTATTTCCTTACCGCGGGGTCGGTTCGCACCGTCTCGCTTTGGAATGCGCCTTCCGCGAGCTCTCCGAAAGCGGCGGCAAATGGTCTTACGATACTGAAGCCGCCAGGTTCAGAAAACTAAAAAGCACGGCGCTTTTTGCGCCGGCGGGTGCGGATAACTGGCTCAATTACCGCAAGGCGTTTCTTTGTCCCCCGCACGGGAATTCCTATACCGACAGGGATTTTGAGCGGGTCAACGACGTTTTGTTCCCCGGCGGGACGGAATGCCTGGAGGTTTACAGATGGACGACCGACTGGTCGGACTATTTCGACGAGGGTCACGAGTGGTGGGGCGCGCTGTGTCTTACGGTTTATGACCGGACGCTCGAACGGTTCGTAGTTATCACGGCGTCGGCGACGGATTGACAAATGCCGGTTTGAGTATTTTTATTCACATAGGTCCTGTTAGTTATTCGATTCTAAACGCAAGCTATATGATGTGAACAGAACACCGAAAAAGTGCGTGCAGTTGATTATATTCAAAATTCAGCGGCGGAAGCGATCCCGCCGCTGTGCGTTATGTATTGCCTTTTACAAACGGTACGACCATCTATATCATCAAACTGACGCCGGGACGAAATCAGGCTTCTATAATAACTTCCATTTATCTTATCTTAACGCGCGAGTTTTTTCGCTGACCCCGTTGACAAATATCAAACGTTGTGATACAATGGTTAGCGGTGGCTAACCGCATTCATTCATCATTCGGCTGATCAAAAGAGTTTTGCTCTTTATTTTTTGGGGCGCAGGTTAGCCGTTGCTAACTTGCGGACGGGAGGAACGGTATGTGGCTGAACGTGATAGAGGGAATAGCGATCCCGTTCATAGGCACGGCGGCAGGCTCCGCGTGCGTGTTCTTTATGAAAAAGCAGCTGAGCCGCGCGGTACAGCGCGCGCTGACCGGCTTTGCGGGCGGCGTGATGGCCGCGGCGTCGATCTGGAGTCTTCTGATACCCGCGATGAATCAAAGCGCCGACCGTGGCAGATGGGCGTTTCTGCCCGCTTTTATCGGCTTCTGGCTCGGTATCCTGTTTTTGCTCCTGCTCGATAAGATCATCCCGCACTTACATATGAACGCCGGGCAGGCGGAGGGACCGAAAAGCAAAGCGAAGAAAACGACGATGATGGTGCTCGCCGTCACGCTGCACAATATTCCCGAGGGAATGGCGGTCGGCGTCGTGTTCGCCGGACTTCTTTCCGGCTCCGCCGAGATCACGGCGGGCGGCGCGCTTGCGCTTTCCATAGGGATCGCGATACAGAACTTTCCGGAGGGCGCGATCATTTCCATGCCGCTCCACGCGGAGGGAAAAACGAAAGGCAGGGCGTTCCTTGACGGAACGCTTTCGGGTGCGGTGGAGCCCGTCGGCGCGCTTCTGACGGTGCTTTTCGCGGGGCTGTTCGTTCCCGCAATGCCGTATCTTCTCTCCTTCGCGGCGGGCGCGATGATCTACGTCGTCGTGGAGGAGCTGATCCCCGAAATGTCGGAGGGCGAGCATTCGAATATCGGCGTGATAATGTTCGCGCTCGGCTTTACTGTCATGATGGCGCTCGACGTGGCGCTTGGATAATACATTGGAGGTACAGTATGTCTATCGTTCAATTTGACAACGTTTCAAGGATCTATACAAGCGGCGATCACGAGCTGCGTGCGCTGGATCACGTCAGCTTTACGCTTGACGAGGGGAAATTCGTGGTGATCCTCGGCCCGTCCGGCGCGGGCAAAAGTACGCTTTTGAATCTGCTCGGCGGACTCGACAGCCCGAGCGAGGGGACGATCACCGTCGCGGGAGCGGATATTTCAAAGCTGACCGATAACGAACTCGCCGACTACCGCGCGTCGACGGTCGGTTTTGTGTTCCAGTTTTACAACCTTATCCCGACGCTGACGGTCTATGAGAACGTCAAGCTCGTTTCGGAGATCTCGAAAAACGCGCTCGACGCCAGGGAGATGATCGGCAAGGTTGGGCTTCTCGACCATTTGGGCAACTTCCCGTCGGAGCTTTCGGGCGGCGAACAGCAGCGCATCTCGATCGCCCGGGCGCTCGCGAAAAATCCGAAGATTCTGCTTTGCGACGAGCCGACGGGCGCGCTTGACTCGGAGACCGGCGTTATGGTGCTCAAACTGCTTCTCGACATGGCGAAAAACTACGGCAAGACGATCGTGATCGTCACGCACAACCAGAATATCGCGAAAATGGCGGACGTCGTGATCCGCGTCAAGAACGGAAAGATCCGCGAGGTCACCGAGCAGGAAAATCCGCTTTCCGCTGACGAGGTGGAGTGGTGATGCTTTTTCGTAAACTCTTTCGCACCGCGTGGAGCTACAAGGCGCAGTTTGTTTCGATGATCATTATGATGACGCTCGGGATCGGCATCTTCCTCGGCTTCAATATGGAATGGAAGACCATCGAATACGACGTCGGTAAGTTCTTTGAAGAAACGAAATACGCCGATTACCGTCTGTATTCGGATAGCGGCTTTACAAAAAACGATCTCGAAAAGATCGCCTCGATAGACGGCGTGGACGCGGCGACGCGGTATCTTTCGGTCAATCTCGAAATAAAGGGAGAGAGCAAAAAGGCTCTCGCGCTGGACGTTTCGGAAAACTACACCGTTTCGACCTTTACGCTGATGAGCGGCGACGGATATGACGAAAACGGCGACGGCATCTGGCTGTCCGACAAATTTGCAAGGCTTAATAACATCGGGATCGGCGACGCGCTGACGCTTGAATTTCAGGGACTGGATATCGAAAGCCGCGTCGTCGGACTGATCAAAGCCGGCGAGCACATGATCTGTCTCGCCGACAGCAACCAGGTCATGCCGGACTTCAATACGTTCGGCTACGCGTATATTTCACCTGCAAAGCTCAGCGCGATCATCCGCGAAAAGGCGTTGAATACCCTGACCGACGAGCTACAGAAGGCGGGCGTTCCGGCTGATATGATAAATGAGCAGGCGGAAACGATGCTGACCGACGAGGTGCTTGCGGAGGCGACCGACAAAGCGTTCCCCCAGATCAATCTGCTTTCAAATCTTGAAAAATCCGAACTGGAAGACGCCGTGAAGGAAAAACTCGGCAAAACGCTGATGGTCGTATCGAAGGACGATCACGCCGTGTATAAAGAAGCGATGGGCGAGGCGACCGAGGGCAAGGCGATGGGCTCCATTCTGCCGGTGCTGTTTCTCGCGATCGCGATCCTGACGATGGTGACGACGATGCACCGCATCGCCACGCAGGAAAAAACGCAGATCGGCGTACTTAAAGCGCTTGGCTTCAAAAACCGCACGATCCTCGTCCACTATTCGTTCTACGGACTGTTCATCGGCATCGTCGGGTCGGCGCTCGGCGCGGTGCTCGGATATTTTGTCTGCAAGCTGGTTATGAGCGAAAACGGCATGATGGGCACGTATTTCGATATGCCCGACTGGTCGGCGGCAACGCCCGCGTTCTGCTGGCCGGTCATCGCCGGAACCGTCCTGCTTCTCGCGCTGATCAGTTTTCTTTCCGTTCGCGCTCAGCTTAGCGGTACTGCGTCGGACGCGCTCCGTCCCTATACGCCGAAGAAGATGAAAAAGTCCGTTCTCGAAAAACTGCCGTTCTTCGGAAAAATGAGCTTTGCGACGAAATGGAATCTGCGCGACCTTATGCGACATAAGAGCCGTTTTGCCATGACGCTGGTCGGCATCATCGGCTGTATGATCCTGCTGGTCGGCGGCCTCGGTATGCGCGACACGATGGCGGGCTTTCTCGACCTCCTGGACAACGGCGTTTCCCATTATGTTACGAAGGTCAATATCGTCGAGAATACCGAACGCGAAAAGGTCGATGAGCTGATCGCCGACCTTGACGCCGACTGGGAGAGCTATTCCGGCATCAGCATCGACGGCTATACCGCGACGCTCGATATCGTTCACAACGAAAACGGCAGATTCAGCGTGATCGACGAAGACAACAAGGAGATCGAACTGCGGGACGACGGCGTTTATCTCTGCCTGCGGCTTGCAGATCGCGCGAAGATCGGCGAATATATCGAGTTTTCGCCGTACGGCGGCGAGGATACGTACCGCGTTAAAGTAGTCGGATACAACCGCTCGATCATGACCGAAAGCGTCACGATGACCGATAAATACGCCGACGAACTCGGGATAAAATACAGCGTTTCCGCCGTTTATACGAATAAAGATTCAAGTGAGATCCCGTCGTCGGAGCTGATCTCCGGCAAACAGGACAAACGGCAGCTTATGGACAGCTTCGGAAGTTTTGTTCAGATCATGGACAGCATGGTACTCATCCTCGTCGTCGCAGCCGTGATCCTCGGGATCGTGGTGCTCTACAATCTCGGCGTGATGAGCTACGTCGAGCGCTCACGCGAGCTTGCTACGCTCAAGGTGCTCGGCTTCCGCAGCAAAAAGATCGGTCAGCTTCTGATCTCGCAGAACGTCTGGCTGACTGTGATCGGCGTGATCCTGGGGCTTCCTTGCGGACTCGGAACGCTCTACTGGATGCTTACCGCGCTCGCGGGCGAATACGAAATGAAGCTGATGCTCGGCCCGCTGACATACTCGGTTTCGATCCTTGTGACCTTCGGCGTTTCGCTGCTCGTCGGCTGGATGGTCGCGCGCAAGAACAAAAAAATAGATATGGTAGAAGCGCTCAAAAGCGCTGAATGAGAGGTTTTTATGAATAAGATCACGGTGAAAATCGACGGAATGATGTGCGGTATGTGCGAGGCGCATATCTGCGACACGATAAGGAGCGCCTTCCCCGACGCGAAAAAGGTGTCCGCGTCAAGAAAAAGCGGTGAAGCGACGTTTTTATACGACGGCGCTGTCGACGAAGAAGCGCTGAAAAAGGCGATCGCCGACACCGGCTACACCTTCGTTTCCCTTTCATCGGAAGAGTATAAAAAGCGCGGTCTGTTCGGCAGATAAGGAGGACGGCGGTACGCCGGACGAAATAAGCCGGGAACCGGCTTATTTACTTTCAAACGTAATGCTGCGCCTGAGCGTGCCAGAGTTCAAAGTATTTGCCGTTTTCATCTGCGACGAGCGTTTCGTGGTCGCCCTGCTGGATGATCTCGCCGTTATCAAACACGACTATTTTATCGCAAAACCGGCAGCTCGATAAGCGGTGCGAGATATAAACGGCAGTCTTGTCGGTGACGATCTCGTTAAAGCGCGCGTATATATCGGCTTCCGCGAGCGGGTCGAGCGAGGCGGTCGGCTCGTCGAGTATGATGAACGGCGCGTCCTTGTAAAGCGCGCGTGCAATGGCTATCTTCTGCTTTTCACCGCCGGAAAAGTCAACGCCGGTCGCGTCATAGTTCTTGGTTATAAACGTATCGATCCCGTTTTCGAGCTCGCTTATGCGTTCGCCCAACCCTGCGCGGGCAAGGCAATCGAGCACGCGGTCCCGGTCCGGCTCGCTTGACGCTGAAACGTTGCCGGCGATATCGAACGCGAACACGGCGTAATCCTGGAACACGACCGAAAACAGCGCCATATATTGGTCGTAGTCATAACGCGTGATATCGATCCCGTTGAGCAATATCTGCCCCTCGGTCGGATCGTACAGACGGCAGAGCAGTTTGACAAAAGTCGTCTTGCCGCTGCCGTTCATACCCACGAACGCAAGGCGCTCGCCGATATTGAACTTGAAGTTTACGTTTTTGAGCGCGTAATTCTCGCTTCCCGGATATTTGAACGACACGTTGCGGAACTCTATTTCGTACTTGTTGTCGTCGCGCTTTTCGGTCGAAAGAGTGCCCTGATACATCTCGTCGGGAAGGTCAATAAACTTGAATTCGTTCTTTAAATATTCATTGTTAACGCGCCACATATTGAGCTGTCCGACAAGATCTGAAACTGCGCTGACAAACCTGCCTACCGTGCCGGAATACAGAACGAATGAACCGATTCCGAACACGCCGATAAACGCTTTTGCCGCCACATATATGAACAAGCCGGCCTGTAGTATTATCTGGAAAAGCAAAGATATCAATGTTGAATTGCGGCTTGCAGCATAAGCTTTGTCGAGCGCGGGATTTTCTACATAAATACTTTTCATTCTGGCAAGCGAAAACCTTGAAATGTTGAAGATCCTTTCGTCCATTCCGTTTCCGTTGAAATAGCAATTTGCGAGTGATAGGCTTTCTTCGACGTTTTTCCATGCCTTTTGCTCTTTTGTAGAAAAATACTTCGTTCGAACAAGACTTGAAAACACGTTTATCGCTATGAGCAGTAATATGATTATCGAAGACCACGGGCTGTTCATAAACGCAAGTAATCCGGTCAGCGAAGCGTTGCTGACAGAACGCAGCATGGTAAACGTGAGTGCTGTTGAAGCGATGATATTGAATGTCGCCGCTACTATGTTCCAGCTGCCCCAATATATTCGCATAAGTCCCCAACCACCGTAATTATGGCTGCTCCTTATGGTTTCAAGCATAAGAGCCGTATCGGGTTTTTCAAAATACTTATACTGCATACGATGATTGACGCAGAAGTAATAATACTCAATGCGGCCAAACATGGTGCGCGCCGCCTCATCCGTTTTTCTCCCCACATAATGTACCGCGATATTCAGAACGAATTGACCCGTTACAGTTATGAGCGCCAAAATCAGAAGGCGTTTTAAGTCGGCTCCGGCGGCAATTTCGTCGATTATAAGTGCCGACATATAAAGCCAGAAATACGGCGATATCTGTTGAACAATACAGTTTACTATACGCCATATCATTCCGCTGCGCGAAATTTTGAACATAGTCTTAAATCCGCGCGTTATCAATCTTAAATCTTCCGCAAGACTGCGTTTTTTCTTTTCTTCAGTCATTGATTTCACCCCCTTCGCGGTAATAACGCGCTTGGACGTTGAACATTTCAGCGTATTTTCCGTTTTGCTGCATAAGTTCGTCGTGCGTCCCGGCCTCGATTATTTTCGCGTCGTCCAAAAGGTATATCTTGTCGCAGAAGCGCGTACTTGCAAGCCGGTGACTTATGAACACCGAGGTTTTTCCGGCCGCGTACTCATTGTATTTTTTATAAACCTCGTTTTCAGCTATCGGATCAAGGGCTGCAGTCGGTTCGTCGAGCACAAGAACCGACGCTTTGCGATATAACGAGCGTGCCAGAAGAAGGCGCTGCATCTCGCCGCCGGAAAACTCTACGGCGTTTACATCGAACTTCTTTATCATTCCGGTGTCTATGCCGTTCCCGAGTGAGGTTATCTTTTCGGTCAGACCCACTTCATCGATACAGTCTTTCAATCGTTCTTCGTCTATCTCCGACTTGTCGCACAGAGCGATATTCTCAGCCACAGACGTCGGCAGGACAGTATATTCCTGCGGGACGAGCGAAAAGAGCGTGTACAATTCGTCGCGGTTGTATTCGAAAACGCTGTGGCCGTCTATAAGAACTTCTCCTTCGTCCGGCCAGCATAGACCGCACAGCAATTTAACAATGGTCGTCTTGCCTGCACCGTTTACACCGACGAGCGATATTTTTTCGCCCGCCTCAATTTTAAGGTCAATATGTTCCAACACATTTTTATCCGAATCCGGATATTTGAACGTTACGTTTCTCAATTCTAATGATACCGGTCTGTCCTTTGGAACCGGGATGCCTTCGCCGTGGTTGAATTTTCCGCGTTCTTCTTCAATACATTCGATAAAATCCGAAGTCAGCAGAACGTTGTCGTGAAGCGAGGAAAAATATCCCAAAATGCCCCCAATAAAGCCCGACATCTGCGATATCGCGCTGAAATAAAGCACAAACTGCGAAGGGGTTATGGTACCGTCTACGGCGCCATTGATAAGAAAATAATACGCCAATCCGTCGCGGATCAGGGCTATTAAGAATGAAACGACCTGCACTATGCTCCAGCGGTTTTGTATCACATGCAAAAGCCTTATGTTCTCACGCAGATTCTTGTTCCATGTGCTTTCAATATAATCGAGCAAACTGAAAACACGTATATCCTTGCCGTTCTTATATTGACGCGGCATAGTCCAGTACATATACTGCATTTTTTTATCGTTTGCGTCGCGCTGGTCTTTGTCGCAATAATCGCGTGAGGCCTTCCATCTTCCCATAAAGAACGTGGCCAGCGATCCGACCAGCAGCAGTAAAGTGATCCATGGACTCAGCATATTTATTATCGTGCCGAACAGGAAAAAGCAGATAACGTTGACTACAACGTTTTTGAAATCGACTATAACGTTTATCGCGCTGCCGCCGTTTAACCCTTTCAATACTTTAAAAGCGCGATCATACAATTTCCGTATAGACTCGAACAGAAAATTATGAGAGTCCTCGCTGTATTGCTTTTCAAGCAGCATTTGATAGTTCACGTTTCCGTTCCTTAGCATGGATTTCGAACTGTAATTATCCATAACGGTTTTTATCATACGGAATCCGTACTGTGCTGCAACTAAAACGACTATCGTCAACGCGACAGTGTTGAAAGAAATGCTCGTTTGCAGTTTTTCAAGTATGATCGGCGGGATATACATATCCAGCGCATAAAGCGCAACTGCAATAGGGATAAGCAATAACGAGAACACAAGCATTTTTTTATCCCATTTTAGTGTTTTCTTTATAAGCCATTTGACGCAATACCATGTTTTATATTTTGGCTTGCGTTTTGGCTCCTTTTTCTTTTTTTTATTCTCTTCAACCAAAGTTCTCGCCTCCTTGTTTTGTTATGAATATATCATAACCCCAAAAAACCGAAAAAGTTATTTTTGGCATAAAAAGCGCGATTTCAGGCACGAAAACACCGTTTGCGCCTGAAACCGTTTCAATCGTTATCGCTTTGTACGGCATACGCCGGTAAATATACCTCTGTGGTGAAACCTCCGTCTTCGCTTGCGCGGGTGAGATATCCGCCGTATTTTTTCACCAGTCCGTCCACGCGGCTGAGCCCGAAACCGTGGCCTTCGCCTTTGGCGGAAATAAATCCGCTTCCGCTACGGACGCGCTTCTTCCCCGCGGAATTGGTAAACGACATATATATGTGCTTTCCTTTAAGAGAAACATATATCCTCACGAACCGGCTGTTTTCCGGCAGCTCCTCGCACGCTTCCATTGCGTTGTCGAGCAGGTTGCCGATTATCACGCAGATATCGATATCGCTCACTCCGAGCGATTCCGGCAGCTTTGCCGTCGCGTCCACGCGTATCTTTTTGGAATTCATAAGCGAGATCTTGCTGTTAAGGATCGCGTCGACCATTCGGTTGCCGGTCTTAAGCACCGTATCCACGGTGACGAGCGTTTCGTTTATCTCGTCGAGATATTTGCGCGCCGATTCGATATCGCCGCTGTCGAGATACGCCGAAAGCGCCTGCATGTGATTGTGATAGTCGTGCCGCCATTCGCGCATTTTGCGGTACATATTCTCGACCTCGGCGTAGTGCGTTTCGACAAGCGAGTTCTGGTATTCGGTCATTTTTCTTTTGTTGTTTCCGAACATATCACGCCTCCCGCAGATAGTTGATAAGCGCCTTGTTTATTTCGTCGTACAGCCCTTTGCCCAGCGGAAGCGCCGTCCCATCTTCGAGAAACACGGTGTCTTTGGTTATGCGCTCAACGTACCTCAATCCCACTAAAAACGACCTTCCGCATTTGAAGAAAGCGCCGTCCAGGCGTTCGGCAAGCTCGCCCGCCGTAAGGCGCGGGCGGAATTCGCCGCGCTTTGTTTTTATGTAAAGATAATGACCCTGCGATTCGGCGTATATGATATCCTCAAAGTATACCCTTATCACTTCTTTCCCCACGGGGATAAGCGCGAATTTGGGCATACGTTTGAGCGCTTCCGCCGCGCGGTCGAGCACTTCGTAAAGCTTTTCGCGCTTTACCGGTTTGAGCAGATAATGCAGCGCCGAAACATCGTACCCCTGCGAAATATAATCCGGGTAACCGGTGATAAAGATTATCTGCGACTTTGCGCCTTTATCGCGCAGACCGCGCGCCAGCTCGAGCCCGTTCATCCCGGGCATTTCAATATCCAAAAGCAAAACGTCATAGCTGTCGTTTGCGTTCATATCGAACAAGAACGCTTCCGCCGACGCAAAAACGCGTATCTCCGCGTTTCGAGAAGACGCTTCAGCCCAATCGCCGACAGCCGCTTCAAGCGCTTTCGCCTGACGCCCGTCGTCATCGCATACGGCAATACGCATTTTCCTCACTTCCTTTCACTGTCGGTTATTATAGCATAAACCGCGGAAAAAAGCAATATTTACAGATTTATCCAAAATGGTCCGAGTGGAGATAACGGATTTGACCACACCATAACAAAATCAAGTGTTTAAGGCACCTGCGCGCATTTTTCCTCCATGGACCATAAGAAAATTACAGGAGGAAACCCCATGCCGAACATATTGGAAGATCTTTATTACGGAAATCTAACGCCTTGCCAGCGCTCCGTCCGTCCGGACAGCCGCGTAAAAGAGCTGATGCAAAAACAGAGCGACCTTGAGTCCAAACTAAACGAGTCGTTCACAGAGGAACAACGGGCGAACTTCGAACAGTACCTCTCACTCTGCGCTGACCTTCTCGACGCCAACTGCCTCGACTGCTTCGCCACCGGCTTCCGCCTCGGCGCTCGCTTCGCACACGAAATCTTCGTCGAAACAGACGCGCCCTTCGCAGAGCTAACGATGGACGAAACCTAAAATCGCATAATTTACAGAGCTCCTCCTTCGCGGTACAATGAGATCGCAAAGGAGGAGTTTGCCATGAAAAAAGATGAATTTGTTGCCCGTGTCGGCGTCTGGGGACAGCGCCACTACAACTACCTGAAGAAGAAAAGCCCCACCGTTATCAACGTCATGCGTCTGAAAGGAACCCTTGAGCAGTACCTGACCGATCTGAACCGCGACACACAGGAGACCTACGATTTGATGATCCGGCAATACGCCAAGATCGAAGGCGTTACGGAAGATCTTAAGCGCAGCGACGCGATGGAGTATACCCGCCACATGAACTCCATCCGCAACCGCGTCGAAGAGTTCGTCCTGCACGATTTTGTATACGCATAATACCAACTGAATACCCACCCGGGCGGAGCCGACACCGGCTCCGCTTTTTCGCTGCTAAAATACAAATTTTCCCGTAATTCCGCAAATTTCGGCATCAAATGTCTTGATTTTCGCACAATTTTATGGTATCATATATTGAATAATTATACCCACCCGACAAGTGAGGTTCGATATGGATATGATGAACGAAAAATTGGAACGTTGGTACTCGATGAATGAGGTATGCGAATACCTCGGTATAACTCGTGATACTTGTCTGACATGGATCGAAAAGCGCGGCATGCCTGCCGTCAAAATCGGTCGCACTTGGAAATTCAAGATAAGCGAGATAGACGATTGGATGCGGTCTGGCAAAACGGAAGAAAAACAACAATAAACGTTAATAGAGGTTGAGGATTATGGCACTTATAAAATGCCCTGAATGCGGTCAGCAAATAAGCGACAAAGCTGAAAAATGCCCGCATTGCGGATTGCCTTCTTCATATTTCAATACTCCAAGTAAAAAAGAAGATGCTGATATTGATTATTCCAATATCAGCAATGTCCTCATATCTTTTGATGCTGATTACAATACTCTCTTTTCAGCAGATCACTACATTTCACATAGAGAAATAGATCACTTGAAAGAAGTTTATAGCAGCTATTATACAACCCTAATAAACAAGATGGTGTTTCAGTACGTTTGCAATAATGCCGGCAAGCTTCACATTGACGTTGACACCTTAAAGCGTTTTCTCCGAAGAATGCATGACGTTGATAATGACGTTACAACACATAACTCTAACTATGTTGAGGAAGTACTGCAGCGTGAAGCGTCATATTTTGATAGTATTCTCAAAGACATTGACCCGGTAATAAAACTCGACGAAGAACAGCGCCGAGCTGTTATCACGGATGATGATTATTGCCTTTTGGTAGCCGGTGCGGGTGCCGGAAAGACAACTACAATGGCAGCTAAGGTCAAGTATCTTGTAGAGAAAAAACATATCAATCCTGAAGAAATAATTGTAATTTCATATACAAACAAAGCAATCGGCGAGCTCCGTGAACGGATCAACAAGAGATTAAACATTCCCGCAAAAATCTGTACATTCCATGCCTTTGCTTTTGAGATCGTCAAGCGTTTCTCGGTTGAACCGCCTGAAATCAATTTCTCGTCATATCAAATCATTTTCGACATGCTCGAAAAATCAATTTTCAACAATAAGCAGTTGATGAGAAATCTGGTACTGTTTCTCGGATATTACTTTGACTTGACCGAAGATGTTTTCAAATTTGACAATCTGAATCAGTATCATATTTACAAAGCCGCTCAGGACTATGAGACGCTGAAAAGTGGTTTGGGAGAATACGTAAAAAAGGTCGAGCAACAGCGTTCTAAGAGAGTGAAGACGCTTACAGGGGAATATCTGCGTTCCGTACAAGAGGTACAGATTGCCAACTTCTTATACCTTAACGGTCTCAATTACGAATACGAACGTGTTTATCCGCATTCTCTGCTGTCAAAAAACAAGAAATATACTCCCGATTTCTACATTACGCAAGGTGAACATGTCGCATGGCTTGAACATTATGCATTGACAGAAAGCGGTTACAGCAGCGTTTTTACGCCTCAGCAAATTGCGAAATATAAAAAATCGATCAGAGATAAGCGCGAGCTTCACAAAAACTGCAAAACTACCCTTATCGAAACATGGTCTCTTTATAATGACCGGCGTCCGTTGATGGATCATCTGCGCGAAGCACTTGAACAAGAGGGCTTTGTTATGAAGCCGCGCGATCTTACGGAAGTCTATAAAAAGATCGTCGAAACTGGTAAGGATAAGTATATCTTCAAATTGATATACTTTATGATGAACTTTATAGAGCAATATAAAACAACCGGTTATGACGCCGGCGGTTTTGAGATCTTGCGCAAAAAGACAGACAACCCGCGCTCACTGCTTTTCCTTGAAATAGCAGAGGAAGTATATCATCATTATCAGGATACGCTGAAACAAAGAAACGAAATCGACTTTGCAGATATGATAAACGACGCTCATTATTATCTGCATGAGATCGAGCAGCAAAATATCGAATTGCCTTACAAATACATAATAATCGACGAATTTCAAGATATCGCTCGTCAACGCTTCAACCTAACAAAGCGCCTGTCAGAAATAACGAAAGCTAAAGTTGTCGCAGTCGGCGATGACTGGCAATCGATTTATGCGTTTTCCGGTTCGGATATCACACTGTTTACGAGATTCCTTGAGTTAATGGGCGCAGGAACAGAATTGAAGATCACTCATACGTATCGCAATTCTCAAGAACTTATCAATATGGCGGGCGGCTTTGTTCAGAAGAACAGCACGCAGATCAGAAAACAACTTGTTTCTCCGAAACACCTTGAGAACCCGATCATCATCGAAACGTTCGACGACAGTTTCAAACCTATGAAAGCACTGTCAGAACTCATAGAGACAATTATCGGTAAGATCATTGCTGAATACGGAGAAAAATCCTCAATTCTTCTGATTGGCCGGTATAACTATGACATGTACAAGCTTTATAATACCGGGGCTTTCAGCGAATTGCCATACAACAGAGTTAAATCCGAAAAGTATCCGAACGCCAATTTGACGTTCATGACGGCACACAGTTCCAAAGGACTTGGATACGATAACGTTATCTTGATCAATATGTTTGAGGGAAAATTCGGATTTCCGTGTCAGATTGAAGACGATCCGATTATCAAGCTTGTAACGCATGAAGACAAAAGTATGCCGTTCGCAGAAGAACGCCGTTTATTCTATGTTGCAATGACAAGAACGAAAAACCGCGTTTATATTGCAACACCGAAGCACAAGCCGTCTCGTTTCCTTGTTGAACTTATCAAAGACTATAATCTTCCGCATGCTGATGACATCAATATGGAGACAGTAGATCTATTTAACCTCAGATGCCCTGTCTGTGGTTTCCCGCTGAAATACGAATTCAATAAGAATTACGGGCTGTCGCTTTGGATTTGCACCAATGAACCGGAGATTTGCGATTTTATGACTAATGACAAGGTGCATAAGTACGACATTTTCAAGTGCCCGAAGTGTAAAGATGGGTATATGATCGTGAAGATGAATCCCAAAAACGGGAACGTATTTTATGGATGTACGAATTATTTTAACGAAAACGGAAAGTGCACAAATATGATTGCTCTTTCGAGTGACCCGAGATAAAGGAGAAGGCATATGCTCAAAAACGGCCTTTACGAACAGATTATCAATAAAGCAATTGAATCAGAGCTCGCCACTACTGACAAGCTCTCTCAAACTGCACCTATTGATGAAGCTGAGGCGGCTAAGATACTATCAAAATATGTTGCAGAGATAGTCGAAAAAGGACTTGATAACGTCATAGACAACGGCGGTAATTTGACGTCTCAGATTGATTTAGTTAACCGAATTGTAACTGCTATTGTCGCCCAAACAAAGGAATCCGGTTTTGATGAAATGGCTGTTGCAGAACGAGCTGAACAGCTGCTTGCAGTCTTTGATAAGAAAAACAACATTCTATCAATAAACGAAAAAGCAGAGATTATTCGTCCTGAGACGTCTATAGCGCAAAGCTCTCTTTTCACTGGGGCGATCCATGAGCCGCAAATGTACACGGAGTTAAAAAAAGAGATCGTCTCGTGTGATCGAATTGATATGCTGGTTTCTTTTATCAAATGGAGTGGATTGCGTTTGATAATGGACGAGCTGTCTGAGTTTGCACAAAAAGGCGGGGCTTTGCGCATCATAACAACATCATATATGGGCGCTACTGATGTAAAAGCAATTGAAGAGTTGCGAAAACTGCCGAATACAAGCATAAAGGTTAGCTATGATACGAAACGTACGCGTCTTCATGCTAAGACCTATGTTTTCTACCGCAACACAGGCTTCACGACAGCTTATGTAGGCTCATCCAATCTCTCTAATGCTGCTATATCCAGCGGGTTAGAATGGAACGTTAAGGTTACAAAAAAGGACCTCCCAGAAACAATAGACAAGATAGCTGCCACTTTTGAAAGTTACTGGAACTCCAATGAGTTTGAGTATTATGATGAAGGTCAGCAAGAGCGTCTTTCGCGCGCACTTAAAGCAGAAAAATACTTTGATACAAACAACCCTGCGATGTACACAATGGATATCCAGCCATATTCTTATCAGCAGGAAATCTTGGACAAACTTGACGCTGAACGTGCTGTTCGAGGCTATTCTTATAATCTTGTTGTTGCTGCAACCGGCACTGGAAAAACCGTCATATCGGCATTCGACTATAAGCGATTTAGAAAAGCAAATATCGGTAAGCCATGCCGCTTGTTGTTTGTCGCACATCGGGAGGAGATACTTAAACAGAGCCTTTATACTTTCCGTGCAGTATTGAAAGATGCAAACTTTGGAGAGATGTTTGTTGGTAATTATAAGCCGGATAGCTTAGATTACTTGTTCATGTCAATTCAGACATTTAATTCACAGTCGTTTACGGAAAAAACATCTCCAGATTATTACGACTACATAATTGTTGATGAATTTCATCATGCGGCAGCACCTACATATCAAAAACTTCTTTCCTATTACCAACCGAAGATCCTGTTGGGATTAACAGCTACTCCGGAACGCATGGACGGAAAGAGCATCTTGCCATATTTCAACAATCGTATTGCGGCAGAAATACGTTTACCAGAAGCGATTGACCGCAAACTGCTATGCCCATTTCAGTATTTCGGTGTAACGGATACTGTCGATCTGGACCAACTGAAGTGGACAAATGGCGGATATGACAAAGCTGAGCTGTCTAAGCTTTATACTCTTAGTGGAATGATGGCGAATCAACGTGCAGATCATGTTGTTTCCTCTCTTCTCAAATATGTTACGGATATCGACGAAGTAAAAGGACTCGGGTTCTGTGTTACGATTGAACACGCAGAATTCATGTCGAACTATTTTAACGCTCATGGCATTCCATCCATGTTTTTAACTGGCAAATCACCGGATGAAGAGCGAAACGACGCTAAAAATAAGCTTATTTCAGGCAAAGTGCGGTTTATCTTCGTTGTCGATATTTATAATGAAGGTGTTGACATTCCCGAGGTTAACACAGTTCTATTCCTACGCCCAACAGAGTCTCTGACTATCTTTCTTCAACAGCTTGGGCGCGGATTGCGCTTGGCCGAAAATAAAGAATGCCTTACTGTACTTGATTTTATCGGACAGGCAAATAAACGCTATAATTTTGAGGATAAGTTTGCTGCCCTGCTTTCTAACACAACTCGTAGTGTCACTCGTGAAATCAAAGATGGATTTATATCCTTACCAAAGGGATGCTATATTCAGTTAGAGAAAAAAGCGGCAAAGTATATTCTTGATAATATTCGTGCTTCTTATGGAAACAGCGCTGGCCTTGTATCAAGAATTGCCACGTTCAAGGAAGATTCGGGACTTGAACTGACGTTAGCAAATTTCCTTGACTATTACCATATCGATCCACGTTCGATATATCGTTTTGATTCTTTTTCTCGACTTTGTGCACGTGCTGATGTGATTGATGATTATAATGAGCCGCTTGAAGAAACGATCCAAAAAGCATTATCACGTTTTGCGACTATTGACTCGCGGCGTTGGATAAAATTTATTCTCAGAGTTTTGCCGACAATCGACAACATTGATATCTCTTCTTTTTCCGCTTCGGAAAAACGGATGATGCAAATGTTTTATATAAGCATTTGGCAAGAAAAAGCCGTTGAGAACTGGGATGACGAAGTGGTAAAGAACAATTTGAAAGTGCTCTCTTCGTGTCCTGTAATGATGAGTGAATTGGCCTCATTATTACAGTATAATTTCGACCGTATTGACTTCATCGATTCGTCAGTAGATGTCGGCTTTGATTGCCCACTTGATCTTCATTGCACTTACACTCGAGACCAGTTGCTTGTTGCACTTGATTTCATGAAGCCCTCAACTGTCCGCGAAGGTGTAAAATGGTTGCCGGATAAGAAGCTGGACATCTTCTTTGTTACGCTAAATAAATCCGATAAAGACTATTCGCCGACAACGATGTATAACGACTATTCAATTAACAGTGAGCTTTTTCATTGGCAAAGCCAAAGTACAACAGCAGAAAACTCTCCGACCGGTCAAAGATATATCAATCACCGTGTTAACGGTAGCCGTATATTATTATTTGTTCGTGAATTCAAATCAGATCGTGTTTCTGGCGGTGCTGCTGCTTATACTTATCTCGGAACTGCCAATTATGTTAAGCATGAAGGATCACGTCCGATGAACATCACATGGAAATTGGATTATCCAATTCCTGCTAAGTATTTGAAGAAAACGAATAAACTTGTGGTAGGATAATATGCGCGATTTGAACATTGATTTTATGGACTTGTATAAAAGCGTTGATCGCTTTATCAGAGACGCCTATTCCTCGACGGAAGGCGTCTCCGAGTACATACGCCAAATGGAACAGAACGACTTCAAAGGAAGACGTTATGTTGCAACATGGGGCGCGGATTACGACAAATTGAAACGACTGCGCTGGATACGTAATCAACTTTCACACGAGGTCGGATATGATTCCGATATTTGTGAAGATGCCGATTATGACTGGCTCGAAACGTTCAGCCATCGATTGTACTCTACAAACGATCCTTTATCTGTAATGAATAAAGCAGAAAACGCCGAACGTCAACGGCGCGCAGAAGAACAGCGTCGTATTCAAGCGCAAAAACGTGCTGAAGAAGAACGCCGTAGGCAATTGCAAATGCTTCAACAGCAACAACCGGCATCATCCTATACTTATACACCGCAAGCGCAGTATCAACCGCCGAAAAGAAAAACGTTTTGGCAGCGTCTCAAGGACTTTTTCTCGGGTAATTGAGTGTCTGCGGTCGGCGGCAGAATAATCGCAGGAGAATCCATAATGAGCAAAACATACGTTGAAGAAGCAAAGGAACGCTGGGTCGATACTGCGGCGTGGCGGGAGTTTGAAAAGCGGTCGGACACATCAAAAGAGACGGGCGACGGACTGATGAAACTGTTTGCGCGACTCGGAGAGTTGAAGAATCTTCCGCCGGAGAACGATGAGGCGCAGGCGGCGGTCGCGGATATTCAACAGTATATCACGGCGCAATATTACGAATGCACCGACGAGATCTTCGCCTGGCTTGGCGAGATATATGTCGCCGATGAGAGGTTCAGAAAGAATATCGACAAAGCCGGTGGCGACGGCACGGCGGAATTCGCTCGTGCAGCGATACGTGTCAAATGCGGCAATAGTTCAGAAAAAGCAAAATCAATCATCCCGACAAATCGGGATTTATGGAGGACAATATGTTTAATCACCATGATATAACACGAAACGCCTGCATGCTGCACGGCGCACTGGCACGCCACGGCTACGACTGGTGGTGGCATTCTTTCACTGCCCAGGATGCAGAGACAGGTGAGGACAAGCCGTTTTTCATTGAATTTTATGTTTGCAATCCGGCACTTGCAGAGGATGAACCAGTGCTTGGACAGCTGCCTGCCAATCAGAAAGCCGGAAAGAAGCCATCGTACCTGATGGTAAAGGCAGGCACCTGGGGCGAGGATGCATGCCAGCTTCACCGCTTCTTTGCATGGAAAGATGTTAATATGCACGGAGATGCGCCGTATCAGAT
>JAFRPL010000033.1 GCA_017429165.1 Clostridia bacterium
AACGACCTCACCGTATGCCCGGTCAACGAAGAAATAAAGGGCTCCATTTTCTAAATCGCACTTATACTCGTCACAGTCACCGTTGTAAAAAGGAGACAAATACACGGAATAATGCTTTCCCGTATATTCTTTTCCCTGTATCGTAACTGTTTTAGCCGGTTCGCTTTCACTTTGTTCGGGCGAAAGCAACTGTCTGCTTCCGATCAGACTTATTGTGGAATCGATTTCTGCTCCGGTTCCGTATTCACCTTGAGCGGCGTCGGCAAAGACTACTTTTTTCGGTTTCATAACACTGTTCGAAGCGCATCCCGACAAAACAACAAGAGCGAGGAGCGCAACAGCAATAATTCTTTTCATAATAACCTCCAATGCGTTAATTATCGTTTGTGATCCGCCGTCTGAAGATTCACTCATCAATAGTCCCGATGATGAACCGTGTGTAAAAATATGTCATCGTTTCTTACTTCTTCTGCAAGAGGGTATTATCCCTCTGCTTTTATTATATCAAAAGATATACAAATGTAAAGGTACAAAACGCACCCTTTTCGGGCGCCGCGCCCCGGCCGGCGTCGGAGGGCGAAAAAAGGGCCCGCCGTGCGGCGAGCCCGATTTTCAGAAGTTCGATCATTCTTTTATAAACTCTTTTGCTTTTTCCCAATCCACGAAAACGGCGTTTTTGGTCTTGCCGACGGTACGGGTGGTAAGGACGCCGCCCTTGCGAAGGCGGTCCATAACTTCGTCGATATCGCGTTTGCGCAGATTTTTGTTTGTCTTTGCGACCGAATCGGTCAGCGACTGCACGGTAAGCATGGTTTTTGCGTTTTTGAGCTCGTCGAATATAAGCGAATAGATGTTCCCGTAGAGTTCCTCTTCCGACGGGAGTGTTTCGGTCCAGCTCGCAGTCTCTTTGAGCTGGCGCGAAAACGAGCCGTTTATGGCGTAAACGCCCACTTCTTTGCCGCAGATATTTTTGAGGAAGGCAACGACGGATGAAAAATGACCGTCGCCGGAAAACAGGATGAACACGTCTATGCCTTCGCTCATCATGGCTTTTTGATAGATGTTGTCAAGAATGATGAAATCGGTGAAATCCTTTTGTACGCCCGCGGGGCTGCGAGTATCGATTATCTTGTTTGAAAACGGGCGGATGCGCTGGATCTCGGACGCTAATGATTTGTGGGAAAAGTCGGCGAAGAACACGACCTCGGTAAGATTGACCCGCTTGGCGAGCGATTCGTACCAGCCCTTGATATCCGGCCTGAGCCCGTAGTTGACGTTCATCGAAACGTACCACGATTCATAGTCCACGAAAGCCACGGCTTTGCGCAGTCCGTTGCGGAATATCTCGGGTTCGGCGTTCTTCTCTTTTCCCCATGAGAAAATAGAAATAACTCTCCCTCCTTTGCTGTTTATTCGGTTTGCGTTCATCCGTTTTTGAGTATAACATATCCGCCGGTATATGTCAATATCCAACTTTTTTAAGGTCGTCGCGTAGCCGCGCCATTATCTTCTTTTCCAGCCGCGAAATATACGACTGCGATATGCCCAGAAGATCCGCCACCTCCTTTTGCGTGAGCTCTTTTCCGCCGCGGGCGAACCCGAAACGCAGTTCGATTATCGTCCGGTCGCGGCAAGGCAGATTGGCGAGCGCGCCGCGTATCATACGGCGGTCTTCGCGCTCTTCTATGCTGCGGAACACGTCGTCGCTTTCGCCGCCCAAAAGGTCGCCGAGCAAAAGCTCGTTGCCGTCCCAGTCGACGTTGAGCGGCTCGTCGAGCGAGACTTCGCATCTGCTCCCCGAGGTCTTGCGTATGAACATAAGTATCTCGTTTTCAATACAGCGCGAAGCGTAGGTGGCAAGCTTGATCCGCTTGTCGCTCTTGTAGGTGTTGACCGCCTTGATCAGCCCGATGGTACCTATGGAGACGAGATCTTCTATACCTATGCCCGTAGTTTCGAACTTTTTGGCGATATACACCACCAGTCGCAGATTGTGTTCCACCAGCGTCCGGCGCGAAGCCGGTTCGTCTATTGTATCGGTACAGCGCTTTTCCTCCTCGGGCGTGAGCGGCGGCGGCAGGGTCGCCGCTCCGTTGACGTAGTAAGCCGCGCTTTGCGGCCAGATGAGCGATATGAGCTTTTTCAGTATTTTCAGCATACGCCGGACTCCTTTCCGTTTGCGTCGAATACCAGCAGCGGCGGGACGAGCCCGTCGCAGCCGCGGTAGTATTCATCCCTGCCGGATATCGCCACGACCGCCTGCACCGGAACGCCGTTCACGGCGCACGACTGCGGCTTGAACCCGTAAAGCACCCGGCTCCCGGCCGCTGTGGAAAACGGTATTATGCGCGCGGCGCGGGGCGGTTTTTCGCCGAATACGCGCGCGGAAACTATCATCACGAGTTCGCCGGTGAGCGGATCGAGCACGTGGAAACCGGTATCCACGAACAGCCGCGCCCTGTATTCCGCGCCGCCCGCACATATGACGGCGACCGCGCTGCGCGCCGATATCCTGCGGCGCGCGTAAACGCCGTAGACGTAACACGCGCCCACCGAAAACGCCGCCGTGCCGAGCAGGAAAAGCGGCGAGATATCCGCGTATACTCCGCCGGAAACGACGTATCCGCCTCCGGTGAGCGAAAACGCCGCTCCGAGCGCGCCCCCTACGAGCGCGGCGCTCAGGCAGAACACGCCGCACGCGGCGCAGACCCTGCCGAATCTGCGGCCGCCGATCATGATATACGTCATGAGCCACGCCGCCGCGATATGCGACGGGATCAGCGCCCAGGGCGGGATCCCGGGCATGAACGCCCACGCAAGCGCGTAAAATCCCCCGAACGCAGCCGAAACGGTGATCCGCCACAGCGGACTTTGCGCCGAAACGAGCGCCCGCGTTATGTAAAGGCACAAAAAATCGATTATAAAGTTTATCAAAAAGAACACGTCGGCGTAGATAACTCCCGCTTCCATACGCGCTTCACCTCCGCGCATACGATTATAGCGCGCGACGTGCGCAAAGAAAGTCGCAAACCGGCGCACGAAACTATTTTATTTTGTAATATCGGGGCGCCGGCGCGCATAATATGGCGCGTGAAAGGCGGAAAGCGAAAATGAAAAAGGCGTTTGTGTTTCTTGCGGCTTCGTTATTGCTGGCGCTGGCGTTCGCGGCGTATTCGGCGCGCGGCGGATCTGAACCGGCGGGCGCGTTCGGCGCCCGCGCGAAAGCGCGCACCGTGTTCGACATGGCGCGCACGATGGCGGGCGATTGAATGTATATGCCGTTTTTGGGCGGCTTTTTGCGCGTGAGCGTGTTCGCGCCCGCCGCGTTCTGGCTCCTTGCGGCTTCGGAAGGTTTTTTGCCGTTTTTGTGCATAGCCGCCGCGGCGCTGGCGCATGAAGCCGGCCACGCGGCGGCGATAAAACTTGTCGGTTCGCGCGTGACTCGCGTTACGGTGTATCCTTTCGGAGGACTGATAGAATGCACTGCGGCGCCGGATACGAAAAGCGCTTTTCTGATACAGGCGGGAGGGATCGCCGCCAACGCGGCGTGCGCGCTCGTATTTGCGTGCGTTTTCGCGTTCGCAAAAAACGCCTGTGTGCTGATGTTCGTGTTCGCCTCGCTGTTTTTCGCGCTGACTAATCTCGTCCCCCTGCGCACATCGGACGGCGGCAGGATGCTGTATATCGCCGCCGAATCGCGCACGGGCGCGGAGCGCGCCGAAACAATCTCCCGCACAGCGGCGGCAGCAGGAAGAGCCGCGCTCGCCGCCGCGGCTTTATACATACTGTATCTTTCGGATTACAACAACGGCCTTTGCGTGATACTTCTCATAGCCGCAATACCCAAATAATCGTTATTGCATTTGGAAACGCGGCGTGGTATAATATATAATATAATATACGAGATTTCAGAGAGGTGTCATTATGAAACGCGCCATATCGGCAACGCTCGCGCTGCTGTTGATACTGTGTCTGTTCGCCTGCGGCGCAGACGGACCCGCGAAAGAGGAAAGCGCTTCGGCGCCGGCGGAGGAAAGCGCTTCGGCGCCGGCGGACGAAAGCGAACCCGAAAGCTCCGCGCCCGCTGAAGAAAGCTCTGAGGAGCCGAGCGCGGAAGGATCGTCCGAAGAACCAAGCGTTGAAGAATCTTCCGAGGAGCCTTCGGAAGAAGTGAGCGTCGAAGAATCTTCCGAAGAACCGAGTGTTGAGGAATCTTCGGAAGAACCGAGCGTTGAAGAATCTTCCGAAGAACCAAGCGTAGAGGAAAGTTCCGAAGAACCGAGTGCGGAAGAATCTTCCGAAGAACCGAGCGCTGAGGAAAGCTCGGAAGAACCGAGCGTTGAAGAATCTTCCGAGGAGCCTTCGGAAGAAGTGAGCGTCGAAGCGCTCGAAATGCCCACGGTATTCGGCTGCACGCGGCTTTACGATAATTCCTACGTCATTTTGGGACACTGCGTCGAGGGCGCGGTCATATATTACGAAGCCAACGGGACCAAGTATTCCACCGGATCGGATCACGGCTGGTTTTCGGCGCGCATAAAATACCGTTCTTCTTACGAAAAAGTCAGGCTGTGGGCGCAGCTCGGCGACGCGGTATCGCCGGTGAAGGAATTTCTTGCGCAGCCAAAGAGCGTGGGGTCGGATAAATGGGATATAATAGCCGGCAAGGATTACCAGTTCCATCTGGATTACACCCTGCAGGATTACCTGCACACCAACCTTTACACCCAATCGCAGATGAATGCGCTCGTTTCCACGCTTAAGAACCGCGGCGAAAGAACGGACGCCGAGATCATTTACATAGTGGTGCCTTCGCCCGCTTCGGTATACCCCGAGACCATGCCCGACGTATACGCCGAGCAGCAGAACGGCGATGTTTCGAAATACGACCAGCTTATGGAAGTGCTGGAAAACGCGGGCGTTACGTACATAAACGTAAAAGAACTGTTCGCACAGCACAAAGACGACGGGTACAAGCTTTACTGGAAGACCGATTCGCACTGGTCTGAATACGGCGCGTATCTGGTATACAAAGAGCTTTTCGACCATATTTCGCAGAAATTCCCGCAGTCGTCTCCGCGCGCCTTTGACGAATTCGAATGGAAAGAAGGCACGTTCCGCGGCGGCGATATGGCGTACTATCTCGAATACGACGACGAGGTGATGAGCGAATACAACGTGGCGAGGATCCCCTTGTTCGATATGCCCCGCAGCATTTCGCAAGTAAGACGCTACGTGAGCGAAAGCAAACTCACCTACGATTCCGACACAATGCCCGCGGCCCGCACGATAAGCACCGGGAGAGCCGAGCTGCCTTCCGCGATCGTGATGCGCGATTCGTATTCGACCCAGATATACGACATACTCGCCGAACGCTTTGACAAGACCGTTTACAAATCGATGTGGTCGTTTTCGTTCAACGCCCAGGAAGTGAAAAGCGCGGGCGTGGATTACGTGATCTACATACTTACCGAACGCAACATAGGCAGCGCGTTCCGCTGAAACGGAGAGAAAACATGAAAAAACTGATAATTTTCATACTGGCGCTCACCGTGGCGACGGCGTCGTTCGCCTGCTCCGGCGGCGAGAGAACGGAAGAAAGCTCCGCGGAAACGAGCGAGGAAGAAAGCTCCGCGGAAACGAGCGAAGAAGATCCTTCCGAAGAAACGAGTGCGGAAGGACCGTCCGAAGAACCGAGCGTTGAAGAATCTTCGGAAGAACCCGGCGTTGAGGAATCTTCAGAGGAATCAAGCATAGAAGAAACTTCCGAAGAACCGAGTACAGAAGAATCTTCGGAGGAACCGAGCGCAGAAGAATCTTCGGAAGAGCCGAGCGTTGAAGAGAGCTCCGAAGAGCCGAGTATAGAGGAATCTTCCGAAGAACCAAGCATAGAAGAATCATCCGAAGAACCGAGCGTTGAAGAGAGCTCCGAAGAGCCGGCGGACGCCGACAGGCCCGTAATAACGCTGGCGCCGTTCACCGGGACGCTTTACGTGAGCCGCGGAGGAAGCATAGACTTTATGAGCGGCGTGAGCGGTTACGATCCCACCGAAGGAGATCTGACGGATCACGTCACGGTGTCTGCGGAAGGATACGACGAAAATACTCCCGGCGAATACACGGCGGTATACAGACTCGCCGACAGCGCCGGAAACGAGGCGGACGAAGTTATGAGGACGATTACAGTCAAAGAAAGTGCCGTTCTTGCCGAATACCCGGTGTGGGAAGGCGTAATAAACGGAGAAAAGCCCAAACCCGCGGATCCGAAGGTGTTCGGAGGAGCTTGGTACCGCAAAGTGATCTCTTCCAAAGATTCGTGGACAGGCATAGAAGCCACGGTCACCCTGCCCGAGGTGGTCATCCGCCGCTACGACGGCGAATACGACGAGTCGCTTCCGTACGATCCCGAAGTAAAGAATCTGGATAACCCTTCGGTGTATCTTGGTGGCAATGCGGGCAGCGAATCGGACGTGGGGCTCAGCTTTTCGCGCACGCTTTACAAGGCGGGGACTTCCAACCTGACCAAAAGCTCGTTCGCGTTCAGACCGTTCTGGCGCTATATCACGAGCACCGATAAAGACGCGGGCGGCTACGACGTACACGGCGGGCTGTACGCCGTCACCGCCAACGGAAACAACTGCTACGCGAATTATCACTGGAAATACACCGAATACTACTATCTGCCGGGCGACACGCTGCGCATCGTAGTATATTCCCCCGCCCCGGGAAAGCTGCAGCTTATGATAGAAGTCATATCAAAATCCACGCTTCCCTCTTCGGTGGCGATACGCGAACAGTACGGCTGGAAAGATCCCGCCGATTTCGTAAGCCCCGTGTTCGCTTCGGCGGGCCACGGGACGAACGGCGTACTCGCCGAATTCAAGCGCGTGAACGCAATAGACCAGGGCGGCAACGAGGGCAAGACCGCAATACCGACCGATACCAAAATAACCGGCGCGGTATGGCATTCGACTTATCTGCACCGCGTGATAAACGGCGTCGCCTACCGCGTCCCCATGAACGAAAACCGCCGCGGCGAGGTCAACGCCCCCTACGGCAGCGCGTTCACGGTCGTATCCACCCCCGAAGAGCGCGCGATCGGCGCCGAGACGGTGACGATCGCCCCGGGAAACTAAAAAAGAAAAGGGTAAAACGGCATGAAAACATCTACCGAGATCGGATCGACGGCGGCGTTTACCGGAATGGAAAAAGCGGTGGAGCTTGTTGCAAAAGCCGGCTTTGACTGCTGGGATTTTTCGCTGTTCGGCATGGCGACTTACAGCTGGTCTAAAAGAGAGCGCGTGTATGTGGGCGATCCGCTCGAACAGCGCGACACGGCGCTGAAGCTGGCGCAGACGCTCAGGAAAACGGGCGAAAGCCTTGGGATAACGTGCAATCAGTCGCACGCGCCGTTCCCGGTATCATGCGAGCCAATACGGGAATGCCTGCCGCTGGCGCTGGAATGCACGGCGGAAGCCGGCGGAAAAATATGCGTGATACATCCCGACAACAACAAAAACGCCGCGGAAAATGCGGCGATGTATAAAGAACTGCTGCCTTACGCGCACGAATACGGCGTTATGATAGCGACCGAAAATATGTGGAACTGGGACAACGAAACAGATCAGGCGACGAGCGCGGCGTGTTCGGACGGCAAAAGCTTTACAGAGCACATAGACATTGTAAACGATCCTTTCCTCGTCGCCTGCGTAGACGTGGGTCACGCGGAGATGAAAGGCCTGGGCACGACGGCGGCGGATATGATAAAAGAACTGGGACACAGGGTCAAAGCGCTCCATTTGCACGATAACGACAAATGGCACGACGACCACGCGCTTCCGTTCACAAAGAAGATCGATTACGCTCCGGTGATATGCGCGCTGAAACAGATCGGCTACGCCGGCGAATTCACGCTGGAGACCAACCTTGCGAAAGTGGAACGCACGGACGTTTTCGACGGGCTCAAAAAGATGTCGCAGGCGGCAAAACGCCTTGCGGAAATGTTCTGTTCCTGAATATTGCGAAACCGACCCCCGAAGAACGTATGAAAACGGACTTCGGGGGTCGTTTTTACCTATATCACTGTTCTTTGCGCCTGATCTTCCGCATGAGCAGCATAAGCAGCGTCATAACGGGCGCCGCGGCGGCGCAGATGAGAGACGTGACGATTATCTGCGGCAGCGAAAGCGGTACGATCTCGAGCATGCCGCCGAACAGCAGCACTCCGCCGACGAACGCCAGCGCCACCAGCACGAGCAGCACCTTATCTATGAGCGTGGGGTGGCGGCACACCGACAGGAGCACCAGATACGAGACGAATCCCATGACGTAAAGCACCATGGAGGCGAGTTCGGGCGGATCAGCCGTGACCGCCGCCCAGCAGAGAACGTCGGTCTTTTCGAACAGCGCGGCGATGTCGTTTACGCTGATACAGAGCACCGTTGCGAGCGCCACGGTCACGCCGCCGGGCAGCGCCTTGACGAGCACGTTGCGCAAAAAGTTGCCCTTGATGCGGTCGTGGTTGGGCTCGAACGCCAGCACCACCGACGGGAACCCTATGCAGGCGAACGAGATGAGCGACATCTGTATGGGCTGCAGCGGGAACATCCTGTGCAGCACTAAAAGCAGGAACGCTATGAGCGTGGCGTAAATGGTCTTGGAAAGGAAGAACGAGGCGGAACGCTGGATGTTGTTGACCGACCGCCTGCCTTCGTTGATGACGTGCGGCAGCGAATCGAAATCAGATTTAAGAAGCACCAGCGTCGCCACGCTGCACGCGGCGTCGGTGCCGCCGCCCATCGCCACCGAGCAATCGGATTCTTTCATGGCGAGCACGTCGTTGACTCCGTCGCCAGTCATAGCCACGGTGAGGCCTTTGGCTTTGAGAGCTTTTATCAGCAGTTTTTTCTGGAACGGAGTAACTCTGCCGAACACAGCGTAACGGTCGGCGGCTTCGGCGACTTCCTCATCGGTCTTGAGCGTGGAACAGTCTATGTATTTTTCGGCGTCGGGGACTCCGCACGCGCGCGCTATGGAAGCGACGGTCATTGGGTTGTCGCCCGAGATTATGCGCACGCGGACATCCTGCGAGACGAGATATTTTATAAGTCCGGGCGCTTCCTTGCGTATACTGTCGCGAAGCAGTACCAATGCCGCGGGTCTGAGCGACTGCGGCAGGACGCCGGGCGCGAGCGAGGTATCGCCTGACGTGCAAAGAAGCAGCACGCGGTTTTCGGCGGCGTATTCGCGCACTTTTTCCAAAACGGCCGCGTTTTGCGGCATTATGTATTCGGCGGCGCCGAGTATTACGCTGCCGGCGTTTTTGAACGCGCACCCCGACCATTTTGTCTTTGAAGAAAACGGCACTTTCGTTATAAGTACATCGGAGCCGCCCCCGGGGAACGCGCGCGCCACGGCTTCCATCGTGGCGTTGTCTTCGCCCAGTTCTCCCGCAAGAAGTGCGAGCAGTTTTTCGGGCTCGCTTGCTTCATCCAGCTTGACTATCCCCTCCGCGTTCAGCCGCCCTTCGGTCAGCGTGCCGGTCTTGTCGAGGCATACGGTGTCGACTCGCGCGAGCATTTCTACGCTGTAAAGGTCTTTCACCAGCACCTTGCGGCGCGAAAGCCTGACGACCGAAAGCGCCAGCGCCGAAGACGTGAGCAGCACCAGCCCCTGGGGTATCATCGCGAGCAGCGAAGCCGAAGTGGAAACGACCGCGGGACCGAACGACCCGGTTATGCGGTATTGATCGAAAAACAGTAACGCTCCGAGCGGGAAAATGACCGCCGAAATGACCGATATGAGCCGCTTGAACGATCTCATCAGCACGCTCTTGCCTGTCTTGAGCTTTTTAGCGGAACGCGATATGGAAGAAATATACGTCCGGTCGGCGATCTTGTCGGCGCGGGCGCGGCATTCGCCGCTGGTGACGAACGAACCCGCAAGCAAAACGTCCCCCGCGCGCTTGAACACGGCGTCGCTTTCGCCGGTGACGAACGATTCGTTTACTTCGCATTCGCCCGTAAGCACCACGCAATCGACGCAGATCTGATCGCCGCTCCTGAGCGCAACGACGTCGTCGAGCAGTATCTCCTCCGTGCCGACCGATACGGTATCGCCGCTCCTTATGACGCGGACTTTGCTTTTGGAAACGAACGAAAGCTTATCGGTCGCGCGCTTGGCACGGATCTCCTGCACCACGCCTATGAGCACGTTGGCGGTTATGACGAGCAGGAACGCCAGGTTCTTGTACGAGCCGACGTAGATGAGCGCAAAGGCGATTATTATATTTACCAGATTGAAGAGCGTCATAAGGTGCGACGCGATTATGCGCGGTACGCTCTTGGTCTTTATGGCGGCGTCGAAATTGGTGTAACCGTTTTCCTGCCGCTCGCGGATCTGATCTTCGCCGAGCCCGTATTCCGGCAGGACCGCGTAACGCGGAGCTGCGGAAAAATCGACGGTTTGTTTTTTGTTCCGGAACACTTGAAATATCCTCCGTATGCGGCGTTATATGCGCCGCGCTCTTTTAGATCATTTGTATAATAACACAACGATCCGATATTTTCAACCGTAAATACAAAATATTGACATTCATTTGCGTATATGTTATACTTTTTTCGGAGTGATTGTTTTGAAATTTGCAAGCGAACTTACCAAAGAAGAGCTCGTCGCCCGCTGGGACGAGCGCACCTCGCCGCAGCGCTTTGCGGGGAGCGACGATATGTTCGACAACATATACATAGCGCATCGCGGCGGCGACCGCGTCAGGCTGGCGTTCAAGCCGCGCTCCGGGCCGGATCTTTTCGGCACGGTGTTCCGCGGCAGGATAACCCGAAACGGCGAAGGTTCGGCGATAACCGGCTTTTTCACCAAGACCGGCGCCGACTATCTGCTGGCTTTCGTGCTCGCAGCGGTGATGGCGGTCATACTCAAGGCGATGTACGACCGCGGGCTGGGGGTCATGAACCTTTACATAGGTATGGCTCTGTGCGCCGCGGTGCTGCTCGCATATCTGTGGCCCAAGCGTTCGAGCAAAAAAAAATACGCCGCGTTTTTAAAAGATATAGCGCTAAAAGGTTGACAAACGCAGCGTTTTGTTTTATAATCATTGCAATTTATATTATTTATATACGGAGGCGGAACATGCTCGATTACGAAGAAAAATTCGGAAAACAGGCCATAACGTTCGACGACGTCCTGCTGCAGCCGGCGGAAAGTGATATCACGCCCGACAAGGTCGATCTGCGGACGAAGCTGACAAAAAGCATCAACCTGAACATACCGCTGATGACCGCGGCTATGGACACCGTTACCGAAAGCCGTATGGCGATAGCCATCGCGCGCGAAGGCGGTATCGGCGTCATCCACAAGAACCTGACCATAGAAGATCAGAGCGAAAACGTTCTGCTCGTAAAGAGGAGCGAGAGCGGCGTAATAAACGATCCGTTCTATCTGATGCCCGAAAATTACGTTTACGAAGCCGATTCGCTCATGGCGAAATACCGCATTTCGGGCATGCCCATCTGCGACTCCGACAAACGGCTCGTGGGCATACTGACCAACCGCGACCTGCGTTTTCTTTCGGATTACAACATCAAGATAAAAGAAGTTATGACCAAGGAAAACCTCGTCACCGCGCCCGTGGGCACCACGCTCGAGGAAGCGAAAGAGATACTTCGCAAGCGCAAGATAGAAAAACTTCCGCTCATAGACAAAAAAGGCCGTCTGGGCGGTCTTATAACCATAAAAGACATTGAAAAAGCAGTCAAGTACCCCAACGCCGCAAAGGACGCCGAAGGCCGTCTGCTCTGCGCCGCCGCGATAGGCGTCACAGGCGACATACTCGAACGCGCTTCGGCGCTCATAGAAGCGGGCGCGGACGCGCTTGTGCTCGATTCGGCGCACGGACATTCCAAGGGCATACTCGACGCCTGCCGCCGGGTCAAAGCCGCGTTCCCTTCGTGCCAGCTCATAGCCGGCAACATAGCCACCGCCGAAGGCGCCGCCGCGCTCATCGACGCGGGCGCGGACTGCGTCAAAGTGGGCATAGGCCCCGGCTCCATATGCACCACGCGCGTGGTCGCCGGCATAGGCGTCCCGCAGATAACCGCCATATACGACGCCGCGAGCGAATGCGAAAAGCACGGCATCCCCGTCATCGCCGACGGCGGCATTAAATATTCCGGCGACCTTGTCAAGGCGCTCGCCGCGGGCGGCGACGTCGTGATGGTCGGCTCGCTCGTCGCGGGCTGCGCCGAGGCGCCGGGCGAACTGGAGATATTCCAGGGCAGACAGTTCAAATCCTACCGCGGCATGGGCTCCATTGCCGCCATGCAGAAGGGTTCCAAGGACAGGTATTTCCAGACCGGCTCCAAAAAGCTGGTGCCCGAGGGAGTCGAAGGCCGCGTTCCGTTCAAGGGCGCGCTTTCCGAAACAGTGTTCCAGCTGATGGGCGGCCTGCGCAGCGGCATGGGCTACTGCGGCGCCCACACTCTTCCCGAACTCAAAAGCAAATCCCGCTTCGTGCGCATAACCGGCGCGGGGCTCAAAGAATCGCACCCGCACGACGTATTCATAACAAAGGAAGCTCCCAACTATTCGTTCGACCCCAACAACTGATACAGGTAACTTATATGAGCCGAGCATTTTTTCCCGAAGGTTACGTTTCTGCGCTTGACCTTTACCGCACTCAATCCGCGATAGGCACGCTGAAAAAGACTTTTGAAAAGCATCTTTGCACGAACCTGAACTTAAAGCGCGTTTCCGCGCCGCTTTTCGTGTTGCCTTCCACCGGTCTCAACGACGATCTGAACGGCGTTGAGCGGCCGGTAACGTTCGATATCCCCGACGCTCGCGCCGAGGCCGCCGTGGTGCATTCGCTCGCCAAATGGAAGCGCCTTGCGCTTTACCGTTACGGCTTTAAGCCGGGCGAGGGGCTTTACACCGATATGAACGCCATCCGCCGCGACGAGGAGCTCGACAACACCCATTCGGTCTACGTGGATCAGTGGGACTGGGAAAAGGTCATCACGCGCGAAGACCGGAACGCCGGCTATCTTAAAGCCACGGTGCGTTCCATAGCGGGCGCGGTGTGCGACACGCTGGACGAACTGAAAACGGAATATCCCGAGCTTACGGTGACTCTGGAACGCGAGGTGACTTTCGTCACAAGCGCCGAGCTTGAGGATATGTACCCCGATCTTACGCCCGAAGAGCGCGAAAACGAATTCACCCGGCTCCACCGCACGGTGTTCGTTATGTGCATCGGCGGCAAGCTCAAGAGCGGCAAGCCCCACGGCGGAAGAGCGCCCGACTACGACGACTGGTCGCTGAACGGCGACATCCTGTTCTGGGACGACGTGCTGGGCAAAGCGCTTGAGATATCTTCGATGGGCATACGGGTCGACAGCGACTCGATGAAAAGCCAGCTTTCGGAATCCGGCTGCACGGAGCGCGCGCGGATGCTGTTCCACAGCTTGGTGCTCGACGGCACGCTGCCGCTCACGATCGGCGGCGGCATAGGCCAGTCGCGGCTTTCGATGCTGCTTTTGGGCAAAGCCCATATCGGCGAGGTACAGAGTTCAGTGTGGGATCCCGCAACGCTCGCCGCGGCGCGCGACGCCGGCGTTATAATCCTGTAAACGCATATTGTATCATAAAAACAAGGAGGAGTAATTATGAAAAGGACACTTTACCGTTTCGTTTCAGCGCTTCTCTGCATGGTTCTGTTCTGCGCCGGCGCAACGCTTACGGCGTTTGCCGAGCAGGAAGAGATACAGAACGTTTCGCTTTCCGAAGACGGCGTGCTGACCTGGGACCCCTACGAAGGCGCGACAAGGTACTGGATAATACTCGGCTCTTCCTCTGTTGCGTTCCGGCCGGAAGGGACTTCCGCAAACCTTTATGAAAAGGCGCTGGAAAACAATCTGCCCAGCGGAACGTATTCGTTTTCGCTGGTGGCGTGCGACGACAGCTGGAACAACCTTTCGCTGACATATAGCGGTCAGTTCGAATTCGTTGCCCCGATAGGGCTTGACGAAGTCAAAGGGCTTTACTGGGACGGCAAGACCGCAAGATGGGACGCCGTAGAAGGCGCGGTCGGCTATATGGTGTACGTTTATTCCGGCGACAACTGCAACATAAACGATTACGTTGAGGAAACGTCGTGTGATTTTTCCGAAAGCATCAGCTTCGTGCTGGGGAACGACTACAGCTTTGCGGTTATGGCGATCGCCGAAAGCGGCGGCGCCAACGGTCCGATGTCGGCGAAAAGCGACACCATCCCGGGCTGGTTCGAATACAAAGACATTCAGAATGTAAAAATAGAAAACGGCGTCCTTTCGTGGGATCCGTTCGAAGGCGCTTCGCGTTACTGGCTGATAATGGGCGGCGCGTGGGAACCGGAAGGAACTTCGGCGGATCTTGACAAGCTGCTGGCTGACGGCGGCTTTGAAAGCGGCACTTACAGTTTCGACCTCGTCGCCTGCCTCGACGACTGGACCAACCTTTCCAAGCACTACAAAGGCACTTACGAATACGTAAAATCCGAGGAAGAACCCGCCGCCCCGGTATACACCGTCACCGTGGTCACCGAAGGCAAAGGCACGGCGACCGCGACGCCCGAATCCGGCGAAGACGGCACGGTGGTGACGCTCACGGCGACGCCCGGCGAAGGATACAGGTTCGTCCACTGGGTGCGCTGGGCGGGAATGCTTTCCGGCGGGCTCGAGATCCCAAGCGCCGAATCCGCGACGACTGCGTTCGTGATCACGGGATTCAACGTGACGGTGGCTGCGGTGTTCGAACCCCTGCCTCCCGAAGAATCCGAACCCGAAATATCAGAGCCCGAGGCATCCGAGCCCGAAAACAGTGAAGACTCGACACCGGTAAGCGACGTTTCGGAAACCGAAGTTTCCGCGGAGTCCGAGGATCCTTTTTGCGAAGGTGAAGAAAGCGGAGACGCTGCGCCCGTCGGCGATGAAAGCGACGGCGGCGGTACAAATGTCGCGCTGATCATAGTTTCGGTGATCGCCGGTCTGGCGCTGGCAGCAGGCGCCGTGTTTGCGTTCTTGTTTTTCAGGAACAAAAAGCTCGACACAAAATCCTAATAATTGAGTTTTCGGCGTAAAACAAGCGCTCTGCGGTAAACGGACCGCAGAGCGCTTTTGATCGGGCGCGCAGACAAAGCTACATCAGTTTGTCTTCTATCTGCTTGAACGCCTTTTTGCATTTTTTGCTTTCCATGCAGCTTTTGCAGCAGACCACCGATATCCCCGACACCGTGCCGGCTATCACCGCCGTTATCGCCGAAAGCGTTATTATTTTGGATTTGATACCTGTTAGCATTTTTCGTTCCTCCCCCGTTTTTGCTGCTATTATTCTTGGCCCGAAACGATCGCGCTATACGCCGAAGTGCCCGAAAAAGGCAAAGCATATATAAAATAATTTGAAAAAACGCGGCTTTATTTGAAAATTGCTATTGACACGGCGGCAGTTTGCAGTTATAATGCAAGGTGCTGATTTATCGGAGGGTGAACTATGCTCGAATTGAAGCGCCTGCTTTCGGGCGAGACGGAAAGCGTTCCTTTTGCCTTGACGCTGGATATGAGCGGAATGACTTCCGATATTATATCGGGCACGTGTTCAGCCGCCGGCGCCTGCCGGGGCACCCCCGATCATATCGTTCTCACCGCCGGGCTCGATTGCGAGTTCACCGCGGTATGCGCGCGCTGCTGCAAGCCGTTCGCCTGCGGCTTTAAGCACTCGTTCGAATTCCCTGTCGCCGAAAAGCTTGAAAGCGACGAAGACGAAGACAAGTTCGTACTTATGGAAGGCGCTGCGCTCGACGTGGAACAGATATGCGGCGAACAACTCATCCTCAATCTGCCTTTGCGGTTTTTGTGCCGCAAAGACTGCAAAGGGCTTTGTCCCGTGTGCGGTGCAGATCTCAACTCCGGCGCATGCTCCTGCGGCGGCAAAAAGATCGATCCGCGCCTGGAAAAGCTTAAGGAATATTTTAACAAATAAAAAAAGATGATATAACAAGGAGGTGCCAACCATGGCAGTACCCAAGAGCAAAGTTTCGAAAGCGAGAAGGGACAAAAGACGTTCCAGCACCTGGAAGCTTGACCAGCCCAACATGGTAAAGTGCCCCAAATGCGGCGAATACAATCTTTCTCACAGAGTTTGCAGCAAATGCGGCGCTTACGGCGGCAAGGAAGTTTTAGAGATAAAATCCGAAGACTGATCTGCGTGTCCGGCGTTGATTCTCTTTGAAAAACTTCAAACGTGAAACGGGCAGATGGTTTTAACATCTGCCTTTTTTCTTGACTTGTGCAAATTTTGACGAAATGCGAGGTGTATGAACGATGGTGACCGTTACGGGCGTGGAAAACGATTCGCCGTTCTTTGGCAAAGTCATCCCCGGCGACGCGCTGATATCGGTCAACGGGCACGATATACGCGACGTGCTCGATTACCGTTACTACACCACGGTAAAAAACATAGAATGCGTGTTCTGCCGCGACGGCGAGCGGTTCGTCCGTACCGCCGAAAAAGGCGAATACGACGATCCCGGCCTTGAATTTTCCACTTTTTTAATGGATAAAAAGCGTTCGTGCCGCAACAAGTGCGTGTTCTGCTTTATAGACCAGAACCCCAAAGGTATGCGCGACAGTATCTATTTCAAAGACGACGACGAACGCCTTTCTTTCCTGCAGGGCAGTTATATCACGCTGACCAACCTTTCGGACGAAGACGCGGAACGCATCATAAAAATGAAGATAACGCCCATAAACGTTTCGGTCCACGCCATGGAACCTGAGCTTCGCGTCATGATGACCGGCAACCGCTTTGCGGGCGACGCGCTCAGGAAGCTTTGGCGGCTTGCTGAAGGCGGCACCGGACTTAATTTACAGTTCGTGCTCTGCCGCGGCATAAACGACGGCGAACATTTAAAGTATTCGCTCAAAGAATCGGCAAAGCTCAAAACGCTCATATCGGCGTCCGTCGTGCCGGCGGGGATAACCTCGCACCGCGAAGGGCTGTACCCGCTCGAGCCGTACGACAAAGCGAGCGCCGCCGAAATAATCGACACGGTGGAAGCGTTCCACGAAGAGCAGAAAAGGCTCACCGGCAGCGGAAAATTCTACTGCTCGGACGAATTCTATCTGCTCGCCGGGCGCGAACTGCCACGCGCTTCCTATTACGAAGGTTTCGAGCAGTACGACAACGGCGTGGGGATGATTTCAGACATGGAGGAATGCTTTGAAGACGCGCTCGAAAGCACAGAAACGAGCGGGACGGGCAGAATAGACGTCGCCACCGGCTTTGCGGCGTACCCGCTGATGAGCCGTCTGGCGCAGAAATTCGAAAACAAATTCCCCAAAAGACAAATAGTCGTACACCGCATAGCCAACGACTTTTTCGGCCCCGGCGTAACCGTGAGCGGACTGCTGACGGGGACCGACTATGCAAACCAGCTCAAAGGCAAAACAGGCGGCACACTGCTCATCAGCCGTTCGTCGCTCAACGCCGACGGCACGCTGTTTCTGGACGACATGACGCCCGGACAGCTTGAACGCGAGCTGGGCGTGCGGCTTTATACCAACAGGGCCGACGGTTACGACCTTTGCGCCGCTTTTGCGGCAGACTACACGGAGAACTGAAAATATATGAGAAAAAGCATAATTGCCGTGGTAGGCAGACCGAACGTGGGCAAATCCACGTTCTTCAATAAAATATGCGGCAGACGTGTTTCCATAGTCGACGACACTCCGGGCGTCACCCGCGACAGAGTGACCGCCGAAACCGAATGGAACGGCAGAAAACTGCTGGTCATAGACACCGGCGGCATAGAGCCCGTGACCGACAGCGAGATGTTCCGCCATATGAAAGCGCAGGCCGAGATCGCAATGGACACCGCCGATGTGATAATTTTCATGGTGGAGCTTTCGGCGGGCGTGACCGCCAACGACCGCGATATAGCCGCGCTGCTCAAACGAACCCGCAAAAAGGTGATAGTGGCGGTCAACAAAGTCGATACCGTCGGGCAGCTCCCCGCCGAGTTCTACGAATTCTACGAGCTGGGGTTCGACGACGTGATACCTGTGTCTTCCCTCCACGGCACCGGCACCGGCGACATACTCGACAAAGCCGTGGAAAGCCTGCCGGTAACAAACGACGGCGAGGAAGAGGACGAACGGATCCGCGTAGCGGTCATAGGCAAGCCCAACGCGGGCAAATCTTCCATTATAAACAAAATACTCGGCGAAGACAGGATGATAGTTTCGGACGTCCCCGGCACCACGCGCGACGCGGTGGACAGTATTGTGAGCAACAGCTGGGGCGAATATCTGTTTGTGGACACCGCCGGGATCCGCCGCAACGCGAAGATCGACGACCGCATAGAGCATTTTTCGGTACTGCGCGCAAAAGCGGCGGCGGAACGCGCCGACGTGTGCGTGCTGATGGTCGATTCGACCGAAGGCGTCACCGCTCAGGACGAGCGCGTGGCGGGGATCGCCCACGAGGCGGGCAAACCGACCGTCATAGTGATGAACAAATGGGACCTTGTCGAAAAAGACAATTCCACGGTGAACAAGGTTACCAAGGACGTGTATATCGCGCTTTCGTATATGACCTACGCGCCGCTGCTTTTCGTTTCCGCAAAGACCGGGCAGCGCGTGGACAGACTGTTTGAAACGATAAACAAAGTCTACGAATCCAGCCGCAAGCGCATAACCACCGGTATGCTCAACGACGTGCTCAACGACGCGACCGGCCGCGTACAGCCGCCCACCGACAAGGGCAGAAGGCTTAAGATATATTATATGACGCAGACCGGCATACAGCCGCCGACTTTCGTTATTTTCTGCAACAACGCCGAACTGTTCCATTTTTCGTACCAGCGCTATATAGAAAACTGCATACGCAAGGCGTTCGGATTTGAAGGCACGCCGATAAAACTCATAATAAAGCAGAAGGAGGAAGACGATCTGTGAAAATAACGCTTTCGCGCATACTGACCGCACTTTACGGCATCCTTTTCATACTTTTCCTCGTTCTTACTCTTACTCTCAGAATAGAAGAAGCGACCAGCGTCTATATGACCGGCTATCTGGCCAAGATACTCGAGCCGCACGTGGAAAACAACCTGCTTCTGGTGCTTTCGTACGCCGTGTGCGTAATACTTCCCTATTTTATGGGCAGCACGATGTTCGCCGTCCTCATAAGCAAAGAAAAATACGGCCGCGATATACGCGATCTGGGCAGCAAGAACGCCGGTATGACCAATATGTTCCGCGTTTACGGAAAACACGCCGGCATCGCCACAGCGCTGGGCGATTCGTTAAAGACCGCCGCCGCCATCTTTTTGGGCAGGTTCGTGCTTGGTGAAGTGGGCGCATACCTCGCCGCGCTGTTCGCCGTACTGGGACACATGGCGCCTTTGTGGTTCAAATTCCGCGGCGGCAAGGGAGTCATCTCCTCCGCGACGGCGATGCTGGTGCTCGACCCGATCTATTTTGCGGTCTGCTTAGTGGTGTTCTGCCTTGTGTTCTTCACCACGCACTGGGTCTCGATGGGATCCATCGCCGCGGCGTTCGTCTACCCTGCGGTGGTATATTACGGCGCAAAGATCCGCTCCGGCGGAGCGTATTCGGCGACTCTGCCCGCGATGATATTCGCGTGCTTTGTAGGCGTGATGGTCATCTTTATGCACCGCCAGAACATAAGTCGCGTGTATTACGGCGAAGAAAAGAAGATGTATTTGAGCAAAAAGAAACGCCAGGCGGTCGCCGAGGCCGAAAAGCAGCTCAAAGAAGAAAAAAAGCGCAAGTGATATTTACTTTATAAATTCCACAAGGAGGTGCGCGGTATGCCGCTTGCCGACGTGATGCGCCCCAAGACGCTCGACGAGATCTGCGGGCAAAAGCATCTTTTTGCGAAAAACGCGCCGCTTCGGCGCATAATAGATTCCGGCAATATACCGTCGATGGTGTTTTTCGGGCCTCCGGGGACCGGTAAGACCACGGCGGCGGATATCATAGCCCGGCTAACCGGCAGACAGTTCTTCCGGCTCAACGCCACCACTTCCTCTGTGGCGGAAGTGAAAGACGCGCTCGCCGCGTCCGAATCGCTCGCCGCCTTCAACGGCACGCTCATTTATATAGACGAAATACAGTATTTCAACAAAAAGCAGCAGCAGTCGCTGCTTGAGTATATGGAAGACGGCCGCGTGACGCTCATCTGTTCCACGACCGAAAACCCATATTTCGCGCTCTACCCCGCGTTCCTTTCGCGCGCGGTGTGCTTTGAATTCAAGCCGCTTTCGGCGCCCGATATCGTCCCCGCGCTCGAGCGCGCGTTCGCGTATCTATGCGGCGAATACGGCGGGAAGCCGGCTGAAGAAGGCCTTTTCGCCGCCATTGCCGGCACCTGCGGCGGCGACGTCCGCAAGGCGCTCACAGTGCTGGAAAACACATATTTCGGCAGCAGAGACACGGCGGACAAAGCCACGGCGGCTGAGCTTTCGCAAAAGAACACCGGTTACGATTCCGACGGCGACGGGCATTACGACCTGCTTTCGGCGCTGCAGAAATCGGTGCGCGGCTCGGACCCCGACGCCGCGGTGTTCTACCTGGCGCGCATACTCGAAGGCGGAGGGCTGCTTTCGGCTTGCCGCCGGATGATGATAATGGCTTCCGAAGACGTAGGGATCGCGCATTCCAACGCGTGCGTTATAGTCAACGCCTGCGTGGAGGCGGCGCTGAAGACCGGCATGCCCGAAGCCGCCATACCGCTGGCGCACGCCGCGGTGGTGCTCGCCACCTCGCCAAAATCCAACGCCGCGTACATGGCTTACGCCGCGGCGGCGGAAGACGCAAAGGCCGGCAAAGGAAAAGTCGTCCCGCCGCATATTTCCAACAAGACCAACGGACCGGATTCCGCAACACCGTATATCTATCCGCACGATTTCCCCGATCACTGGGTGAAACAGCAATATCTTCCCGACGACATAAAAGATAAAAAGTATTTTGATTTCGGCGAAAGCAAGGCCGAAAGAGCCGCCGCCGAATACTGGAAAAAGATAAAAGGCGACACCTGAAAAGATCGCTTCTGCAGTCATTTATCTTGTTTAAGAAAGGAACTTTCAAAATGGATTCTCCGCGTGAAAAAAAGACGCTCGGCGCCAAATTGCGCGATATATGGCATTATTTCACCACTTACGAAAAGATATGGTTCTTATCCATACTCATACTCGCAATAACGTTCGCCTTCCTTTTTCCCGAAACCGACGACCCCACGTATACGCTCGAATTCAACGGGCTCGCCGCCTGCGAAGACGCGACGCTCAACTTTAACGGCATAGAAGACGCGTTCATCATCGATTCGCTCACGCTCGTAGGAAAAGACGGCGAAGAGACCGAGCTGACGCTCGTATCCGCCGACGGCAAAGAGATAACCGAAGAATACACTGTGACTCCCGACGACGCCCGGTCGCTGGTGTACCGCATAGGCAAGGTGAACGACGGCGACACGCTGCTTCTGGAATTCGAGCCCGACGGCGAAAGCACCCTGCTTTGCGTAACGCTCACCTGCGGCGAAAACAGCGAGAGGCGCTGCGTTGACACCGAGGAAGCCGCCGAGACCGGCGTGGGCGACTTTTACGTCAATCCGCTCAATTATCTCGTGCCGGTGTTCGTCATCACCCTGCTCTACCTTATCGACGTCATAACGAACATCGCCTGCGAACTGCTCATTTCCAAGCAGAGCAAATGGAACTTCATAGTGTCTTTGGCGGTGGAGATAACCGAAATCCTCATCTGCATCCTCTGCGCCTACCGGTTCGCGACTCTGGCGCTCACCATACTGTTCTGGATCCCCTGCGACATTATGAGCTTTATCATCTGGAACCGCCATCCCGACAAGCGCCAAAGCGAACTGACGATAGTCAAAAAGCTCAAGCCGTGGCAGGATCTTGTGCTTGCGGCGGGGATCGCGGTATGGACCGTCGGCGTGGGATACCTGCTGACGTTCATCGACGTGCAGGGCGGCATACTCGCCAACAGCAACATCACGGTCAAGAACGTGCTGTGCTATCTCGACGCCTGCGCTTCGGCGGTAGGCGTGGTGAACGGCGTGTTCATTCTGCTGCGCTACCGCGAACAGTGGATAGCGTGGTACATAGTCGCGATACTCGAAACCGTAATAAATATCATGGTCGGCCAGTGGATTCTGCTGGTGCTCAAGGCCGGATACCTGACCAACACCACGTACGGATACATAAAGTGGACCAAATACATAAAGACCCATACCGCCGATATAGAAGAAGATACAAAAAGGGCTGTATTATAAGTCGTAACAATAAAACAATAGCCGCAGTGCGGGCGCTTTCGATAAGGCAAGTGATCACGGCGGTTGAATTATCCCGCGCTTTTAAGAACGGTGCAGCTTTATGCTGCATCGTTGTCTTTTTTCGGGGGTCCCCGGCGAACCGAAGGTTCGTTGGGGCGGTTTCGCTTTGTGGTTCTGTCACTTACGGCAAGAACAACCGTAAAAGCGCGTCGTTCCGTTCAAGGAGCGGAACGCATGCGATCATCTGATTTTTTCCCGACATTTCAGCCTTTCCGATTGTATTAGTAGTGAAAGGAGGATCCGGCCAATGTCAAACTCTTTGTTGCGTACGGACAAAGAGATCGCGGAAATCTATGCGCGTCACAGCAAGACCGTATATCGCGTCTGCTTTGCTTACATGAAAAATTCTGCCGATACCGAAGACGCCGTTCAGGAAACGTTTTTCAGGCTTATCAAAAGCGGCCCCGCTTTTGAAAGCGAAGAACACGAAAAAGCATGGCTTATCAGGACGGCGACGAATATCTGCAAAAATTCTTTGAAGCACTGGTGGCGCAGACGAGAAGATATCGATAGTTTTTATGATCTTCAAAGTCCTGATGAAATAAAGACTGACGACGTTCTGAATGCAGTACTGGCGCTGCCTGAAAAGTATAAAACCGTGGTCTATCTCTATTATTATGAAGGATACCCCGGCAAGACAATAGCCGATATCCTCAAAAAGCCGCAATCAACAGTCCGCAATTACCTGCGCGAGGCACGCGCGATCCTTAAAGAAAGGTTAGGTGAAAACTACGATGAAGAATAAAAAAATAATAGATTCGTGGAACAAGATCGAACCGAGCGGCGCCGCAAACGGCCGAATGCTCGGCACCATACTCGAAAACAGCCGTTCCATGAATGCAGGCGCTGAAGCCGCAAAAGGGACAAAGACGCCCGGAAAGCGAAATAAAAAATGGTACCGATGGGGAGCTGTCGCCGCCGCGTTCGTTATTCTGCTGACAGGGGCGCTGACTTTGCCGGGAATATTCGGAACGAGCGACGCGATCAGCGATACCGGCTCTGCGGCAGAAGAAAGCAACAAGACCGTGTCTGAAACCGGCGAAAAAGGTGAATCTGACACCGGTGGTATTATATATATTCCCGGCGTTGTTCTTACCGAGGACGCGGATATCGAAACAACGATGATCAGTCTGGTGGTATATAAAGGCGGAGTATATACCGACGCGGGGTCGTACTGGGGCGAAGAGGCGCAGAAGATCGACGCCCTGTTGGGAGACCGCCTCGGATACGCTACGGGATCGATCGACGAATGGTCGAAACAAGATGAATATTCAAAAGAATTCGCATCCACACATGCCGGGGAAGTATATGCAGTAAAAGGCTATGACACAAGTTTTCGCGTTTGCATCAGAGAGAATGCTGTTCTAAAAACAAACGGCGAGACTATCCTGCGGATTCAATTCCTGGACCGGCTGAATGATATTACGATATCTACAGGCAAAGACTTGTTTGAGGATAGACTTCATTTGAACGGACGCGTTGATTCGATCCGGTGGCTGACACACGGCGACTGGAACAGTGCAAATAATAACTATCGGGACGCATCCTTCGACGAGTCCGTATGGGACGCATTCCTTGACGAAGTCGACCGGGGCAAATTCGTCTATACTTATTCACCGGACGTCTACTTTGACGATAATTCTTCCTATTGCTCGTTTTACGACACGCAGAATCAAGCGCATCTGTTTCTGACACTGGTCGACGGCACTACGGTCGAACTCAGGCTGATCGAGGGCGGTTACGTCGGGTATCAGGCTTTAGGGTGGTATTTTGTAAAAATTCCGGGAGAAGCGTTTGACGCCGTTTACGACGCCTGCGGAGGCACTCATTTGACAGACCGGTAATAATCACTGTTATTCAAAACCGCGAGGGACGCCCGCTTTACCGCAGACGTCCCTCCGGCTCTTTTTTTCTCACTTGAAAAACGCGCGCGTTTATGTTACAATGGGATCAAGAGGGTGATAATATGAAAAAAAGAATCGTTTCGGCGCTGCTGCTTATCGCGGTCGCGCTCGTTTCGCTCAACTCTGCGGCGTTTTACGCAAGCGCGTCTTCCGGCGCGGTCATAGTCGCTTACGGCGACAGTATAGCCGCGGCGGGAAAATGGCAGACCGAATTCACGCGACTTTCGAGCGAAAACGTTATCAACGCCGGCGTGGGAGGCGACACTTCGGCAGACGGGCTCGCGCGGTTTGCGAGCGCGGTCGCCGCGAACAAGCCGGACGTGGTATTCATCGCGTTCGGCACCAACGACGCTTCCAAGGATATGGATCGCTACGTCCCGATAGAAAACTATAAAGAAAACCTGCGCGAGATGGTGCGCCGCGTACGCGCGCTCGGCGCGCGCGCCGTGATAGTCACTCCGCCGCCCGTGGTGGACGAACAGTATCTGACCCGGCACGACGCAGCTCCGTTTGAAGAATACGGCGGGCCGAACGGTCTTGTTTCGCTTTACGCGCAGGCCGCGCGCGACGTGGCGGCCGAATTCGGCGCCGACGTGGCGGACGTGAACGCGGCGTTTTCCGAACACAACTTTGCGTCATTTATCGCCGATGGCGTACATCCCAACGACTCGGGTTACGCGCTTTACGGGCAGACGGCTTATCAGGCTTACACCGGGACCGTCGCAGGCGATTTGAACTACGACGGCGTGCTGGACAAAGAAGACGTCAAACTAATACGCCGCGCGATACTCGGCAAATACGTGCTGAGCGACGCTCAGCGAGAAAACGCCGATATGAACGGCGACGGTAATGCAGACTACGCCGATTACGAGCTTATGAAAACCGGATCAGGCTGGGAAGATATGGCGCCGAGCTCGGCGTTCGACGGCTTTACGATAACGGCGTCGCTCACGGCGGGAAGCATGGACGCTGCGGTAATGGCGGCGAACACCGCCGAACTGCAGCGCTGCGTGGACGCGGCGCACGACGCGGGCGGCGGAACGGTGGTCATACCAAAAGGCACGTTCTATTTTTCCACTCAGGGCGTTAACGCGCGCGGCTGGGAAAACTTCGTCTGTTTCCCGCGCGACAACGTCACGGTGGAAGGCCAGGGCATATACACCGTGCTTATGCCCGTGGGGCAGACCCCCGGCGGGCTTGATATGTTCTATTTCAACGAATACGCCGACAGCGGCTTCAAGAATCCGCTGTACCTTGTGAACGCCGATTTCAAAAACTTCGTCATCGACGGCAACCTCGCGCATTCCGACCGCTACACCTCGGCGGGCAAGGGATTTATGATAAATCTTTACAAAAACTGCGATTACGATAACGTCATCGTGATGAACACCGACGGCACCGGGTTCGGCATGGACTGCCCGATAAACTGCACCATCCGCAACTGTGAAGCGTTCGGATGCGGCAAAGCCGCCACCACCTCCTCCGCCGGCGCTTCCGGCATAGGGATGGGCACCGGGTACAGCGAAGAAGAAAATATGATAATAGAAAACTGCTATTGCGAAGGCAATATGAAGTTCGGCATCTTCTTCGAACACCAGGGGCGTTTCAACGCTTCTTATTACACCGCGCAGAAGCTGGGACGGATGATAATCGTCAACTGTTCGGCGCGCAACAACTATATAGATTTCGGCTGCGAGCTGGGCGTCGACGTCGTCTACCGCTGCTGCGACGTTTACGCCGACAGCACTGCCCATACCAAGCTGGCGTTCAACCACCACACCATACGCTGCCGCTTTGAATACATGGATGTGAAGGCGCGCTTCGACGATGTTGCCGACAGTTCCGATTACTATTACAAGCCCGTCTACTGGGCGGTGAACAAGGGCATCACAACCGGCGTGGGCAGCAACACGTTCGGCATAAACGCAAACTGCACCGTCGGTCAGGCGGTCACGTTCCTTTACCGGCTCGCCGGTCTGCCGGGGACTCTGAAGCTTGTCAACCACGCTGAAAGCATCTATTACGAAGATTCGCTGCAGTGGGCAAAAGCGAACGGGATAGTGGATAACAACGTTGATCCCGGCGCCGTCTGCACGCGCGCCGCCTTTATAAAGATGATGTGGCGCTATTCGGGCAGTCCCGCAGTCGAAGGTCAGTACGACAGCGCGACCAACTGGGCGTTGAATGTTGGAATAATGAACACGGTGATAGATTCCGATATCCTGCGCCGCGACGCGGTGACCATACTTTACCGCTACTTTTCGCCGTTTGACAAGTACAACAGCAACGACGCCATAGGGCTTTTGCGCCACGTGCTGTTCCCCGGCGATTATCCGCTTATGTTCCGCAGCGGCGATTTCGATAAAAACGGTGTCACCGACAGCCGCGACGCGGTCTATCTGCTGCGCTACGTCCTCTACCCCGAAGATTATCCCATAGACTGAATATCATATTATAATAAAAGCGCTTCCGCATTACGACGGCGGAAGCGCTTGCTTTTTCATCACTTTTACTTTATAAGGTCCTTGAAGAATTCTATGTTTTCGGCGGCGGGGTCGAGATGGCCTTCTTCTATCATTTTTACGGTGTCGCGTATGCGGTCGTTGACCGGGGTGGGGACGCCGTACTTTTTGCCGGCTTCGCATACCGCGCCGTTGATGGCGTCGATCTCGCATTTCTTTCCGCGGCGGATATCCTGAAGCATGGACGGCACTATATCCACGTGTTTTTTCATGGCTATCGGCACCAGAAATTCGGCGAAACGGCGCTTTAACGCGTGCTTATAATAGAACAGCCGCGTTATGTTCTTGCCCTGCACGGGCGCGAAGACCGCTCCGGAAGCGCGGCCGGCGTCGATACATTCTTTCATGCACCTTACGGCGAGCTTGCGCGGCAGTTTGTTGTTGCTGACGTCGCCGAACGTGCCGCCCAGCACCGTGCCTATCCCCGAAAACGTGGCGTTGATGAGCAGCTTGGACCAGCGCGCGCCTATGAGGTTTTCCTCGGTATGCACCGGGCACATATGCTCCAGCAGCGATTTGATCTGTTCCAGCTTTTCTTCCGGGACTCCCTCCATTCCGCCCATATGGAACGAAAGCGCGTCCGGCGAGCTCGTGAGCCGTGAAACGCCGGGCCCGGTGAGCTCGGCGCCCCATTCGACCACCACGCCCACCGTGCGGTCTGCGCCGATAAGTTCGGCGACGCCGGGTTCGGGTATGCCGTTCTGCAGCGTTGCGATAACTCCGTCGGGTGAAAGCAGCGGAGCGAGGAACTGCACGGTCTTGGCGTTTTCCAGCTGTTTTGTCATAAGGAATATGACGTCGTAGGGGCCCTGCATCTCGTACGGGAAGATGGCTTTTACGGGGACGGTGAAATCGACCGTTCCCGTTATGTGCGCGCCGTTTTTGCACAGCGCGTCGATATGCTGCGCGTTATGGTTGACGAGCTCGATATCCACGCCGTTTTGCGTGAGATACGCGCCCATCACCGTGCCGAGCGATCCGGCGCCGTAAATTGCGTATTTCATATTCTGCCTCGAATAACTGTTATTTTCAGTTGAGCGGATAATCGTCGCCGAACAGGACGTGCCGCAGCAGATAGATGGCGTCGGCGCTGCTGCATTCCTCGTCGTCGGTGAAATCGCCCGACTGGTTCACGGGATAATCGTCGCCGAACAGGACGTGCCTGAGCAGGTAGATGGCGTCGGCGCTGTCAGTGCGCGCGTCGCCGGTGAAATCGCCGCGCACGCAGCCGAAGGCGCGTATTTCGCTCACCCAGCAGAAACCGTTCGTTGCTTCGGGGTCGAGCACGTATTTGACGCGGACGTAGCGCGCAGTCACGTGAGTTTCGGGTTCGTTGTAAAATACCACGCGCGACCAGTTCTTATATGACGTGTCGGCCGCGGTGCGCTTTGAGGCTCCTGCGGATACGAAATTCTCGCCGTCGACCGAAATTTCGAACGAAACTTCGGCTTTATCGGGATCGGGGATGCCCCACGTTCCGCCGAACAGGTCGGTATCAAGGCGTTTAAGGTAGCAAGTCTTGCCAAGGTCCACCGTAACGTAAGTGATCTTGCCTTTATAGCAGCCGCAGTTGGTGGAATCGCCCTCGGTGGTAACGTCGCCGTCAGTGAATTTACCTATGGGTTTACCGTCGGCGCCGGTGTCGGTCCACTTGTCGTCGTAACTGCTGCCGGTGGGGACGTACGGGCATTCGAGCGCCATATTCTGATACGTAACGCCGTCCGCGACGAATTCATCGGCAGGCACAGCCCCCGCTTCGAACGGTACTTCCACCGCTTTTGCGGCGTATTCCTGAAGTATGCGTGCGGTGGCCTGGGGCATATCGGCGAGATATCCGTTGCCCACGGGCGAAATGCCGAAGAAGGTGTAAAGCCAGGTATAGGCGGCGATAAGACTGCCGGCTTTGGAATGATGTCCGCCGTCGGAAGCGTAAAGGTTGATTTCGGGATGGTCGGTGCGGCAGTATTCAAACGCCACGGCGACCGGCGAATAAGGTATGCCGCCGTAATGCTTTGAAATGCGGTCGTATATCTGATAATGCCTTATGCAGCCCGCGGTAGTGTCGGAATAGCGCAGGTACAGAAGCGGCTGAGCTCCGTTGGCTTCGATAAGCGGAAGGATGATGTCGAGCGCGGCTTTCATTCCGGAATAACTGTCGCTCGAGGCCTCCTGCAGCACCACGTAATCGTAGCTGCGGGCATTGAGCTTTGCGCGGAGCGCCTTGCCGCGTTCGTGAGTCTCATCGGCGAATTCGCTTAGGTATGCGCTGCCGAACGTGCAGTAGGTCACCGAAACTTCTATGCCCGCCGCGGCGCAGACCGCTTTGAATTTGATAGGCGTGCCGTTGAAGTAGGTGGACGAGTTGCCCACGAACAGGAACGAGACCGCGTTTTCGCTTTCGGGCGCGGGGCGGTTGTATCTGATGGTGAGCTTGTTGTTGACCGTATCCAACTCGCCGTACGCTTCGCAGATGATCGACATGGTGGAATTATACAGCACGGCGCCTTCGAACACCGTGGTATAGGCGGTGTTGAGCGTGGTATACGCCTGCGAGCCGAACGCCGCCATAAATCCGTGCGCCGGTATGACGAGCGCGTTCTGGCACGAATACTCGCCGGGAAGCAGGTTTTCGCCCGCTTCTATAAGGCGGCCTTCCGCGTTGAAGATGAATACGCGGCACGAAAAATCGTACACGTTGGTGCGGATGACGCGTTCGGTATCCGAATCGTTGGTGAACACGACGACCTTGGTGCTGCCCGGCTGCGTCTCGTATCCGGCTACGTTTACCGTGAACGTGACGTCCCAGCTTTCAGCCGCCGCGGAGGGCAGCGAAAACGGAACGCACGCCGCGGTGAGCGCGATCGAAAGCAGAAAACTCAGGAACTTTTTCATAAAAACGATCTCCTTTCGGGGGTAAAACTATTTTCAGGCGCCGAGATCTATTTCGATCTTTGCGCTTGCGGTATTGCCGTAATAATCGGTTACGGTGACGGTGACTTTAAGCGTTTTTGCGCCGCTTGAAGGCGTGAACGTGTGCTTGGTGGTGAACGTCTCCTTGTTGAGCCGCGCCACGGGGTAATCCATGCGGTAGTCTTCGTACCCTTCGGCGCTGAAAACGACATACCTTATGCCGGCGGCGTTGTTTATGATCTCAGCGGAGACCGAAGGCTTGCCCGACGAGTTGAATTCATACGTCAGCACGGGGGCGGAAAGCTCGGGCGATTTGTCGCCGGTATCGTAATAATACTTGTACGCGCGGTGGAATCCGCCTTTGCCGTTGTAGTCTTTGGCGTAGTAGTGGCTGTACGCGAACGTTACGTAATCTTCCACGTACGGCCGCGCTATCTCCATCTGCTGAATGAAGCGTGAAACGTAAGCCGAATCGTAATTCTTGGTAAAGTCTTCGCTGTTCGCCCAGAAATGCAGACCCGGTTCGGTATCGACCGCGCGCTTGAGAGCCGCGAAATAGCTGTCGAGCTGCGAAATGTCTATGTGACCGGCGCCCACGGCGTCCTGGCAGCAGAAGATGTCGCCTTCGCGGAAGTCGGCGTATTCGAACACCTTTTTCCATTCCTGCTCGGCTTTGGCGGCGGAACCGCCGGCTTTCTGCACGAACGGCGAAAGCAGGAGCGGCATCGAGGGATCGAGCTCGGTGAGCGGTTCGAGATACATATTCAAAAATTCGCCGGCGAGCTTTTCATAGCCCTGCATCCCGTTGAACATCTCGTACGCGAAATACCAGCCGTAGAGCGCGTCGGGATACTGCTCCTTGTAAAGCGAATAGATCTCCTTTGCCATTTCCGCGCCGCAGGTCGAAACGCTTTTGTTCCAATCGACTTTAGTGCAGGCGAACGACCACCACTCGTCCGAAAGGTTGAGCCCCACGAACACTTTTATGCCCGTGTTCTGCGCGGCTTCGAGCACGCGCGGCAGAAAATCGGCGTATTCGCGGTAGCCGGAGGCCTTGTTTGCCGCGGCATATTCGGAATGATAGAACACGTCGGCGAATTTGCCGTAAGGAGTCTCGGCGGTCCACTGGATGATGAAGATATCTATGCCGACTTCTTTAAGATATTCAAAATGGTGCTGCCATTTTTCCACCGTATAGTCGGTGAAGGCGCCCGGCTGAACGAATGTGCCCCGCACGCACGGCCAGGTGCGTTCTATGACTTCGCTGCTTTCTTCCATACTTTCCTCCTCGCTTTCTTCTTCACTCGATTCGACGCCGGGTACGACGTCCGATTCGATATCGGGACTTTCGGAACTCTGCGGATCGGAACCGCTTTCGGTTTCCGGCCCGTCGCCGCCGCAGGCGCAAAGCGAAAGCGTGATCGCAAGCGCCAGAAGTATTGCCAACAGTTTTTTCATCGTTTTACCTCCAAAAAGAGCATAAGCCGAAAACGCCGTATGACCGGCGTTCCCGGCGCTTGTTATTTTACAAGATCGTTGAGGAGGGCAGCCGTATCGTCCAGCTGCTTGTTGAGCATGGCGATCGACTGCTCGGCGCGGCGCTGCCCTTCGGCGCACGCTGCGCTTTGAAGCCGGACTTTTTCGAGCAGTTCGTCGGCGCGGCGCTTTATATCGGCCACGTACGATTCCGCCTCGCGGCGCGCGTTTTCGCGCACGGAGTCTTTTTCTTTCTGCGCTTCTTCGGTTATGGCGCTCGCCGCTTTTTCGGCGGCGGAGATCTTTTCGCCCAGACGGGCGTTTATGGAATCAAGCTCGCGCTGTTTGGAATCGAGTTCGGCCTTATGCGATTCTTCCGCGGCGGCTATGCGCTCGCCCAGCGCTTCGCATTCCTCGCGGTAATGCTCGCATTCCGAAAAGAGCCGTTTGATCTCGTCTTCCTTTTGCGTGAGCGCGCGCAGATGTCCGGCGTTCAGCTCGAGCAGGAACGCGTCGACGTCTTTCTTTTTATAACTCTTCAATACCAGTTCGCTCATATTCAGCACCGCCGTTCGAATAATGTTTTATTATATGTTATTTTATATCATTTTATCGGCTTTGTCAATGATTTATTCCGTTTTTGGCGCATATACATATACGGGTGCAATATAAAATGCTCGAAAAAATACACGCGTTCTTATGGGGCGCGCCGACTGCCGCGCTGCTTTGCGCTTTCGGCGCATATTTTACGTTCAAAAGCAGGTTCAGGCAGCTGCGCCTGATAAGCATCATACGCGAACGCGCGCGTGAGCTCAATGCGCGCGAAGGCGGGATCTCCGCCGGAGCGAGCATGGCGACCGCGCTGGGCGGCACCGTGGGGATAGGCAGTATCGCCGGCGTGGGGCTGGCGCTTTCCGCAGGCGGCGCGGGGAGCGTCTTCTGGATGTGGGTGACCGGCTTTTTGGGCTGTATGCTGAAATACGCCGAGACCGCAGCGGCGGTGAAATACCGCGTGACGGAATGCGATATCGCCTGCGGCGGCGCGATGTACGCACTGCGCGCCGCGGGAAAAGAGCGGCTTGCGGCGGCGTTTGCGGTGTTCTGCGTGCTTTGCTGTATGGGGACCGGTGCGCTGACGCAGACTAACGCCGTGGCGCGCGCCGCAGAGTCGTGCGGTATACCGCCCGGGATAACGGGCGCCGTTTTTGCGCTGTGCGTGCTCGCGGCGGTGAGCGGCGGGCGCAGAACGATCGCGCGCTTCTGCTCGTTCGCGGTCCCGGCGGCGAGCGCGATATACATTGCGGCGGCAGCCGCCGTGATCTGTATGCGCGCGTATGCTCTGCCGCAGGCTTTCGCGCAGATATTTGAATGCGCTTTCGGCTTGAAGCAGGCGGCTTGCGGAATAGGCGGCGCGGCGTTTGCGGCGGCGATGCGCACCGGCGTGGTGCGCGGAGTTTATTCCACCGAATGCGGCATGGGCTCTTCGCCCATAGTGCACGCTTCCAACCGAACCGCGCTGCCGCACACGCAAGGCGACTGGGGGATACTCGAAGTGTTCGCCGACATTTTCGTGTTTTCCACGCTGACCGCCCTTGCGATGCTCGTCTGCGGCACTTCTTCCGCCCTCGTGATGTTTTCCTCGTCGTTCGGGACAGCCGGCGAATTCATATATACGCCGCTCATCGCGCTGTTCGGGTTCGCCGCCGCGGCGAGCTGGTGTTTTTACGCCGAAAGCGCCGTCGAATTCCTGGCGCCCGGCAAAACAGCCGTAAAGCGGGCGGTGCACGCCGCGGCGGCGGCGTGCGCGTATCTGGGCGCGGCGACCCGCGGAAACGGAGTGTGGTACGCCGCCGATATTATGAACCTTTTTATGGCGGCGCCGAATATGTATTTGCTGTTTATAAAACGAAAGGAGATATGCCAATGCTTTGCGAAAACCGCGCGCGGCCGGAAAGCGTGACTTTTCCGCCCGGGATAAGCGAAAAAGAGGCGCATGAAAAGCTTAAAGAGTTCGGCGAAAACACGCTGTGCGAAAAGAAAAAACGGTGCGCGTTCCTGAAAAAGGCGCTGCTTTCGTTTGCCGACGTGATGACTCTGGTGCTTGCAGCCGCCGCGGCTGTGTCGTTCGCCGTGGCAAAGCTGCGGGGCGAAAGCGCGGTCGATTCGTATATGATACTCGCCATCGTGTTCCTCAACGGGATCGTGACCGCGTTCCAGGAAACGCGCGCAGAAAAAGCGCTGGAAGCGCTCAAAACGCTTACGTCCCCCGAATGCACTGCTGTGCGCGAAGGCATAGAAAAGCGAATACCGGCGAAATATATCGTTCCCGGCGACGTGATACTCGTCAAAAAAGGCGATTCCGTCCCCGCCGACGCTGTCATATTGCAAAGCGTTTCGCTGCGCGCTGACGAATCGGCGCTGACGGGCGAATCAGGCGGCGTGGAAAAATCGGCGAACGCGTTTCGCGACGCAAAAACGCACGCCACTCCGCCGGATATGATATTCGCCGGTACGGTGATAACATCCGGCTCCGCCGCGGCGCGCGTGACCGAGACCGGTATGCGCACGCGGATGGGAAAAATTGCCGAAATGCTTGTTTCGGAACCCGTGCCGCGCACGCCGATGCAGACGCGTATGGCAAAAATTTCGGCAAAGCTGGGCAACGCGGCGATCGGCATCTGCTTTGTGATATTTCTGCTTTCGCTTTACAAAGGAGTGCCTCCCGATCAGGCGTTTTTGAATTCCGTGAGTCTGGCAGTGGCGGCGATACCCGAAGGCCTGCCCGCCGTGGTGACGGTAATGCTTTCGGTCGGCGTGACCGAAATGGCGAAGAAGCGCGCGGTGGTGAAAAAGCTGCCCGCCGTGGAAACGCTGGGCTGCGCCGCCGTGATATGTTCCGACAAGACCGGCACGCTTACGCAGAACAAGCTGGAAGTGACCGAAACCGAAGGTGAAAGACGGCTTTTGGCGCGGCTTTTCGCGCTGTGCAATCACAATTCCTCGCCCACCGAAAACGCGCTTTGGGAATTCGCCGGGAAAACGCTGGGCGAACACGCGCTGCGCTCGCTGCCGCCGATAGTGCGCGAAGCGCCGTTCGAGCACGAAACGCGCGTGATGGCGACGCTCCACCGCGAAAAAAGCGGCGGATATCTGGCCGTGGTAAAAGGCGCGCCCGAAGAAGTGCTGCGACTGTGCGGCGTTTCGGCGCGCGCGTACGGGCGTTTCGCCGCCAAAGGGCTCAGAACGATCGCCTGCGGGTACGCGCGCCTTAAAACGGCACCGGACGACCTTTTGAAGATACGTTATTCCTACGCCGGCTGCGCCGGTATGACCGATCCGCCGCGGCCGGAAGCGTTCGAAGCCGTGCGCGCATGCAGATCCGCGGGAATAAAAACGGTGATGATCACCGGCGACCACCCCGACACCGCGTTCGCCGTCGCGCTTAAGCTCGGGATCGCATCATCAACCGGCGACGTCGCGACTCAGGCTCAGATAGAAGCGCTCCCCGCCGCAGAACAGGAAAAAGCGATACTCCGCGCACGGGTTTTCGCAAGGTCGGCTCCCGAATTCAAGGTGAAGATAATACGCGCTTACAAAAACGCCGGAGCGATATGCGCCATGACCGGCGACGGCGTGA
>JAFRPL010000034.1 GCA_017429165.1 Clostridia bacterium
ACGGAGGTCGGCAAGGATATCTGTGATTCCTTTATGGCGAAATGTGAAAAGAGCAAAAAAGCGGATATTTCCACCCTCTCCGTGATCGATCTGTCGGGGCTGGATCCGATATTTGAACGACTTGATTCCTTGGGACGGGATTTGTCGGAATACGTCGGGAAAGATAACGCCTTTTCAAAGGTGATCGCCGCCGCGAAACGGTGCGAAAAATTCGGATATGACAGCGTTTTCTCCGGAAGCTCGAACATGATCGACTTTCTGGATTTTACAAAGCTTCTTGCACTAAGCGATTTCGACGAGTTTGCTAAGATGTACGAGATCGTGGAGGCGGCGGTAGTCTATTCAGTCACGAGCGAGGAGAGAAACAACGGAGGAATCTCTTTCTATTATCCTATCGACTATAACGAAAAAGAAATCACCGAATATATTTCTCTCGGCATATCCGAACCTTACAACGCGTTCCTCTCCGCCTATTATCTGAACGCGCCGAAACAGACTGTCACTTTTTCCGACAAGGGCTCCGTGGCGGAAAACGGCGCTTTCAAGGTGTCGCTGACGCCGGAGAGCAAAAAGTATCTCTCCACGGTGACGTATAACCTGATCGAAAGGGACGGGGACGGAACAGAGCGAATCTTGTATTCGGATATCGATTTTGAAAGCGACTGGGACAGTCTGACGTTTTACTCTGCTTTCAAGGGAACGCGGAGACTGTATAACGGGCACCCGATCTGTTACACTCCCGTGCGTATAGAAGAGACCGTGATAGAATACAGCGCCCCCATCTCGATCAACGGCAGAAAAGGCAATATGCACTATCACTTTTATCCGAACAAAGGCGAAGAAGAACGCTTTTACGCGCCGCGCAATCTGAGCAGCATGAAGGATAACTGGCTGCCGAACGAGTTTTACAACCCCTGGGAGGGAGATACCGTTCAGGTGGCGGAATGCCTTATCAGAAACGAAAGCGGCTATATTCCGGTATTCGGCGAAGAATTTGAGATGAAAGAACTGGAGTTCGAAGAGCTGTTCAGTGAAATAACCGAAGTACCTCTTTCCGGAAGCGCCTACTGTTACGTGTTTGTTGCCACCGACATCTTTGGCAATACGTATTATTCGGATATGGCGACATTCGAAATGGAATACACTTATGACGAACTTCTCGAACACCTGCTGCCCGACGGCGTTTTCGCGGGAAAGGTAACGAAGATCGAGCCCTATCACATTGATTGATCCATCCGTTTTACAAACAACGCCCTTTGCAGATCGATTTCTGCAAAGGGCGTTGATGTTCTTATGATTATTAATCAATATCGCATTAAAAAATATATATAACCTTGAGTCCAGTCATAGTTCGTGCCGATGTAATCATTAGTTACACCGGTAATAGCTCTGTCATTAGATATTTGACGGATATAAACGCAATGATTTTTTCCCAACCAGTTATCCTCATATGTGAACACTAAACTATCGCCTATATAAAGACCCGCGGAACGAAATTCATCTTTCATATACCAATGCTTCATTCTCGCAAAGAATTCGTTGATCTCCTCAACAGTCCAGTTTTTGGATTTTTTGATAGTACTTTCGTTATTTACCCCCTGCGTTGTTACATAAGTAGACACCTTGCAGCCGAGGGTATAGCAATAAGGATAATAAGATTGATCCGTCTCAACCATTTTATTTACAAGGCTCACATCGACTCCATCGTTGACCCCCTTTGTACCGATACACATATATACGTAATATCCGCCGGCGCCCTGATTCAGGTCTCCTGTGAGTATGCTGTCGTGGGGAATGCTGCGGCTTGCCGCCGAAGAACCTTTGACAATTTCAATTTTAGAAACGGCTCTACCGGTTTCTTCTGCATTCTTGAAGTAATACAGATAAATACCTTTGCCTGCACCACAGCCTCTATTCAGGTTTCCGGGAAGAGATTTGAAGAAGTCGTCTCCGGTGTAAGGCGCGAGATATCCCGTTCCAAGACCATCAACGGTTACACTTTCCGGATACTTGTTGCCAAGATAAAATCCGGATATGGCTTCATTGAAATTCGTAGTTGTTTTATATCCAAGGAAGATATAGCAACCTTTTTTGGTTCCTGCATTCATGTCACAATCGATAACCGTATATCCTTCATCGATCAGATATTGCATTGCCTCCTCTCTGCTTGTGTTTGATCCGGAGATTTTAACATCACTTATGTATATTCTCGCTTCCGATTGCTGCGCAATATGTAATTTAGCTTTAATCTCGCTTGCAGGACGCCCGCTGACCTTCCAGATGGAAGAGTCCAGTGCTTTTTGGAATGCGGCGCCGATCAACGCGTAGCGATCTGAATCGGGGTTGGCTGCCACTTTGAAGTGAAACGCCAAAACGGAGATCGCGTCGGCAAGGTTGTATTGAATCGTCACGCGGTTGGCAAGCCGAAAATCGTAGGTTTGCGAATCAAAGTTGTAGGTGTAAGAGCACAGCTCGTCATAAAAACTGATGGGGTTGGACGCCACGGGTTTATCAAGCGAACTGCAGATATTTTTGAAAGCGACCTCCAGATCTCTGATATAGTCGTTATAGGAAGCGTACTCCGAAGGACAGTTCGGATCGGCGATTTGAGCGTTGAGATAGTTCATGACCTTGACGTTATACTGTGCGGCTTCTTTGTCGGTCATACCGTCAACATCGGGCAGATACTCTTTTCGCAGCCTCTCTTTTTCCGCCGCGACCTGCTCAATCGTCATGCCGGTATAATCAGGTGTAACGCCTGCCTCCTCAAGCGCCATATCAAGCGCAGCGCGTTTCTGAATGGCTCTTGTGACGTCGATCGTATGGTTGAACTCGATCAGCAGTGCTTCAAAATCGTCGATTTTGCTCTTTAGTTCTCTCTTTTCCTCTTCTCGTGATAAAACCTTGGTCAAAAGCACCAGATCGCCGATCGACTTTTTGATATCGGTGATGCCCGCTTGGATGTTATCCAGTTTTTGGTCCATAACGGCGAGTTGTTCCATTACTTGTTGGTGTTCGGATTTTACAACTCCCGTAATTTCCAACACGCTCTTTGCAATGTTGAATACCGTGCCGGCATTGCCCGCCCAGTAGCAGATGTTGCCGAACGTGGTGTTTTGACCTCTGGTGAATTTCTGTATCTCCAGCAACGTATCAGTATTGAGCGATACCTCTCTGCCCAGTGATTCTGCTGAATAACTGCGGCTGTAAGTATAATCATCGGAAGTCTTTGCGCCCCATGCGTTGGTAACGGCTCCGGCTTTAACGGTAACTGCGCCGTCAAACTGATAGTTTTCCTCGGTAAAACCGCCGTTCGGCACTGAAATGACGAGGGTGGCAAGATTATCCGCATCCACGGTCACAGATTTGACTGCCGCGCCGGCAAATTCGTCGCCCAAAGCAATTTTGTCAGCAGTAAAAGTACTGTCGACAGTACCGCCGTAAATATAGAGTTTGAGCGTTAAATCAAAGTTTTCGCCATTTTTCTCGATATAATCGAAAACGGGATAGAAGGTCGCTTGAGAGAGCAAGATTTCTGTTTCATAGCCCGCAAGCGTGAGTGTTTTTCCTTTTACAAGGTTTGCGAAATCGTTTGCATTTGCAATCCCCTCCGCTGCAAGGGTAAGCCGAACCCTGTTGTCATCTGTCTTGGTCAACGCTTCCACGGTCGCGCCTTCCACGGTCACATTGTCTTTATTGAGGGTATCCACGTCAGCAACGCCGTATACCACGAGATCCGCGGTAACTTTGCCGTCGGCATAAGAAAGGGACGAATGATCAAAACCGGCATAGTCCATTTTGACGTTGATTTTGGCGGACACGTCGGCATAGCCGTTTTTGATGCCCGAGGATTTAACGCCGACGACGCCCCATTGATAAGCATCGGCTTCGTTTTTTGTAAACGCGCCGCTGATTTCAAGCGTCAGGTTGCGGCTGCTCTTGGAAACGATCTCGCAGTCGATCTTGGCAAAAGCGTTATCGAAGAAGAGATCTTCCTCGCTCAGTCCGTCTTCAAACTCCGCGCCGCTGATTTCAAGCGCAACGCGGAACCGCTCGGTGCCGAAGTAAACGCTATCCACGTCGGGCGTCAGCGCGATCTCAGGAAAATCCACGTCAACGTACACGCAAGCGTTGATATTTTTGAGCGATATGCAATAACAATCTGTGGAAAAATCCGTGGCGTACTTATCGGTGAAACTGACGTCATAGCCGCCGTTCGCGTTGGCTTTGACGCTGTCCACCGCAGCCATCAAAGGAAACAACTTCTCTGGGGTCGGTTCTTTGATTTCATCCGTCGGGGCGTCGTTCGGATCCAAATACCGAACTTCAACGTTGTCTGGCGTCAGTCCGTCAAGTTTGATTTTATCCGAACTGATCGTCGTGGTATAGCTGCCGCTCTTGCTGAATTTAACCGGAGTGGCGGTGATGGTTGCCTCGTTTTCCGTCTCATCGGTGTTCTGTTTGCACGCCGCAAGAGCGGGTACCAGCATCAGCACCGTGAGCATGAGCGCGAGGATTTGCTTCATTTTTTTCATATATGTACTCCTTTTAAATGATTTACAATGAAATTGCGGACTTGTTTACTTCACCAGAACGGCAAAATGCGGTTTTTCGGGAAGGTATTTGATCCTCACCGTATCGCCCACCCGGATGCGCCCGGGCGCGTGATCCAGCTTGGCTTCCACCGTTTCTCCCTGCGGATTCCGATAGGTCACGTAGTGGGTGTAGGTATATTCCACACCGTCCTCGGAAGAGACGGTTTGCTCCTCTTCGATCCGCGACACGACGGCGTCTGCCTCTACGCCGTTTTTGCGGATCTTACGGTTTCGGATCACGGTATAGATCACAAACCCGATAATGAGCGCGGCGACCGCGCCGAAAATAAAGTATTTTTCCATTTGAATCTTCCTCTCTATAATTCACAGGCGCGCCGCATCTTCAATGCAGAACCAGCCTATTATTTATACATTATAATCCGCTCTGTCCAACAGATGTCCAACAAAATGTACGATTTCAATATTCTTATTGAGAAATCCGTGCGAAAAAGCGGAGGGAGCTATCCTGCCGCTGTGCGTTATGTAGTTTCTTTTGCGAGCGTTACACCCGCCTCGATCATCAGCCGGACGCCGAGACGGAAGCCGTAGGAGAACGCCTCGACTTCGGCAAGCGAGTGCATTTCGTTCATCGCCTCGTCGTATTTTTCAAGCGTTTCCTGCTGCTTGTCGTTCAGCGTTTCGTTCAGTTCGTCCCGATTCCTGCCCATCAGAGAAAGCAGATGCTTGTACCGCTTGCTGTCGGTCAGAATCGTCTCGTGCGGATCGATGTTGCCGTACCACAAGTTTTCAAGCAATGTCATACATAGATCACCTCCGCCTGTACGATCTCCATCGCACGAGCGCGGATGTTATTCTTCCGAGCCACCCATTCCATTTGATCCCGCCGCTTGAGCACTTCGGTCACGCCCTCGCTCTTTGCCATTTCGGTTTCAAGCCGGGCAAGCATCTCCTCTGCGTTCGCGTTGACCTCTTCGAGATACGACCTCAGCGTGCCCTTCAGCCGCATCACGTTGATCGTCGACGGTCTCGTTTCTTTCAGATACCGGTAGTACATCTGACCGTAAAACCCGACCTTGCTGATAAATTCATCTTTCATAAGCATATCGCCTCCTTTGCCCACATTGTAGCAGAGTGGGCGATGTTCGTCGAATGTGCGGATAAGATTTTCAAGAATGCAAGGTTGCAAAAATCGGGGCTCGTTTTGCATCCTTGATTTTTGAGATAATTGAAGGAAAAGAGAGAAAAACCGAGAAAACGCGAGATTTCCACTTAAGGATGCAAGGATGCATGGGTATAATATGTGGTGGCTTTTTTCGGGTATATAAGGGACTGTATCGTTCTCTTTACAAACAAGAAAACGCCGAGATTACATTTGATGTAGTCTCGGTGTTTTCTTGCCTTTACCGCGCTAATTCAGTTGTTTTTAAACGTTTTCAAATTACTGCCTTATCACGGTCGGGCAAACAGGCGCCGGGATTTGCTTATTTTATTTGGCTTTTTGCTTTTTCTTTTTCACAATAAGCACGGCGGCGATCAAACACACAACAAGCGCGGCGCCTGCGATCAAAGCGATCGTGACCGCGTTTACACCGCCCGATCCGCCGTCGCTTGCGGAATTCTCTTCAGCTTCACCGGACGGGATCACCTCAGCCATCGGGAGTTCTTCGGTGTAATACCTGCACTCGGGAACGTATTCGGGGACGTCCTCGTACACGGCGGTGAACGTCTGATCTTTTGACGGTTTTATTGGGAAACTCACTTCGTTGCCGTCTTCATCCGCCCAGCATACGAAACGTTTTCCGGCGATATACGGTTCGCCGGGCGAATCGAAATCGGCGTTTGTCGCCGCATCGTATCTGCGCACCGCGTCGCCGGACACGAATGTGAGCGAATTCCCTTTCGGTTTGCCCAGGAAGACGTAATTGAACGTCACGTCCTCGAACTGCACGGCGGCGGTGAAATTGACCTGGCGTAAAGTGTCGCCGGCGGGGATGAGCTTTGAAAGATCGAGATATCCGTACATACTTCCGTACAGATCCGAAGGCATCGAATAGTCCTTGTAACCAAACTTTTCGTACAGATCGAGCGCGAAATGCAATCTCTTACCGGAAGAAGTGTTCAGGCACATCCCCCATTTCACGGCGTAAGGAACGCTCACCGAAAAATACAGATACGGATATTCGCTGATATTTGCGTTTTCGGGTTTCCACACCACGGTCACCCAGTTGTACTCGTTCGTAGTGGGCATAAGATGAAGCGCGCGGTTTTCATCGATCGACGCAGCAAAAGTGCTCGTTCCGCTTGTGCGCGTAAGAGCCGAAGCGCTCGGCGGAATAAGGTCGACCGCTTTTTCCGCCACGTCGGCAGAAGGTGCGTCGCCGTTCGATCCTATGAACAAGGTGGGTTCGCAGCCGGCGTACCAGATCTCGCCGTATGTATTGTCGTAAGGCGTCGTGACGGTTTGATCCGGGTTTGCGGCCGTTTTATATGAATTGTTCGCAAAGTCGTCATTGAGCAGCGTGAAATCCGAATAAACGTTTTCAGATACGGCAAAGCAAACGTCGTATCCTTCGGCGATATCTGTCTTTTCGGCGCCGTACGCCGCGCGGAACGCGCTCGTTCTTACCGTCTGCGTATTGGATATGAGGTCGAGCTGATAGACGTTGTTGTCTATATATTGCGCGTAGTAGTTATCTATATCGTAATATGGCGAATATGTCCTGAAAACGAGCTGGCCGGAGGTTGTCACGGTCAGCAGACGCACGAATCCTTCGCCGTCGCAAGTGCAGTTGTTGATTATGTGCTGAGGACCGCGATTCAGCTCTGCGAACTGGTAATCGTGCAGTATTTCAAGTATCTTCCTGTCGGTGCCGGGGACTTCGCGCCATTGACTGCACGCGCCTTCGGAATGGCCGCAGAGTATCATCTTGACGTTTTCATTGGGAATGGCTATCTCATTGAGCATAGTCCGCGCCTTGTCGCTGAGCAGCATCCCCTGCGCGTTCATATACTCGTGCGTGGCGAGTATGGCGTTGCGGTTCGGGTACGCTTTGAGCACGGCGTTCGCCCATGCGACGGTGTCGGGATCGGCGTTTTTGCCGTAACCGAAGCAAAGGATGACGAAATCGTAACCGCCGAGCGAAATGAGATCATAATGGCATTCGTTCTGATTTATAGCGCCGCCGAAGCATTCCTGTGAACTGTAGCGCGAAGTCGGAAAATACTTATGATAATACTCGTAATTCAGCTTATCGTGTTCAACGTCGTGGTTCCCCGCCAGCACCCCGTTGGGGACTCCGGCGTCGTCGATTATCTTCTGCATCTTATCGGCGACGGCATATTCTTTTTCGGCTTCTTCCCTGGTGTGCGTGTCGTCGACGAAGTCGCCGGTGTAAAGCGCGTATGCGATATTACCGGCTTTGTACTGTTCAACGGTGTATTCGGAAATGCTTTGATAAAGGAAATTGAGATCGTCGAAAGCAGAATAGTACTGCGTATCGGTGTGCCAGAGGAAAGTGTCGCTTCCGTTGCCTATAAGTTCGGGCGCTATGCGGACGCGCGCTTTGTTATCGCTCACGAATCCGCTTTCCCTCAGCCGGAGCGGTGCGGTGACTGCGATCCCGCTTGCGGACACGGCGATTTTTTCCCATTCGTTCGCCGCGTAATTCCACGCGAGTACCGCGTATTTGCCGCCGTTGCCCGTCTGCGACGTGCAGTTGATATATACGGTATCAGTATCCACGCCTTCGAGATCGATAAGAAACGACTGATACGGCGAAAAACCGTCGTCCATAGCTTCCAACGCCGCGAGTTTTTCATCGGTGCAGCCGAGCGCGTCGCTGCAATCCGCGTTTCCGCCCAGATACAGATTTATGTTCTTTATAAGTCTGGCGCCGTAGATATCTCCTTCTCCGCTCAGCGATCCGTTTTCATACAACGGCGAAGCGGGCGCATTTGAAGCGTAATCAAAGAACGTGTACGCATAACCTTCGTTGCCGAGCTTGTCTTTTGTATAAACGCACAGAGTATGTCTGCCGTCGCTTATTTTTGCGGCGGAAAGATCGTATTCGCCTGCCTTGTATGCGGTGTAGACCTTTTTATCGTCGAGCATGACGTACGCTCTGGAAAAGCCCGAAACGCTGTCGGTAAACGTGATCGTCAGATCGTCGCCTGGCGTAAGGTATTCCCTGCCGGCGAAAGAAAGTTCCGCGCGCGGCGCCTGATTATTGACTATAATGGTATCGGTCCGGTCGAGATATTCGCCGGTCTCGGGGACGTAAAACCTTATCGTGTTTTCGCCTTCGGGAAACTTGGTCGTATCGATTTCGTATATGTTCTTTCCGCTGTTGAAACCGCTTTCGAAAAGCATGCCGACCATAACGGGGACGTCGGGCGTATTGCCGCCCAGATAGGTTTCCTGTGACCAGCCGTCGCCGATTTTTACGGGCTTGCCGTTGTATTCCTCGGGAGCCGCCTTAACGCCGGCACTGCCGGAGACCGGCATATATTTGACGAAATCGAATGCAACTTTACTGCCGTCTGCGGCGAGAAGCTCAAAGCTCAACAGTTCCAAGTCGTCTTCGTTGAATTTGCCGTATACCATATCGGGGTTATAATAACCGCTGCCTGTCTCGGGTCTGAACGTGATCTCGTTTGTCCCGTCGACAAGCAGGGCGCCCGGGACCGCCAGATCGACGCTCGAAACAAAAGAACCGATCATCGTACCGTTCACGAAAACGCCGCATGAATAATCCACGCCCGAAGCAGTTACGCGCACCGTGGCACAATTTTCCGAAACGTCTGCCTGCGCAAAGCGTATTCCGTTTATTTCAAGTTCGGTTTCGCGTTCAAATTCATAAGAAAGGCGTACCACTCCGCGGCACGGCCGTTTTTCGTCCTCCTCGCGCGCAAAAACGCGGGGGACGCACAACGCAAGCATGAGCAGCGCGGTAAATAAAGCCACAGTTCTTTTCATATAAACACCTCCGCGCAAACAGTATAAAACATTCGGCGCCGTTTGTCAATAATCAACTCGACGCCGTTGACTTAAGAAAAGAATTTGATTAATTTACATCTTTTGAACAATAAAAAAGACTTGCGCGCTATTATATTTTAATATTTAAATATTGATTTTTCATATATTAGATGCTATACTGTAACATGAATAAGCATAGAAGGTGTGAGGTTATATGAAAGTATACGTTATGCTCGCCGACGGGTTTGAAGAGACCGAGGCGCTCGTTCCCTGGGACGTGCTCAAACGTGCGGGAGCGGAAGTAAAACTCGTTTCCGTCAGCGCGTCAAAACGCGTGACCGGAGCCCACGGACTTGCCGTCGAAGCCGACGCCGTTATCGATGGGATCGGACCGTCGATACCCGACTGCATCGTTCTGCCCGGAGGTATGCCGGGAACGCTGAACCTCAAAGCGTGCGCTAAGCTTTCGGCGATGCTGCTCGAAGCAGACTCCAAAGGCGGAGTAATCGCCGCTATCTGCGCCGCCCCTTCCGTGCTCGGCGGACTCGGGCTGCTCAAAGGCAAAAAGGCGGTGTGTTTTCCGGGATTTGAAAACACGCTCGACGGCGCGACTGTCGTCGATACCGCAGTATGCCGCGACGGCAGGATAATCACCGCCAAAGGCATGGGAGCCGCGTTTGAGTTCGCTTTTGCTCTGACCGACCTGTTTTTCGGAAACGAAACCGCCGCACAGCTAAAAAAAGGGGTACAATATAACTAAACGAAGGAGAAAAAGAATTGAACAAAAAAGGCAAAGTTTTTACGCTAACACCTATATTTGTTCCGTTCCTTGCGGCGGTCTTGTTACTATTGCTCACGGTGAGCGGCAAGCTGCTCGTTTCGTCGGGCGACCCCGAGATCACGGTCACCGAAAAGCTGCTGCGTTTTTCGGTGGTCCAGATAATAGTATATATACTCCCTTGCATAGTTTATTATTTCTTTAAAGGCAGAAAGCTAAACACCCCATTTATGATATCCCCGGTAGGCCGCGGCAACATACTGTTCGTGTTCGTTTCGGCGTTTATGCTGCTCGCCGGCAACTTGCTTATCAAATACATTTATTACATATCTTCTTCGTTCCAGCCGACCGGCGTCGATCACATAGTTTCGGATCTCACTTCCATAAGCGGAGTTTCGCCCGTGCTTATAATAATAGCCGTCGCGCTTGTCCCCGCGGTATGCGAGGAGATATTCTTCCGCGGGCTGATACTTGCGGAATACAAGATATACGGAACGTTCAACGCCGTGGTGTTTTCGGCGATCTGCTTTGCGATGATACATTTTTCGGTGGAAGCGTTCCCGCTGTATTTCTTTTCGGGCCTTGTGCTCGGGATGACCGTCGCGGTCACGAAATCCGTATTCGTTTCCATAGCGATCCATTTTATAAGCAACGTACTCAGCATATATTTAAGCGATTCATTCATGCGCGTAAGCGTACAAAAAAGCGGCAAATTCTTTATGCTGTTCATAATCGCAACGCTGTTCATCATTTCCACGGTGTTCGTCGTCGCAATCGCTGAACGCATATTCTACCGCCGTGCCGACAACAACGAACAACGTCCCAAGGAAAGAAGCATAGACAATATCGCGCCCGTTTACCTTTCTCCCGGCTTTTTCGGGCTGGTGCTTGTATTCGTGCTTATCATTATTCTTTTTTAAGGAGCCGTAATGAGCGAAAACGATAAAAACAAGGAACTTTCGTCAGAAGAACTGAATAATCTGCTTGACGATTATATAGCGTCGATAGAAAGCAGGGCGAGCGCCGAAAAGAAGCCCGGGACGACCGAGCCCGAGCTGCCAGAGTCCCCTTCCCTGCCCGACGATCTGCTGCTCCCGGAAGTCACGGGTGAAAAGCCGTCCGCTCTCGAACCGGACGAGACGGACGCGCCTCTGACCATGCATTTCACCAACGTGAGCGCGCTCGACAGCATAGGCAGAACGCAGGAACTGAATATCGACAACCATCTTTCCGACGAGGCCCCTTCCGAGCTCGCCGAGTTCAACCGCGAAGGCGCGGAAGGAACCGCCCCCGAAGGAGCGACGTCGGAACAGCCCGCGCAATCCGGCGAAGACGAGCCCGAGGCGCCGTGGCATAAACGCGTCGTCAAAAAGGTGGGATCGTTTATATGGAACAGCGGCTTTTTGCTCAAAGCGGGCGTGTATATACTCATTGTGCTCGCGATTTCGGCGTTCCTTTCGTACTATATAATCGCCGTCGGCAACGATGTTATGGCTTTTGTCAAATCGGACCGCGAAGTGACCGTTACGGTCCCCGAAAACATCACCCGCAGAGAGCTGAGCTTTTTGCTTGAAAAGAACGGCATAATCAATTACGACTGGGCGTTCAATCTCTTCCTCATATACAAAGGGTGCGACGAGAATTCGTTCCTGACGGGAGAGCACACTTTCAACAGCAAGATGAACTACAGCCAGATCATTTCGGAGCTCACGGAAGTGAAACGGAATCTCGAAGAAGTATCGATCACCATTCCCGAAGGTTATACCGTGGACCAGATAATCGATCTTTTGACTTCTCAGGGCATAGGGACCCGTGAAAAATTCATAGAAGCCATCAACGAATATCCTTACCAGCACGAGTTCGTAAAAGAGCTCGAAAAGATCGGCTATTCGTCGGATCGGGTTTATCGGCTCGAAGGATATCTCTACCCCGACACGTATTATTTCTACAAAGATTCGGCAGAGTATCTGATCATCAACAAGATGCTCAACAACTTCAATAACAAATTCTGGATCTATTACGAATCCACTTTCAAGGAAGAGATCGAAAAGACCGGGCTGACGTTTGACGAGATCATAACGCTGGCTTCAATGATCCAGAGCGAAGCAAAACTCGAAATAGATTTTGAGTATATCTCATATGTTTTCCGCAACCGTCTCAGCCATCCGAGCACTTTCCCGCGTCTCGAATCCGACGCGACAGTCCAGTACGCATTGATGCTGCACGGCGAAGCCAGGAACGAAGACCTGACTTCGGAGCAGCTGGTTATCGACGACCCGTATAACACGCGACTCTACGAAGGGCTTCCTCCGGGAGCGATCTGCAATCCCGGGTTCGACGCCATATCGGCGGCGATCTACCCCGATATGCCGATGAGAGACGACGACACCGCTATAAACGCTTACTTTTTCGTCTCCAACAAAGCCGGCAAGACTTATTACGCCGAAACGCTGAGCGAGCACAATGAAAACGTCAGACAGGTCAAAAAGGATAACGAAGCAAATGAGAAAGAATGAGCCCGAGATCCTGTCCCCGGCCGGAAACCCGGAAAAACTGCGTTTTGCGGTCGATTACGGCGCCGACGCCGTTTACTGTGCGCTGCGCGATTTCGGTATGCGCGCCGCTTCGGATAATTTCACTCCCGAAGAGCTTTCGGAGGGCATCGAATATGCGCATTCGCACGGCGCAAAAGTTTATCTCACGCTCAACACGATGCCGTCGGAACTCAAGATCGGTGAGCTTCCTGAACTGTTGGAAAGCATATCCGCGTGCGTGCCGGACGCATTCATCATCAGCGATCCCGGCGTGATGCGGATCGTTAAGGAACGTTTTCCGGGACCGGCGATACATCTTTCCACCCAAGCGTCTACGGTGAACGCCGAAGGATGCCGGTTCTGGTACGAAAACGGCGTAAAACGTATTGTCCTCGCACGTGAGCTGACCATAGACGCGATACGGGCGATACGCAAAAATACGCCGCCGGAGCTTGAACTCGAAGCGTTCGTCCACGGAGCGATGTGTATTTCGTATTCCGGCAGATGTCTGCTTTCGAATCACTTCACCGGCAGGAACGCCAACGAAGGCAGGTGCGCGCAGCCCTGCAGGTGGAAGTATTATCTGCGCGAGGAAAAACGGCCGGACGAGCTCATAACCGCCGAGCAGTTTTCGGAAGGCACATACGTGTTTTCGAGCAAAGACCTTTGTATGATCGAGCATATGGACGACCTCTGCTCCTGCGGACTCGACAGCTTCAAGATAGAAGGCAGAATGAAATCAGCGTATTACGCCGCGTGCGTGACCAACGCGTATAAATGCGCGCTTAAAGACCATATCGCCGGCAAGCCGTTCGACAAGGCGCTGCTCGCCGAAGTGGAAGGCGTGAGCCATCGCGAATATTATACGGGCTTTTTCTACGACGATCCGGCGGAAAAGCCGGTCACGGTCACTGAACCGGGATATATCTGCGACAAACCGTTCTACTGCTATGTGACGTCATACGATGAAACAAATTCGCTAGCAAAATGTTTTCAAAAGAACAAGATGTATTCACACAGCAAGGCCGAACTGCTCACACCCGGCAGCACGGGCAGAGTAATTGATATTGATGAGATCTACGACGAGGATATGAAGCCAATCGACTCCACTCCCCGCCCCAAACAGGAATTCTTTATAAAGATACCCGGCGCACGACCGGGCGACATTATACGCGCGTATGATAACTGAACTTTTCAAACACAAAGCGGCAATTATCTGCGGTCACTTCGGAACCGGCAAGACCAATATAGCAGTCAACCTGGCGCTTGGCGCCGCAGACATGTTCAAGAACGTTTGCATCGCCGACCTCGATACTGTCAACCCGTATTTCCGCACCGCCGATAACGCCGAGGAGTTGCGCAGACGCGGCGTCAACGTATTGCTGCCGCAGTTTGCCAACACCAACGTCGACATCCCGTCGCTTCCGCCCTCGTTCCCGCTCATATTCACCACCGACTGCCGTTCGGTGACCGACGTCGGCGGCGACGAGGAAGGAGCTGCCGTACTCAGGGGCTTTGCCGAAAGGTATGAAAGTATCGGCTACGATATGTATTACGTTTTCAACGCGTTCCGCCCCGAGAACGCGAATACCGAATACTCTCTCTATTCCCTTCGCGCAATAGAAGCCGCTTCCGGTCTGAAATTTTCGGGCATTATAAACAATTCCAATCTAGGCGCCGAGACAGACAGAAGCGTGGTGTTTGCCGCGCAGAAAAAAGCGGAAGAGTTCGCAAAAGAATCCGGTGTGCCGCTCGTTATGACGACCGCGTTCGAAAAGAACGCTTTCCCCGGCTGTACCGTGATCGAGGACATCACTAAAAAGCTGTTTTGAAATTTACATAAAAGAAAGGTATATTGCAATGAACCGTGTAACTTTTGACAAAAATCTTTGCAAGGGCTGCGGATTGTGCGTGCTGGCTTGTCCCAGGCACATAATCTTCCTTGACAAAGAACAGATCAACGAAAAAGGGTATCACCCTGCGACGGTCAGAGAGCAGGACCAATGCCTTGCCTGCGCCATGTGCGCCACTATGTGTCCCGATGTCGTCATAACCGTAGAAAAGGGGGTAGAATAATGTCCAAGATGCTTATGAAAGGTAACGAAGCGATAGCCGAAGCCGCCATTCGCGCCGGCTGCAAGCTGTTTTTCGGTTACCCGATCACTCCGCAGACCGAACTTTCGGAATATATGGCAAAGCAGATGCCCAAACGCGGCGGCCTATGCCTGCAGGCGGAAAGCGAGATTGCCGCCATCAATATGGTGCTGGGAGCCACCGCTTCAGGCGCGCGCGCAATAACCTCTTCTTCCTCCCCCGGGATATCGCTCAAATCCGAAGGGATATCTTACATAGCGGGTTCCGATCTGCCCTGCGTCATAGTCAACGTACAGCGAGGCGGACCAGGTCTGGGCGGCATACAGCCGGCGCAGTCCGATTATAACCAGGCGACAAAAGCGCCCGGCCACGGCGACCTTCACCTTATAGTACTCGCGCCCGCGTCCGTACAGGAAATGGCGTCGCTCACCGGACTCGCGTTCGACCTTGCCGACCAGTACCGTATGCCCGCGATGATACTCGCCGACGGCGCGCTGGGGCAAATGATGGAGCCGGTCGACTTTGAAGAACGTACTCCGCGCGAACTGCCCGAAAAGACCTGGGCGTGCTGCGGTCACGGTAACAAACGCGAACACAATATTATAAACAGTTTGTATATACAGCCCAACGTTCTTGAAGATATCGTCAAAGAGCGCTTCAAACGTTACGAAGAAGTCGAAAAGAACGAAGTCATGTACGAAGAATATATGTGCGACGACGCCGATATCGTCATAGTCGCTTACGGTATCACCGCACGCATAGCGAAATCAGCGGTCAAAGAGGCGCGCGCCATGGGCGTAAAAGCGGGACTTTTCCGCTGCATAACGCTTTATCCGTTCCCCGCGAAAGAGCTCGAAAAGCTTTCGCACAAAGTCAAGCGTTTCGTTTCGGTGGAAATGAATATGGGTCAGATGGTCAACGACGTCAAAGTCGCCACCGATTGCCGCGTTCCCGTGACTCATTGTGGCAGAACGGGCGGCGTCATCCCCACCGTCAAAGAGATCACCGAAGAAATAATGCGCTTATCCGCAAAGAAGGAGGGCTGATCATGGTAGTATTCAAAAAACCGCACGCGCTTACCGACGTTCCTTTCCATTACTGCCCCGGCTGCACGCACGGCATAGTCCACCGCCTTGTCGCCGAAGTTATCGACGAGCTCGGCATAGAGGGCGAGACCGTGGGTATCGCTCCCGTGGGATGTTCGGTATTTGCATATAACTATTTCAACTGCGATATGATCGAAGCGCCGCACGGCAGAGCTCCCGCAGTCGCCACCGGCGTAAAACGCGCCAACCCCGACAAAACCGTCTTCACCTACCAGGGCGACGGCGATCTTGCCGCCATAGGCACCGCCGAGACCGTGCACGTAGGCACCCGCGGCGAAAACATCACCATCATATTCATCAACAACGCCATCTACGGTATGACCGGCGGTCAGATGGCGCCCACCACCCTGCTCGGCCAGGTAACCACGACCACCCCGTACGGCCGCGACAAACATATTCAGGGTAACCCAATAAGGATATGCGAAATGCTCGCCACGCTCGACGGCACCGCATACGCCGAACGCGTTTCGGTCGACTGCGTAAAGAACGTCGTCGCCGCGAAGAAGGCGATAAAGAAAGCCTTTGAGATACAGCAGAAAAAACTGGGGCTTTCGATAGTGGAAGTGCTTTCTTCCTGCCCCACCAACTGGGGACTCACTCCCGAAAAAGCGCTCGAATGGCTGCGCGCAAATATGATAGAACATTATCCTCTGGGAGTTTATAAAGACGTTACCAAGGAGGCGGAATGATATGGCGTCCATTCTTTTGGCCGGTTTCGGCGGACAAGGTATACTTTTTGCGGGCAAGCAGCTAGTCAGCGCGGGCATGAACGCCGGTAAGGAAGTTTCGTGGCTTCCCTCTTACGGACCCGAAATGCGCGGCGGTACCTGCAATTGCTCGGTCAATATAGAAGACGATCCTGTCGGTTCGCCTCTCGTCACCGAGCCCGACATACTCGTCGCATTCAATAAACCTTCGTACGAAAAGTTTTATAAAAGCGTAAAAAAAGGCGGCAGAGTGTTTATCGATTCTTCGCTTATCGATTCCAAATGCGAACGCACCGATATCACCGCCGAATATATCCCCGCCACTTCGCTCGCAGACATCAGCGGATTCGCCAAGCTCGCCAACGTGGTGATGCTGGGATACATCATAAAAAAGACCGGCTTATTCACAAAAGACTATTTCGTATCGTGCCTTAAAGCTTCGGCGCCCAAATCCAAGCCCGAGCTCGCCGAGCTCAACCTCAAGGCGTTCGAGATCGGTTATTCCTATGACGACTGAACGTTTTGTCTCCGCGGTGATAGTCGCCGCGGGCAGCGGGACGCGCATGGGCAGCATAGCCAAGCCGCTTATAAAAATCGGCGGAATGACTTTGCTGGAACGCGTAGTAGGGACTTTTGACAAATGCAAACTCGTCGACGAGATAATAGTCGTCGAGCGCGAAGCGGGACAGTTCGATTCGCTCGTCAAAGCCGAAAAGCCGTTGAAATTCGTGCTCGGCGGAAAGACGCGCGCGGATTCGGTAAAATGCGGCGTAAATGCGGCGACCGACGCGAATTACGTCTGCATCCACGACTGCGCCCGCCCGTTCATCACAATTGAAGAAACGGAAAAGCTTATAACGCTCGCGTTCGAACACGGCGCTTCATGCGCCTGCACCAAGGTAAAAGATACGGTTAAATACCGCAGCGATGAAGAAAAATGTTTCTATACTCCCAACAGAGACAACCTCATCGCGGTACAGACGCCGCAGGTGTTCAAAAAGAGCATCTGGCTCGTTTCCGACGCACTGGCGCGCAAAAACGGCATCGTCTTCACCGACGACACGAGCGCCGCGGAGCACGCCGGATTCATGGTCTTTTACGAAGAATGCTCGGAAGAAAACATAAAGCTGACAGACGCAAACGATATAAAGATCGCCAAAGCGATATACTTTTTAAAAGAACACGGAGATCTTTGATGAAGATAGGACACGGCTACGACGTTCACAGATTCGGTTCAAATAAATCCCTTATGCTCGGGTGTACCGAGATCCCGCATAAGTGCGGACTTATCGCCCATTCAGACGGCGACGTGGTCTGCCACGCGCTTTGCGACGCCATGCTCGGCGCCGCCGGACTGCGCGATATCGGGTATCATTTCCCCGATAACGACGACGAATTCAAAGATGTTTCCGGCGCATATCTGCTTGGCAAGGTCAGCGCCATGATAAAAGAGCAGGGCTTTGTTTTGTGCTGCGCTGATATCACAGTAGTCGCCGAAAAGCCGCGCCTTTCGCCGTATATAGACGCAATGCGTGCCAATTTGGCGCAGGCGCTTGGAGCGGAAGTTTCGGACATCAACATAAAAGCCACTACCGAAGAAGGGCTCGGCATCGCGGGGAAAGGCGTCGCCTGCCACGCGGTATGCCTTTTGGAAAAGGAGCAAAAATGAAAACTGTTTTACGTGGAAACATAGTGACTCCGCTGCGCGTTATCAACGGCGGCGAAGTCGAGTTTGAAAACGGTATAATCACTTACGCAGGCTCATCACGCGGAAAAAGCGGCTCAGAAGTGATAGACTGCGGCGAAAACTACATTTCGCCGGGGTTTATAGATCTGCATGTGCACGGCGGCGGAGGCGGCGATTTTATGGACGCCGACATAGACATGTATTCCAAGATCGCCAAAGTACATCAGGAGCACGGCACCACCACTATGCTCGCCACCACGCTCACTTCGAGCGACGAAGAGCTTTTTGCGGTGTTCAGTGCTTTCAGAAAATTCAAATCGCTAAAACCGTTTTCGTGCCTTTACGGTCTGCATCTCGAAGGTCCGTATTTTTCGGACGCGCAAAAAGGCGCTCAGGATTCGCGTTACATCCGCTGCCCCGATCCGTGCCACTACACCAGAATACTCGAAGAAGGCGAAGGCATAATCAAGCGCTGGTCTGTTGCGCCGGAGCTCGACGGAGGCATGCAGCTGGGACGGATACTTTCGGCGAAAGGCATACTCGCGGCGATAGGGCATTCCAACGCCGAATACGACACCGTCTGCGAAGCGTGCGAAAACGGCTACACACTGCTGACGCACTTTTACAGCGGAATGTCTTCGCTGGTGCGAAAAGGCGGTTTCCGCGTGCCCGGGATCATAGAGACCGGATATATGATAGATTCTTTGAACGTCGAGATCATAGCGGACGGATGTCATCTGCCCGCGTCGCTGCTGCGGCTCATATACAGACATTTCGGCGCGGCGCGCGTCGCACTCATAACAGACGCGCTGCGCGGTGCAGGAACCGATTCCGATAAAATGATAATCGGCTCGCTCAAGGACGGATACGAAGTGGATATAGAAGACGGAGTGGGCAAGCTGCCCGACCGTTCCGGTTTCGCCGGTTCCATCGCCACCACCGACCGGCTGGTAAGGAATATGATCAATCTCGCCGGCGCTACTGTACCGGACGCGGTGCAAATGGCGACTATGACGCCGGCAAGGATCGCCGGTATCCCGCGCAAGGGCGTGCTGAGAGTCGGTTTCGACGCCGATATCTGCGTGTTCGACAGCGGCGTGAATATGCGCGCCGTTTATATTAAAGGAAATAAGGTGTTATAAATGAGCATAATAAAAACAGGAAAAGTCGGCGAACTAAAATACAGAGTTTACGATAACCGTGCCGATATGGGCAAAGCCGCAGCCGCCGACTGCGCGGCTGTTATAAAAAAACTGCTCGCCGAAAAAGACGAGATCAGCATGATCTTCGCCGCAGCGCCCAGTCAGAACGATTTTCTGGAGTCGCTCACCGCCGACAAAAGCGTTGATTTTTCACGCATCAACGCTTTTCATATGGACGAGTACGTCGGTCTGGATCCACGCGCTCCTCAGGCGTTCGGCCAGTTCCTGCGCGACCGGCTTTTCGGCAAGGTCAAATTCAAATCGGTAAATTACATAAAAGGCACCGCAGCGGATATAGAAGCCGAATGCGCGCGTTATTCCCGCGCGCTCCGTAAGGCAAAGCCGGATATCGTGTGTATGGGAATAGGAGAAAACGGACATATCGCGTTCAACGATCCGCACGAAGCGTTCTTTTTCGATTCAAAAGCGGTAAAAGTCGTGACGCTCGACGAGAAATGCCGTATGCAGCAGGTACACGACGGGTGTTTCGATTCCCTTTCGCTCGTGCCGACTCACGCGGTAACTCTTACCATACCGTCGCTGATGGCACCGGAATACGTCTTTTGCGTGGTTCCGGCGCCGACCAAGGCGGACGCCGTCTATACGATGCTCAAAGGCGAAATCGGCGAATACTGCCCCTGCACGGTTTTGCGCAGACACGGCAATTCTGTTTTATATACAGATAAAGATTCTGCAAAAAGGATACTTGTATGAGTTTTTCTCCCGTCCCTCTTAATGAAGGAGTAAAATACACCCACATTTATACCGACCGCGGGAAGACCGATTCGCTTTATGTTTCTTTCCGCATTCCGCTTAACGAAAGAAATCTTGCAAGCATAACGCTTGTTTCAAAGATCTTGCTGCGCGGCACAAAGAGCTTCCCCAACACACTGAGCATATGCCGCGAATGCGAGGATAATTACGGCGCTGCCATAGATATAGCTTTTCAGAAGCGCGGCAGAGAGCTGGCGCTCGTATTTATGCTTTCGTATATGCGCAACCGTTTTGCGTTCGAAGGCGAAGATATAGCTGAACGCGCGGTAAAGCTGCTTTCCGAATTCATTTTCGCACCGTATTTAAAGGACGGTGCGTTCGATCGCGATTATACCGAGCGCGAAAAGGTCGCATTGTGCGCGCAGATCGCTTCGCTTAAGAACAACAAACCCGCTTACGCCGCATACCGCGCAGCTCAGCTGATGTGCGCCGGCGAACCGGCGGCGGTCTCGATCTATAACTGCGCCGATATCGTACGCGGTCTTACTCCGGCCGAACTTACCGAGTTTTTTGAAAACACGGTAAAAAACGCGCCCGTGGACATCATTTACGCCGGAAACGCCGGTCAGGACCGGATACTCGACCTTATAAAGAATCATCTTCCCTTTATGCTGCGCGCGGAGATCAAGCGTTCCGTCATTCGCCGCCGCACGCCAGATACGGTAAGAGCGTTCACGGAAGAAGCAGACGCTTCGCAGTCCACGCTCGTTATGGGGTTCCGACTCGGCGGAGATTTAGAGCGTAAGCATTATAACGATTTTCTGCTGTTCGGCGCCATCCTTTCGCTTTCACCGGTCTCGAAACTGTTTATGAATGTAAGAGAAAAGCTTTCGCTTTGCTATTACTGCAGCGGTATTCCCGACAGGCACAACAAAGTCATTTATATTACAGCCGGCATAGACGCCGAAAACAGCGAAAGAGTCCAAAAAGAGATACTCAAACAAATAGACGATATCGCTCACCGCCGCATAAGCGAAAACGAATACAACAACGCTCTCAGTTACTGCGTCAGCGCGCTGATATCGCAATCGGACGACGTGTCGTCGCTTTGCTCGTATTACCTTTCACACGTCTTGCGCGGAGTTTACAGTACGCTTGAGGAAGAATGCGAAAAGCTAAAAAAGACTTCTCTCGACGGCGCGGTGGAAATTGCCGCAAACGCAGTTCTCGATACCGTTTATCTTCTGAAAGGCAACGTCAATGCAAATAACCAGAAAGAGCTTTGATAATACCGACGAAAAATATACCCGCGTCATTTTCGACAACGGGTTCACGTGCTATATTATCCCCAAAGACGTCGTCTCCGCTTATGCGGCGATCGGCGTGCATTTCGGATCGTGCGACACCGTTTGCGCCGGAACGAACGAAGAATTTCCGGTAGGGACCGCGCATTTTCTGGAGCACAAGATGTTCCAGACCAAAAAAGGCGACGCTTTTGAACTGTTCGCGAATCTGGGCGCCGGCGCCAACGCGTATACCGCGAACGACAAGACCGTATACAACTTTACGTGCACCGAGAATTTTTACGAAAATTACGGCATTTTGCTGGATATGATCTTCAACGCGCATTACACAAAGAAATCGGTCGAAAAAGAAAAAGGCATTATTGCCCAGGAAATAATGATGTACGCCGATAACCCGCGCTGGAGATGTCATATGAATATGCTCGAGCTTATGTACGGCAAATGCGCTTTGAGCGCCGATCCGTGCGGCAGCGTGGAGTATATACGCACTGTCACGCCCGAACTGCTTGATAAATGCAGAAAGATCGCCTACACCCCGGACAGGATGGTGGCGTGCGTATGCGGCTGCGTCGACGAAGTCCGTATAATCGAGCAAACGGAAAAAGCGCTTCGTTCCGTAAAAAGAAGCAAGGGCGGGACGTTCCTTTTGCCGAATATTACTTCAGGTCCGGTAAAAGCGCGTTACGCCGAATACGGCGACGTCGCTTCTCCGATCTTCAATATGGGCATACGTCTTGACAGCGGCAAAACAAGCGCCGAAATAAAAGAATTCGCCGCGGTCGAGATAATAATGAATCTCCTGTTCGGCAAATCTTCGGATCTGTATTCCGAACTGTACGAAAAAGGGCTTTTCGAAGCGATCGGCGACGGATGCCAGACCGAAAGGAACGCCTTTTACGCCAACGTTTCGGGCGTATCCATGGCGCCCGACGGATTCAAAGAAAGCGTGTGTGCGAAAATAAAGGAATACACCGAAAAAGGGTTTGAAAAGACCGATTTCGAACGCACCAAAAAAGCCATTTACGGCGACCTTATTTTCAGTTACGAATCGCCGGAAAGCGTTGCGGATTCGGTAATATCGTTCCATATGGAAAACGACGACTTCTTCGAATACCCCGCCGCAATCGCTTCGGTGGACAAGGAATTTGCCGAAAACTTTTTCCGTGAACGTTTTCTGCCCGAGAATATATGTATTTCCATCATTTTCCCCAAGGAGGATCAAAAATGACGACAAACACAATAGGATTCCCGCTCTTTGGTCTCGAATTCACCGTAAACGAGACCGCGTTCACCGTTTTCGGTATCAACGTCCAGTGGTACGGAATCATCCTTACGGTCGGGATCATACTCGGTTTTTTGTATTTTTACAGGCGCACCGTAAAGATCGACAAGATCCCCGAAAACGACATACTGAATATCGCGCTGTTCGCGATCCCCATCGCCATCATCGGCGCGCGTATCACTTACGTCGTTACCAGTTCCGATAAATTCGAAACATTCTGGGACGTTATAAACATCCGCAACGGCGGTATAGCGGTCTACGGTTCGATTATCTTCGGATTGCTCACCATACTCGTTTACTGCAAAATCAAAAAGATACCTTTCCTGCGTGTGATCGACGCTGCGGCGCCCGCGATGATGATAGGTCAGATCATAGGCAGATGGGGCAATTTCGTCAACGGCGAAGCTTACGGCTGGTCGCCGAACGTCGAAAGCTGGCCGTTCAGGATGACGATCGTTGAAAAACGTTATACCGACGGCGTGCTCACACATACCGGGAACATGATAGTCGCGCACCCCACTTTCCTTTACGAATCGCTTTGGAATCTTATAGGATTCATACTTATTTCCTACGCGTACAAGCACAAGAAAAAAGACGGGCAGATAGTGCTGCAGTATTTCGCATGGTACGGGCTCGGAAGAGGACTTATTGAAATACTTCGCACCGACAGTCTGCACGGTCTGTTCGGCGAAAAGCTTTTTGTGGTCGTGGGACTTGCGAGCTTTGTGATCTGCACGGCGCTGCTCATAATAATGCTCGTCAAGGCAAACAAGGAAGAAAAAGAGCTCGGCGCTTACAGCGAAGTCTATTCAGCGCCGTCGTCTGCTCAGAACGAGGAATTCAACTGCGAAGAGATAAATGACGAGTCCGAAGACGCCGAAAAAGAAATGAACGGCGAAAACGAAAACGATGACGACGATAACGGAGACGGCGAAAATGGCGAATGCGGTGATAATTGACGGCAAGGCCGTAGCGCAGAAAGTAAGAAACGGAATAAAAGAACGCATAGAATCGCTCAAAGCGGCAAACAAACGTATTCCCTGCCTTGCCGTGATACTCGTGGGAAACGATCCGGCCTCCGCGGTATACGTGCGCAATAAAATGAAGGCGTGCGCCGAAGTAGGTATGCTTTCGGAGCAGGTGATTCTTCCTGCTGATACTTCGGAGGAGACACTGCTTGACGCAATTAATAAGTTCAACTGCGACGAAAACGTGGACGGAATACTCGTACAGCTGCCTCTGCCGCGCCATATAGACGCGCAGAAAGTGACGAAAGCGATTCTGCCCTCCAAGGACGCCGACGCGTTCCATCCGCTGAACGTAGGTCTTTCACGGCTCGGCGAACCGGCGTTTACGCCCTGTACTCCTTCGGGCGTCATACGCCTCCTGGACGAATACGGCATTGAAATAAGCGGCAAAAGATGCGTCGTAATAGGACGCAGCAACATTGTCGGAAAGCCGGTGGCGGATATGCTGCTCGCGCGCAACGGCACCGTGACGGTCTGCCATTCCAAAACGCCTGACATTGCCGAATATACGAAAAACGCCGACATAATCGTCGTTGCCGTAGGCAGAGCGAAAATGCTCAAAGGCGATATGATAAAAGACGGCTGTACGGTGATCGACGTGGGTATCAACCGCGTTGACGGCAAGCTTTGCGGCGACTGCGATTTCGATTCCTGCGCCGAAAAAGCGGCGTATATCACACCCGTTCCCGGAGGCGTCGGCCCGATGACGATAGCGATGCTTCTGGAAAACACCATGCGCGCCTACGAACTGAAATAAGTTTTGAAAACGAAAAAACGGCTGATGTACTATCGTACGTCAGCCGTTATTATGTTTATATGCCGCTTACGCTTTGTTTTCGTCGTCGATCAGCGATTCGGAACCGTATTTGCGTCTGAGCAGCGGCTTTTCGATCTTGCCGGTGGGGTTGCGCGGCACGTGCGCGAATATGATCTTGCGGGGGCGTTTATAGCGCGGCAGGCGCAGGCAAAACGTGTTTATGTCCTGTTCGGTGCAGTATTCGCCGGGTTTGAGCTCTATTATCGCCGCGGCGATCTCGCCAAGCCGGCTGTCGTGAAGCCCTATGACTGCAACGTCGAGGATCTTGGGATTAGAAGAAAGGAAATCCTCTATCTGCACCGGGTAAAGGTTCTCGCCACCGGTAATGATGACGTCTTTCTTGCGGTCGACAAGATAGATGAACCCGTCTTCGTCGGTCTTTGCCATATCGCCGGTGAAAAGCCAGCCGTCTTTGAGCACCTCGGAGGTGGCTTTGGGATCGTTGTAATAGCAGACCATCACGCCCGGGCCTTTGACGCAAAGCTCGCCGACTTCGCCCGGCTTGACTTCGCAGCCGTTATCGTCGCAGATCTTAGTCTGCCAGCCGTACCCGGCTTTGCCTATAGCGCCCACTTTGTTCACGTTTTCCACGCCCAGATGCACGCAGCCGGGGCCTATGGATTCGGAAAGCCCGTAGTTGGTGTCGTACTGATGGTTCGGAAAATATGTAAGCCAGCGCTTGATAAGGCTCTGCGGAACGGGCTGCGCGCCTATGTGCATAAGGCGCCAGCGCGAAAGATCGTAATCTTCGGGCTTGAGTTCGCCCCGGTCGAACGCGGCGAGTATATCCTGCGCCCAGGGAACGAGCAGCCACACTATGGTGCATTTTTCATCCGCCGCGGCGGAAAGGATCTGGTCGGGCTTGGTGCCTTTGAGCAGCACCGCTCGCGACCCGGTTATGAGCGAACCGAACCAGTGCATTTTTGCGCCGGTGTGATAAAGCGGAGGTATGCACAGAAAAACGTCGTCGTGAGTCTGACCGTGATGCGCCTGTTCGGTCTTACATGAATGGACGAGTGCTTTATGCTTGTGGAGGATCGCTTTGGGGAAACCGGTCGTACCGGAAGAAAAGTATATTGCGGCGTAGTCTTCGTCGCACATATCGACAGTGGAAAACCTGTCGTTCGCGCCTTTGACCATTTCGTAATAGTCGTCGGCAAACGTGGGACAGTTCCCTTCGCCCACATAGATCATACGGACGTTGCTCTGGTAAGTTTCTTCAAGCTCTTCGACGCGGCCGATGAATTCGGGGCCGAACAGCAGAACGTCGGATTCCGAAAGCTTCAAGCAATACTGTATCTCTTCGGAAGAATAGCGGAAATTCATAGGCACCACCATGGCGCCGGTTTTGAGCACTCCGAAATAAATGGGAAGCCATTCGAGACAGTTCATTAGCAATATGGCGACTTTGCTCCCTCTTCCGTAGCCCAGTCTGATAAGCACGTTGGCGAATCTGTTGGCTTTTTCGTCGAATTCACGCCATGTGAGCTGCTTGCGCGACGCTTTTTCTTCGGTGGATTCGATAAGACTGTAATCTTTCCAAACCTTTTTGCTGCGATTTTCTTCGGGGTTCAGTTCAACAAGCGCGACTTCGTTCGGATACAAAGACGCGTTGCGTTCCAGGTATTCTGTAATAGGCATATATTCCCTCCGTGTGGATGTTTATGCATTTTCTGTAATAATAACACATTACTGCCGAATTGTAAAGGTCTTTGCACATTTTTTTCGGCTGACGCAAAAAAGATCTGTTTTTTACGTCGAAGCTTCGCCGGGCGACGAAAATAATTTCACAATTCGTTCATCTTTTTTTAATATATAAGTTTTATAATAATCGGGTAATTTATATTACGGAGGAAGCATTCTTGAAACACATCTTTATTATAAACCCGGCCGCGGGATCCAGGAATTATTACGAAACCGTAAAACAGGCCATTGAAGAATGCGGTCAGGATTTTGATCACGAGTTTTACGAGACCACTTCTCCCATGGACGCCTGCGCTTATATTCGTGAATATTGCAGCAATTACACTCTTCCTGTCAGATTTTACGCCTGCGGCGGCGACGGCACTCTGAACGAGGTAGTCAACGGCGCCGCCGGATTCGAAAACGCCGAGGTCGCGTGCGTTCCCACCGGAAGCGGCAACGACTATGTGAAGTATTACGGCCCGAAAGCCGAATTTATGAACATAGCCAACAGCATAGAAGGCACACCCTTCCCCGCCGATCTTCTTAAGATAGGCGACAGGTATTCCATCAACGTAATCAACTTCGGTTTCGACAGCGTGGTGGCGGAGACCATTTCTAAAGTCAAGCGCAAAAAGATAATCGGCGGCAAACATTCCTATACCACCGGCATAGTCAAAGGTCTTGTTGTGGGTATGAAAAGCAAGTGCGTCGTGACCGTGGACGGCGAGGCGCTGAATAACGACGTCATGCTGCTCTGCACCGTTGCGAACGGCACCCACGTGGGCGGATCGTTCAAATGTGCGCCAAGGTCGCTCAACAACGACGGTCTGGCGGAAGTATCGCTGTTCAGACCGATATCCCGTATCACTTTCGCGCGTCTTGTCAAAGCATATGAAAAAGGCGAGCATTTAGACGACCCGCGCTTTGCCAAATACATAACCTACCGCCGCGGAAAACTTATCGAATGCGAATCGCCCGAAGAGAAATTCGCGGTATCGGTGGACGGCGAAATGATCTACACCAATAAATTCTCAATAGAAGTGATCCCTAACGCCATAAAGTTCGTCGTTCCGAAAACGCTCGTCGAATCTTACCTCGCCAAACATTCCGAAGAACCGGAGGCAGCCGTAAAGTAAAACGCTTATCCTCATATCATATATAAACGTAAATGCCCGGGCTCTTACAAAGGAGCCCGGGCTCGTTTATTTGATATCTTTACCAGTTGCCGAAAATATCAAACGCGCCTATTTCGAAATCGGTCAAAACACCGTTTTCGTCAATATGAGGTCTTACGTCGATATACACGTTACATTCTCTGAAATACAAAGTAATACAAGCGTAGCGGAACTTTTCGTCAACGACGAACGAATCGCTTTTTTTGAATTTTCCGCCGCATATTTTGACCGCCGCTTCGTAAACCAGCTTATACGGCGCGGTCCACCCGTATTGTGCATCCCTGAAATACTTGACTGTGTATTTGCTGAAGAGACCCGATTTTTTTATAACGTATGCAAGCGAACGGTAACCCTCGGCGTCGTTAGCCGCGTTGACGCATTCGATAAGCTTAAGATACGCCGATTCCGCGACTTCCGCCTTGACGTTTTTCTGCACGTAAGGTTCATATTCTCTTATATAACTTTTCAAGTACGGGACGTTATCCTCTTTGAACTCACCGTTTTTCAAGAACAGGGCGTAGTCCATATCCGCGTCTTTGGTCTTTATCTTGTTTTTCGTCACGAACGCCAGCGTCTGCTCTTCTGTCGACGAAAGTTTGACCACACGCGCGTCGCCGTATGTGTGGGAAAGCGGAATGCCGTTTTTTCCGTAATCGCGGAATGCGGTGAACGTATTATTGCGGTAATCTTCTATAACGCTTACGGTTTCGGAGCGGTTGTGCGTATGCGATATATCGAAGTTCAAATAGACGTAACCGGAGCCTTTGTAAAGCACAAACCCATAATCGTAGTCCGGCGCAGTCTGCACGAGTTTTTCGTACATATCGGCTATAGAATACGATTGCTCGAACAAATCGACGAGCGACGATAACATCAGATGGTAATAGTCGACCTTCGGATCGTCTTCAATGATCTGTATTTCCGTAGCATAGTAACTTATAAGCGCTTCGTCCATAGCGTCGTTTACGCTTATCTTGTAAAAGATATGATGAGTCCGCTGCAGATCCGTCATCTTTTCGGCAAATTCTTTACTCACGTCTACGCGGAACGAGCCGCCGTCGAGCGAGCGGCATTCGAGATACACGTCGCCGGTAGTGTAAGTGAAAAGATAGCAGCCGTCAGGAGACAAGCACTCCGCTTCGGGAGCGGGCCCCAAAACGGTCTCTTCGCCGTTGCGGGCGTTCACGAGAATCAGCGAGCCGTTGCGCGTATCCCAGGCGAAGACGTCTTCTTCGGGCGTGATCTCAACGCAGTTTTCACGGTCGTACACACGGTACACACCGGCGGAGCAGGTAACGAGCAGGCCGTCTTTGTACGAAAGCACTTTGCCGGCGCATTCGCACGAAGCTCCGGTGTATGCGTTCACAAGCAGAAAGATGCAGTTTTCGTTTTCGAACCCGTAAGTGGACCCTTGCGCGTTTTTCATTGCGGCAAGGAGGTTTCTGCCGTCGGGCGAGAACGCGCTTATCGCATATGTGTCTCTGCCTTCGGAAACTTCGTGGTATTCCAGCGTTTCAAGATCTATAAGATACACGTCGTCACGGTACGGGTTGACGGCGCCGTACACGCCGTCGTAAGCGGTGAAAACGTTCACCGCCGCGTGGCAGAGGTCGGGAGAAAGCGTAAACGTCCCCAGACTTTCGGAAATCACCGGCATCTCGCGAAGCTGAGACGTGCGGAAATCGTATATCCACCTTTGTTTCACGGTGCTGTCAGCGCGGCTGACGAGCGCAAAAGACAGTAGATCGCAAGTGGTGACGTTATCTATCGCTATGACGTCGTTCGGGCCGATAGAATCGGCGATAAGCTCTTTTACGATACATTCGTAACAGACGACTTCGCCTTTTTCGGTATCATAGAACACCCATCCGTGATTCTTATGCTCGCTCGAAGCGAGCAGGCCGGTGACATCCAGATAGCGGCTGCCGACTATGTTCCGAGGTCCGGAAACCAGATCGAGCGCAAGGTTCTGCGCCTGCACGGCGGGGACAAACGCGGGCGACAGCGCCTGAACGGGCTCCACGGTGACGGTCTTTACGAAAAGATTGCCGGGAGCGTACCATTCGGGGATCTCGACGTATACGCCCGCGTCGGGCTTGCTCTGCTCTTCTTCCGATACGGGCTCGGATACAGGCTCGCTTATATCGACGGATTCGGGACCGGATCCGGGATCGCCGTTCCCTTCTTTATCTCTTGAATCATTCCCTTCTATCACCTGAACGCTCGAACCGCTGCTTTCGTCCGCGATCTCATCGCCAACGCGTTTATTCCACGGGCGGAACGAGAACACCGCAACAACCGCGGCGATAACGACGGCAAGTATTGCAGAAGCCGCCGCGAGCGATCTTTTGGTACGGCGCGCGTTTACGCTGCTTTCGGCTGCGTCCGGCGCGCGGAAAACAAAAGTTTTATCAAATTCAATATTCTCTTCTGTTCGCAAGAGCTCGTCGATACGGTCTTCATTTTTCATTCTTTAACATTTCCTCTCTCAGTAATCGTTTTGCCTTGTTCAGGCGCAATTTCACGGTGCCAACGGGGACTTTAAGCACGGAAGCGGCGTCTTTAATCGTAAGATCCTTTAAATAGCAAAGCGCAATGACCGCCCGGTGCTTATACGAAAGCTTTCCTATCGCTTTGTACAGCGCGTCGTATTCGCTTTTGTCCGCGGTCTTTTCGGGTATGCGCGCAAAATACTCGTCGGGCAGCGCGCCGGAAAACTGTTCGGCGGCGCGCTTACGCGCGCGGTACCTGTCGCGGTACGCGTTAAGGCACACGGAAAGCGCAAACGATCGCGTCTGTGCTGGAGTTCCGGCGGAAAACTTGCTTTTCAACAGCTTTTCGCAGGTGTCCTGAAAAAGATCTTGCGCGTCGTGCTCGTTTTTGCAAAGTCCGTAGCAAAAACGCGACAGCGTTCCACCGTATTCTTCAATGATTTTTTCGAGCTCGGTACCGGTCATCTTTAACTCCTTATGGGGTGGATCCGTACGATATAACGAAACTGAAATCAAAAAGGTTCATTTTTTAAATATATTTTTTCTTTTTTATTATACCGAATATAATACGCTTTGTCAATCGCACCGCTTTTTCGCCTTCGTTAAATCGGGGACAAAAAAGCGTTCCCGACTGTTTTGAGTCGAGGAACGCAAGTTTTTTATGTGTGTTGCGCAAGCCGCGAAAAAAAGATCAGCCGGAGATGCGCTTAACGAGGAACGGGATGCATTTTTCGAATTCCACGCCGTACCAGCATTCGGAACCGGATTCGAGCGTGACTCTTATGCATTCCACGGTATAGTCCACAGCCACTTTGAGCGAATCTTCCACGCTCATTCCGCCGGAAAGCGCGCCAGTGAACGCCGAAGCGAAAATGTCGCCGGTGCCGTGGAAAGCCGCGGGCAGTCTGTCTGCGAAATAGCTGAAATATTCGCCGGTGACGGAATCGTACGCCATAACGCCGAGCTTTTCTTTTTCGAACGAGACGCCGGTAAGCACGCTGACGCGAGCGCCGGACGAGGTGAGGTCGACCAGCATTTTGCGTATATACGTTTCGTCGTAGTTTTCGCCGGGGTACGGCACACCGAGCATGAACGCGGCTTCAGTGAGGTTGGGCAGAATAATATCCGCTTTGCCGCAGAGCTTGAACATCGCCGCCGGGAATTCGGGTTTGAAGCCTTTGTAGAGTACGCCGTTATCCGCCATCGCGGGGTCGACGACGATCTTTGTTTCGCCTCCGCCGAATCTGTCGAAAATATCGGCGACTATGTCTATTTGCCTTTCGGACCCGAGATAGCCCGTATATACTGCGTCAAATGCCAGGTTTTCTTTTTGCCAATGATCAGCTATGGGGATCATATCGTCCGTAAGGTCGCGGAACGTAAAGCCCGAAAACTGCGTGTGTGTGGAAAGCACGGCAGTCGGAAGCACCGCAGTCTCCACTCCCATTGCCGAAATGATCGGCAAAGCGACAGTCAGCGAGCATTTGCCCACGCAGGAAATATCTTGTATCGTAAGTACGCGTTTCATCGCTTTCACCTTCTTTTAGAATACCGGCGCGCCGTAAAGTGCGACCGTTTTATTATTACCGTTGATTATACCACAGAATATACAAAAGTCAATAATGCGTGCATAAAAAAAGCATTTTCTGCAAATATATGCAAAAAATGCCTTTTTGCGCAATTGTTATTAGTCCTTTTGACAAACACGGCAAACCGAATACACGCGTGAAAACGCATAAAACGCAAGCGACATGTCGGCGGCGGAAAAAAGTATGTACTGATCGATCTGTTTGTATAAAAGCGTTATAGCAAGGTTGGGGATCGCATAAACGAGCATGAACAGTACGCATGAATACCCCGACGCAAGATACGGCCGCATCGACGCCTGGGTAAATTCGGTCTTTGAATCGTACACTATGAACAGCATAAACGCTATGAGACTTATAATATGGAACGCGGCGGCGGAGTTGGTGGGTCTGCGGTTTTGCTCGATGAATTCGAGTATTAGCCGCAGGATAGAGTAACCGCATACGACGAAGCGCAGATAAAGCACGCTTTTGCGCTGTTTGCCTTCTTTTTGCAGCGCCATATTCAAAAACATCGCCGAAGCGGCCACCATCGCGAGCGATATTACGAACTTTGAAAGCTCGCCGTTGCCGGTCACATACTGGTAGGAATAATAAAGTCCGGTAGAAAGGAACATAAAGCCGCAAAGCGAGGACGCGAACACGGCGGGAGACGAATCGAACGAGATGAATGAGTTCGCCCTTTTGCCGAGCACGAAAGCCAAAACGGCGAAAGCGACGAAGAAACAGCAGGTAAAGACCAGGAACACGACCGTTTCGGAATTGCGAGATATGAAATAAACGACGCTCTGACCCGCGGTCTCGGTCTCGTTGATCTCTATGTTGTTTTTCAAGACTATCACGCGCATTACAGACAGCAGCAATGACGACAAAGCCACGGCGATAGCCGATATCTGAAATACGGATAACTTTTTTCTCATGCTATGCTTTCGCCTCCGTTGCGATTATACAACAAACGAAAGCGTTTGTAAACGGAATGCGCAAAAATTTGCATATTGTTAAAAAATAAGCAAAATACGGGCAAAGAAAAGCCAAACGCCTAAGCGTTCAGCTCCTCGATATCGTAAACGTAATCTATGGAAGAAATGGCTTCGATTATCTCTTTGTGCGTCTTGTACTTTTTGAGCTCGGGGCTGCCTACGGTGAGCGATATGGTATAGACGCTGAGCCCCGAATTGACGTACGCCGGGTTGAATTCTATATCGTCGATAATGAGCCCGAGCTTACGGATGGTGGCGATGAATTCCTTCAAGTATGTGCTGCTGGTGAGCTCGAGATGTACTTCGAAATGATTCGAACGGTTTTTGAGATATTTTTCAAATCCGTTGAAACAGGCGAGACTTATGAGCACGGAAAAGAACCCTATCGCCGCGATTGTATAAAGCCCGGCGCCGACGGAAAGTCCCAGAAGTCCGACCGCCCAAAGTCCGGCGGAAGTCGTGAGTCCGCGTATCTGATTGCGCGAGCTGAACAAAATGGAATTTGTGGTGATGAGCGCGATCGCCACGACCGACGCCGCAGAAATGAGGAACCATCCGGTCTCGAACTGTTCGCGCAGGTATACGTCGATAAGCATCGCAAAAGTGGTGCCGAGCGATATGACTATAAACGTCCTTAATCCCGCAGAATGCCGCTTGCTCGAACGCTCGCAGCCGATCATAGCCGAAAGCAGAAGCGAAACGCACACCCTGAAAAGCACGGACCAGACGTTCAGCTGCAGCGACCATTCACCGAGCAGTTTTCCTATAATATCCATAATATTTATCTCCTTCTTTTACCTGTTCTTTTTCTTTGATTGGGGTAATACAAATCGTAGTTTTCCGCCGCTTCGGTGAACGCCTTTTCGGCGGGGTTTTCCTGAGGAAGCTCTTTTCTTATCACGTTGATACGTTCTATGAGCAGTTCAACTTCGTTTTTGCTTTTCGCCTCGGCTTCGTCAACGGGGACGATGTTTTCGATCTTATTGGAATACGAACCCGAAAGGTAAAGCGAAAGCTTTGCGCAGGCTGGGCCGACGAGTTCGTAAAGCACGCTTGAAGAAAGGATTATGGTCTGCAGCGCAACGCCCGATTCACCTCCGAGCGCGCGCGCGCCGAGCGAAGCGAGGCCTATCGCCACGCCGGCCTGCGGGATGAGCGCGAGCCCGAGATAATTGCGTATCGGCGCGGAACGCTTGGTCACGACTGCGCCCGCAAACGCGCCGGCATATTTGCCCAAGATACGCACGAAGAAATACAAAACTCCTATGATTATTAGCGGCGTGTCGCCTATATTGCCGCCCGCGCTGAAAAGCGCGCCTAAATTGAAAGACACCCCGCTGCGCACGAAGAAAAGCAGCAGTATGGGCGGGCTGAAATAGTTGATCTGCTTGAAAAGCTTGTCGTCGTCAGTCATATTTATGTAGACGGTGCCCATCGACATACATCCGAGCAGCGGCGATATCTCTATCATCGCACACACGCCGCAGAACGCGAACAGCAGCGAGATCGCGATGATGAGCCGGTTATCGCTGGATTTGCTCTTCGAGATGACGAGTTTCATAATAAAGCCGAACAGCGCGCCCAGCGCGACCGCTCCGAGATTTGCGAGCAGCGGCAGTCCCACGCTGCCTATATTGAACCCGCCGCCCGAAATAACTGCGACCGCGACCGAAACTGCAAGGCTGTATGCGACGAGCCCGACGATATCGTCAAGCGCCACGACCTGCAGAAGCGTTTCGACAAATTCGCCTTTTGCGCCGGTCTGACGGATCGTCATAAGCGTGGAAGCCGGCGCGGTAGCCGCCGCGAGCGCCGCGAGGACAACCGAAAACGCGATATTCAGCCCCAGTATCAGATACGACAGTACGAACACGAGCAGCGACGCCGCTATAGATTCGAACAGCGTCAGCAGCAGCACCTTCAATCCGTTCTTGCGTAGCGTGGAAAAGCGGAAGAATTCCGCCGTGCTGAACGCAATGAACGCGAGCGCGATATCAGGCAAAAAGTCGGTGTGCGCGATGATGTTTTCGGGTATCAGATCGAGTCCGAAAGGCCCGATAAGAATGCCGACTATGATATACGCGGTGACGTTCGGCAGCCGGAGCAGCGACGTGAGGCGCGTCATCGCAAAGCCGCCGATAAGCATTATGGATACGGATATTATCGTTACAGCGACCGGGTTAAGACCCTCGTAAAGTCCGTTAAGCACTTCGCATCGTTCCTTTCTTAAAAGAATCAAGCAATAACAGTATATTCGCGCCGTCCGTTCAGGACGAACGTTTTCTGAAAAACGCTATCATATTTCCGCTGTCTATCGGTTCCATCCCGAACGAGCGGTAAAAAGCGCAGGCGCGCGCGTCGCCGATATCGGTGAACACGCTGAACATCCGGGCTCCGGAAAAGCGCGCCGCTACCGAACTGAAAAGCGTTTTGCCTATATTCCTGCCGCGGAAGGCGCGGTCCACGATAAGGTCCTGGACGAGCAGGACGTGCTCGCCGTCGCCCACGCAGCGGACGAACCCCGCGAGTCTGCCGCCGCAGAAAGCGCCGAGTATGTAAAGCGAATTATCGAACGCCCGCGCAAGCTTTTCGTCGTCGCCGAGATACGCCTGCCACCCTTCGCGCGCGTAGATCGCTTTCACTTCTTCGATCCGTTCTGCGCCGAACCGTTTGTAAAGCACCACGCCGCGCGTTTCCCAGTCGGTACGGGTCATACAGTTGACGTGGCCGGTGCGCTTTTCGCCGAGCCGGGGTACGTCGACTTCCGGAGTCGTGCGGACGTAGCTGAAGCCGCATTTTTCCTGAACGCGGCGCGATTTGACGTTGCCTTCGTAATAGCCGCACCAGACCTTTTCCGCGCCCAGATCCTCGAACGCATGCCGCAGCATCGCTTCGACCGCTTCGGGCATTATCCCCCTGCCCCAATACGGAACGCCGAGCCAGTATCCCAGTTCGCATTCGTTTTCGTTTTCGGCGAGATCGGTCCGTTCGCCGAACATCAGGCTGATGCACCCCACCGGTAGCATCGTCTCTTTGAGCACCATCGCGTACGTTTCGGGTTTGCAAAGCACGTCGCGTATGATGCGTTCGGTGTCTTCGATATTTTTGTGCGCGGGCCAGCCGGCGGGATACCCCACGCGCGGATCCTTTGCGTATTTATAGCATTCCTCGGCGTCGGTATCCGCCCAGGCGCGGAGTATGAGTCTTTCGGTTTCGAATTCCATAATATATCCTTCTTTTATTATATCAGAAAAGCTGACCGGGCAGGCGCAGTTTTTCTTTAGGTTCAAAGCTCTTGTCGAACTCTTCCGCCGCGTCTTCGTCGACGTAGTAACCCTCAGGCGTCTGATAAACGCCGGTCACGTCCTTTAAATAACCGGGGATGAGTTCCCTGCACAAGAAGAACGAAGAATCGGCGCCTTCGGGCAGATCGTGATATCTTATGCCGAAATTGCGCGCGTAATCGAAGCCGCAGTTGCCGTAGAATTTTATATTGCCTTCGAACAGCACGGCGCCGAACCCCATTTCCGCTGCCAGTTCGAGCGAACGGTCAAGAAGGAACTTGCCGTAGCCCTTGCGTTTGAGGTCGTTGGCGATACATATCGGCCCCATTGTGAGCACGTCGGTGACTCCGCCGCCGTCGTTTTCTATAACGGTCTTCATAAACATATTCTGCCCGATGATCCGGCCGTCTTTTTCCATGACCAGATCCAGTTCGGGGACAAAAGCCGCGTCGTCCCGCAATACGTGTATCACATAATGCTCGAGACATCCCGGACGGTAAACATTCCAGAATGAATCCCTTATGAGCTCCTCCACTTCCCTTTGTTCTTCCTTTTTTTCGTTCCTTATAACTATCCCGCTCGCTTCCATTGCCTTTGCTCCGTTTTCGTTTCTTATAATCCATCTGCGCAGAAACTCCATCTGCTCATCTGTGTGGAACCAGTGTTCGCCGCCTTCCATAACGGTAAGACGGGCGTAATGAGTCGCGACAAACCGTTTGACGCCGTCAAGCGCGACCAGCGAATCGCCGCAGCCGTACAGAATAAACGTCGGCGCGTTCCAGACCGGCTTATGCGCCCTTACGTAAGAAAGGTATTCCCACGAAAGCATGCCTTCGCCGGTTTCTATGGCTCCCTTTTGCTCGAGCTCTTTTTCGTTCACGCCCGCGCGCGCCATGATTCCGCTTATCATATTTTCCATATCGACCACGGGGGATATGAAATAAGCGCGCGATATCAGCCCGCACGTCCCGGAATGCATCAAAAAGAACGCGCCTATGCTGTTTGCGATAACCGTAACTTCCGTATAACTCTTTTTGAGCGATACGACGGCTTTTCTTATCTCTTCGCCGGCTTCCCATGGAGTAAACGATTTATAATCGAGCCCGATCACGTCGCGCCCCGGGAACAGCGGACCGTAAAACGCCGATTCGTCCGGACTGCCTCCCATTCCGTGTATATAAACAACTGCGTTCATTTTTTCGCCTTCTTTTTGCTTTGCGGCAGTTCGTCATACATCGCTTCGAACAGCTCTGCCAGGAATTTCCTGTTTTCCACGTCGTCGACGAGAAGCATGGGAGTTCCGCCTTCGTACGGGATCTCGAGCGGTGAATCCGGCATCAGAGCGGATGCGGAAGCGACATTCTTCACCAGAAAGCGGTCGTCGTATATTCCGCCCGCGACCTTGCCGCGGTAATAGATAATGTATTCGCCCATCATGGCGCGGTACGAAATTTCAGGCAGTTCCGAAAGCTGCTCGAGTATAAAATCAAGATATTCTTTGCTTGAAGCCATAATTGCACCTTATTTTAGTAGATTATGCCGATCACCGGGGCATAAATCTCAGCTCTTTCTTTTTAAGATCCCGGTCGCCGGACCAACTGCGCGTATCCACGGAATACTGAGAGACGATCTCTTCCTGTATTCCGAACAGATGCGAAAGATAGGTGGAAGTGAGTTTATCGAACGCGTTTTTGTCGATATCGCCGCCGAAAACGGGTTCGTCCCACGCATTGTAAAACTGAACGGCTATCACGTCGTCATCCATTATCCTGCGCACGTAGTTCGCGGCATCGGCGAGCTTATCGAAATACCTGTGCTGCGTAAAAAACGCCACGTCGTATTCCATGTCTTTTACGAACTTGAATTCATCCGTGAAATACTCTTCTTCGGATACCGAGACCTTCATACCGCTTTTGGAGCTGGTAAGCGTCACGCTTTTTTCGCCCGTCTCAAGGATCGCACCGTAAGTCTTGCTTATCTCTTTGAATCTGTTCCATTTGGTCATTATCTGTACAACCTCTGTATAACTCCGATCCGCGCCGCAGTTGACGGCCGGATCGCAGTATTCTAAACCGTATGTCAGTTCGGAACGTTCAGATCGCGCTCAGTCTGCTTTTCAGCAGAGGGATCCCTTCCTCCATCCACCAGCTGTTGTCGACGCCGCCGGAACTCATACCTCCGTGAGCAAACTGCTCTATTACGGCGAAATCCATATATTCATCGGTCAACTCTTTGCCCGAAAGCGAAAAGTATTCGTCTTTTATCCAGTTTTCAAGTTCGTCCAAAGTAATAATATCCATATTTTCGGCTTTTTCTTTTAAGTAATCCCAAAAATACGGATCGCCCCTGAATCCCCATCTTTTGGGTTTTTCTTCGAAAATTACAGAAAGCTTCATGTTGCATTTCCTCCTTTTTTCGATGCTTTTGCAGATACCGCTTGATCCGCTGTCTGCTCAAAGCCGCTTCGGTCATATGTTTTCTTCTTTGCGTTTTTGCAAAACTTATAACTCTTTGAAAAGTTCATAGCAGACGCGTCCTTTGGGAACGTCTTTGAGCTCGCCTCTGAGCAGATAGCCGTTCTTTGCGAAAAAGCCGACGTTCCAGTCTCCCGCGTATGTCAGGATCATAGACGTACCGTTTTCCTTTGCGAATTTTTCCACTTCCCGCAAAAGTGCCGTGCCAAGACCACGACGTCTGAACGCAGCTTCCGTGAACAGCGCATCGACAAAGCCATAGTCCCCCTTATGCACGTCCGCGACAACGCCGGCAATTAACTTGCCGTCTTTGTCCGCAAGCTTCTTATAAAAACCGACGCTCTCGTATTCCGGCTCGTAATCTTCGCTGTACGTGTCGATCCCGTTTTCGATCACCTTCGCGTCGTCGTCATTGCCGTACGAGATCCGGAACCGGGCGCCGCTGTTGTCGGTCGGAACGTATTCAGGCGCATCCCTGTCAAGGTACTTGACCAGAGAATAACTGATATAGCCGTTTGCCTTTTTCAACGTCGTAAAAACCGTGTAGCCGTGTTTTTCGTAAAAGGGTCTTGCCATGAAGCTGGCGGTCCCCAGAGTCACGACCCGGCAGCCCTTCTCTTTCGCGATCCGCTCTACCTCGCGGAGGATCATGGAGCCGATCCCCTTGTGACGATAGCGTTCATCCACCCAAAGCGTTTCGAGCAAGATCCTCGACCAGTGAAATTCAAATGCTTCGGCTATACATCCGCCGATGATCTCACCGTTTTCGTTCTCGACTTTGAGCACGAATTCTTCTTCGTCCGCATCCACCTCGCGCGGCACGATCTCATTGATCTTTTCGCCGATATATACGGCTTCTTCTTTTGTAAGATCTGCAATTTTATATTCCATTTGCTTTTCTCCTCAAAATGCGAGAGTCGGCGTGCCGCAGAAGATATACGATCCTCTACGGTGAAAGCCCGACAGCGGAACACAAAGACCGGTCAGCTTTTTTTCGAACGCGCCGGCTTTCTGAACATGAATTTTCTCGCTATGCCTATACCCATTTTATACGGAAGCGGACGGAGCGCCTTGTCCGCCTCTTTAAGCTTTTCTCTGATGGGGATATTCTGAGGGCAGTGACTTTCGCATTTTCCGCATCCGACGCACTGCGTCGCAAAGGCCGGCTCCTTTGTGAGACCTACAGTCTGAATGAACTGAGATCTCCCCTGCCCCTTTGATTCGATATACATCGCATTGTAGCAGCGGAAGATGCCGGGTATGTCCACTCCCTTCGGGCACGGCATGCAGTACCTGCATCCGGTACATCCGACCTTCTCTTTTTCGCGGATAGCTGTTTTGACTTTGTCAATAACGGCACGATCAGCTCCGGTCATCTCTCCCGTTTCCGCCACCGACGCGATCCTGCAGTTCTCCTCGACCATTTCCAAGGAATTCATGCCCGAAAGGACAACGGTGACGTCCTTCTGATCGTACAGCCAGCGGAACGCCCACTCAGCCGGAGTCCATTCTCTGCCGCTGTCTTTCATGGCCTGCTTCGCCTTATCGGGCAGCATACTCACAAGCTTCCCGCCGCGCAGCGGTTCCATTATCACGACCGGGATCCCTTTCGCCGCCGCGACTTTCAGCCCGTCCGCGCCTGCCTGAGACACGTCGTCAAGATAGTTGTACTGTATCTGGCAAAAATCCCAGTCATAATCGTTAAGTATCTTCAGAAAGTTATCCGTGTTGCCGTGGTATGAAAATCCGATGTTCCCTATTGCTCCCGCTTTCTTTTTCTCTTCGATCCAGTCAAGGATCCCGACCGCTTTGAGCTTTTCCCACATCGCGACGTCGGTCAGATGGTGCATCAGGTAATAGTCTACGTGATCGGTGCGCAGTCTCGAAAGCTCCTCGTTGAAGTATTTGTCGAGCGACGCGCGGTTTCGGATCAAATACTGAGGCAGCTTGGTAGCTATATTGATCTTTTCGCGCATGTTGTTCCTCTCGAAGATCTCGCCTATCGCGGCCTCGCTTCCGGGATAAATATAAGCCGTGTCGAAGTAGTTCACACCCGATTCAAACGCCGCCAGGATCTCCTTTTCCGCTTTGTCTATATCGATGGAGGCGCCTTTTTTTGCAAATCTCATACAGCCGTATCCCAGTACCGAGAGCTCCTTGCCGTATCTGTCTTTTCTGTATTTCATACATGACCTTCCTTTCGGGTTTGTCCGGTCGTTTTTACCTTATTCTGTCATATCACAGATCTCCGCCGTGTCAGACAGGCGTCCCTACTTCTATAAGATTGCCGTCAGGATCATAGAATCGTACGACCTTTTGTCCCCAGCTGTGTGTCATAAGCCGGTTCACATATTCGATATCCGGATACAGTTTTTCAAGCTTCTCAACAAAAGCTTCAATATCAGCCTCTTCAAAATACAGCTCTGTGCTGTTGTTCCTGGATAATACACGTTTCCCCGTGAATTTTTCCCAGTATCCGGTTTCCTGTAAATACAATCCTCCCGACAGCTCCATGTTACCGTCATTATCACGCACAAGCTGCAGCCCGAACAAATCATGATAAAACTTCAGAGCGCGTCGGCAATCATTAACAACGATCAGTATTCCTTTGTATTTCATGTTCTCCTCCGCAAATCGCCGTTTGCCGGTTTGTTTCTTTCTTTTTTTCACATCTGATCTGTTCGCTCAACTGACCGGAATTCTTATGTCTGTTCCTGATCGTCCGTTTCGTCATCGTCATTATCATCGCTTTTATGACCTAAAACCAATCCGAGACACATTCCCGTCGAAAGGCCAACAGGCATCCACAAGCCCATATTATTTGCAGCAGCCCCGACTGCGGTTCCGATCGCAACGCCTATACACATACCGATCGCAAGACCGGATGCATTATTGCTTTTCTTATTGTTCTTGTTTTTTTCGTTCATAAAAGCGCCTCTTTTAATTCTGATGTGTTTTCCGACGTAATAAAACAACCGTCTCAACATGCCACGGGACAATAGGGTGAATAAAACGGTGTCTATTCACGCTGATTGCTCGTCCACCCTCGTAGAGCAGTTCCCGCTCTCTGAAACGGTCGAGGGGGCAGCTTTGATAATTCCCTCAAAGTTTTACTGTTTTCAAAAATGCAGCGCACTCGCGTGTGTTTTTCAAACGGTCTTTGACTCTATGTTTATCCAAGATTCCCTGAATCCTGCTCACAATATTTGGATTACTCAAGCGAAGTGCTCTTTCAAGCGCCGTTGCAGCTTTATCTGTTATCCCTTTGTATGAATTAATCACGATCTCCACGACAGCTATACGAAATTCATTGTTGATGAAGGCTTTCTCAAAATCGTCTGTCTTCAAGAACAACGCATAATACTTTTCAAGTTGTTCGGAGTATTTGAAGCCATCTACATGTAAGAGCATCCACATCAGATTCCCGGCTA